>JAOAFV010000004.1 GCA_026416095.1 Bacteroidales bacterium | reverse complement strand
AGATGTGTATAAGAGACAGAACTTGGATTACCTGTGTTGATAATTGTCGTAATTTAACAGAAGGAGGATATAACGATTGGCGCATGCCCACCTTCGAAGAAGCTATAATGTACCGTACCAATAGAGCCATTCCTACCCCTAGCGGAGGGTTTAATTTATCTGTGGTATGGACATCTACACCTGCTTATTACAATCTTACAGGCAACACATCCACCAACGAGAGGTGGCTTGGAGGTATTTTACTAATGCTATTCCATTGCCGGGTGGAGCTGTTAGTGGCTACATATGGACAGCTACAGTCGCATCCCCCATCGACACCTGGATTGTGTTCGACGAGATCAATGGCAGTTGGGATTGGTACAATTACACCTCCTACTGCCGCTGCGTGCGTTAGCTGCCTTAGTCAAAGTTTGAGGTATGAAATTTGAAATTAAATTTTTGAAATTTATAACCCTATATAATATAGTAATTATTATATAGGGTTTCGTTAAGTATTGAAATTAAAAATAGGGGCTATGTCATATTATGTGTATGTATTATATAGTTTGAAAGATAAAAAAAGGTACACAGGTATTATAAGTTAACTTATAGCGAAAAATATAATTAACATAGCAAGTTAAAAATACTAAGTAAAGTAAGAAGTTTTTTATTTTAAAGTGTAACTTCATTATTTTTTAGCGAGTTTTACTTAAATATTAAGGCTATTTTGTAGCGTCTAATGTTTAGTTATTAAATATTTTTTAAACACTAAAAAAATAAAAAAAGAGTTTTTAAAACTTATCAACTAACTATATTTCAATATTTATAAATTTTTACAATTGAAAAATGGTAAATACAAAGTTAAAAAACTGTTGTTTTGCAGGCGATTAGCATTATGTTTTCATAGTTATTGTAAATTTATGTTTTAAATAATGCCGTATATAAATTTATTTTTTTTAAGAACCACGAATTTGATTATTCAGGTTATTTGTAACACAAATATTAATGTTTTTAAGTAAAATTACTTCGAAACTTTTAATTTTTTTTATAGTTATGTAATTTGTATAGTAAAAATGCAAAATATTAGGTAAAATTTTATTAAGATAGGAGTGATATGTTTAAGTTATTCCTTAAAGGTTTTTATTATTTTCATGTTCAATTAAATTTATTAAAAAATTAATGCCTTCGTTAATTTCTAAATTTTTTGCAATAGGTTTGCCTTGTTTATATATAGTTATTTTATTATTTCCCGAACCTAAGCAACCGTAATCGGCGTCGTGCATTTCGCCAGGGCCATTTACTATACAACCCATAATGGCTATTTTTAAATTATTAAACTTTTTTGTAGCAAGTTTAATTTTTCTCGTTAATTGTTCAACATCTATTGTAGAACGTGAACAAGTTGGACACGAGATATATTCATTAAATTTTTTATCGATATTCAAAAAATGTAAAGTGTAATCAATAATTTCTAATATTTTTTCGGTATTAGGTACATCGATAAGAATAAGTATTTCGGTAAAATCTAATTTAAAAAACAAATATCCAAGTAGTATAATAAATTCGGTAAGTGTATTTTCGTCGTCTTTGTTTATGTATATTCCCAAAATATTTTTAGAATTATTACTTTCGAAAGAAAAGTTCTTATTAAAACTAAAAGAATAAATGCGAAAACTGCGATTGTTTTTATTTATTATTTTTAATGGTGTCGAGTTTTTTAAAGCTTCTTCGGGTACATAAATAATTTTGCATGTGCCGCGATTGTTTATGATATTATTAAATACATTTAAGATTTTTTTTGCTTCAATTACTTCAACCAGCGGATGCTCCGAAAGCGAAACTCTTATTGTATCGCCTATGCCCAATAACAATAATATACCTATTCCTAATACAGATTTTATTCTTCCTTCGGTGTCTAAACCAGCTTCGGTTACTCCTAAATGAATAGGATATTTATATTCTCTTTTATTCAGTTGCTCAATTAGTAAAGTGTTTGCTTTAATTGTAGTAACAACATCGCTTGCTTTAAGCGAAATAATTGTGTTTGTAAAATTAAGTTTTTCGAACACATCAATAAATTCTAAAGCCGAATTTACCATTGCTTCGGGTGTGTAGCCATATTTTTCAATTATACGCCACGAAAGCGAACCAAAATTAACTCCAATGCGAATTGCAGTGCCGTGCTGCTTACATATGTTTATTAATGTCTTTATTTTGTTTTCAATTAAAGTTTTATCGGGAATATTCGATTTGTGTGCTTTATTAGGGGAATCAACGTAATTTCCGGGGTTAATTCTTACTTTTTCTACAAAAGTAGCGCATTTTTCGGCAAGAACAGCATTAAAATGAATATCTGCAATAATATTGACGTTAATTCTTTTTTTAATAAGTTTTTGTTTTATTTCGTATAAAGCTTTTAATGCTTTTTCAGATGGAACAGATACTCTAATCAATTCAATACCACTTTCATATAATTCAGTTATTTGCTTAAATGTAGCATCGATATCTTCGGTTTTTGTGTTAGTCATTGTTTGTGCTACTATGGGATGCCCATACCCAATATATGTGCTTCCAACTTTTACGGGTGTATTTTTTGGGCGAATGTATTTTATAATATTTTCGTTCACTATTTATTACTATTAAAGAAATCTATTAAAGTATTTAGCACTAAATCTGGACATTCGAAAATACTCATGTGAGCCGAGTTAGGTATAATTACTTTCTTTAAATTTGCTTTTTCCTGAATAGTTTCTACTAATTGAAATGGTACAAAAGGGTCGTTTTCGCCAAGTAACCACAATACTGGTTTATTTGTATTTACAAGAAGTTCACTTCGGTCTATTCTATCTTTCATAGCAAGCAGGCAATAAATCATTGTATCTTCGTGAGTATTTAAAGCCATTTGCTTACTAAGCTGAATATACTTATCGTTGTTAAAAGTTGGCGAATATAACTTTTGAATAAAAGCATCGATAATTAGATTTTTCTTTCCTTGTTTAATAATTTCTATTTCTTGCAAACGGTTTTGTTTTCTTTCTGGTGTATCGGCAAAAGGATGAGAATTTAGCAGGCATAAGGTTTTAACCATGTCGGGGTATTTTTCAAGAATAGCAAGAGCAACGTATCCGCCCATTGAATGGCCAACTAAGTGTACTAATTCAACGTTATAATGTTTAACAACTTGTATTACTTCATCAGCAATTTGTTCTATTGAAGGTTTAAGTGGTTCAATAACTTCGTAACCACCAATAAATTTTTTTTTCAGTTCTGGTAAATCGCTTTTACCACAACCTGGTAGATCGATTAATACCGATTTAAAATTTTCTAATTTTTCGGTAAATTCTTCCCACAGTTCCAAGTTTTCTAAATAACCATGTAAAAAAACAATCGGAAATCCTTCGCCTTTAATTTTATTATTTAACATATGTTTATTGTTTTATAGTATTTATAACGTCTTGAATTTCAATTGGTATTTGTTTTTTTCCAAGAAGCCTACAGCCATTTTCGGTTACAAGTATATCTTCTTCTAATCTTATTCCACCAAAATTAATAAATTTTTCTACTTCTGAATAGTTTATATATTCGCAAAACTTTTTATCTGCTTGCCATTTTCTAATAAGTGGGGGAATGAAATAAATACCTGGTTCTACTGTTAGTACATATCCTGGTTTTAAGGCTTTAGCAAATCTAAGAAATGCAAGACCGAATTCTGAACTTCTTTCTACTGTTTCGTCGTATCCTACATATTTTTCTCCAAGGTTTTCCATGTCGTGCACATCAAGTCCCAACATATGACCTAAACCGTGTGGGAAAAAAAGAGTATGGGCTCCAGCTTTTACTATTTCGTCGGTGTCTCCTTTTAATAGTCCGATAGATTTTAACCCTTCGGTGATGATTTTACATGCTTCTAAATGAATATCTCTGAATAAAATATTTGGCTTAATTAATGATATTGCCTTTTTTTGAGCATTTAGTACTATTGTATAAATTTCCTTTTGAACATCTGAAAATTCTCCATCGACTGCATAAGTACGAGTGTGGTCGGTAGAATAGCCTAATTCAGATTCAAAACCTGCATCGCAAATCATAAGGTCGCCTTTTTTAAGAACATTGCTATGATCGTGATTATGCAATATTTCGCTATGCTTAGATAAAATTATTGGAAAAGATACACCATTTCCATAAGAAAGGGCTATTCCCTCTATAACACCTGCAATATGTTGTTCTTTTACGCCTTCGTGCGCCATTTGCATAGCAGTAATGTGCATTTTGTAGGCATAGTTCATTATTTCGTCTAAATGTTGTATTTCATCGTCGTCTTTTACCGATCGCAACGTAACAATACCTTTTATTAGTGGCTCCGATACTAACGAATTAATATTGGCAATAGGTACATTAAATAATTCGTGTAATAATATTTTATGATCGTCGCGATATGGAGGTAAAATGTGATAATTGAATTTTTTTTCTTGAATAAATGTAATGAACTTATAAAACTCATTTAAAGGTTGAGCATTTTCTATGCCGGCCATGCTTGCTAAATCAGCAATTGTTGGCTGATACCCCATCCATACTATCTCTTCTTCTGTTAAATTATTACCATATAAAGTTGATTTACCTGTATTTGCGTCAATAATTAAATGTAAATTTGGAATATTTAAACCTGTAAAGTATAAAAATGTACTATCTTGCCTAAATTTATAAGTATTAGCTTTATAATTCATTGGTGTTTCAGAGTTACCTAATAAAATAATGTAACCTTCTTTTACAAGCGAACATAATTGTTTTCTTCTTTCAATATACTTTTTTGTTTCAAAAGCTTTCATGATGCTTTATTTTGTTTACGTATAATTCACAAAGTAATTATAATTTCTGGCAAATATAAGAAAAAATAACTTGATAAATTAAAGAATTTTTTATAGAAACAATTTTTTTATTGGTTTTTGAAATTTTTTATTAATAATGATGATAATAAGAATGATTAAACATTTTTGTTTTAAGACCTATAATTGCTACATTTGCGAAAAAAAATGTCGAAGCTTATTGTTATTGCGCTTGGAGGAAATGCTTTGTTAAGAGCTGGCGAAAAGGGTACTATAACAGAACAAGAACGAAATGCTTACGAAACTTGTTTAAATCTTTTACCATTAATAAAAGCTGGGCATAATATAGTGATAACTCATGGTAATGGTCCGCAAGTGGGGAATATTCTTTTACAAAATCAGGCTGGTGCAAAGTTATATGGTATTCCAGAAATGCCTCTCGATGTGTGTGGTGCTTATAGTCAAGGTTTTATAGGTTATATTATTGAGCAGCAACTTAGGAATGTATTAGAAACTAATGGAATAGAAAAAGATGTATTAACCTTAATTACAGAAGTTTTAGTTGATAAAAACGATCCGGCCTTTCAAAATCCTACTAAACCAATAGGTCCGTATTATACAAAAGAAGAGGCAGAAAAAATAATGCAAGAAACGGGTTCGATATTTAAAGAAGATCCAAAAGGAAGAGGTTGGCGTAAAGTAGTTGCTTCTCCTAAACCTTTAAAAATAGGGAATAGAAAATCAATAGAAAAACTTGCAAGAGAGGGTAACATTGTTATTGCAGTTGGAGGGGGTGGTATTCCAGTATATTTTAGAGAAGATGGAAAACTAGAAGGTATCGATGCAGTAATTGATAAAGACCTTGCATCGGCGTTACTTGCTACTCAAATTCATGCCGATCAACTTATTATTTTAACAGATGTACCTAAAGTATATTTAAATTTTAATAAGCCTAATCAGAAAGCTTTGGATGTTCTAACTATAGAAGAAGCTCAAAAGTACCTTGAAGAAGGACATTTTGCTTCTGGTAGCATGGGCCCTAAAGTGCAAGCATGTATTAACTTTATTTTAAATGGTGGCGAAAAAGCTATTATAACCGAAACAACTCAAGTAAATAATCCTGAGGCCGGAACTGTATTTGTAAAAAAATAATTATGTAAATAAAAGGAGGTATTATGGGAGTTAATTTAAAAAATAGAAGTTTTTTAAATTTATTGGATTTTACTCCAGAGGAAATTAAATTTTTATTAAATTTATCGATCGATTTAAAAAGAGCAAAATATAGTGGTACAGAACAACAAAGACTAAAAGGGAAAAATATAGCATTGCTATTTGAGAAAGATTCTACTCGTACACGTTGTGCATTTGAAGTTGCTGCATACGATCAAGGAGCACATGTTACATATATTGGTCCAACAGGTTCACAAATGGGAAAAAAAGAATCGATGAAAGATACAGCAAGAGTACTTGGTAGAATGTACGATGCTATTGAATACCGTGGTTTTGAACAAGAAATAGTTGAAATACTTGCTAAATATTCTGGGGTACCAGTTTGGAATGGACTAACTAACGAATTTCACCCTACACAAGCACTTGCGGATTTTATGACAATGATGGAACATTCAGATAAACCTCTCTCAAAAATTTCGTTTGCTTTTTTAGGCGATACTAGAAACAATGTTGCAAATTCTTTGTTAATAGGTGCGGCTAAATTAGGCATGGATTATAGAGCTTGCGGCCCTTCGGCATGTCACCCTTCGAAAGAATTAGTAAATAAGGCTCTTGAAATAGCAAAGGAAACTGGTGCTAAAATAACAATAACAGACAAATTAGACGATGCTGTTAAGGGTGTTGATTTCCTTTATACCGATGTGTGGTTAAGTATGGGTGAACCCGAGTCGTTATGGGAAGAAAGAATAAAATTACTTAAACCTTATCAGGTGAATATGGATGTAATTAAAAAAACTGAAAACCCAAATGTAAAATTTTTGCATTGCTTACCTTCGTTTCATAATAGAGAAACAACTATTGGCGAACAAATTTATCAGAAATTTGGTATTCCTGAAATGGAAGTTACTGATGAAGTTTTTGAGTCTAAACATTCAATTGTATTTGATCAGGCCGAAAATAGAGTTCACACTATAAAGGCAATAATGGTAGCTACACTTGGATAGGTAGTTATGTTTTATGTATTCTGTATTTTATCGTATTTAATTGGTTCTATACCAACAGCTATTTGGTGGAGTAAAAAGTTTTATAATATAGACATACGACAACATGGAAGTAAGAATGCAGGAGCAACAAATGTTTTTAGAGTACTTGGAGCTAAAGCTGCACTGCCTGTTTTTGTAATCGATACTTTTAAAGGATTTATATTGCCTTTTCTTTATCTTCAAATTAATAGAACTTCCGATAGTAACGTGATTTTCTTTAGTTTAATTATAGGTCTTTTTGCTATAGTGGGTCATTTATTCCCAATTTATGCAAAATTTAAAGGTGGTAAAGGTGTTGCTACATCGTTCGGTGTTATACTTGCTGTTTTTACTTTACCAGCTTTATTATGCCTATTGGTGTTTGTTATTGTATTTATGTTATTTAAATATGTCTCTTTAGCCTCAATGTTAAGTGCAATTTCTTTTGTTATTTTTACTTTTGTATTTTACGATAGCATATACATTAGAGGATTTGCAATCTTTCTTGCATTAATAATTATTTGTACTCATAAATCGAATATTGAACGTTTAGTAAAAGGTACAGAAAATAAAATTACGTTTAAGAAAACGAATAGTTAAATTATTAGAATTTTTAAAATGACTGGTAATACTTAAAAAAGTTTCACATTAATTTTAATACACTTTTTCGAGTTAATGAATATACGTGAAGGTTAAAACTTATTTATTCAATTAAATATTATCTGAGCTTTCAAGGATATTGCAGGTGCAAAAAAGAAATCTATCACCATAAGCGTCATCGATTCGCGAAACTGGCGGGTAAAATTTATTTTCTTTAACCCATGGCAAAGGGTATAATGCTTCTTGTTTTGAATATGGCTTATTCCAGTCATCGTCTATTAAATCATATATACAATGAGGAGCATTTTTCAAAAGATTGTTTTCGGCATATTCTTTATTGTGTTCTATTTGAATTATTTCTTCGTGTATTTTTATCATAGCTTCTATAAATCTGTCTAGCTCTTGTTTTGATTCGCTTTCTGTTGGTTCTATCATTAAGGTTCCATGCACTGGAAAAGATACTGTTGGGGCATGAAAACCAAAATCTATTAACCTTTTAGCAATGTCAATTTCTGTTATGTTGTATTTTTGCCTAAATTGACGACAATCTACTATATGTTCATGCGCCACAAATCCATTTTTGCCTGTATACAAAGTAGGAAAATAATTACTTAATTTTTTGCTAATGTAGTTTGCATTAAGAATAGCTACTTTTGTAGCAAGTTCAAGACCTTCTGTTCCCATCATTCTTATGTAAGCATGCGAAATTAACAATATTAGAGGACTGCCAAATGGGGCTGCAGCAACTGCTTCAACACCATTTATATGCTTATATTTTGCAAAAGGGTGGTTAGGTAAAAATTCTTCAAGTTCTTTTTTTACAAGTATGGGACCTGCACCAGGCCCGCCGCCCCCATGTGGTATGGCAAATGTTTTATGTAAATTAAGATGACAAATGTCGGCATCAATTTCAGCGGGACTTGTAAAGCCTACTTGGGCATTCATATTTGCACCATCCATGTAAACTAAACCACCATAGTTATGAATCAAGCTCGTTATTTCTTTAATCTTTTCTTCGAAAACCCCATGTGTAGATGGGTACGTAATCATAAGTCCAGCAATGGTATCTTTATTAAGTTCGCACTTTTCGGCGAGATCATTAATGTCAATATTCCCTTTGTCGTCGCATTTGATAACAATTATCTTAAAACCTGCCATTGCAGCACTTGCTGGGTTGGTGCCATGAGCCGACGATGGAATGAGTATAGTATTTCGTTTTTTATCGCCTTTTTTTTCAAAATATTTTTTTATTATCATTAGCCCAGCATACTCTCCTGCTGCACCTGAATTTGGTTGGAAGCTTATGGCATCGAGTCCTGTAATTTCTTTTAAGTAATTACCGAGTTCTTCAATAATGGTAAGGTAACCTTGTGCTTGATTATCGGGAACAAAAGGATGAATGTTGCTAAATTCTGGCCAACTTAATGGTAATAATTCTGCTGCCGCATTTAGTTTCATTGTACAAGATCCAAGAGGTATCATGCTATTATTTAAAGCAATATCTTTTTTTTCGAGTTTCTTTATGTATCGCATTAATTCTGTTTCGGAACGGTAAGAATTAAACACTTTTTGAGTTAAAAAATCATCTTTTCTTAATAATTTATCTTCAATATATATTTTAGTACATTCGTTGATCTTATTTATTTCGTAACCTTTAGCTTTTGAAAAAATGGTTATTATGTCCCTAACATCTTGCATGTTTGTAAGTTCGTCTATCGATAAGCGAACATTTTTTGAATTGGGATAATAAAAATTAATGTTATAATCAAGTGCTAGCTTTTTAATTGTTTCGATATTTATTTCATTGGGCAGTTCTATTGTTAAGGTGTCGAAAAATGAATTATTAAGGTGATATCCCATTGCTGATAGGTTTTCATAAATAGTACCAGTTAACTTGTGTATGTACGAAGCTATTTCTTGTAGGCCTTCTTTTCCGTGATAAACAACATACATGCCCGACATAATAGCGAGTAAAGCCTGGGCAGTGCATATATTTGATGTTGCTCTTTCGCGTTTAATATGTTGTTCACGGGTTTGTAAGGCCATTCTTAATGCGTTTCGTCCTTTAGTGTCTTTAGAAACACCAATAATTCTGCCTGGCATAAGGCGTTTATATTCATCTTTGGTTGCGAAATAACCAGCATGTGGTCCACCATAAAACATTGGTAACCCTAATCTTTGAGTTGAGCCAAAAACTATATCTGCACCCCATTGGCCAGGAGGTACTAAAAGGGCTAATGATAAAATATCGGCTGCAACAGCAACCATTATTCCATGTTTCTTTACTTTACTCACAAACTCTGAATAATCGCTTACTATTCCATTAGCTCCAGGATATTGAAGAATAACACCAAAGAAATTATTATCTATTTCTATGGTGTTGAAATCGCCCACTACTACTTCTATGTCGTGAGGGAAAGCACGTGTTTTTATAACCGCTAAAGTTTGTGGAAAAATGTTACTA
This sequence comes from Bacteroidales bacterium, assembly GCA_026416095.1. Classification (GTDB taxonomy): domain Bacteria; phylum Bacteroidota; class Bacteroidia; order Bacteroidales; family GWA2-32-17; genus Ch61. The sequence goes on along the minus strand of JAOAFV010000004.1, from coordinate 102,751 downwards.
TCTACAAATAGTTTTTTCGAATTGTTTTTAACAAGATCTTGTTTACGGGCGTTGTACATCATTAGCATTGCTTCTGCAGCAGCAGTAGCTTCGTCTAATAGCGATGCATTGGCAATTTGCATTTTTGTTAATTCTGTAATTACTGTTTGGAAAATTAACAAAGCTTCAAGACGTCCTTGTGATATTTCTGCTTGATAAGGTGTATACGACGTATACCACCCTGGATTTTCTAAAATATTACGTTGTATAACTGCCGGCATGTGTGTTCTGTAATATCCACAACCAATAAACGACCTGTATAGCTTGTTTTTTAATGCAATTTCTCGTATATAATTTAAATATTCACTTTCTGTCATGGGGGCAGGTAATTTCATTTTGGTTTTACGTAAAATATTAGATGGTATTGTTTTATTAATTAAATCGTCAAGATCAGTTACACCTATATTTTCGCACATTTCTTTAATTTCTTCTTCAGAAGGACCAATATGCCTAAAAACAAATTTATTTGTTTTCATGTCGAATTATTTTTTTAAAATATTCTTTCGTATTTTTGCGTAAAAGTAACAATTTATCTTTTAAAAAATGAAACAAATAATCAAACTAAAAATTTTAATCTTTAAGGTTTTGAGTATTGTATACATTATTAGTTCACTTAAAATGTTTTGTCAATCCGATACAATTTTGTTTTTAACCGGACAAAAAATATATACTAATGAAGTAGTAGTTGATGAAGAAGAAGGTATTGTAAAGTTCAAAAATAAAAGAGGTAAAGAAAAAGTAGTTCCTATTGATGCCATATATTCAATTACAAATAAAAATGGCTCTTCTAAAGTTTTTTTTGAGCCTAGAGTTATAGGTAAAATACCTTTCAATAAAGATCAAATGTACGATTTTATTAAGGGGGAAATGTTTTCTGAGAAAATGCATAAAACTACTGTACCTTTTACAACAGGGTTACTTGTTGGCTCATCTTCAATATTTTTCTCGATGTATTTCTTAGGCACACCCTTTTATTCTCCAATTTTACCATCTACAGTGATATTTATAACGGGTATTTTACCTATAAACGAAAAAAAAATTAAAAAGATAGTGCCCGAAGTAAATTATCAGAATGATTATTTTATTTTAGGGTATAAGGAAATGGCTACCGATAAAAATATTAAAGCTTCAATAAAAGGAAGTTTAATTGGTTTTGTTTTAGGTTTAGCTGGTAGTATAGTAGCATATAACGCGTGTAGATGACTAAAATAGCGTTCAACAGGTTTAGGTTAGAAAATGGATTAACTATTATTCATAACTTTAATGATCAAACTCGATTTGTTGTTGTTGGTGTATTGTATAAAGTTGGATCAAAAAATGAATTAGTTGGTTATACTGGCCTTGCACATTTGCTTGAACATTTAATGTTTACAGGCTCAAAAAATGTAAAACACTTTGATAAAATAATATCGCAAGCTGGTGGCGAAAACAATGCTTTTACAAGTAACGATATAACATACTATTATATTTCGTTGCCATATCAAAATGCAGAGGTCGCTCTATTTGTTGAGGCAGATAGAATGCAAAATTTACTTTTAAAAAACAATTCAATTAACGTACAAAAAAATGTTGTGATAGAGGAATTTAAACAATACTATTTAAACAGACCTTATGGCGATGTTGAGCATTTAATCAGAAGGAATTTATATAGTATCCATCCGTATAGATGGCCAACTATTGGAGATAGCATAGAAGATATTAAAAATATTACTAAAAAAGAAATTGTCGAATTTTACAATAAATGGTATAGCCCCGATAACTGTATAATTTCAATTAGTGGAAACATAGATTTTGACACTACTAAAAAGTTAGTAGAAAAATATTTTGGTAAAGTCACTCAAAGGAATAAGGAAGAAAAAAATAATATAACTCAAATTAGAGACCCACAAACACCTAAATGTATTATAAATGTTAGAAGAAAAGTTCCGCAGCCTGCTATTTACCTAGCTTGCAAAACAACTGAAAGAAATTCTTTTGATTATTATTGTTTGAGTATTATTTCTTTTTTGTTAAGCGAAGCCGATTCTTCAATTCTTTACCAGAATTTGGTTAGAAAGAAAAAAATATTTTCAGAAATAGGTGTTAGCTTAAAAGAACATACTGAACAAGGATTTATTGTAATAGGTGGTAAATATTATAGAGATTATTCACCCGACAATGTGTTAAATTGTTTAATGGAAAATATTAGCTTAATTAAAAATATTAGCGATTTTGAATTACAGAAAGTGAAAAATAAGATAGAATTATATTACCAAACCGAATTAATTAATATTAATAATGTTACAGAACTCTTGGCTTATTATGAATACCTTTCCGATGCTAACCTTATTAATAAAGAAATAGAATATATTAAAAGTATCAGTATCAACGATATTTTAAATTGTTTCAGCAGGTACTTTGAAAATAATAATATATTTGTTTTAAATTATTTACCAGAGTAAGAAGTAAAAAAATGAATAGTTTACCAAAAATAAAAAAAATTAAGGATATTCATATTCCACAGGTAAGTTATATCTCTATAGAAAAAATTCCTTTATACTATATTGTTGATACTAAACTCGATTTAATAAGTGGCTATTTTATATTTGATGCCGGCTTAAAGCAAGTTAAGAAAAACTTGCATTCGGTTTTAATAGGATTAATGGTCGCTAAAGGAGGTACAAAAAATTATAATGCATATAAAATTTCGGAACTCTTAGACTACTATGGTGCTACCCTTAATGTTAGTATAACTCCTTATAATGCAATATTTTCTTTTTCTGTTTTAAAAAGAAATTTTTCTGATTTTAGTAATCTTTTTATAGAAATTATTAACAATTCAACATTCCCCGATGATGAATTTGAAGTCAGAGTTAAACAATTAAAAGCTAAACAAATAGAGAGATTACAAGACACTAAATATATAGCGTCTAAAAAATTCACAAAAGAGTTATTAAAAGGAACTCCTTATGGAAACGTAATAGAATTAAAAGATTTTGCTCGAATAGATAAAGGCCAACTTTTTAATTGTTATAAACGTCTTTATACAAAAGACTTTTTAAGAATGTATTTAGCTGGAAATATTGATGATAAAATTTTTAGAATTTTAGAAAATTTTAATCAGATAAAAAGCAGCAATTTTAACTTTGAGCCTTTAAATAGTTTTAAAGTAAAAAATAAGAAGAGAAAGTTTTTTATAAAGATAGACAGTGCTAAACAAACATCGCTTAGGATTGGAAAAATTGTACCCAACAATTTGCATCCCGATTTTCATAAATTAGCAGTAGTAATACATCTTTTAGGTGGTACTTTTAATTCGCGTCTCATGCAGCGTCTACGCGAAAAAGAAGGTTTAACTTATGGGGTATATGCACATTTAACTTCTTTTCCTGAACTATCGTTTTTAACAATCACTGCTGAAGTTAATTCAGAGGAAAAACAAAAGGCAATAGATATTATTTACGAAGAAATAGAAAAACTTACTAAAATTCCTGTTACACGAAAAGAATTAAATACATGCTTTTACGATGTTGTTAATGAGTATTTAACATATTATGATAATCCATATAGCACTATTGATACTTTTAAGTCGTTAAAGGAACTAGGATTGCAAGAAAATTTTTACAAAGAATTTATTGAAACATTCAAAAAAATAAAACCAGAGGAAATTATAGATATTGCAAATAAATACCTTACGAATGACTTTTTAGAAGTTGTAGTTGGTAATGAGTAAAAACTTAATAAATATAATTTTTATATACTTTACTTTACAATGTTTTTCGCAAATAGATACTACCCCCCCAACAACACCTGTAATAGATAGTGTAAGTGTAGCAAATCCGAATACGGGGAGTGTACATGTAAGCTGGTTGGAATGTCCAGAAAACGACGTTAAACAATACATTATTTATCGTTCTGTAAATGCTGTGTGGCAAGAGATAGCTAGGATTAATGCACCTGCTACATATTATTTAGATAATACCGCTCAATCAAATTTTCATCCTGAATTATACAGAATTGCTGCTATCGATACGGCTAATAATTCGAGTCCTATGACTCCTATTAATCAGTATCACAATACTATTTATTGTTTTCCTTATTTTGATAGTACTAATTGTAATTACTCCATAAAATTGTCGTGGAACCCTTATGTAAATTGGCCCGAAGGCGTTAAAGAATATAAAGTTTTTTGTTCGGTAAATTATGGTAATTGGTTTTTGTTGAGTGTGGTGACAAACGCAACATATTATTTTCATACAGACATAAATAATGCAACTTCTTATTGTTATTATGTAATGGCCGTAAGTAACAATAGTAGAACTTCAACATCGAATATTACATGCTTTTTTACTCAATTCCCCACTTTGCCACAATACATATATATAAAAGAAGCTACAGTACATTCAGGAAAAATAAAATTATCTTTTATTCTTGACGAAACAGCTCAAACTTGTAATTATAAGTTATTACGTTCAACCGATAATGTAAATTTTCAAGAAATAGCATCTTTAAATTTATGTGGTAAGCATACTTTTACAGTTGTCGATAATAATGTTATACCAACTCAAAGATATTTTTATAAGCTGGTTTGTGTTGATAAATGCGGTAATTACAAAAACGAATCTAATGTTGCTTCGAATGTAGTTTTAAATGTTTTAAATAACGATGAATTTATAAATACATTGCAATGGAATAATTATTATCAGTGGGCAAATACAATTGATTCAATATTTATCTATTGTAATTTTTTTTATTTACCTTCAATGTTAATATATTCAAATGTTTATACCGATACTTTTTTTGTACATAACATCGAAGAAGTGGTAACTCAAAATGTATATTATTCAAATAAGGTGTGTTATTATATCGTATTAAAAGAGAAATCTGGTAATATTTTTAATGTTAGGGGTGAATCTGTATCGAATAATGCTTGTGTTATTATGAATCCTTACATTTACGTTCCTAATTCTTTTACTCCAAACGATGATAATATAAATGATGTTTTTAAACCCACCTGTACTTTTGTTTCGCCAGAGAATTATATGTTTATTGTTTTTGATAGGTGGGGCGAACCAATTTTTAAAACTACCGACCCTTCACAAGGTTGGGATGGTAAAATAAAAGGTAGGCGTTGTAAAGAAGGAGTATATTATTACATGTTACAATATAACTTGCCCGATGGTAATCAAAAAACCAAGCATGGTAGATTTTTCTTATTCTATCCTACTTATTAAGAATATTAAATAAAGCAAAGTCGTATTTTACAGGGTCGTTCGAATCGAATTGCTTTAACACATAGGTTAATTCTTCAACAGATTTCCAATCGTTACTTTTTCTTTGAAGTAATTTAAGTGCCCTTGCATTCCTACCTACATGAATATCGAGTGGTATATACAGCTCAGATTTATTAAACTTGTTCCATATCCCAAAATCAACTTTACCGTCTCTTATCATCCAACGCAAAAACATATTTAATCGTTTGCCTGGCGAATTTTTTTCAATGTTACTAATATGTTTTAACGTGTGACTGTCTTCTATTATTTCTTTAAATCTCTTACGAAAATTAATAAGCATATCTCTAATGTTATAAGAGCATTTTAAATATTGTTCAAACATAAAATCTTCCATCGATTGATATTGTGAGTATATTGTTTTCAAAAAAAATATTACATTGTTTAAATCTTTTTCGTTAAAAGTGCGATGTTTAAAATTATAAAATTCTTTTCCTCGATGTCTCATTATAAAATCGTACGGCTTTGAATTCATTATTTTAATTAATTTGTACCCATTATTTATAATTTGTTTTCTATTGCCCCAACTTATTATGGCTGTAATAAAAGCTGTTATTTCAATATCTTTTTTTTCTTTAAAAATTTTTGGTATTTGTATAGGATCGGTTTTTATAAAATCGAAACTTTCATTTTTTTTAACTAATTCTTCAAGAATTTTTATAATTTCTTTTTTCATTAAAATAAAATAACTTTGCAAATAAATGTATTATCATAAATTTATCCTATGATAAATGAATTACTTAACGAATTAGACAAACAAAATATTTTATTAACAGCGGGAAATATTGGGCATTTTAATTCTATGACGATTGGATGGATTAATATTGGTAGGTTATGGCATAGACATACTTTACTTGTTTATGTAAGACCTACACGCTATACTTATGAGTTTATAGAAAAGTATGAATATTTTTCTGTTAATTTTTTTGAAGAGAAATATTCCGATATTATCGATTTTTTTGGTACATATTCTGGGCGAAGTGTTGATAAAATGAACTATAACAAACTTACACCAATTGACTACAATAACAAAGCAGTTTATTACAAAGAATCGTTTTTAAAAATAATTTGTAAAAAGATTTATTCTTTTGATATAAAAAAAGAAAACTTTTTGAATAAAAGCATAATAACTCACTATTATAGTGATAATAATTTTCATCGAGCTTATATAGGAGAGATTATTGAAATTTTTTCTTAATGAGATATTTAATTTTAATATTATTTTTTTTTAAAACTCTTTACCCCCAAAGTAAAGCTAAACTAATTATAGACACCGATGGTGGTTTAGATGATTACAGAGCACTTATCATAGCATTAAAAGCCGACCAATATCAAATAAAAGCCATAGTATGTAGCGATGGTACTTTGTTTCCATTTAAAACTGCTATACGGGTAAAACAATTACTATTGTCTTTCAACATAAAAAATGTTTTTATAGGTGTCGGACGAAAAACTCTAAGAAACAAGCCATTATGGCGAAATTTTGCAGAAAGTATATCATGGAATTATAAAAATGTTACTGTTACCGACTCTGTTTTCCCAAATGCTGTGCAAGTTTTAAATAAAATTTTCGATGAATCTGAAAATAATTCTGTTACTTACTTATGTTTAGGTTCCCTAAACAACTTGTACGAAACTTTTCAAATAAACCCTTCGGCTGTAAATAAAATAAAAAAAATAGTTTGGTATAATTCTACTGATATAATAAGTGGCACCAATTATAATTTCGAAAAATTATCGGCCGATTATGTAATAAAAAACACATCTATACCTTTATACATCATATACAACATTAATAATTATGAAATTTACGATGAAACTTTTTATAAATATATCAAAAACATTTGCAGCGAATACTCTAAAGCCTTAGAATGGCATATAAACAATCTATTGCCTAAACAACATTTTATTTTTGCCGACGAACTTGCTGCACTTTATATAATTAACCAACATGCTTTTACTTTTGAAAAGCATAAAAATTATAATAATGTTTATATTGTTAAGTCAATAAATTATGAAGATGTTAGAATGACTTATCTGAAAAATTTGCATAATACATATTTTGTACCTGTATTATTTAGTTCATTATATAAAGATACGGTTCTTTATAAACCAGAATATCGTAGTCAACTTGTAAAAATAATGCAAAAACATGGCGAAGATGAATTAATTTATGGAATTTTAACTACCGAATTACATGGGCATTTAGGAATATATTCAATAATTGGTGTTAAAATGGGCATATATGCTTTGGAACTATTAGGTTGTAAGAGATTTCAATTGAGTGTTATTTCAATGTGTGGAAAAAATCAGCCACTTTCATGCATCAACGATGGCTTAATGATTGCTACAGGAGCTTTGCCGTCTTATAATAATTTTCAAATCGATACTATGAAAAGTATACCTTCGGCAATTTTCACATATAACAACAAAAAAGTTAAAATAAAATTAAAAGAAGATATCTATGAGATAATAAAAAAAGAAATAAATATCTTATATAACAATTTTGGGTACAGTAATAAATATTGGGAAGAGTTAGCTAAATTTTCAATTGAGCAATGGGTTAATTTTAATCGCAATGAAATATTCGAAGTAGAGTATTTTTGAAATGATTATGATTATTGAAATTACTCAAAAAACAATTTTTATAAGTAGCATTGTTTTAATGTTACTAATTGTTATTGAATACGTATTCTTAACTTCTTTTGGAAACTTAAATGTTTGGCTAAAAAAAAGAAAATCGTTACAAATAATTCTCGCAGCTCTTCTTGGTATTTCGCCAGGCTGTGCAGGGGCTTTTGCAGTAGTGAATTTTTATACTCATAATGTTTTTTATTTTCCGGCTTTGCTGGCAGCTTTTATTGCAACTTTTGGCGATGAAGCTTACTTTATATTGTCAACATCGCCTTTAACTGCTCTTAAATTGAGTGTATTTTTGCTAATTTTATCGTTGTTATTCTCATATATTTTTCATTTTACTTTAATGAAAATAAAAAAAACAGAACTCCCTACTTCAAATCATTATATAACACATTCAAACGCTGAATGTTGCTTAAAACCTAAAAACATAAAAATATCTGAAATTAAAAATTTTTCTTTCAATAGAGTTCTATTATTATGTGTAATTTTGTTAATAGTTTTTATTTCTTTGTTTCATGATCATAGCATTGATGGACATCGTACTCTTTCGTTTGAACTTATTTTTTATTTAATACTTTCGTTATTAACTCTGTATATATTAATAGTAGTGCCAGAGCATTTTCTTACAGAACATTTATGGGAACATATCATAAAAAAACATTTTTTTAAACTTTTTATTTGGACTTTAATTGTAATTGCTTTGATTACTGTAATACAACATTTTATACCAGAAGCCACTATAAAAAAAATGTTAGAGAAAAATTACTTTTATTTATTATTTACAAGCATTCTGGTTGGTTTTTTTCCTGTTTCTGGGCCAAACTTGATTTTTTTTAACTTGTATAATGCCGGCTTGATTCCATTTGTTGTGCTTCTAACTAATTCTTTAGTACAAGATGGACATGCAGGAATTCCACTTTTGGCCGAAAAAAAGAAGGTTTTTTTTGTTGTTAAGATAATTAAATCATTAATTGCTCTAACAATAGGTATTTGTTATAAATATTTAGCTATATGAAATTTTTTTATTACGTTTTAGTTTGTTGTAGTGTTACATGTTTTTCGCAAAAATATTTTGAAATAAAAATATTGCATGTAAACGATATGCACGGGAAAATAGACAAGATGCCTTATCTTGCTACATTGGTTAAAAGTATTCGTTCAGAATATAAAAATGTGTTGCTTGTATCGGCAGGCGATATTTTTAGTGGTAACCCTGTTGTAGATAAACATTATGAAAAGGGTTATCCAATTATTCATCTTATGAATGAAATTGGTTTTGATATTTCTGTTTTAGGTAATCATGAGTTCGATTTTGGGCCTACAATACTTCAAAAGAGAATTAAAGAATTAAAACACACAGTTTTAGCAACAAATATTGTTGAATTTCCACCAGAATTTTCTAAATTAGAACCATTTAAAGTAGTAGAAGTTTATAATATTCCTATTATATTTTTGGGTCTTACCAATGTTAGTGATAATGGTTATCCTGATACCCACATCGAAAATGTTAAAGGTTTTAAATTCGAAACTCAAGAAAAAACAATAAAAAGATATAAATCGTTATTAAAAAAATATCCTATTCGTATTATCATTTCGCATAGTGGTTATGAGATAGATTCGCTTTTAGCTGTAAAATTCCCTTTTTTAACGGCAATTATTGGTGGGCATTCACATAAAATAATTAATGGCACAAAAAAAATAAATGGTGTTTTAATAGCACAAGCAGGTAATTACTTGAATTACCTAGGCATTCTAACTTTAAAAATGAAAAACAAAAAAATTGTTTCTATTTCCGATACTTTAATACCAATTAGTGAAAATATTAAACCCGATTCAACTATAATTGGAATAGTGGATTCTTATAATAAGAATCCAGAATTTTCGCAGGTTTTAATAAATTTTCCCATACAATTATTAGATAAAAATGCAATAGGTACGTTTATGGCTAATTGTTATAAGAATATTTTAAAAACCGATTTTGCTATTCAAAATAATGGTGGTGTAAGAATTTCTAAAATAGATACTGGTAAGTTCACACTTAAAAATTTATATGAACTCGACCCTTTTTCTAATCAATTATTTATTTGTACTTTGAGTGTAAATGAGATAAAAGATATTATTTCCTATGGTTACAATAAAGAACAATGCCTCGATATATATTCTGCTGGCTTTTATTCTTCAATTTTTTTAGACAAACACAAAAAAATTACAAAAATTGATATTTACGATGAAAATAATAATTTACTTCTCGACAATAATAAATATACGGTAGCCATTGGAAGCTATTTGGTAACTCGTTATTGTGCAAACTGTAGAAATAATTGTGTAAAAACAAATGTAAATACAACGTATGCTATTAAAGAAACTTTAGAGAAAATTGACTACTCGTCTATAATTAAATATTCAAAACATTCTACAAATATTATGCTTAGTGACTAATTTATCGTTGAATATATATTGGATAATTTTAATACTTATTTTTACTTTTTCGTGTAAAATTAATGATGTTGAATTAAAAAATATTAGCCTTAAAAATGTAAAAACTACAACCGATGGCACTATTCTAACAGATGTTGAAATTACTATAAATAATAAAAACGCTTTTTCGCTTAAGCTAATTAAATTAGAAATATTACTAAAAAACGATAGCACAGAAGTAGGAACAGTATCGCTAATTGAACCAATTAAAATTTTTCCAAATTCAAAAAAGTATAATGCTCAGTTGAAAATAGAAATTAATAAAGATTATAAAGATTTAAAAAACATATTAATAAATTCCTTTATTTCTAATAAAACTATTTCTTACGATTTAAAAATAAGAGTTAAAAAACTGTTTATACTAAAAACCTTTACATTAAGCAATTGAAAAAACTAATATTCGAAGTTATAATTCAAGGCATTAAAAATTGAAATAAATCATCTTCTATAGTCGTCTTCATCATCATCGTCTTCTTCTTCATAATCGTAATCATCATAATCGTATTCTTCATCATCATCTTCATCTTCATCATATTCGTCATCGTCATCTTCATCTTCATAATCATTTTCATCAAAATCATCATCATCATCATCATCATCTTCTTCTTCTTCATATTTTTCGAAGGTATCGTTTAAAGAGTAAAGTATGTCTATGATATTGTTAGGTGACATATCTAATTTATCAAGACTTTCAACACCATTAATCCATTCACTAAGTTTTTCGGTAATTTCTTCGTCGTTGTCGGTTTCTTGTTTTAAGTTAACTAAGAAATCTTTTAAACAAATAGTTGCTTCTTCAAAATCTTTACTTTTTTTAAAAATTTTACTTAGCTTTCCAACTGTTTCAAAATAACTTGAAATGTAACTCATATGTTTATTTTTTAGACGCTTAAAAATATAAAAGTTTTTATATTTATACTAATCCCAATCTCATATTTTCATTAAAAAGTTTGTTTTGTTTATTGCTAAGAACTCAAAGATTTTTAAATATTTTTTTTGCCTTTTTTTACGATGTATGTTACTAATATAATAAGAATCGTAATGGTAATAATTGCTCCACAAGTTAAACTATGATAATAATTTAATTGAAAACCTTCGGGAGCAAAGAAAATGTAAGTAGATGAAGAAAACGTCATAAAAAGAGCAGGTATGAGCGAGATAAAATAATTTTTATTATTTTGTATTAGGTATACTGTTATCATCCATAAAGTAAATGTGGCTAGAGTTTGATTAGACCATGCCATGTAGCGCCATAAAACATCAAATTTAATAATGGTTAAAACAAAAGAAAGTGAAAATATAAAAATAGCAACAAGCAAGCGGTTTTTTATATTTTTTTGATTGATATTTAAAGCATCGGCAATTAAAAGTCGTGCACTTCGTAAAGCTGTATCTCCAGAAGTTATTGGTGCAAATACTACACCCAATATAGCAAGTATCATTCCAAAATTACCTAGCAATTTTTTTGAAACTTCGTTAACTATTATGGCTGCATTTCCATTATTCTGAAATAAAACGGTATTAAGATTTTCAACACCACCATAAAAACTCATAGCAATTGTAGCCCATATTAGCGCAAGTGTGCCTTCGGCAACCATAGCACCGTAAAATACCCACCTGCCTTCCTTTTCATTTTTAATGCAACGTGCCATTAAAGGCGACTGAGTAGCATGAAAGCCGCTTATTGCTCCACACGCTATAGTTATAAACATCATAGGTAATATTGGCATTTTATCTGCTTTTAAATGAAAATTGCCCATATATTCCCAAAACTCTGGAATTCGGTAATTACCTAACAAAATCGCAAATGTAAGTGAAATAGCCATTAATAATAATATTGCGCCAAAAAAAGGATATATACGCCCTATAATTTTATTAATTGGTAAAACAGTAGCAATAAAGTAATAAACAAATATAAGAGCTGCCCAAAATGTTAATTGAGTTAATATATTGTTTGATTGTAATCGACATATTTCAGAAACATTTTTTCCTAAATTTGCCAAAATGCCAGCAGGACCTGTTACAAAAATTGCTCCAACTAGTATCATAAGAATTAATGTAAAAATTCTTGAAAATTGTAGTATAAACTTACCAAGATACTTACCTGTTAGTTCCGGAAGCGATGCTCCATCATGGCGAACACTTATCATGCCCGACATATAATCGTGCATTGCTCCTATGAAAATGCACCCAAAAACTATCCACAAATACGAAATAGGTCCCCACATGGCTCCTAAAATTGCACCAAATATTGGCCCAAGACCAGTAATGTTTAAAAACTGAATTAAAAATGTTTTAAATTTTGGTAATGGTATATAATCAACTCCATCGAATTTGGTTATAGATGGAACACTGTTTGTAGAATTTGCTCCAAAAATTTTTTCAATTAATTTTCCGTATGTGAAATATGCACCCCATAAAAGTATTATAGCAATAAAAAATGAAATCATAATTAACTTGTAATTTTACTAATTTCTTTATTTATTGCTTCTATAAGCTGTCTTGAAGTACTGTTAAAATATCTTTTTTCTTTGAGACCAGCAACCCATTTAACTCCTGCTATTGCATTTGTTAAGAATATTTCGTCGGCATTTAACAAATCATCTTGTGTAGTAGTTTTAAACTTTATTTCAGGATGAATTTCTTCAATAAATCTTCTCATTGTTCCTGCCACACAACCATCATCAAGTGGTGGTGTGTAAATAATATTATCTTTTACATAAAAAATGTTTGAAGAAGTGGCTTCAATAATGTGATTATTAGTGTTTAAAATTAAAGCATCGTCAATTTTTCTATTTTTTGCCCATATTGCACCTAATATGTATAAGAGTGCTTGATTACTTTTTATCTGTAAATATGGTAAAATTGGTTTTTTATATGTATTGTATACATCAACAAATAATCCCGTGGTATTCAAGGTAAATTGTTTTTCTTCTAACTTGTAATTTTCTATTATAAAGTCAAATTCGTTACATTGAGGAAGGTATAAACCATTATCTTTTCGGTATATTATAATTTTTATTTTTGAAGAAACAAAAAATTTATTAGCTTTAATTAATCGTTGTATTTTTTCTTCAATAAAGTTAAATGTAAAATCAGATGGAATTTTAAATTCTAATATTTTTAAGCCGTATATAAGGCGTTCGAAATTATATTTTAATAAAGGTGTATAAATAGCAAAAGCTCTTAATGTTTCAAATAAACCGTCGCCATATAAAAACGACCTATTGTTTAGCTTAATTGATATTTTTTCTGCCGATATAATATCTCCATTGTATATTATAAATTTCCCCTTATTCATTTAGAATTTTTTTGAGAATTGCAGTAAGATTAGAATTAGATTCAATTAAAATAGTATTTAATCCTACTTTTTTTGCAGCATCAACATCTCTTTGTTGGTCGCCAACCATCCACGACTTTTTTACGTCAATATTAAATCGAGCTATTGCCTTTTCAAAGAGTAGGGAAGAAGGCTTACGGCATAAGCATAATGTTATTTCAGGATGATGTATACAATAATAGTATTCTAAAATTTTTATGTTGTATAAACTTAATATTTTATTAATTTCTTGATTAATTAGTTCTGTATCGTCTTCGGTGTATATTCCCTTTGAAATTCCACTCTGATTACTTATAACAATAAATTCGTAATTATTTTCTTTAAGTTTAATTAATGTTTCAATTACTCCATCGTTTATTTTTAAATGTTCTTTTTTGTAAACGTAATATGTCGAGTTATCATTAATTACTCCGTCTCTGTCGAAAAACACAACTTTCATATTACATTATTTGATTTAAAAAATTAATAAATAAGGTTGGTTTAAGAAATAGAGGAAATATAAATCCAGCAATAGCGCCATAAAAATGAACGTCGTGCGATACGAAATCTTTTCCATGTTTTGACATGTAATATGAAAATGTAAGATATAAAATTCCAAAAATATAACCTGGAATACCAATAGGAATAAACATAATATAGATTTTATTTGTTGGATAAATAAGTATTGATGTAAATAAAATACCAGAAATAGCACCAGAAGCTCCAACAGCACGGTAGTATGGATTATTTTTATTTTTAAAATAAGAAGGCAACGTAGCTATAATTCCTATTATAAAAAATTCTAAAATGTATATTACATTAGCATATTTACCAAATAAGTAATTAAAATGTCGTTCAACAAACATACCAAAAAAGTAAAATGTTAAAAGATTAAATATCAGGTGTTCCCACGAGGCATGTAAAAAAATGTGTGTTATAAATCTTTGATACTGACCAAATTTATTAATATCGTAAGGAGAAAACCACCCTTTTGTTAATACTTGATTGTTTTTAAATGCTACAATGCTTGTTATTGCTATAAGAACAATAAGTAGTAAAGTTATCATTTAATAATAAACTTGCTTATTTGAGTGCCATAATTTGTTTCAACCACAATAAAATAAAAGCCTGAACGTAAATTTATTGAATATTTTATTTCTTGATTACCTTGTAAAATTATTCCCTTATAGATAATATCTATAAGTTTACCGCTAATATCGTAAAGTTTTATAGTAGCCTTGAGTTGGTTTTGTGAAAGTATTTGTAATGTAATTTCATTGTTGTTGTATTGCACATTTTGAAAAAAATTGTTGTTATTTAATTCTTTAATTTTTTGAGGGTTAAATACATAAAATTTCCAGTAGGCTTCGGGAGCAGGTAAAGGTCTAACTTGAGTTTTACCGTTATTAGCTTTAGCCCATATATAATAATACACCCAAGTACCAGATGGCTGTACTGGAATTTCGCCACTCCATATATTATTTTGAGCATCTATTAATGTCATTGGCGACCAGCTGTAAGGTTGTAATGTGTCGGTCCTATAATATATCCTTGCTTCTTGAATGCCCGATTTATGTTTAATTAAAGCGTTTACAGTGTAGTTTGTCCATATATTATCAGTGTTTCTTAATCGTTGATGTGAAATAAGTAAAGGGTTAAAAGCTCCTATTTCGTGAGTAGTACAGTGTATAGCACCACTTTGCGATATAATACTTTCGGCATTTATACCAACTACTTTATAGCCGGGCATAGCCTCTCTGTAAATTCTTAATGCTGTTGTATCGTATTTTGTATAATAAGTGGGAACCAGAATAGTTTTATTTAATATTAAAGAATTGGTATATGTTCGATAATAAGCACCCTGACTTGGCCACAAACCACTTTGACTTGGTGGCATTGGTATACGAATAACCCTGTATGGTGTACCAAATACTGAATTAAAGTTATTTATAACATAATTAAGATTTGCTTCAATTTGAGGGCCATCTGAAATTCCAGTTGGGTATTCTCCAACTAAAAGTGTTTCTTCATCAAGAAGTTTCATGTGCATATCAATATGGTGAATGCCATCGTAGGGAAGATTTTCCATTTTTATGTATCTTGTAATACCCAAAAAATCGTTAACAATATCATTTATTTGTTGTTCTGTTTTTGGAGTTTGGTTATACTGCGTTACTGTGGCATTTTCGTCTAATATTAATTTGCTAGAAAAAGCAGTTCCAAAACCGTCGGTCATCCAATTGCCACCGGTAGCTACTAAGTCTGTTGGTGGTTGTATTGCTCCATATAAAGGTACATTTAATTTATTAGCAATATACTGTGGTGATGCATCGTCTTGTGGCCTAGGACGATTATACACCCAATCAATAAAAAGCAACGAATCTACATCGTTTGTATAGACTGAATTTGGGCCATAATCTCTTATCCATACACTATTTAGATGTGATATTATAAACTTTATGTTCTGCAGTGGTATATTTTGTTGATTCAAATAATTTCTTACTGTATTTGAATCGGAACAATGCACATAAACTGTTGCTTCCTGACGTGCATATTTTATTATTTGACTTAAAAAATTTTCGTATCCAGATTTCCACGATATTAATACTCCTTGCATTTCTTCCCATTCGGCTGCATTCCTTACTGGTGATGATGGCGGATTTGTTATAACTTTAACTTGTGGTGGACGGTAAGTTTTTTCTTTCAGTTTTTCTTCTTCGGTTTTGTAAATAGGAAGGTTTTCTTGTGCATTACTCAATATGCAAATAATTAAATATAACAATAATAAAGCCGATTTCATAACTAATAATTTTTTAGGTCTGTTTTTCCATTGCTTTTAATGTATAGTTTAAAGCATCGTCTATTAATTCTTGAGGAGGAGTTGGTATATAATTATTATCTATAAGAAAATGAAACATATTTCGTGCTTCAAAAATATCTTTTTTTGCTTTTTCGTACGCTTCTTCCCATGTTAGGTTTATACGTGCAACTCCATCTTTAATTGCCTGGATTGCAACATCGGCTGCTTCGATAGGAAACACTTCTGCTTCGTCCATGGTAGGTACTATTTTATCGGGGTGAATTCCTTTTTTTTCGGCAAAATTAGCTAACGAGTGTGCAGCAGCTATTGCCATGTTATCGGTTATTTTGCGCGAACGTACTAAAGTTGCACCCTTTAAAATGCCTGGAAAACCAAGCGAATTATTTACCTGATTTGGAAAGTCACCACGGCCAGTTGCAACAATATATGCACCTGCTTCTTTAGCAGCATATGGGTAAATTTCTGGTATTGGATTCGCACAAGCAAATACTATTGCATTTTTGTTCATAAGTTTTATCCATTCTGGTTTTATTGTATTAGGACCTGGAGTAGATAGTGAAATTAGTATATCAGCCCCTTTAAAAGCTTCTTCAATAGATGTTACTTTTTTGGGGTTTGTTTTTAAACAAAGTTCCCATTTCTTATAATTTTCAGGTGATTCTTGCAAATCTTTACGGTCTTTATGTAAAGCACCTTTACTATCGAACATAATAATGTTATCGGGGTTGGCGCCATCGGCAATTATTAGGTTTGCTATTGTGGTGTTAGAAGCACCGGCTCCAAATAATACAAATTTCGCTTCATTCATTTTACGGTTTGTTAATTTGAAGGCATTTATTACTCCAGCAAGTGTTATACTTGCTGTACCTTGGGCATCATCGTGCCATACAGGAATATCGCATTCTTCTCTTAATACATCTAATACTTTATAACAGTTGGGTTGCGATATGTCTTCTAAATTAACTGCCCCAACACTTGGTTCAAGCATCTTTACGAAATCAATAAGCTTTTGTGGGTCGGGATTGTTGTTTGCGTCTCTATTGTTGACGCAAAGAGCAATAGCATCAAGCCCACCTAAATATTTCATCAGAAAAGCTTTACCTTCCATTACTCCTAAACCACCTGGAGGTGTGCAATCTCCATCACCTAACACCCGCGTTGAATCACTTACAACTGCAACTAAATTGGCACGATTTGTTAACTCAAACGAAATATCATTATTGTCGCGAATTGTTGTAGATACTATAGATACCCCAGGCGTATACCACACATTAAACCAATTAAAACCTATAATTGGAGCTTTAGGTAGGGTCATTATTTTCCCTTTATAATATCGATGCGATAGTTCTGCCAATTTTTTTAAAAATATTGTTTGTGCTTTTGGCTTTTCAGCTTCATTAAAATATAAGCTTAGTACATTACCTAAATTGCTTAAATTAAGATTAATTTTTTCCATAATCTTTTTTTCAAAAATAATCATTACTAAAATATTTTTTATTGTTGTACAGCCAAGTTAATATAATTATAAAATAAAGTTCTTTGCATAACCTTTTATAAAGGTCTCTTAGTATTTTAAAAAATATTGATTTTCAATTATATTTAATTGTAAAAAATTATTTTTAACTAGTTTTGCAAAAGTCTCAAGAAATTGTCTCCAAGTTATTAACAACCTATTAATAGTTTTACACAAAGGTTTCAATTTTTTTAATTCAATTAGTTTTTTAGTGACAATAAATACCTTATTTTCAACATGAAATATAAAAAATACATTTGGACTATCTTGGGCTATAAATTTGCTATTTGTTATAATCATTGATTTTAATCTTTTTTTTTATCTTTTATTTCATTTAATGTAAAAAATTTTTTAATAGTTTTAATAAATATATTGGGAAAAGAAAGAAAAAGAAAGTAAGCATGTAAATGACTAGTACAAATTATTCTTTCCTATCTTTTGGTAATTTGCAACAGGTAGGAAGTTTTTCATAAGCAATAGGATCTGGCTTGATATCATCGGCTTGGTATCCTAGTTTAGATATTGCTAATCTTAATTTGTCTGGACTAGTTTTTTGTGGATTATAAAAGATGGTAACATATTTTGTGTCAAGATTAACATTAACAGAATATACTCCTTTTTCTTTTTTAATTTTTTTCTCTATACGTTCTTTGCACATATTGCACTGTGCAGTAGTTTTAATTTTAACTTCTTCTTTTGTTTGACAGAACACATTTGAAACTAAAAAGAAAACAAAAAAGTAAAAGAGAAACATTTTCATATTTATTGTCTTTTTAAGTTATACCTTATTCCTATATAAAACATTCTACCTGTAATAGGTCCCCATATAATTGAACTGTCGAAAAATTCGCTAAATGGATCTTGATAACTTATTATTGGCTTATCTTGCTTAAAATTTAATAAATTCTCAACTCCACAGTAAATATCTAAGGTTTTGGCTTTATAAGTTACCTGGAAAAACATGATAAAGAATTCTTTAGAAAACGGTGGTATGTCGTGTTTTTCAATATGACAGCTTATAGGGGGTAATTTTGTTTTTGAAGTATATTTAGTAGTAAAATCAAATTGAAATTTATGATTGTTAGTATTTGCAGACACTATAAAAAGACCTTTAAAAGGTGGCGCTAATATTTTTTGAGTTAAAGTAGTGTTGTATGTTGTTTTTACGTTGTTATAACGTCCAATAAGAGTTATTTCTATATTTTCAGTTAGTAACGTATTAATATTAAGTTGATAACTATTACTAAAACTTTTCCCTCTTAAATTATATATGTGAATTAAATGAGGATCTGTAAAATTATCGATTATTACTTGCGAAATAAACTGTGTTCTATAAAAATCGAAACTTAAATCGATTGAATGTTTTAAAATGTTTTTTAGTTTATAATAAATACTTCCACCAAAAGTATACGCTTTGTCAATAGGATAAATATTTTCAATTCTCCATTTTCTTGAAGTAGCAAAATAACTTAAGTTTTCACTGAAAATGTTGGTGATATGAAAACCTTTTCCTGCCGAAGCTCTAATAGTAAGATTTTCGTGGAGTTCTGTTTTTATGTGTAAACGAGGTGTAAATATAAATTCAGAATTGTTAAAATTATCGGCACGAATACCTCCAATAACAGATAATATTTTTTCGTAATTAAAAGAATACTGAATAAAAGCACCTGGAGTAAAATACTTTATGTTTCTGGTTGTATCGATATTTGGTAATTTTATTTTTTCGCTTATTATATCGTAGTACGAAGAAAGGCCAAATTCAATATTGTTACATTTAAAAAGCTCAGATCTATATATTAAATTAGCATATAAAAAGTTGTTATTTGAATTGTATTTATTTAAACCATAGAATGAAGGTAACTCGTGATATGAATAAAAGGTTTGAATACCAATGCTTCGATTATTTTTTAAAAAGAAGCCATGTTTTGCTATAAAATCAAACTTTTTATTTATAATTGAAATGCCGTACGAATTTGTTGTGAATTTATCGGTTTTAATATTAAAATTTGTTTGCCCTCCTGTTTTATTGTCGTATAAAAATTTAAATCCGTATTGTATGCAGTATTTGTCTGATTTTTCAATATTCCAACGATTATATATGTTAATTTGACGTGATAGAGGTTGGTCAATAAAACCGTCGTTGTTATGATCGTTTCTTAAAAACTGAGATTCTGAATGAATTAAAATTGAAGAACCCACAATATTTGAAAAATTTTTTGCAAGGTCTAAGTTTAATTCAGATCGCCCATCGGAATTTATATAAGCATTTAAAAATAAAGGAGGACTAAGATGAGGTTTTTTAAAATCACAATTAATAGAGCCTGTTATTGATTGAAAGCCATTTACAACACTACCTGTGCCTTTCGAAACTTGAATAGACTGAAGCCATGTGCCCGGAAAATATGTTAAACCATGTGTATAAGCAAGTGTATTTAATAAAGGTATATTTTCGCCAAGTAGTTCTGTATGAATGCCTGTTAGCCCAAGCATTTGAATCTGTTTTGCTCCTGTTAAAGCGTCAGAATAAACAACATCAACAGTTCCACTATTCTCGAAACTTTCTGATAAGTTACAGCAAGGTAAACGTTGTAAACCACTAATAGAAATTACTTCGGTTTTTATTGGATTTAGTTTGTCGATTGTTTCACCTTTTTGTTTTGATATAACTTCAACTTCTTTTAATTTTTCACCTTTTTCTAAAGTTACATTAACTTTTTGCTTGCCTTTTACAATTCGCAATGTATCTGAAACGTATCCAACATGGCTTACTACTAAACGATCCGAAAGTTCTGTAAACTTTATTTTAAATTTTCCCCTTTCATCGGTTGTTGTACCAATATTGGTATTAAGCCAATATACACTTGCCCCTGGTAATGGAGTGAAAGTTGTTTTACCTTTTATGTATTCTTTTTCGTATACTATTCCTTCTAAATATTCTTGACTTTTTAAGTGAGTGAAATATAAAATTGTACTTAAAATTAAAATATACATTTATTTTCAATTACTCATTTAATACAAAATTATTGTGAATTAGATGAGAATAAAATGAGATTTATCATATAAAAATGATATGATATTTTGTTAGAAAGATTTTAGTGTTTCTTACAATTATCAAAGCATTGGTGTGATTTTTTTTGATAAGTTTTTAATTTTTTGATAAAGTTAAAATTTTAATTAACACTAAAAAAAAGAAGGTTGATTTAAGTGTTAGAATTAAAGCATACCATATTTTCGGAGCAAAGTTATAGTAATGATGAAAACAGTTTTATTTATGTGTTATTTGTAAGTTATTGATAAATTCGGGCCGTAATCCTTTATTTTTAATCGATAAAATTATTTCTTCAACCGAACGAGTATCTTTTGTTTCGAATTGTAAGTGTTTAGAAAATGTTTTATTGTACCCCCCCACACTTGTTTTCGATTCAGCACTAATTTTAGTAATGCCATAACCAATAAGATTATCTCTTATGAGTGGAGGTTCACGTGTCGATAAATTTATACCTATGTATGGTAATAATATTCTAGTTAATAAAATTATTTTGATAAAATCTTTATCGGCAACGTGGTAAATGTTGCTATAAATTATGGAATTGCATATTCTTGGAAAAGATACATTTATCTCAATCCACGGATACTTTTTTATTAGATAATATGCATGGCAGATTGTCATAAACAATTCATACTGCCAATTTTTGTTCAAACCAAGTAAAGGACCTATAGTTACCTCCTTAATTCCGCCATTGATAGCATACTCAATTGCATTTAAACGTTCTAGGTAATTGCACTTATCTCCTTTTTTATGAAAAACATCGTATAAATTTTTGTCATAAGTTTCCTGATATAATGTAATGCCGTAAACACCTTTTTTAGAAAGAAAATTATATTCTTTTTCGTTGAGTGAATATATTTCTAAATTAACCTGCGAAAAGTAATTACCAGCAAGAGTAACAACATTAGCAATGTATGTTATAGGTGTTTTAACTTTATCGTCACCGGTTAAGATTAAAATATTGTTAATACCTTTATTTTTTATCTGCTTAAATTCTTTCTCTATTTCAGGAAGTGTTAATTTTATTCTACGAAATTTATTTATGGCACTATAGCCACAATATAAACAGGTGTTTCTACAATAATTTGAGATATATAAGGGAGTGTATAATAATATTTGTTTACCAAAATATTTAAATGTTAAACTTCGAGCCAATTCGGCAATTTCAACTATGTTTGTATTATGCTGATCAATTGTTAAGTTTAATAATCTATGTAAGTATTCATGGCTCCATAATTTTAGTTTATTAGAATAAGTTTTATTTGTAAAAAAATTTGTTAGTTCGCAAATATAGTTACTGAACATGCTTTATAGTTTGTTATAGAAATCTAAGAATGGAGATGAAGCTTCGGCAAAGTTTTTTTCAGTAGGTATGCCGGTTAAAAAGGCTAATCGTCCAGCTTCTACTGCTTTAAAAAAAGCTTTTGTCATATTAACAGGATCTGACGATGTTGCAATTGCGGTGTTAATGAGAACGGCTGCTGCTCCCATTTCCATTGCCATAGATGCATGAGAAGGTCTTCCTATACCAGCATCAATGATTACGGGTATTTCAATATTTTCAATAATAGAGGTAATTAGTTCTTTAGCTATAATTCCTTTATTAGTACCAATAAAAGAACCTAAAGGCATAACTGCCGATGCTCCGCAATCTTGTAATTTTCTTGCTGTTATTAAATCTGGTGAAATATAAGGAAAAACATAATAGCCTTTTTTTACTAATTCTTTAGTAGCTTTAATAGTTTCTTCATTATCTGGTAATAAATAGCGCATATCTACTTCTATTTCTACCTTAATCCATTTTGAATTAATTATTGCTGATCCTGCTTCAGCTAACTTTATACACTCTTTAGCATTTCTTGCACCAGATGTGTTAATCATTACAGTAATATTTGGGGGTATATAATCTAAAATATTCTCAACTTTTGATTTTAAATCTAATCTTCGTATAGCAACAGTTATAACCTCTATTTCTACTTCACTAAAAATTTTGGGTAAAAGTGAATAGGTTGGCAATTTACCAGTACCTATAAAAAGCCGTGATTTGAGCTCTTTATTTGCAATAATTAAATTATCGTTCATAATTTTATCCTCCGCCAACAAATGTAAGAATTTCTATAATGTCGTTGTCTTTAATTTTAATTTTATTCCATTTATTTTTTGTTATGAGTTTACCATTAATATATATAACAATTGCCTGTACATTTAAATTAAACTGCTTACAAAGGTTTTCAATATTTTTAGGATTTTCGTATTTTTCACCATTAATGACTACCATAATTATATAGAATTTAAGAGCGATATTGTACAAGTAGTTATTATAAATATTGAAATGATTAACATTAAAAATTTCGAGTTTATTTTTTTGCATAAGTAAGCAGAAATGGGGGCAGCCAATACCCCTCCTAAAAGTAAACCAATAACAATGTTAGTTGGTATAAATTTTATACTATTTATAAGTGTAAAAGCAGTGGTAAAAGCAATAAAGAATTCCGATGCATTAACACTACCAATTGTTTTATGTGGGTTAGTATTGTTTGCTATGAGAGTAGAAGTAACAATAGGTCCCCACCCGCCACCACCAATTGCATCGGCTAACCCTCCAATGAATCCGGTTATTTTATATTTATTAAATGTGTTTTTTTTATCGGTTTTGCGATATGATATATAGATTATACGAATTGCCATCAAAATTAAGTAAATAAAAATAAATGGCCTGATTATTGAGGGTTTTATTAGTATTAAAATAAATGAACCGGTTAAAGCTCCAATAATTCCTGGTATAACAATTTTAATAAAGATATTTTTATCTATATTTCTAAATGTAAGGTGTGACAAACCAGATATTCCATTAGTAAAAATTTTTGTAAAATGTACGCTTGCACTAGATATAGAAGGTTGCATTCCGTTGCTTAATAAAATTGTAGAGCTTATAACTCCATAACCCATACCTATTGTACCATCAATTATTTGAGCTATAAAACCAATTAAAAAATATAAAGTTGTATCTAATTTTAATATCTCATTTGATTTTATATTTTCGTAAAATGAATCATATGCGATTAAAAAAATTATCATTATACTTACTAAAACTGTAAAGAAAATATATGCTAGTATTTTTTTATTTACAGTGATATGTTTAATCATAATTTTTTTGCAAAATTAAATATTTTGTTTTAAATCTACAAATCCTATATATAAAATAGAATTAATATAAAACAATTATGTTAATATTTAACGTTTTTTTCTCGCAACTTATTAGTAAAAGTTAGGAGGTAAAATTAATTCAGAAACTATTAGTTAGTAAAATAAATTATTATTTTATGATTTTTATTTTTTTAAAAAGGAAAAATTACAAGTATAGTCTTATTTTATTTTTTGTTTTTTTTCAGCTTGTTTTTATTTGTATTGTTTAGTATATCGTGTAGAGTTTTGTTTTTTAAGAATTCGTTAATATGATTTTGAAAATCTTTCCAAAAAATTCTGGCAATACATGAATTGTAGCGATCACAAACATTCTTATTAGTCAAACAATCTAAAAATACATTATCGTCAAAAGCATTGAAGACTTCATAAATTGTAATTTTATTAGCAGGCTTTGCTAGTACGTAGCCACTTTTTTTGCCTTTATAATTAATTATCAATTTTTTTACTTTTAAGTCGTGTATTATATGTTCTAAAAATTTTACAGAAATGTTATTATTTTCAGCAATGTCTTTTAATAATAATGGCTTGTCGCTTAATGCTAAGTTTATTAAGGTTCTTAGCCCATATCGTATTTTAGTGTTTATTTTCATATAAATAAAAATTAGTTTTATCAAAGATATATTGTAAATTAAAAAAAAACAAACTTAAAAATCAATTAAAAAACATATATATCATATTTTTAATATAGAAAAAGTAGTATATTTGCAAAAAAAATATGACAATTGAGGACATAAAAACAAAAATAGAAATTTATAAACACCAGCAGTTGAAAATATTTGCTACCTCATCGTTTCAAACTCAAAGTATTGTATTATTACACATTATAAGTATTATAGATAATACTATACCAATTTTTTTCATAGATACAGGTTATCATTTTCCTGAGACGCTTGAATATAAAGATTTAATAAAAGAAAAGTTTAAGTTAAATGTGATTGATATAAAGCCCATAATACCAAAATCGTTACAAAGAGATAGTGAAGGTCGTTTATTTTACACAAGCGATGCGGAATATTGTTGTTTTTTAAATAAAGTTAAGCCATTAGAGGCTGTGTTAATGAGTTATGACGTATGGATTAATGGTATTAGGAGGCAGCAAACAGAAGAAAGAAGTGTAATGAATTACGAGGAAATTGCCCCCTATAATGTTATTCGATTTCATCCGCTACTAGATTGGAGCGACAAAATGGTATACGAATATATTCGAAAACATAATTTACCAGTTCATCCACTTGAAGAAAAAGGTTATTTAAGTATAGGATGTGAACCTTGTACTCAACCAGCCATTAATGGCCTTTTGCGAAGTGGTAGATGGAAAGGGCTTAATAAAAAAGAATGTGGTTTACATACAAATTTAATCATAAAATAAACATATGAAAGTTTTAATAACAGGCGGAGCAGGATACATTGGTGCAGAGCTTGTTAAAAGATTGCAATGCCTTGAGAGTGTAAGTAAAATAATAGTTTATGATAATTTATTGCGCAATAATTACAATTTTTTTATTCATGCAGGTATAAATAGAAATAAGGTAACATTTGTAAAGGGAGATATTTTAGATAGTAGAAAATTAAAGAAAAACATTAAAGAAGTTGATGTTGTTTTTCATTTAGCAGCAGTTGTTTCTACACCATTTTCTTATGAATCTTCTGCTATTTACGAAGAAGTAAATACTTGGGGTACTGCTGAAGTAGCTTATGCTGCAGAAGAATGTAATATACAAAAGATTATTTATTTAAGTAGCATTTCAGTATATGGGTCATCATCAGATTATTTTGATGAAAATTCTATTCCTAATCCTCAATCGTTTTATGGTGTAACTAAATTAAGAGGCGAACATCATATTCGGCGATTATCAAGCAAAATTAATACTATTATTTTAAGATGTGCTAATGTTTACGGGTATGGCTCCTGTATGCGATTTGATGCTGTAATAAATAAGTTTTTGATAGAAACTCTTTTTCAAAAGAAAATTAATATTTATGGCGATGGAAACCAAAAAAGAACTTTCATATATATTGATTATTTGATAAACTTATTAATAAATATTTTACAGGATAATGTAAATTCGGGCGTTTACAATGTTGTAGATAAAGTGATGTCTATTAATCAAATTGCCGAAACTTTAAAAAAAATTGAACCAACATTAGAAATTTATTATCTTAATCAGCATTTAAAAATGTGCGAATTATTAGTAAAACATGATCAAAGAATTAATAAGATAATTTCACAACCAATGTTGACTTTTGAAGAAGAACTTTACACTACCATTGGGTTCATAGATAGTTATTGTTTGGTAAAGTAAAAATATTAATACCTAACATTTTGTTTTTCATGTCAGATAATATTTCGTTAACTTTTATGATTTTATTAATGTTTATTTATTAATTGGTACAAGTTATAAGATTTTTTGGCTTTGTGTTATTAAAAAACTTTTTGTTTATATACTTTTATATTTTATTTCCTATAAAGTAAGTTAGAAAATAAGATAAGATACTTTAAAGATTAAAATAACATTTAAAATGTATTTTAATGTCAACATTTAAGTGGTTATTTTAATTTGACCTTTGAAGAGTTATTTATTTTATGTTTTCTATTTAAGGTAAAATAAGTAATGCTAACTAATAAGTACTGATAAAACCTTTCTAAGTTAAATTTTTATAATGCTTTGCAAATTTTAAAGTTGTAGTATTCTTAAAATACTTTTAGCATGTCGAGCAGTTGCTTGCAATAACCCAATAATTTCAAGGTGAGTTTTACTTGTTAAAATTGATTCGTTTACATTGTCGAGAATTCTTGTAAAATGACTCTTTTCGAATTCTATAGCTTCTGATTTAATTTTTTTTGATTCAAGCAATAGTCTGTTTATTTCTTTTTTATTTTTATTTTCAATTACGTTTATTACACTACAATAAAAAGAAAGACATTCACGATGATATTGAGTTATTTCGTTTTTTCCTTGTTCGCTAAATTCATAGTTTGTATTGGTCCAATAACGTGCTTTAGGTAAAAGGTTTGTAGATATTATATCGGCTATTTGTTCGAGTTCTTTTACTATTAGTAGCAATTTATATGTTTCTTCATTTTCTTTTAGAGTTTCGAGTTTGTTAATTTTAATAATATATTCGGTAATCGAGTCTCTTAAGTAATTCACTAATTTTTCTTGGAGTTCTATTTTAAGTAGTAAACTTCTATCTTTTTTAATAAAAGCTGGAAGAATAGTTTCTATCATTTCTTTTACCACTTTAGCCATGTAAATAGTTTCTTTTTTAGCAAGTAAAATTGCGACTTCTGAAGAGTATAAGGCATTTTCATTTATATATTTATTTTTTAGTTCATATTCATTATTTTCATGGATAGGCGTAAACCTTTCGGTAGTTTTGTAGATTACATTTAAGAAAGGAAAGAATATAATGGAAATAATAACATACATAAATGTATGAGCATTTGCAATCAGATGCGATTGATTAACTTCATTATTAGCAATATAGTTTGAAGTTAATTTTACAAGTTCTGAGAAGTGTTCTAACCAAAATACGAAAATTAAGGCACCTAATATTCTATAAACTGTGTGAAATAATGCTACTTTTTTTGCTTCATTATTCATTTTAACAGACGAGATGATTACAGGCAAGGAACTTCCTATGTTAGAGCCAATGAGTAGAGCTATAGCAGTTTGAAGAGGTAATATGTTTTTAGAACCTATTATTATGAGTAATCCTATAAAAGCTGTAGGACTTTGAATAATGGCTGTAATAATTAAACCCACAAGTATAGCTAAGACGATATTATCGAAAGAACATAATGTTTTAATTACATTAGGAAAGAAATTCAAAAGATCAGATGATGAGCTCATAAATAATAAACCAGAGTACAAGAGCCCAAAACCTGTTAATATTAAACCGATTTGTTTTATTTTGCTTTTTTTAAAAAATAATACAAAAAATAAACCACACGATAGCAATGGAAAAGCTAAATTGTTAAGCCGCAAAGCAATAATCTGAAGAGTGATGGTTGTGCCCAACGCAGCCCCTGCTATTAAAGGTAAACTTTTTTCTATTTTTATGATTTTATGGTTCACAAGATTTGAAAGAAAAATGCTTACTGCCGAACTGCTTTGAAATAATGTTGTTAATAACGCTCCATAATTAAATGAATAAAGTGAATTTGTTGATGTTTGTTGTACAATCTTTGAAACTCGATTCCTGAAATAATCTATAAAGGTATCGCTTATTAATTTTATGCCAAAAAGAAATAAAAATAACCCACCTACAAGTGTGAATATTGTAAAAATAATACCTTTTGTGTCTTTATAATTTATTGTTTGTATAATTGTATAAGTGTTGTTTATTGTTATTAATTTAACAACAGCGATATGATGTTTTGAACTTAATTCGTAGGTATATTTAATGTTGATTGTATCGTTTATTTTATTTGTAATAAACTTGTAATTTAAACTATTTGAAAAAAAGTCGATTTTTTTAATTTTATTAAGATTTTTTATCTTGAAAGTAATAGAATTAATTTTGTTAATTGTATATAGTGTATCTAAAATGTATGTTGTTTTATTAGTATCGATACATACTTCTTTGTAGAAATTATTTGCTGAAATGTTATTAATTGCGACGTATATTAGAGTAATAAATATTATGATTTTTTTACAATAATCCGAGTTGTAATTTTGCTTCATCACTTATCATATCTTTATTCCATTGAGGTTCAAATACTATATTTATTTGTACGTTATTTACACCTTGAATTGCTTTTATTTTTTCATTTATTTCTTTAAGCATGTTATCTGCCATGGGGCAAGAAGGTGAAGTGAGTGTCATTGTTATGGTGACATTGAGTGAATCATCGATACTAATATCATAAATAATTCCAAGGTCATAGATGTTAACTGGTATTTCAGGATCGTATATTGTTTTAAGTACATTAATTATTTCTATAGCAAGTTGGTTTTTATCTTTCATTGTTTGTTTTTTTCTTTAAAAGCAAGAGCATATAGTTTTATTTTTTTTATCATAGCAAGCAAGCCATTTGATCGTGTAGGTGAGAGATTCTCATGCAATCCGATTTTTTCTATGAACCAAGGTTGAGTGTTTATAATATCGTCGGGAGTTTGGCCTGAGTAAACTCGAATTAAAAGTGATATTAACCCCTTTGTAATAATTGCGTCGCTATCGGCGTAGTAGAAAACTTTATTATCTTTGTATTCTGCGTGTAGCCAGACTTTTGATTGACAACCTTCTATTATATTATTATCGGTTTTATATTCTTCGCTTAGGGGTGGCATATTTTTGCCTAATTCAATAATATAGTTATATTTATCTAACCAATCGTTAAAAGTTGAAAATTCTTCTATAATTTGATTTTGTATCTCATTAATGTTCATAAGTATTTTTAGTTAAAGTACTCTTTAACTTTTTTAAGACATTCGCAAAGATAATCAATTTCTTCGAATGTATTATAAAAAGCTAATGATACTCTTATGGTACCATCGATACCAAATGATTTTATTAAAGGTTGTGCACAGTGATGACCGGTTCTAACAGCAATGTCCATTTTATCGAGCAGCATACCTGCATCGTAATGATGGATATTATTGAGAGTAAACGAAACAATAGAAGATCTTTTTTCAGGAAGCCCTATAATTTTTACAAAATCTAATTCCATTATTTTCATTAATAAATAATTTGTAAGTTTTTCTTCATAATTAATTATATTGTTAAAGTTGTTCTTATTTAAATAGTTGATAGCTGTTCCAAGTGCAACAATGCCATTGAAATTAGTTGTACCAGCTTCAAATTTTAAAGGTAACGAATTGAAAATGGTATTTTCAAATGTAACAGATTTAATCATATCGCCGCCACCTTTATAGGGAGGAAAATCGTCTAACCATTTTTCTTTTCCGTATAAAACCCCAGTTCCTGTAGGGCCATAAATTTTGTGACCTGAAAAAACAAAAAAGTCGCAGTCGAGTTCTTGTACATCTATTTTTGTGTGCTGAATGCTTTGAGCTCCATCTATTAATACCGGAATGTTGTTTGAATGTGCAATTTCTATTACTTTTTTTATATCATTTATTGTGCCAATAACATTTGATATATGAGTTAAGGCAATAATTTTGGTTTTTTCTGTTATTAAATTATTTAGTTCATTTATTAAAAGATTACCAGAATAATCGATAGGTATTACTTTAATTTTTGCATTTTTTCGTTGAGCTACTAGTTGCCATGGAACTATGTTACTATGATGTTCCATTATTGTAAGTATTATTTCATCATTTTCTTTTATATACTTTTCGGCGAAACAATATGCTACAAGATTTATTGATTCTGTGGTGCCAGATGTAAAAATAACTTCATGAGAATGTTTAGCATTTATAAACTTTTTTATTATAATTCTCGTATTTTCATATGCTTCTGTCATCTTATCGCTTAAAAAGTGAACTCCTCTATGTATGTTACTATTATATTTTTCGTAATATTCTTTCATGACATTTATAACAGAATAAGGCTTTTGAGTTGTAGCTGCATTGTCAAAGTATACTATGTTTCTTTTATATATTGTTTGTTTAAGTATAGGAAAATCGTTTCTTAATTTTAAGATTTCATCCATAAAAATTTTTTGCCAAATTACTATTTTTTTGATTTCTTATATAATATTTTTGCAACATTGAAATATAGTTTTTACGTTTAAAAAAATATTATGAGAACTTTGCAAAACCTTTTATAAAGGTCTCTAAATATTTTGGAAAATATTGATTTTCAATTTTGTTTAATTGTAAAAAATTATTTTTAGGTAGTTTTGCTAAGGTCTCAAAGTTTTCAATAATTTTTTTATTAAAAAAAATAAATATAACTTTACAAAAATTTTAGAGGTGTTGTCTGAAATAAAAGTTATAGATAAGAAATTTGAATTACTTATAAATGAGAAAGAAATAAAAAAAGTTGTAAAAAAAATTGCTAATCAAATAAATAGAGATTATAAGAACGAGGAAGTAATTTTTATTCCCATTCTAAATGGTGCTTTTATTTTTGCTGCAGATTTAATTAGACATATTAAAATTAAAAATAAAATAACTTTTTTGAAACTTCAATCATATATAGGGGAAAGGTCGTCAGGAAAAGTTAGAAAGTTAATTGGTTTAACAGAAGATATTAAAAATAAGAAAGTAATTGTTATTGAAGATATAGTTGATACAGGCGAAACATTAGTTAAATTGTTAGAATTGCTAAAAAAATACGAACCAGCCGAAATTAAAGTAGTAACACTACTTTTGAAGACTGAAAATTATATAAAAAAGCAAAAAATTGATTACATAGGTTTTAAAGTACCATCGCGATACATTGTTGGTTATGGATTAGATTATTCTGGATATGCGAGGAATTTAAGTTCTATATATATAGAAAAGCTTTGAATATGAAAAATATAATTATTTTTGGACCACCAGGTGCTGGTAAGGGAACTCAAGCTAAATTGTTAGCAGAAAAGTTTAATTTGTTTCATGTTTCGACAGGCGAGATTTTAAGAAAAGAAATAGAGTCGGAATCGATTCTGGGCAGAGTGGCTAAGCATTATGTTGAAAAAGGAGAACTGGTACCCGATGATGTAATAATGAGAATGATTGATGAAATTTTTATTGAACAAAATAAATTGAAAAAATTTAAAGGTTATCTTTTTGATGGTTTCCCAAGGACTCTTAACCAAGCAAAGGAGTTAAATAAAATGCTAAAGCATCATAGACAATCTGAAACTGTGATAATTAACATAATTGTATCGGAAAAGGAAATTTTTAAACGTCTTTTACATAGAGCAAAAGTTGAGGGGCGAGGTGATGACACAGAAGAAATAATTAATAACAGGTTAGCAATATATAAAAAGCAAACAATTGATGTATTAAATTATTATAAAGAAATTGGTATTAACATTATTGAAATAAATGGTGAAGATACAATCGAAAATGTCTTTAAAAACATATGTAAACACTTAAAAAATTACTTTAAATAAAAAATGAGTAATGAAAACTTTATTGATTCTATAAGAGTATTTTTAAGATCAGGAAGAGGAGGTGATGGGTGTGTTCATTTTTATAGAGATAAATTTACGAGAAAAGGAGGCCCCGACGGTGGTGATGGCGGAAATGGTGGAAATATAATTATCAAAGGTAATCGTAATTTATGGACACTATTACACTTAAGATATAAAAAACATTTTTTCGCTGGAAATGGAAAAAACGGAAGTAAGAATAATTGCAATGGTGCAAATGGTAAAGATGTTATTATAGAATTACCGCTTGGAACTATTGCTAAAGACGAAGCAAGTGGAAAAATATTGGGCGAAGTTACTTATCATGACCAAGAAATAGTTATTCTTAGAGGTGGTAAAGGAGGTAAAGGAAATGCTTTTTTTAAGTCTCCTACAAATCAAGCACCTCGGTATGCTCAAAAGGGTGAAGAAGGTAAAGAAATTACTGTAATTTTTGAATTAAAATTACTTGCCGATGTGGGAATAATTGGTTTTCCAAATGCTGGTAAAAGTACTTTACTTGCCACAATAACTGCTGCCAAACCTAAAATTGCAGATTATCCTTTTACTACATTAGTTCCTAATGTAGGAATTGTTAAAGTAAATGAAATTTATTCTTTTGTAATATCTGACATGCCAGGTATAATTGAAGGTGCTCATTTAGGAAAAGGATTAGGTCATAGGTTTTTACGGCATATTGAAAGAAATTCTATTTTACTTTTTCTTATACCTGTTACTTCAGAAAATATTTTTAAAGAATATTTAATTTTACTGCATGAATTAGAAATGTATAATAAGGAATTATTAAATAAAAAAAGAATAATAGGTATTTCAAAAGCAGACTTATTAAGCCAAAACGAAATAAAAGAATTAGAAAATGTTTTGAGTAAAAAGTTAAAAGAACCATTTGTTGTTTTTTCTTCTGTTTCGGGGTATAATGTAAATTCGTTGATTAATAAACTTTGGCAATTACTAAATGAAAACTGACAATATGTCACATAATCTTAATGGCAAAAACTTTGATTAATTTGTGTAAACTTTTTTTGATATGGAAGAAAACTTGAATAATACAAATACCGTAAATATTGAGCATAAAGAAGAACAGTTAAAAAAAGAAGAAAATAAAAAGGATACTCTTACCAACAACGAAAAAGAAGAAATGACAGGAACTGATGATAAAGAAACAAAAATAGCTAAAAAAAAGAAAACAAAAGAAAATAAGTTACTTAAAGAATTAGACGAAATAAAAAGTAAATACGAGGAATTAGAAAAAAATTATGCTGAATTAAATGATAAATACTTAAGAATAGCTGCTGAATTTGATAATTACAAAAAAAGAACACTTAACGAAAAGTCAGATTTATTAAAATACGGAAGCGAAAGAGTATTGCTAAAATTACTTGAAATTATTGATGATATAGAAAGAGCCATAGATGCTGTTAAAAAGTCAGATAATATAGAGGGCATAAAAGAGGGTTTAGAGCTCATAAATATTAAATTTAAAGAATTTTTAAAACAACAAGGAGTAAGTGAAATATGTGAAAAGAATGTTGATTTTAATATAGATATACATGAAGCTATCTCTAAGCTACCTGTTTCCGATGAGACTATGAAAAATAAAGTAGTGGATGTAGTTCAAAAAGGTTATAAACTTTACGACAAAGTTATACGCTATGCAAAGGTTGTGGTTGGTGAATAAAAAATTTATTTATGGCAAAGAGAGATTATTATGAAATTTTAGAAGTTCCCCGAAACGCAACTAAGGAAGAAATAAAAAAAGCATATAGGAAAAAAGCATTACAATATCATCCCGATAGGAATCCTGGAGACAAAGAAGCTGAAGAAAAATTTAAAGAAGCAGCCGAAGCCTATGCTGTTTTAAGTGATGATGAAAAAAGGAGAATATACGATCAATATGGTCATGCAGGGTTAAGTGGAGGAGCAGGTGGGGGATTTCAAGACTTTAGTAGTTTTGATATCGAAGATATATTTAGACATTTTAGTGATATATTTAGCGATTTTGGTTTTGATTTTGGATTTGGTGGTCGTTCTTCTCGTAGAGAAAGTACTACAAGAACAAAAGGCACAAACCTTCGAATACGTGTTAAATTAACATTAAATGAAATTAATACAGGTGTAGAAAAGAAAATAAAGGTTAAGAGATTAGTAGAATGTGATGCTTGTAATGGAACTGGAGCTAAAAACTCAACATCGTTTAAAACATGTCACACTTGTGGTGGTAGTGGTTATGTAACAAGAGTTAGTAGAACATTTTTCGGACATTTTCAAACTACTAATGTATGTAGTTCGTGTGGAGGTAAAGGAAGATTAATTGTAGATCGTTGTAGTAAATGTACAGGTAGTGGTGTAGTACAAATTGATGATATAATTACAATTAATATACCACCTGGTGTACGTGAAGGTATGCAATTAAGTTATACTGGTAAGGGCAATGCAGCTCAAGGTGGAGGTATACCAGGTGATTTGATTGTTGTTATAGAAGAAGAAAAACATCCTGATTTTATAAGAGACGAAAATGATAATTTAATATACAATTTAGTTATTTCAATTCCACAAGCAATATTAGGTAGTGCGGTAGAAGTACCTGTTTTAGATGAAGGAAGAATTAGAGTGAAAATTGAACCAGGTACTCCTTCGGGTAAACTTTTAAGAGTTAAAGGTAAAGGCTTACCTCATTTTAATAGTACATCGCGAGGCGATCTGATAATAAGGGTTATTGTTTACATACCTTCTGAAATTAGCAAGGAAGAACGAAAAATTATTGAAAAATTGCAAGAGTCTGACAATTTTAAACCAGATAAAGTAAAACGAGATTTTAATTTTTGGGATAGCATAAAGAAAATATTTTCATAAAATAATCTCATAATTTTCAGTATTTCTTACTCCGTTAAGAAAATCCTTAATGTTTAATCTTTTTTTATTTTCGAGTTGGCATTCTTTAACTTGTATAAGCCCCTTTTTGGCCGTTATGTATAGAAAGGTTTTGTTATCTGATATTATTTTAGCTATATCTGAATTATGTTCGCCTTCTATACATTCACACTCGTAAATTTTGAATATTAATTTTTTATTCTTTGGTTTGTATAATATACTTGTAAAGGCACATGGTTCAGGACTTAACCCTCTAATCAGACAATCTATTTCTTTTGCTGATTTATTCCAGTCTATTTTACAATCTTCTGGTTTAATTTTTGGTGCTTTTTTTAATGTTGTATTTGGCAGTATTAATTCTTCTTGTTTTGAAAGTACAAAGGTATTTTTCTCTATTTTTTTTAAAGTATTGGTAAGAAACATTAAAGATTCATTTTTCATTAATTCTTTTAATTTACCAAAGGTTATTCTTTCTGGTATTGTTATCTCTTTAAAATCAATTATTTCGCCTTCATCAATTTTATCGTTAATAAAAAAAATTGTAATTCCTGTTTTTTTTTCACAATTAATAATAGCCCAATTAATAGGAGCAGCACCTCTGTATTGAGGAAGTAGTGAAAAATGCACATTAATTGTACCAAGAGGTGGCATTTTCCATATTACCTCGGGTAATTTACGGAAAGCTGTAACGATAAAAATATCGGCATTAATTTTTTTTAATTCAGCAATGAATTCTTGATTTTGTAAATCTTCTGGTTGAAATAGTTTAAGGTTATATTTTATGGCTAATGTTTTTACTTCGGAACTTTTTAATTTTAGTCCTCTACCAGCTGGTTTATCTGGGACAGTAACAACTGCAGAAACATTATAATTGTTGTTAATTAACCATTCAATTTGGGCTGCCGAAATATCATTGCTTCCAAAAAAAATAATTTTCATATATCAAAAATATTTTCTACATTGAGTTTGTTTATATAGGGTAAAAGTTTATTAATAGTTTCTTTTTTAATTGGTATTCCGTTTTTAAGGTTATTAATTGTATTGATATATTCTGGTTCTCCCGGAATTAACACTTGAGGTTTGTTGTCGGCGTGTTTTGTATTTTTAAAGGTATAAATCCATAAATCCATATCATCTAAAAATTCAGATTCGCAGCGAAATGCATCAATTCTAATAGCAATAAAAAAATGACCTATTCCTTTACCAACTGGAGCACGTGAATTTTTAATATATTCAATCTGTGAGGGTACAAAAGGTCCAAAGTTAGCTCCTCCTAAAACTCCAGAAAAAATGTCTATAATTGCCGACAAACAATAACCTTTATAATTTGCTAGTTCGTAATAACTACCCAACGGTAAAAGGCAACCACCTTCTTTTAAGGCCGATGGGTTATCGGTATCGTTGCCGTATTTATCAACTATCCAACCCTTTGGTATCTTTTTGTTTTCTCTTTCATATAGGTCTATTTTTCCTCTAGCTACGGGGGTTGTAGCAAAGTCGGCAACAAATGGTTGATACGATTTTGCTGGAATGGCAACAGCAATTGGGTTTGTTCCTAACATTCTTTCCACACCAAATGTTGGGCATACTATTGGATTAGCATTTGTTCCGCATATGCCAATCATCTTTTTTTTAGCAGCCATTAAACTATAGTAGCCAGCTATACCAAAATGAGTTGAATTAATAACAACTGTTTGGCATATATAATTTTTTTTTGCTTTATCTATTGTAATTTCCATTGCTTTTTTTGCGGCAATCATTCCATAGCCACAGTCGGCATCTATAGTTACTGTGGTATTAGTTTCTTTTAATATTTTAATCTCTGGGTTTAATTTGATTTTACCTTTGTAATACATGTCGAGATATTCAGGAATTCTTACAATTCCATGTGATGGTATGCCTCGTAATTCAGCTTCGGTTAATACCTCTGCAATAATGCGAGCATTTTCTTGTTTGCATCCACATTTTATAAAAATGTCTTCAACAAATGTTAAAAGCTTATAATAATTAATTCTTATTTCGTTCATATATTTATGTGTTTGTTTCTCTTTTAATCACAGTCGCTGTTGCTTGAGCAGATGGCGTTATTAAAATCTCGTTTACACAAACGTGAGAAGGTAACGATAAAATTGCTTGGATTACTAAAGCTATATCTTTGCCTGTTAAAGGAATAATACCATTGTATACTTTTTTTGCTTTCTCGTAATCATTATTAAATCTTACGATAGAGAATTCTGTTTCTGTCATGCCTGGGTGAACGACACTAACCTTGAAACCATCGTTTAACAAATCTATTCTCATTGCTTTAGACAATGCATCAATAGCAGATTTTGTAGCACAGTATACATTTCCGTTAGGATAAACTTCTTTTGCAGCAATTGAACCTATGTTTATTATATGCTTTATTTTACTGTCTTTCATTAAAGGCAATACGAGATTTGTTATATTTAGAACTCCTTTAATATTTGTGTCGATCATAATGTTCCAGTTTTCATATGTGACATTTTGTATAGGTTCGAGTCCAAGAGCAAGTCCAGCATTGTTTATTAAAACATCAATGGGCCTAAATTGTTCAGGAATATTTTGCACTTCGTCTTTTAAGGCGTTGTAATCTCTTACATCACACTTAATAATATGGATTAAGGTTAAATTTTTTAACTTTTCTTTTAGTTCAATTAATCTATGTTCCCTTCTTGCAAGTGCTATTATATAATATCCGTTACTACCAAGTGTTATAGCTGTTTCATATCCAATTCCCGATGACGCGCCTGTTATTAGTGCTACTTTTTTCATAGTTTAATTAATTTTTTTATTTTATTTAAATTAATTTGATTAATCAAAACATAACAAAACAGTGAGAATGCAGGTACTTTATACCTTACTAGAGCACCAAGAACAGGAGTTGTTAGGCCAATTAAGGTGAATAATAGGAGAGAGAATGATATTGAAAACATTGTAAGATTATCTAATTGAATTTTTTTTGGGTAAAAAATTATAATTAGAAGTATAAAAGAAATAAGCAAATTTTCTAATGAACAAAAGAACGCTAATACATTATGAGCTTCGAAAATAAAAGGTCTGAAAATGGAATTTTTTAATGCATTAGGCGTGTTTTTTAAGAAGGATAGAAAATTTTCTTCAAGAATAGGAATATTTATTTTGCTACCAATTGTGCTATCAGACTTTGTTAAGTTTATAAAGTTATGTTGTTTAGTTACAACTATTTGTGGTAAGTTATATTTACTAAAATGTTTACTATTAAAGAATAACACAATAAATAGCGTACAAATAATTAAATAGTTATAAAATGTATATTTTTTCAGTTTAGCGCTAACTATGTATGATAATAAAGGTGGCAATAATAATAAAAACACATAAAGTTTACTAAATAGAAGGATTAATAAAAAAAAAAGGCAAAGGGTCATATTTTTTAAATTAGGAGAATTAAGTAGTTTCGCAACATATAATAGGCTAAATCCCAAAGAGAATGAAATTAAAGATTCTTTCAGTATACCAGAAGTCCAAATTAAAACAGATGGTAAAAGAAAAACAATAAGTATTAAAATATACTTATTTAATTGTGGGTTATGTAGTTTTAAAAATTTAAATAAAGCAACCTGACCACAAAACGAAAGAAATACAAATACGAGTACATGAACAAAATAATTTTGATGAGAAAATAATAAAATTAAAGCATTTAATCTGATTATAGTTTTATTTTCGTTTATTATTTCAAAGTCGTAAGGTTTTATCCAGAAATTCATTTTATGATAATATGAGTATAAGTGTTTGTCGTTTTCATTTATAGATGTTATCATTTTTAAATAGTCAAGATAATTTTTTTTTATAGCTGAATGCAGTATTATAGCATCATCGTAATATTTAAAAATATCGGTTGTTGATCTTGTTTTGTAAAAATTAGTATAGATAAATATAAGTAAGACGGATGCAAATATTTTTATTAAATATACGCTACAAGCTAAAGTTTTACTTTCAAAATTTTCTGAAAAAAATTTTATTTTATAGGTGGCATAAATGCTTAACAAGAATAGTGTTATTAATATAAGCCATCCAATCATTAAAGGTTTATTTCTAATTTTTCATCGTTATACTCAAGAGTAAAAAGTTTTTTTATTTCAGGATGTAATGAAAGCACAACCGGACATGTTTCTATAATTTTTTTAATAGTTTGCTTTTGTTTTTCTGAATAATTAATATTTGGAAATTTAAAATTGACATGAATAGTGCCTATGCGTCGAGGATTAGTATTCATGGTTTTTGTTACTGTTGCTATTGTACCAGTAATGTCGATATTTGAGTTTTTTGAATTTATTCCAATAATAGTTAAAACACAACTAGCAACGGCAACAGCCACAAGATCGGTAGGAGAAAAGTATTCTCCTTTACCTTGATTATCGATTGGAGCATCGGTAATTATTGTATTTCCTGATGCTAAATGAACAGCTTTTGTTCTTAATTCGCCTAAATAAGTAACTTCTGCTATTTTCATAATCTATTTTTATGTTAAGTATTTATACTTATCCATGTCGAATTTTAAAAACATAAATAAAAAAATACTAAAAGCCCAAAGTGAACTACCACCATAACTAATAAATGGTAGTGGTATTCCAATTACTGGTACAAGTCCTATTGTCATTCCTATGTTTATTATAAAATGCATCATAAGAAGTGATACCAAAGAATAACCAAACACACGACTAAAGGTACCTCTTTGTTGCTCGGCAATATATATTAATCTGAAAATAAATCCAACGTAAATTATCAGGAATATAAAGCTGCCTATAAATCCCCATTCTTCTCCTATGGTACAAAAAATAAAATCGGTAGTTTGTTCTGGAACAAAGTTAAATTTGGTTTGAGTACCTTTCATAAAACCCTTACCAAAAAATCCCCCAGAGCCTATTGCAATAAGCGATTGATGAATGTTGTACCCACTTCCTTTAATGTCAAATTTTTTACCTAATAGTATATCGATCCTATCTTTTTGATGTGGTAACAATACTTTATTGTAAACAAAATTTACTGAAAAAATAATGGAGATAGTCAAAATGTAATATATGCATAATATTGGTAAACTTTTTATTTTTTTCTGAAGTGCAATGAATATTAAAATTAAAGATAAAGTGATATTCCAAAAGAAAATAAATGTGTTTCTAGAAATTTTTATGTCGAAAAAATTAATAATGTTACTCGAATAAATATTAACAAATATCACCACTAAAACTAAGAGCAGTATGAAATACAGGTGCTTTAGATTAAAATTGAAATATATGTAGATTAATGCAAAAATAAGGAAAACAAAGATATTAATTATAATGAATTCAACTAGCAAGCTTATTAAAAACAAAAAAATAGCTGAAATAAACAGATATAATACGTATTTATTTAATCCTTCTCTGTAAAGCACAAAAATAAATGAAGAAAAAATTAGAGCTGTTCCTGTATCTTTTTGGAAAAGAATAACAATAACCGGTATTCCAATAATTAGTGAAATAAATATTAAGTTTTTAAATTTACGTAGTTTAAAATTATGCTGACTTAATAATTTGGCAAGTGCTAAAGAAGTTGCAATTTTTAAAAATTCAGAAGGTTGTATTCTAAGTTCACCTATAATTATCCATGCTTTTTGATTGTTAATTTCTTTACCAATAATTAGAGTTGCTATGTTTAACGATAATATTAAAAAATATATTAAATATGCTGTTATAACAAAATACTTGCTA
Source organism: Bacteroidales bacterium (assembly GCA_026416095.1). Lineage (GTDB taxonomy): Bacteria > Bacteroidota > Bacteroidia > Bacteroidales > GWA2-32-17 > Ch61. Next base: position 61,750 of record JAOAFV010000004.1, on the reverse strand, counting down.
TCTGTATTAAGTATTAAAAAAGATAAAACTAGAGCAAGTAATATCCAATATAGTTGTTTTATATATGCATGAGAAAATTTAAAGATGTTTAATTCTTCGTCAAAGTGAGTACATGAAAAAATATTTAGCCATCCAAAAAGTACAAGAAACAAAAACATGGATAGCGATAAGTAGTCAATTTTTTTTGTTAATTTAATATTATTGGTGTTCCTTATCATTATTTAAAGTGTCATTATTATTTATAAGATCAGCTTCTAACATTCTTTTTTCCAATTCTTTTCTTTTTACTTTTCTTTTTAGATATTTTTCAATTATTAAACTTGCTATAGGAGCAGCATAAGTGGCACCAAAGCCTGCGTTTTCAACAACGACACAGATTGCTATTTTAGGATTATCTTTAGGAGCAAATGCAATGAAAAGTGAGTGATCTTTTCCATGAGGGTTTTGTGCAGTGCCAGTTTTTCCACAAACAACAATACTATCTATTTTTGCAATTCGTGCTGTGCCTGATTCAACAACTTTTTGCATGGCGTTGCATATTATTTCAAAATAAGATTTATTAATTGGTACTACGTGTTTAATTTTGTACTTAGAGTTATTGAAATTTTTGTCATTAATTTCTCTAACTACATGAGGTGTATAGTAAAAACCTCTATTTGCCAGGATACATGCATAGTTGGCAAGTTGAAGTGGAGTTAAGCTTAATTCGCCTTGTCCTATTCCTAATGACACAATTGTAAGTGGTTTCCACCGGTGTTTACCGAAATATTTATCGTAATATTGTACAGTAGGAACTATGCCTTTTAATTCATAAGCAAGGTCGCTTCCAAGTATTGTACCAAAGCCAAATGCTGTTACATAGTTTCGCCAAACTTTAAAAGCTTCTTCGGTATTTTTATATTTTTTATTACCAAGGATGTGTAGAAAAGCTTGTGTAAAATATGAATTGCACGAATATTGTATAGCTTCTTCCATTTGAAGTGGTGAAGGATGAGGATGACAACCAACATGAATTGGTCCAACCGTAACTCCTTTTGAGCAGCCATATGAAGTTCCTGGTTTTAAAATATTTTCATTTAGCCCTATTAGAGCATTTACCATTTTAAAAGTACTGCCGGGTGGATATTGTGCCATAAGTGCTCTGTTGAATAGTGGCTTTTGGGGGTCGTTAACAAGTTTTTTGAAATTTTTATTTTTACTAAAGCCAGTAAGCAAGGAAGGATCGTAAGATGGGCTCGATACGAGAATTAAAATTTCTCCTGTTGAAGGTTCAATGGCAACTATACTTCCTCTTTTATTTTTCATTAATTGTTCTCCATAATACTGAAGTTCCCAATCTATACCTGTAATTATATTTTTTCCGGGTATAGCAATTGTGTCGTATTTTCCGTCGGCAAACTTACCTACAATTCTGTTATGTACATCTACAAGTACAATAGATGCACCTTTTTGCCCTTTTAAATATTGCTCATAAGTTTTTTCTAGCCCAGTTATACCTACTAAATCGCCCATTTTATATGAAGGATTGTTTTTTAGAAATTTTTTGTCGACTTCGCTTATGTATCCAAGTAAATGACCTCCAGCAGGTAAGGTGTAATGTCTTATTGTTCTACCTTGAAGATAAAATCCTTTATACTTATATAGTTTTTCTTTTAAAGCTGCTGCTATGTTTATACTAATTTGGCTTGCTACTGGATATGGCTGATATCTTGAATTTTTTTTTGCTTTTTCTATTATTTTTTTTAAGTTTGTAACGTCTATCTCAAGAATTTTTGATAATTCAACAGTATCAAATTCCGAAGATTGGTAAGGTATGAACATTAAATCGTAAGCAGGCACATTACTTACCATTATTTTTCCGTGTCTGTCGATAATTAATCCTCGTGGAGGGTAAATAGTTAGTTTTCTTTGAGTATTGCTTATTGCCCATATTTTATAGTAATCATCAATAATTTGAATATAGAATATCTTACCTAAGAATATTATTAAAGTTATTATTAGGAGCATTATAAAAGTATACTTTCGGGAGGAATAAGGGCTTGTCATTTCAATTTTTTATTTTTTATTAGTTCAAGTATATAAAGGATTAAAAAAGTAAAAATTGAGGTGAGTAGGGTTTGAAATATAATGTAATGTAATTTTTTATAGTTAAATTCTTCTATAGTAAATAAGCATAAATTGTGAAGAATAATTAAAGTAAAAGAATATTTTAACCACCAAATATGTCCACAGTCTTTAATTGAAGGTATTGCATTTATTTCGTATCCATCGAAAGGCGAAAAAATCTTTAAAATAAAAGGTCTTATAAAACCTACAACAGTTGTTGAAAAGGTATGAATTGCATAACTGGAAGATAAAATATCAATTAATAAGCCATAGATAAAACTTAATATTAAAACAAGAGTTCTGTTTAGTTGAATTGGTAAGGTTAAAATTGCATAAACATATAGATAAGGATTTAAAAAACTTAAAAAAAGTATATTATTTAATACATATGCTTGAAGTAATGCGAGGCTGATGAATAAGAAAATATACTTTGTGTATATGTTATTCAACATCTAATTTGTTGTCTTTTAATAATTTTAAAAATTCGTTTTTCATTTTATTTTTGATAATAAAAACATAATCTAATTTTGAAAAATCGGTAAATAATTCTACAGTAATATCGACCGAATTTTTATCGAAAACATTCTTAAATTCATAAACTTTTCCAATTGGAATTCCTTTCGGAAAAATTAGTGATTGGCCGCTAGTAGTGACTGTATCTCCTTTTTTTATTTTTGCATGATTTGGTATATCGGTTAATTTAACGAGTTTAAAGTTTTTTCCATCCCACTCGGTAGTGCCATGAAAGTTTTCTTTTAGTATAACTGCACTTAAGTGGGCTTTAATGTTTATTATAGGAAGAACAATACAAAAATTATCGGAACAAGCATAAGTAATACCAACAACTCCTTCTGGGCAAATTACTCCCATATCGGGATATATACTATCTTTTCTGCCTTTATTTATTACAAGAAAATTTTCAGGTTTATTTCTTGAAAAATATATAACATTGGCTGGTATAACATCGTATATTACTTTAAGAGATTCCTGAGAATTTAAATTTTCGTTATACTTTTTGTTTAAATAGTACTTTATTAGAAGAGAATTTTGATGAGAAAGTTTTTTGTTTTCGTTAATAGTGTGGTAAAATTTACTTAGGCTGTAATATGCACTGTGTATTTTACCAGCTATTTCGTTTGTTAGATTAAATATTTTTGAGGAGTAAAAATTGTTGGTATTAATAGTTATTTGTATAGCAATTATTTCGAATATAATAAATAAGATATAGAAATGATGTTTAATAATTAAATAAAGTACTTTTAGCATTATAAGTTATCGCATTAAAACTGCTTGGAATTTATCTAAATTTTTCATGACAATACCAGTACCTCTGGCAACTGCATGAAGAGGATCATCTACTACCTGAAATTTTAATTGAAATTTTTCTTGAAATCTTTCGGCTATGCCTCTTAATTGAGCGCCACCGCCTGTAAGGTAAGCACCGTTTTTTGCTATATCTTTATATAATTCTGGAGGAGTATCGTTAAGTACTTGCATTATTGCACTTTCTATTCGCGATATGCTTTTGTCGAGACAATGAGCAATTTCTTCGTACGATAAAGGTACTTCCAAAGGATAAGGAGAATTCTGACTTGGACCTCTAACTACATACACTGGTGGAGGATTATCTAATTTTTCAATGGCAGCTCCAACATTTATTTTTATTTCTTCGGCAGTTCTTTCTCCTACTTTCATATTGTATTGTTCTCGCATGTAATCTATAATATCACTTGTAAAGGTATCGCCTGCAGTTCTTATAGATTTGTTACATACAATTCCGGCAAGCGATATAACAGCAATTTCGGTTGTTCCACCTCCAATATCTATTATAATATTTCCTTCGGGGGCTTCGATATCAAGGCCTATACCTATGGCTGCTGCTAATGGTTCGTAAATAAGGTATACTTCTCTAGCTCCTGCTTGTTCCGATGAATCTCTTACTGCTCTTATTTCTACTTCGGTACTTCCCGAAGGAATAGCAATTAATAGCTTAAGCATAGGGGATATGAGGGTGCGTTTAGGTTTTATTTTTCGTATGAATTCTCTCAACATTAATTCTGCAGCAAAGAAATCGGCAATAACGCCATCCTTAAGTGGCCTTATAGTTTTGATGTTTGCATGTGTTTTCCCATGCATTTGTTGAGCTTCGTTGCCTACTGCAATAACCTTTTTTGTGTTAACATCGATAGCAATAATAGAAGGTTCATCTATTACAAACTTATCATTTTGAACTATTACCGTATTCGCTGTTCCTAAGTCTATCGATAACTCCTGTGTAAAATATGATTTTAATCCCATTTTTTTGCAAATTTATAAAATAAAAATTATTATTAATGCTTAAAATGTCTAATTTTTGTTAACAACATTACAATATTGTTGTTATTACAATATTCAATTATTTTTTTGTCGTTAATGCTACCTCCTGGTTGAATTATTTTTTTTATTCCATTATTTAAGGCTAATTCAATACAATCTGTAAAAGGGAAGAAACCATCGCTAGCTAAATATGCATTTTCTGTATTAAATTGCATAGATTTTGCCTTTTGAATAGCAATATTTGTTGCATCGATACGTGAGGTTTGACCAAAACCTGCACCAATTAATTGTTTATCTTTTGTAATTACAATAGCATTACTTTTACAATGTTTAGCAATTTTAAATGAAAATATAAGATTCTCTATATCTTCTGTTGTAGGTTTTGCATTTGTTGGAATTTCTAACTCATTCTCATTAAGTGTAGTGTTGTTGGCCGATTGTATTAGTATACCATTTATTATCGACTTAAAAGTGTATGTTGATTTTGTAAGTTGTTTAAGTTTAATGAGTATTCGTGCTGGCTTTTTTTTGAAATATTCTATTACGTTATCAGCAAACTCGTAAGCAATTAATATTTCAAAAAATATTTTGTCAATTTCTTTTGCAAGATCGAGTGAAATTGGAACATTTGTAGCAATTATTCCTCCAAAACTGCTTATAGGATCGCATTGTAATGTTTTGTGCCAAAGAGAGAGTCCTCCTTCGTTATTAGAAGCTACTGCACAAGGGTTATTATGTTTAATAATAACACAAGTAGGATCGTTGAATTCTGCGAGTAGATTAATTGCCGACTCAATATCTAGGATATTATTGTATGATAATTCTTTCCCTTGAATTTTTTCTAATACTTCTGAAAGATTACCTATAAAATAACCTTCTTGATGAGGATTTTCGCCATATCTTAGTTTTTCATGTGGGTATAATTTAATATCCAGGTAAGGTAATTTATTTAAATATAAAAAAATTGCCAGGTCGTATAAACTTGTAACTTCGAAAGCTCTTTTTGCAAAATATTCTCTTTGTTCGTACGATATTACACCATTATGGGTTGATAGAATATCAACAAGTTCTTTAATTAAAGAAGCCTCTGCAACAACCGTTGTATAAAAGAAATTTTTTGCGGCTGCTCTAATAAGAGTTATTCCTCCTATGTCGACTTTTTCTATTATTTCGTTTAAATCTGATGTTGCTTTTGTTGTTTCTTTAAATGGATATAAATCAACAACCACAAGATCGAACGAAGGTATATTATATTTTTCAGCTTCTAATTGATCGTTAGAATTGTCTTTTTTGTAAAGTATTCCACCTAGTATAAGAGGGTGTAATGTTTTAACTCTTCCATTAAAAAGAGGTGGAAAATTAGTTAATTCATGTAAATCTTTTGCCTCATAACCTTTACTTTTAATGTACTTTAAAGTTCCATTAGTAGCAAAAATGGTGACATTTAATTTTTTTAACAAAGGTAATAAATCGTCTATGCAAGTTTTGTCATATACCGAAATAATAGCATTTTTTATAGTTATATTCATATTTATTCACCAATAATTTTAACTAAGACTCTTTTATTGCGTTTACCATCAAATTCACCATAAAATATTTGTTCCCATGGTCCGAAGTCGAGTTTTCCGTCGGTTATAGCAATAACGACTTCTCTTCCCATTATTGTTCTTTTTAAATGTGCGTCAGCATTATTTTCAAAAGTGTTATGGTGATATTGTGAGTAAGGCTTTTCTGGAGCTAATTTTTCGAGCCAATTTTCAAAATCTTTGTGTAAGCCCGATTCATCATCGTTAATAAAGACACTTGCAGTTATATGCATTGCATTTACAAGGCATAAACCTTCTTTTATGCCACTTTCCTTAACGCATTTTTCTACTTCTTTGGTAATATTTATAAAAGCTCTTCGGGTTGGAGTATTAAAATACAATTCTTTCTTATACGATTTCATATTATGCGAGTTTTAATTCTTTTATTATTATTTCTGCTTTATTCATTAGTTCTTGAAGTTTATCATAATATTCGTTTATATTGAAGAGACTATTTACGAGTTGAATATAAAATTTAATTTTTGGTTCGGTACCACTTGGTCTTATTGATATTATTGTTTCTTTTTCAGTAATAAATTGAATTACATCAGATTTTGGTAGAGCTATTTCTTTTGTTTGTTTGGTTAGAAGGTTTTCTTCTTTTTGAGTTAAAAAATCCTTTATACAAGTAACTTTTTCGTTAGCAATTTTTATTGGTGGATTACTTCTAAAATTATTCATTATTTGTTTAATCTCGTTTTGGCCTTCAATGCCTTTTTTTGTAATTGAAATTTGAGTTTCGTAGTATAAGCCAAATTTATTGTATATTTCTAATAATAATTCGAATAGTGTTTTATTTTGTTCTTTTGCCCAACATGTTATTTCGGCAATAATTGCGCAGGTAGATATAGCATCCTTATCTCTAACATAGTCGCCCACTAGAAAGCCATAACTTTCTTCGCCACCGCAAATATATTTCTTTTTACCTTCGTTTTCGCGTATTAACTGAGCAATATATTTAAATCCAGTTAAAACATCGTAAATTTCAACATTATAATTTTGGGCAATTTTTCTTAATATTTCAGATGTAACAATAGTTTTAACAATGAATTCGTTACCTTTTAATAGGTTTTTATTTTTTAAATTTTCTAAAATATAATAAGTGATAATTGCAGCTGTTTGGTTTCCGTTTAATAAGACGTAATTAGATTTTATATCTTTTACAGCAACACCTAATCGGTCGGCATCGGGGTCGGTGGCTAGAACTACGTCGGCATCTACTTCTTTTGCGTAATTTATAGCCATATCGAGAGCCGATTTTTCTTCTGGGTTTGGGCTTTTAACAGTTGAGAAATTACCATCGGGTATGCATTGTTCATTAACTAAGTAGATGTTTTGAAAACCTAATTTTTTTAACAACTTGGGCATTATTTTGTATCCTGTGCCATGGAGAGGCGTGTATACAAATTTTAGGTTATAATGTTTTTTTATAAGGCTTTGATTAATTATTAGTTTTTCAATTTCAGCAATGTAATCATCATCGAAACTTTCAGGAATTATTTTAATTTTATTAGCATTATAAGTACTTTTTATTTCGCTGAATGATTTAATTTTTTTAACTTCTTCGATAATGTTTTTATCGTAAGGGCTAATAAATTGTCCTCCATCTGGTCCGTAAGCTTTATAGCCGTTGTATTCTTTAGGATTATGAGAAGCAGTGATTACAATGCCTGTTACACAATTGTATTTTCTTATAGCGTACGATAGCATTGGAGTAGGTTTTACGTCGTCGAAAATGTATACATCGTAGTCGTTAGCAGCAAATACAGTTGCAGCTGCAAAAGCAAATTCTTTACTTTTGTTTCTGGAATCGTATGCTATAGCAACCTTTTTTGAATGGTTGGGAAAATTTTTTTGAATAAAATTACATAATCCTTGGGTAGCCATTTTTACCACATAATTATTCATTCTATTAGACCCTATACCTATAATGCCTCTTAACCCGCCTGTACCAAATTCAAGGTCTTCATAAAAGGCATCAATTAGTTCTTCTTTATTTTGAAGTATTTTTTTTATTTCTTCTTTGTCGGTTTCGTTTACAACATTTTCGAGCCAAAATAAGGCTTTTTCGTATGCTTTCTGATAAAGTAATTCGTTCATAGTTCATTTATATTTATTTTTTCTAAGCATCTATATAAGCTTGTTCGCCAATGTGGTATATCAATTTTAAATGTTTCTTTAATTTTATTTTTACTTAATACACTATAAGAAGGTCTTTTAGCAGGAGTAGGATATTCAGAACTTAAAATTGGAATAACCTTACATGGCAAGTTAAAATAATTAATAATTTCGTAAGCGAAGTCGAACCATGAGCAAAGCCCTTCGTTAGAGTAATTATAGATACCTCTTTTAAATGTTTTATTTTCAATTGAATAGGTAATAATTTTTATAATAACTTCGGCTAAATCTAATGCATAGGTAGGGGTTCCTATTTGATCTATAACTACGTTTATTGTATCTGTTTGCTGAGCTTTTTTTAGAATGGTTTTTACAAAGTTATTACCAAATTCAGAATATAACCACGAGGTTCTAATTATAATTGTGTCGTTATTCCTTAAAGCTTCGGTTTCGCTTTCCAATTTTGTTTGTCCATAGTAATTTATTGGATTAGTTGGCGATTCTTCGTTGTATGGTATATTTGTGTTACCATCGAAAACGTAATCGGATGATATGTGTATTAAATGTATTTTATAGTTGGTACATATTTTAGCAAGATTATTTACTCCTTCTACATTTACTTTCGATGCTATTTTTTTTTCTTTTTCTGCTTTATCGACCATTGTGTAAGCAGCAGCGTTAATTAAAAAGTGAATTTTTTCGGAATTGTTAAAAAAATTTTTTAATGCTCTAATGTCTGTAATATTTAATTCGTCAATATCTGTAAAAATAAATTTTAGGTCGTTATTTGTTTTGCTTAATATTTTTAATTCGCTTCCTAATTGTCCATTTGCTCCAGTAACAAGTACTGTTGTCATTATTTATTAATAATTGAAATAATCGGCAAATTCAAATTTTTTTAAATTTCTATCTTTTTCTGATACTATAGCAGAGTTAATATCAATTTTCCAATCAATTTTTAAAAATTCGTCGCAGTATAAAATGCCTCTTTCGTATTCCTTGTTGTAAAAGTTACTACATTTATATTGTACTATTGCATAATCGGAAAGAACCGAAAAGCCATGAGCGAAACCAGCAGGTATGAAAAATATATTTTTATCTGTGTCGTTAAGTTCAATTCCAATCCATTTTCCAAAGGTCTTAGAGTTTTTGCGTATATCTACGGCTACATCGTAAATTTTACCTTTTACAACTCTAATGAGTTTAGCTTGTTCAAAAGGGGGTAGTTGATAGTGTAGTCCTCTGATTACACCATATATGGAATACGATTCGTTATCTTGCACAAATTTTACATTAATAAATTCACTTAATTTTTTTTCATTATAAAACTCAAAAAAATAACCACGTTCGTCTTTGAAAACATCGGGTTGTATTATTAATAAATCTTCAATATCGGTTTTAATAATTTTCATTTGTTAAATTTTTCTTGGGCAACAAGCATTAAATATTCCCCATATGAGTTATTTTTATACTTTTTTGCAATATCTATTAGTTGTTCTTTTGTAATAAAACCTTCTCTATAAGCAATTTCTTCTATACAAGCAATTTTTAAACCTTGTCGTTGTTCAATAGTGTATATAAAATGTGAAGCGTGTAATAAAGCATCGTGGGTTCCTGTGTCGAGCCATGCAAAGCCTCTATTAAGGATTTTTAAGTTTAAAGTACCTTCTAATAAATATAATTTGTTTAAATCTGTTATTTCGAGTTCGCCTCGAGCAGAAGGTGTAAGAGTTTTAGCTTTGCTTACAACAGTATTATCGTAGAAATATAATCCTGTAATGGCATAATGCGATTTTGGTATTTTAGGTTTTTCTTCGATGTTTATAACCTTACCTTTTTCATCGAATTCGGCAACACCATATCTTTCAGGGTCTTTAACATAATACCCGAAAATAACAGCGCCTTTTGTTAATAAAGCTGCTTCTTTAACGATGCTTCTTAAGCCATATCCATAAAATATATTGTCGCCGAGAATTAAACAAGAAGTATCGTTATTAATAAAATTTTCTGCAATTATGAATGCTTCGGCAATTCCGTTTGGGTGAGGTTGTTCGGCATAAGAGATGTTTAGTCCTAAATGAGACCCATCGTAAAAAATTTTTTTAAAAAGTGGTAAATCTGTAGGGGTTGAAATGATAAGTATGTCTCTTATGCCTGCTAGCATTAGAACCGACAGGGGGTAGTAGATCATAGGCTTGTCGTATACAGGTATAATTTGCTTTGAAATAGCATGAGTTATGGGATACAATCGTGTGCCGCTACCTCCTGCTAAAATGATACCTTTCATATTGTATTTTTCTCAAAATTATTACACTTTTTAATAAATTCCTAATTCTTTTTTAAAATATTCAATAGTGTATTTTAACCCTTCTTCAAGTGGAACTTTTGGTTGCCAATTAATAATTTGTTTTGCTAATGTGGTATCGGGTTTTCTTTGCATAGGGTCGTCTTCGGGCAGAGGTTTGAATATTATTTTTGATTTTGACTTAGTTAGTTTTAAAACTAATTCGGCGAGTTCAATTATCTTGAATTCTTCGGGGTTGCCAATATTTATTGGTCCGGTAAAGGTATCGTCTGTTTCATTCATTATTTTTATAGTTGCTTCTATAAGATCGGAAATATATTGGAAGCTTCTTGTTTGTGTTCCATCGCCATATACTGTTAAGGGCTCATTTTTTAATGCTTGCACAATAAAATTTGAAACAACTCTACCATCGTTAGGGTGCATTCTTGGTCCGTATGTATTAAAAATTCTAATTATTTTTATTTTTACATTATTTTGTTTATAGTAATTAATAAATAGCGATTCGGCACAACGTTTACCTTCGTCGTAGCAAGAACGAATACCAATTGGGTTTACGTTTCCCCAATAATTTTCGGGTTGTGGGTGTATTGTAGGATCGCCATAAACTTCGCTTGTTGATGCTTGTAAAATTTTGGCTTTTACTCTTTTTGCTAAGCCAAGCATATTTATAGCTCCCATTACATTTGTTTTTATAGTTTTTATTGGATTGTACTGATAATGAACTGGTGAAGCAGGGCAAGCAAAATTATATATCTCGTCTACTTCTAAATATATGGGGTTTATTATATCGTGCCTTATAACTTCAAAGTAAGGATTATTAAGTAAGTGCGATATATTTTGTTTATTTCCTGTAAAAAAATTATCTAAGCAAATAACTTCGTTATTTTCTTCTAATAATTTTTCGCACAAATGAGAACCTATAAAACCAGCACCTCCTGTAACTAAAATTCTTTTTCTTATCATACGTTGATTTTTCTACCTATGCTGTAATAAACAAAACCATTTTCTATTACTTCTTCTGGCTCATAAATATTTCTTCCATCGAATATAACGAAATCTTTCATTTTAGTTTTCATAAGATTAAAGTTCAAAAGTCTGAATTCGTTCCATTCAGTTACAAGAACAAGTGCATTGGAGTTGGTAAGAGCTTCATATTTATTGTCGAAATAAGAGATTTTATTACCAAATATTTTTCGACATTCTTTAATTGCCACAGGATCATATGCATTTATTTTAGCACCATATTTTAAAAGTTCATTGATAATTGTAATAGATGGAGCTTCGCGCATATCATCGGTATTAGGTTTAAATGAAAGTCCCCAAATTGTTATTGTTTTATTGGATAATGAAAAATTAAAGTGTTTTAGAATTTTAGAAATAAAAAAGTGTTTTTGTGTTTCGTTAACATTTTCGACAGCTTTAAGTATAGTAAAATCATAATTGTATTCTTTGGCTGTTTTAATAAGGGCTTTTACATCTTTTGGGAAACATGAGCCACCATAGCCTACACCTGCATATAAAAATTTGTTACCTATTCTTGGGTCGCTTCCTATTCCCTTACGCACCATATTAATATCGGCACCAACGAGTTCGCATATTCTTGATATTTCGTTCATAAAGCTAATTCTTGTTGCAAGCATTGCATTTGCTGCATATTTAGTGAGTTCGGCCGAAGCAATATCCATAAATATTATAGGATGATTATTTAAGATAAATGGATGATAAAGCTTTTCCATTATTTTTTTAGCTCTCTCGCTTTCTACGCCAATAATTATTCGATCGGGTCGCATGAAATCCTCTATGGCATTTCCTTCTTTTAGAAATTCAGGATTTGAAACAACATCGAATTCAAGATTTAAACCTCTATTATTTAGAATATTTTGAATTAATGACTTTACCTTTGCAGCTGTGCCAACAGGAACGGTGCTTTTATTAACCACTACAATATAATTGTTTATGTTATGTGCAATATCTTCGGCCACTTTTAATACATGTTTCAAGTCGGCCGAACCGTCTTCGTTGGGTGGTGTGCCAACGGCTATAAATACTACCTCACAATTTTTTACAGCCTCAGAAATAGATGTTGTAAAAAATAAAGTTTTTTTTTCAATATTTTTTTTCACAATAATTTCTAGTCCAGGTTCATATATAGGTATAATTCCATTATTTAAATTATTTATTTTTTCTTCGTCTACATCCATGCATGTTACTTGTAAACCTGTTTCGGCAAAACATGCACCCGTCACTAATCCAACATATCCTGTACCTATTACTGAAATATTCATAAAAAATTTTTTTACAAATGTATTTAATCTGTTTAAAAAAATAAAAGTTTTTAGTTATCGTTATCTTTTAAACTTAATTTTATGTTCGATTTTTTTATGTCAATTAGACTTATTATGGAGTTATTATAGGAAGATTTCAAATAAATTAATTGTAGCGGGGGTAGGAATCGAACCTACGACCTTCGGGTTATGAGCCCGACGAGCTACCACTGCTCCACCCCGCAATCACATCACAAAATTACAATGTTTATTTTTAAAAAACAATAATCAATATAATATTTAACATTATTTAACTTTTAATCGATTTGTTATTAAGAATTTGTATAATAAGATAATTTTAAAAAAGGTTGCATTTATAAAAGTAGTCGTATAAAATAATAGCCACAGAAACAGCAACATTAAAAGAATGTTTTGTGCCGTATTGCAAAATTTCAATTGAAGCGTCGCATAATTCTAAAACATCTTCACTAACACCGTTAATTTCGTTTCCAAAGACGAATGCATATTTGTCATCTACATTGTATTTAAATAAATTTACTGGTATGCTTTCGTTGGTTTGTTCAATTGCTATGACTTTAAAATTTTTTGTTTTACAGTAATTAATTGCATCGCATGAATTTTTAAAATATTGCCAGTTTACTGATAGTGTTGCTCCCAAAGCAGACTTTTCTATTTCGCGATTTGGTGGAGTAGCAGTGATACCGCATAATAATAGTTCTTCTATTCTAAATGCGTCGCATGTTCTAAAAATAGAACCAACATTATATTGGCTTCTTAAATTGTCTAATATTATTATTATTTTATTTTTTTTAGCCTTTTTAAATTCCGATACTTCAAGGCGGTGTAGCTCATAAATAGAAAGTTTTTTCATAAAATGGTTTTTCGCAAAAATAAAAATTTGTTACCTTTGTTGCTAACAACAAATAAGGCGATATTATGTTGTTACATGAATATCAAGCAAAAAATCTTTTAAAAAATTTAGGAGTTTATAAAATACCAATTGGTTATTATTGTGGGCATATTGAGAATGTTGAAGCTATTGCTGAACAAGTATTTAATGAAAGTAAAAAAGAAGAAATTGTTATAAAGGCTCAGATTCACGCTGGCGGAAGAGGAAAAGCAGGAGGAATAAAGAAAGCAAAAACAGTGAAAGAAGCCATTGAAAAAGCCAAGCTATTATTAGGAACAACACTTGTTACACCTCAAACAGGACCCGAAGGTAAAGTGGTTAGGAAGTTATATATTGAGGAAGGTGTTTACTATGGCGATGTTAGCAAAATAAAAGAATATTACTTTAGTATTACATTAGATAGATCAACAAGCGATTTAGTTATGATATATTCGCCAGAAGGGGGTATGGACATAGAAGAGGTAGCTGAGAAAAATCCAGAAAAAATTTATAAACTTAACATTAATTCAAGTATTGGCATAACATCATACATGATAAGAAAGGTTCTTAAAAATCTTGGTATAACCGATAATAATTTAAGAAGTGAATTTACTAAGTTCATACAAACTATCTATGATGCATATTTAAAAATTGATGCAAGTTTAATAGAAATAAATCCGTTAATTAAAACTTCGGACGATACAATATACATTGCAGATTCAAAAATAATAATAGATGATAATGCTTTATTTAAGCATCCAGATTATTACGAGTTAAGAGATCTGTACGAAGAAAACCCAGATGAAGTAGAAGCTTCAAATTATCATTTGAATTTTATAAAATTAAACGGAAACGTAGGTTGTATGGTGAATGGTGCGGGGTTAGCAATGGCAACAATGGATTTAATAAAACTAGCGGGTGGGGAACCTGCAAATTTTCTGGATGTTGGTGGAACTGCTAATGCTCAAACTGTAGAAGCTGGATTTAGAATATTATTGAGAGACCCAAATGTTAAAGTAGTTTTTATAAACATTTTTGGAGGAATTGTTAGATGCGATCGAGTTGCAGCAGGTATTATTGAAGCTTATAACAAAATAAAAGACATAAATATACCTATTGTTGTTAGATTACAAGGAACAAATTCTGACTTAGCAAAAGAAATGATAGAAAAGTCGGGTCTAAAAATAAATTTTGCAATGAAACTTGATGAAGCAGCTATTAAAATAAATGAATTATTAAAAAACATTTCATAATTTTTAATGCAGTTTTTTTATTTAATAATATTTTTTGTACCAAATATTTTATTAGCACAACAAAATACTGAAAGTACTAAACCCAAAGGCTACCTTGTATATTTTAACGTTATTAATGGTGATACAATACCTATAATTTATTTAAGAGAAATAACTATTTTTCCGCCTCGAGTGTTTAAAAATAAGCGTGAAGCAGAAAAATATTCTAAACTTGTTAGAAACATAAAAAAAGTGTTACCTTATGCTAAGCTTGCAAAAACTCGCCTTATGATGATTGAGTATGAATTACAAAAACTTAAAACTGAACAAGAAAGAAAAGAATATATAAAAATAGTGGAAAAACAACTTAGAGAAGAATTTGAAGATGAAATCTCGAATTTAACAATTTCGCAGGGTCGTTTATTGATTAAACTAATTGATAGAGAAACCGGAAGAACATCGTATGAAATTATAAAACAATTGAAAGGTTCGTTTAATGCTTTTATATATCAACAAATTGCAAGAATTTTTGGAGAAAACCTTAAAGATGAATATGATGCAAAAGGTGAAGATAAATATATTGAAGAAATTGTAATAAGAGTGGAAAATGGAGAACTTTAAAAATGAAACTTTTTTCGCTTTTTTTCGTTTAATCTTTAAAAAATATGAAACATTTACACTTGATAATATTTTTAATGAGTTTATTATTAAACTTTTATGTGTTGTCGCAAAATAGTGATAGTTTACAATTAAATTATAGAGTTTATAATGATTTATCAATATCATATATTGAACAAAATAACAAGTTACAAATACGCTGTCCTAATGATTTTATTCCTTATAAAATTTATGTTTATAATGTAACTGGAACGTTAATTTATTCTTCTAAATCGGTAGAATATCAGTTACCTATAATGGAATATTACATAGAATTGAGTAAAGGAATATATGTTATAAACATTGAAACGAAATTCAAAACTATAAGTAAAAAGATTATAGTTAATAACTAATTTAAACTCCACAATTATCGCATAAATATATTTTTTTTTCTAATACACTTTTTCTGTATTGTAATGCAATTTTCGAATTCCATATTTCTTTTATAGAATTTTGTTTAATGTTTCCATAGCTATATTCGGGAATTTTATCCTGACAACAAAGGACTACATTATTATCTGAATTTACTATTATATTTGAAAACACTCGCCAGCATAAAGTGTTTCTTTTTTTTATTTTTATGGTATTATTTCTGCCTATGTAATAACGCGAAAATTTATTTTTTGTTGGTATTAGGTGGTAGTTATTATATATTTGAATTGTCTTTATCTTAAAAATAAAATTGTTTTCCAATGCCCATTTTTTTACCTTTTTAAATTCATTTTCGTTATACTTATGTACTAAAAATTGTACTTCAACTATAGGAAGCTTACTCTTGTATTGTTCTTTTATTTTTTTTAGAAGCAAAATATTATCTATAAGTTTATTAATATTACCATTCCTTCGATATGTGCAATAAATTTGTTGTGATATTCCATCAACAGAAAATATTATTTTTGAGAGTTTATTGTTGATAATATCTTTAATTATTGTTTCATTTAGGCAGTGCCCGTTAGTTGCTATTACAGTATAATATTTATATTTATTAGCAATTCTAATAAACTCAATAATGTTTTGATTCAAAAAAGGCTCACCCTGAAAATATAAGTTAAGATAAAAAGAATTTTTTTTTAAATTTTTAAGTAAGTTTTCGTATTCTTTAATGTCGAAAAAAATATTCGTTCTTTGCGTTTTCTTTGTTCCAACAAGGCATTCAGGACATGCCAGATTACATATGCTACTGGTTTCAACGGTTATTGCATATGGCATAGAAAAAGTGTAACTTTTTTTGGTAGTTACATTTAAAAGGTAATTAAATAAATTTAAAATAAGATTAACAATTCTGTAAAAATTAAGGTGTTTAAGCAAAATTGCATAATTAAAAATAATGTTTATAAAATAAGCTTTATAAAGATTGAAAAGATATATTATTTTATTCATTACATAATGCAGTAAGGTCAATAATTTCACCAATAATAAATTTTTCGTTATTGTGTTGCACTATCTTTATTTTATCGCTAACTGTGTGATAAATTCCGTTTTTATTTTTAATTCTATATTTACAAGTTAATTCAGTTGGTAATTTATTTATGTCAATCATTTTAGAAATTATAAAATTATTGTTTTTTACATCCTCTGGATGTACTAAACTTAGCATTTCTTCTGGATTTAAATTCATAAACTCTTCGGGAGTATATCCTGTAAGTAAAAAAATAGAATTACTAACATATTCATATTTTTGATTAGATAAGTTGAACTTATAAAGTACTTGTCGTGAATTGTTAAAAATTTCGTCAAGAGTGTTTTTTTGCTTAATAATTTCTTCAAGCATTTTGTTTTTCTCTCTAAAGTCTTCGACAATAACAATAATATCGTTATTTTGTTCTTCTGATAATAAGTTTATTGTAACATATAATTGTAATATTTCCTTGTTGTAAGGGTTTTCTATAGTGATGTAGGTATTGTTAATTTTGTTAATATCTTGCATTAGGTAGTTAGTAAAAAAAGAAATCTGACTTATTTGGTTTACTTTTAATAGGCTTATAATATTATCGTTGAAAACTTTTATTTTAAAATTTTTTGTATAGACTATGATTCCATAAGGAATATTTTGAAGTATTGAATTAATGTAATGTTCGTTATTTTTTATTTGTTGAAGTATTCGTTTTTCCTCTGTTATATCTCTGACAATAGCAAGTAAAAAATCTTCGTTTTCGTATGTAAATTTATTAAGTGTGATTTCGGTATAAAATTCATATTTTCCTTCTCTTAAATGAACCCATTCAAATTTTTGAACATTACCTTTGTAAGCATTATTTATGTATTCCAAAGCAAGTTCTTTTGACGATTTTCCATTTGGTTGGTATTGAGGGCTAAATCTGTAGTGAAAAGGAGTGTATAATAAAAATTCTTCCAAATTGCATTTATAAATTTCAAGCACTTTTTTATTGCAGTCAATAAATCTTTCTCCTTTTAATAGTATTAGCCCATCTGTTGCATTTTGGAATATTATTTGATACAACTTTTCTTTTTCTTTTAACTCAATTTCATAATTCTTGTGTTTTGTTATGTCTTTTGCTATACCTTCTATTTCAATAATTTCTCCTTTCTCATTAAATCTTGGAAATTCTCTTATTTCGAAATGCTTAGGATTATTGTATTTGTCAATGATAATTACTTCGTATGTACTAATAGGTAAATTATGTGAGATGCTTTCTTTTAGTTTTTCAAAACGTTCATTAAATAGTTCTGCAGCTCCAATTTTTTCATATAAATTAATAAAATCGGTTTTTGAGTATCCTAAAATATTACTTACCGAAGCACTTATATATACAAATGGTTTATTTTTCTCGTGTCGGTAAAAAAAATAATCCTGTATAAGATTATCTATTGCTTGTAGGTAGTTTGAATATATAAAATTGTATTTATTCTTTATATTATTGTATTTTATAAAAAAAGGGGTTAAAATTATAATGCTAAATAAAATTAGAATAATTGGCATTAAAAACCATCTTATTTGTTGAACTTGATACCACAATTCAGTGTCTTGTATTACCCTATCGATTAGATAGTCTGAAAATAAGAAATTAATTAGAATTATGAAAACTATTAATAATAGTATGCATAAGGATAGATTTTCTTTAAAAATATAAATAAACTTTTTTTTCATCTTAATTTCTCAGATAATCTTACAAGCTCTTCGTCTTTTTTTATGTATTTAAATGCTAATATATGAGAAATTGCTGAAATAAAAGGAAGAAACGCCGATAGCTGAATAAAAGTATCATCGGCATTTAGATGATTAGATATAGAATAAACATAATAGAAAACAAATAATTGTAAACCTATGAGAAGTAAAGTATTATATATGCATAATCTCATTTGATAAATTCTTTTTTTATAAAGAAAAATTATAATAATGTTAATTGTCATTATGAGTAATAAAAAGATAATTAGCGAGTAAGAATATTCTGTTTTATTGTTCAGGGAGTAACCATAAAAAAAAGCTTCATAAAAATTTAATACTTTTACTTGAAATATAGCAATCGGATTAAAAAACATTATTAATTCAATTATTAAAGATATAATTAGTATTAATGTTTGAATACGTTGTAACATATAAAAATTTTATTCTCAAAATTAATGAATTTTTAAATAACAAAGTAATTTAGCTTAAAAAATATTGGAGCATTAAAGGGATAATAAATTTATTGGAAACTCTCGTATAGTTTTTTAAAAATGAAGACAGATTTTTTAACATAATCTGGTTTCGTTTAAACTTTTCAATTGTAATATCTGCTTTTTTTATTTTTTTGTTTATTCAACATTTATTAACTTTTTAGATATACAAATTTTACATGTTTAATTAACTTTACAAATATTTTTTGATGAGTTATCTTTGAAAAAGATATTTTTTTACAAAGTACAAGGTTTTAGTTAAAGCTCATTGTATTTATTGTAAAAGCTTCGATTTACCTTAATAGTTAAGTGGTCTACTATTTTACTTGCTGAAATTACAGTTAGATTTTGTGTGTCTATTTGTATCAGAGGTTTTGGTTATACTTTTTTGGCAAGTTTAAGTAGTGATTAAAATTAGCTCGTCGTCTTTCTTCTATTGTTGTGACTTGTATTAGAGAACATAACTGTGATATTCCCGCTTTGTTCGGGTACAAATAACTAGGAAAGTAATTTGCTTTTTAATAGATTTAAGGTTATATTTTTTAATACATTTATTGTTATCGTAGGGAGAGTTTGGGTTATCTTTTCTTTTTATTGTAATATTACTTATTCGATAGTATTTTTAAATTTATTTGTATTTGTTTTTACTTGTATTTTGGAAAATCTTTATAAGTATTTATTTTTTTTGAAATTAAGTGATGTATAAAATTAATTAAGGTTATCAGGTCTTACATTCATCGAATTTTCTAAAACAACAATATCTTGAAATTACCGTTAAAAGACATTTTCCTATTATAAGAAATGCTATATTGAAAGATTTTAAAACTTGTCAATCAATTATAAGAGTTTTGTCAAAAGAAGTAAGAAAATATTAATAACTAATTTTATTAGGTGTATTTTCTATTACATCTTCTAACTTGTCGTCAAAACGCATATCTTGAATTTGCCACTTATCGACAGGTTTATATAATAAAAATAATATTTTAATTGGTTGTCTATCAAATATCATTAAATACCCCAATTGTACAAAGTTGTTTGTGATTTCTTTTTTTAAATACAATTGATATTGGTGAAAATTACCAAGTATCGGTAATGCCTTGTCAAATTTAGCTTTTAATGTATTCACTACTTCTGGAAATTGTACTAGGTACTTGTTTGTTGAAAAAATATATTTTATAGCACTTTCTATGTTCTTATTTTTAAAGTAATAAAAAAAAGAATCTGCAACCATTTCTGGAGTTTGCTGTGACTTAGACTTTATTATTGTACCTAATAAAAGAGTAATTATAAAAGATACAGTTAATGTTTTTTTCATTTATTTTAAATTTTCAGTTTTCCAATGTTTAATTTTTCCGTTTTCATCTTCATATATTAGGTATGCTTTATATTGGGGATTTTCGAAAA
The DNA here is from genome assembly GCA_026416095.1 of Bacteroidales bacterium. Taxonomy (GTDB): domain Bacteria; phylum Bacteroidota; class Bacteroidia; order Bacteroidales; family GWA2-32-17; genus Ch61. Next base: position 41,234 of record JAOAFV010000004.1, on the reverse strand, counting down.
AAAATTGTTTTGCTTTATTTAATCCCATAACAATTACAGCGGTAGCAATAGCATCAGCATCGGCGCAAGACGATGTAATAACTGTGGCGCTTAAAAGCTTTCCATATACTCCTTTCCCTGTATGAGGATTTATAATATGAGAATGTTTTTCTCCATTTATTATTTTAAACTGACGATAAACTCCACTTGTAGAAATGGCACAATCGGTTAATTCTAATATATCGTAAATTTCTCTATTTGTTTCGTCTGAATTTTCTATGGGTTTGTCTATTCCTATTTTCCACTTTTCGCCTTTTTCGTTTAAACCTTTAACTTTTACCTCGCCTCCTATTTCAATAAGATAGTTTTTAATATTGTACGATTCTAAAAGCATTGCTAATTTGTCAACGGTAAATCCTTGAGCTATTCCATTGAAATCTAATTGTATGTTGGCTGGCTTTATAACTTTATTTTTAATAATTTTTACTTTATCAAATCCTATATAATTTTTCATAGAATTAAGAGATAATGTGTCTATATTATTACCTGGAATAAACTTATAATGTTTTAATATTGGAGCAACAGTAGGATCGAAAGTGCCTTCGGTTATTTGATAATTCTTGTATGCAGTTCTGAAAATTTCAATAAAATAATCGTTTAATTCAATATTTGTTATGTTTTTATTAATTTTACATAAAATTGAATTACTATCGTAGAGTGATACAGTTGAGTTAACCTTGTTTAAAATGTTATAAATTTCTTTTACTGGTACTGTATCAAGTTCGGGTTTATATTTAATGCTAAATGTTGTACCCTGTGTTAAACCAGTAATATTAATGTACTTACTTCTTAAACAAGAATTAAAAAGTGTAATTAAAATTAATGAAAGAAAAAAAATTTTTTTCATTTTATAATTGAGTTTATTAGATTATCGTCTGCCAAATAAGGCAATGTAACTTTAAGGTTTTTATGTTTACTGATAGCTCTTTTAATTGTAAATAAGGCGCCAGTATTACCTGCCCATGATCTTCGAGCAATTCCATTATTTACATCCCAAAAGAGCATCATTTCAATGTTTTTTTGAGCATCATCAGTTCCATCTATTACAAGACCAAATCCGCCGTTAATTGCTTCGCCCCAACCAACACCTCCACCGTTATGAAGCGAAACCCATGTTGCTCCTCTAAATGCATCGCCAACAAAATTATGCACAGCCATGTCGGCAGTAAATTTTGATCCATCATATATGTTTGAAGTTTCTCTATAAGGAGAATCTGTACCGGAAACGTCATGGTGATCACGACCAAGAACAATAGGAGCTTTAATTTCTTTTCTTTTTATTGCTTCGTTAAATGCTTTTGCTATTTCTATTCTACCTTCTGAATCGGCATATAATATTCTAGCCTGACTACCAACAACAAGATTATTTTTTTTAGCTTCTTTTATCCATTGTAAATTATCGCTCAGTTGGAGTTTTATTTCTTGAGGTGCTGTTAATAGTAGTTTTTCAATTATTGTAGCAGCAATCTCGTCGGTTTTATCAAGGTCTTCGGGGTCGGCAGAGGTACAAATCCATCTAAATGGGCCGAAACCATAGTCAAAACATAATGGCCCCATTATATCTTGAACATAAGAAGGATACTTAAATGAGCCATCGTGTTTAAGAATATCGGCACCAGCTCGACTTGCTTCTAATAAGAATGCATTTCCGTAATCAAAAAAATACATACCCCTTTCAGCTAATGTATTTATAGCTTTTACTTGTCGTCGAAGCGACTCATAAACTTTTTGTTTAAATAACTCTGGGTTTTTAACCATCATTTCGTTTGACTCTTCAAACGATAAGCCAACAGGATAATAGCCACCAGCAAAAGGATTGTGTAACGATGTTTGATCGCTTCCAATATCTACTTTAATATTTTCATTAACAAGACGTTCCCATAGATCTACAACGTTACCGTGATATGCAAGAGACACGGCCAATTTTTTTTCGGTTGCTTCTTTTATTCTATCAATTAGACGATCAAGATTATTATAAATTTCGTTAACCCATCCTTGTTTATATCTAATGTAAAGAGGTTTAGGGTTAATTTCAGCAATTACGCCAACCATTCCAGCTATAACGGCAGCTTTAGCTTGAGCTCCCGACATTCCACCTAAACCGCTTGATACAAATAATTTGCCTCTAAAATCTGTTTTACTTTGGCTTATCATGCGAGCGGCGTTCATTATAGTTATTGTTGTGCCATGTACTATGCCCTGTGGGCCAATATACATGTACGAACCAGCTGTCATTTGCCCATATTGTGTAACACCAAGAGCATAAAATTTTTCGTATAATTCTTTGCTTGAATAATTTGGTATAACCATTCCATTTGTAACTACCAAACGTGGTGCATTTTTATGAGAAGGGAATATACCAAGAGGATGCCCTGAATAAATAACCAATGTTTCTTCGTCGGTAAGTTCCGATAAATACTTCATTGTTAAAAGATATTGTGCCCAATTTTGAAAAACTGAACCGTTGCCACCATATGTAATTAATTCGTGTGGATGTTGAGCAACAGCCGGATCTAAGTTGTTCTGAATCATGTGCATAATAGCTGCAGCATGAATACTTTTACATGGATATTCAGTAATTGGACGTGCATACATTTCATAATCTGGCCTGTATCTGTACATATATATGTGGCCATATTCTTCTAATTCATTGTAAAATTCTTCGGCTAAATGTTTATGGAGTTTTTCTGGAAAATAGCGAAGAGCATTTTTTAAGGCAAGTTTTTTTTCTTCAGTAGTAAGTACGTTTTTTCGTTTTGGGGCATGATTAATTGTAGTATCATATTCCTTTGCTGGTGGTAAAAAATCAGGAATACCTTGTCTTATTTGTTCTTGAAATGATAACTTATTCATAATATTTTTTTTTGTAAAGTTAGAAAAAATATTTCGTTAATTAAAAACAAATTATTGTTACCGATAAAATGTTGAAAAAATACTATTTATTAATGTTATCTATACTTTTTACCTTCGTCGAAAAACATATTTAGGTAGTTTCTGTATCTTATTTTACTAATTTTGTTGTTTTCGATAGCTTTTTTTACGGCACAATCGGGTTCCCATATGTGTGTGCAATTTTTATATTTACAATTTTGAGTTTCTCTTAATATTTCGGGGAAAAAATGAAAAAGTTCATATTTATTGATTTCGTAAAAACCAAAACTTCTAAGTCCAGGTGTATCGATAATATATCCACCTTCATTTAATTTATGCATTTCGATAAATGTGGTGGTATGTACACCTTGCTTATGGTATTTAGACAATTCTTGGACTTTTATTTTTGCATGTGGAATAATAGCGTTAATGATACTTGATTTGCCAACTCCAGAGCTACCACAAAATAAGTTAGTTTTATTTATTAATGCTTCTTTTACTTCGTTAATACCTTTTCCAGTTTTTGCAGATGTTTTATATATCTTATAACCTGCATTTTCATATATTTGAGTAAACTCAGAAACTTCGGCATTCAGGTTTTCATATAAATCTATTTTATTTAAAATAATAGCTGCTGGAACTCTATATGCTTCGCATGTAACAAGAAACCTATCTATGAATTCTAATTTTACTTCTGGTTCTATTAAAGTTGTTATAATATAAGCACAATCGATATTTGCAGCAATAATTTGATAAGGATTTGATAGCTTTACTGATTTTCTTATTATATAATTTTTACGTTCTTTAAGATCAACAATAACACCATCTTTTTCCGAAATTTTTTCGTATGTTACGTAATCGCCAACTACAACTGGATTTGTATTACTATATTCATCTAAACGCATTTTACCTTTAAGCGTACACTTAATTATTTGCTTATTTTCATCTTCTATAAAATAATTTTTTCCTACAATTTTAATAACTCTACCTACCACTGGTTGTAAATTTTTAAAATATTTTTGCAAAAGTATAAAAATTTGCCATAAGTATTATCAAAATTTTACAATTATATAAAATATATACATTTTTTTAATTTAATGTATAGTAATAACTTTGCGAAAATGTATATGTACAATATTCTGCCACTCCTTGTTTATTTTTTTGTTTATATAAGTTGTTATTCGCAGAGAAATTACCCGCCCGATAAGCCAAAGCTTATTGTTTTTATAATAGTTGATCAAATGCGGTACGACTATATAACAAGATATAACGACAAATTGTCGAATAAAGGTATAAAGAAACTAATAGCAGAAGGCACTTTTTGTAAGAATACATTTATTAATTATGCAATAACGGAAACAGCACCAGGTCATGCTTCTATTTTTACAGGAGCTCCTCCATCGGTGCATGGAATAGTATCTAATGAATGGTATGATGTTTTAAAGAAACAACGAGTAAATTGTGTAGAAGATAAAAGTGTTGAAACAGTAGGGAGTAGTTCTCCGTTCGGGAAATATAGTCCCAAAAATTTATTTACAAATACAATTGGTGATCAGTTAAAATTGCATACATTAAATAAATCGAAAGTAATAAGCATATCGTTAAAAGAAAGATCGGCTATTCTTGCTGGTGGTAAGTCGGCCGATGCAGCATATTGGTACGACGATCAAACCGGATGTTTTATCTCGAGTACTTATTATCTTAAGTCTTTACCCAAATGGGTTGAAAGTTTTAACCAAAAAAAATTGGCCGATTTGTATATAAATAGATTATGGACATTAAGTATGCCAATACAAGAATATAAAGAATCTTTGCCCGATTCTAATAAATACGAAAAAGGTTTTAAAAATTTATACTTTGTTTTTCCATACGACATCATGTTTTTAGCTTATAAAGATCTAAAAAATAAAAAAAGCATTGATTATAGCATATTGAAATATACACCTTTTGGAAATACATTTTTATTAGACTTTGCTAAACAATGCATAATTAATGAGAGTTTAGGTAGCGATAGTTATACCGATATTTTATGTATTTCTTTGTCGTCTACCGATTATATTGGGCATATTTTTGGACCTCGTTCTGTTGAAATTGAAGATACTTATCTAAAATTAGATTATGATATTTCGGTTTTTTTAGAGTTTTTGGAAACTGAATTAGGAAAAGAAAATGTGCTTATAGTTTTGACTTCTGATCATGGAGTTGGCGATAGCCCTCAATATTTAAATGATAATAAACAACCTGGTGGCATTTTTAAACAATTTTATGCATTATCTTTATTACGTTCTTTTTTAAATGCAATGTATGGTGAAGGAGAATGGGTTCTTGGTTATTCAAGTTTACAGTATTTTCTAAATCGCAATTTAATCGAAGATTCTAAATTAAATTTAAAAGATTTTCAAGAAACAGTGGCAGGATTTCTTTTGCAATTTACCGGGGTTGCTAATGCTGTTACGTCGTATCATATGCAATATAACGTTTATACTTCAGGTCAGCTGAGCCTGTTACAAAAGTCTTTTAATCCTAAACGCTCAGGCGACGTTATGATATTACTTGAGTCTGGTTATATTGAAGATAGTAATTACATGTACGAACACAATGGCCCTTATTCATATAACACTCATGTTCCTTTAATATTTTATGGTTGGAGAATTCCGCGTAGTGTTATAACTCGCACTATTGAAATAATAGATATAGCACCAACTATTGCAAACATTTTGCAAATAGAACCACCTATGGGCGCTTGTGGTAAAGTAATAAGTGAATTAGGTTTTTAATGTAATGTTATTAAATCTATTTTCAATAACATTCCAGTCTAATATATTCCAAATGTTTTTGAGATATTCGGCACGTCGGTTTTGATAATCAAGATAATATGCGTGTTCCCAAACATCGATTGTTAGTAAAGGTATAAAGCCATCACGCAATGGATTACCTGCATTAGAAGTTTGCATTATTTGTAGGTTGTTATCATTATCGATAATTAGCCAACCCCAGCCCGAACCAAATAATGTAAGACATGCTTCATTAATTTTTTCTATAAATGTTTCAAATGCTCCAAATGTTTGCTCGATTTTTTCGAATAATTTTCCTTCAGGACGTTTTTTGGGATTAGAAGAAAATTGGTCAAAATAAAAAGTATGATTCCATACTTGTGCACCGTTATTAAAAATACCTCCACTTGCCTTTTTAATAATCTCTTCTAACGTTGCATTTTCGAATTCACTACCGATAATTAACTTGTTTAAATTATCAACATATGCCTGATGATGCTTTCCATAATGAAATTCTATTGTTCTTTCACTAATAAAAGGTTCTAACTCTTTTGAATTAAATTTTAAAGGAGGTAATAAATGTTTCATAATTTTTTTTTTTTATCGCTACAAAATTACATAATAAAATTTAATATTTATGTTTTAATGGATTTTTTTTGATAAAAATAGTTTAAAGATTTATTTGTGGAGTTGAGATAATCAAATCGAAAATTGAGACTAATATGAATTTGTGAAGAAAGAAATATTAAAAAAGAAAGGTTATTTTTATGTTAAAAAAAATCTTAAATTTAATTCATTCAAATTTTAAAAAAATATATAATTTAGAAAACTTAAATTACATTTTTATTTTTAAAGTAAACGATTTAAATTTGCAAAAAAAGTCAGAAGTAAATAAATCAAAGAATGTACTATGAAAACTAAGTATCGTGATTTGATAGAGCAAACTTTTGAGTGGCCACAGCCAGAATTTAAGGTAGAAGATAATGAGCTTTATTTTCATAACATTCCTTTGATGGATATCATAAAACAATATGGAACACCTTTAAAGATTACGTATGTTCCTAAAATATCTGAGCAAATACAGAAAGTAAAAAGGTTATTTAATGTCGCATTTGCAAAGTCCGATTATAATGGTGAATATTATTATTGCTACTGTACAAAAAGTTCTTATTTTTCGTTTGTATTAGACGAAGCATTAAAAAACGATATACATTTAGAAACTTCGTCGGCTTTTGATTTTCCTATTATAGAAAGGCTATACGATATGGGCAAAATAACAACAGAAACATATATAATTTGTAATGGCTTTAAAAAGCCACTTTATTTACAATACATTTGTGAAATGATAAATAGTGGTTTTAAAAATACAATACCTATTTTAGATAATCCAAATGAGTTTTCGTACTATGAAAAAAACGTAAAAGCTAAGGCAAAAATAGGAATAAGAATAGCCTCGGAAGAAGAACCAGGTTTCCAATTTTACACTTCACGTTTAGGGTTTAGATATAACGATATAATTGATTTTTATAAGCAGCGTGTAAAAAATAATAAGAAGTTTGAATTAAAAATGTTACACTTTTTTATTAATACTGGAATAAAAGACACATCTTATTATTGGAGTGAGTTACATAAAGCAGTAAACATGTATATTGAACTTAAAAGGATATGTCCAGAATTGGATTCGTTAAATATAGGAGGTGGTTTCCCTATTAAAAATTCTCTTGCATTTAATTATGATTATGAGTATATGGTAGATGAAATAGTTAATCAAATAAAAACCTTATGCAATCAAGCAGATGTCCAAGAACCACATATATTTACAGAATTTGGACAGTATACAGTAGGCGAGAGTGGAGCTGTGTTATTTTCTGTTTTGGATCAAAAAAGGCAGAACGATAGAGAGTTATGGGATATGATTGATGGTTCATTTATGACTACAATGCCCGATATTTGGGCAATGAATCAACGTTTTATTTTACTTGCTATTAACCATTGGGATTATCCTTATGAAAGAGTATTTCTTGGTGGAATCACATGCGATAGTCATGATTATTATAGCGAAGAAGCTCATATAAATGCTATTTACTTACCTAAGTTTAATCCGAACGACACGCTGTATATAGGTTTTTTCCATACAGGTGCATATCAAGATACTTTGGGAGGATTTGGAGGGATACAACATTGTTTAATACCAGCTCCAAAACACATTATAATTAACATTGATGAAGATGGAGAATATTATACAAAACTTTTTGCGAAAGAACAAAGTGCAATTTCAATGTTAAAACATTTAGGTTATTAATTAAATATTTTATTAACTTTGTTATATCAAAAATTGATATAGGTGGGTAAATTAAAGTATATTATTCCTTCTGTAATAGTTGTGGCTATTATATTTATTTTATGGAAAATATTTTTGTATATTTTAATTGCAGCTGTTTTTTCTTTAATTTTAAGCCCATTAAATGAATCATTAAAAAAAATTAGATTATATAAGTATACATTACCTTCTGGATTACGATCGCTCTTATGTGTATTATTATTTTGGTTTACTTTTTTTATTTTGTTTTATTTTCTTTTACCAGTGATTTTTAACGAATTTTATGAACTTACTAAAATAAGACCAGAGGTAATAAATCAAAAAATACATCCATTAACAGAAGCTATAAATCGATTGTTGATTAAATTTAGCATTATTAAACAATCAGAAGACATTAATGAAATAATTACTAACAATATAATTAGATTAATAAACTTAGGTAATGTAGGAGTTATTTTCAATAATTTATTTGGATTCATTAAAAGTTTTATATTGTTTATTTTTATTTCTTCGTTCATTATGTTTTTTTTTCTGAAAGATGCCAACTTATTTCAAAAATTGATAATGATGTTAGTACCTACCAAATATCAAACAGAAACTAAGTATGCTTTATTAAAAATTAATAAAACATTATTAAAGTACTTTTCGGGAGTGATGATAGATTTAATATGTGTGTTTTTATTAATTAACATAGGAATGACTATAGTAGGAATAGAACTGCAGAAAGCAATATTACTTGGTTTAGTAAGTGCAATAATGAATGTGATTCCTTATATAGGGCCTATTATTTCTTATGCCTTTGGGATAAGCGTTGGAGTTATTAATAATATTAATTTTGACTTTAATACTGTTATTTTACCATTAATAATAAAAATGTCTATTGTGTATATAATTACTAACATAATTGATGCTGTAATATTTCAACCTTTTATTTATTCAAAAACATTAAAAGCTCATCCACTTGAAATTTTTTTAATAATAATTTCAGCAGGTACTATTGGAGGTATAATAGGCATGATGGTTGCATTACCTTCATACATGACAGTACGAATAATAGCTTCTACTTTTTTTAATCAGTTTTATCTTGTAAAAAATTTAACAAAAGGATTGTAAACATTTGGCATAATTTTTGCACAACTTTATTCGCTCTTAAAAATTAAATTCTTGGAACTTTTAAAATTTTTAGTCGTTAAATAAATAAGCAAAAAAAAATTAAAATGAAAGCTTTTAAAATAAGACAGATAATTACTTTAAGAGGAGATGGTTCTATAGATTTTTATTTTCAAGATGTTAGTAAAACAAAAACTTTAACAATAGAAGAAGAAATAGAACTTGCAAGAAGAATTAGGCAAGGAGATGAAGAAGCATTAAAAGAATTAGTACTTGCTAATTTACGTTTTGTTATTTCTGTAGCTAAGCAATATCAAAACCAAGGGCTTAGTTTAGCCGACTTAATTAACGAAGGTAATATTGGTTTAATAAAAGCAGCAAAGCGATTTGATGAAACACGTGGTTTTAAATTTATATCGTATGCTGTATGGTGGATAAGACAATCGATAATGCATGCCATTGCAGACTATTCCAATATAGTTAAAATTCCTTCCAACAAAATAAATGAGATTAGAAAGGTATATAATGCAAAAATTTATTTGGAACAAAAACTTGAACGAGAACCATCTTTAGCAGAAATTGCAGAGTTTATGGGTGTAAGTGAGGAAGATGTTTTGATTTATTTAATGATGAATAATAGACATGTTTATTTAAGTAATAGGGTTAAAGATGATGAAGATTACACAGTAGAAGATACAATTCAATCGGAAGAAAATTTAGAAGAGAATATTTTTTATAGACCTTCTTTAAAATACGAAGTTAATAGAATATTAAATACATTATCGCCACGAGAAAGAGATGTAATAAAACTTTACTTTGGCATAGATACAGATCATCCACACTCGCTAGATGAGATTGGATCTAAATTAAACATAACACGCGAACGTATAAGACAAATTAAAGAAAAAGCACTCAAAAGATTACGACACTCTTCGAAAAATAAAGTTTTAAAAAGTTATCTAGGTAATTAAATGTTATGGGTTTTGATATTTTAAAGCATATTCATATCCTTTTGTAAATGCCATAATATTAAGATCTACAATATCTTTACCTTTTGACGAAAACATTTGTTCAATTGCTCGTAATATTTCTTCTTTTGTAAAACCAAGGTAAGGAAATGTAGCTCCTAAAATTATTGTATTAACAACTTTATCGGAATTTAATTCTTTTGCTAGTTTATTAGCAGGTATTAAAATATGAGTTTTAATTTTTTTAATTTCATTGTAAATTACATTAATATCTGGGTAGTTAGGAATATTTACAAATGGATCGGCATTTGAAATTATCCATCCATCTTGTTTTAAATAAGGTAAATACCTAAGTGATTCCATGGGTTCTAATCCAATTATAATATCAGCACCACCATAAGGTATTAAATCGGAATAAATATACTTGTCTGAAATTCTAAGTGTAGACATAACTTCACCACCACGTTGACTCATTCCATGTACTTCGCTTTGCTTTATATACATATTTTTTTCAACAGCAGCCAAGCCTATAATTGCAGCAATAGAAATTATTCCTTGGCCACCAACACCTGCTAATATTATATCTTTTTTCATACACTTTCTTGTTTTTTATGTTTTTCTCTCATTTTTTTATTTAAGGTAACTATACATTCACGTTGTGAAATGATTACAGAAACACCATTATACTCTAATTCTTCTTTTATAATACGTACATTTTCATTGTGATTTTTAGGTAATGGTTTAATAATTCTTATGTGATTTTCTTCAACTCCGATACCTTTACATATATCTGCTAATTTATTTAGGCCTAAAGATGGTTGACCACCAGTCATGGCGGTAGTCATGTTATCTAAAATTATAATATTAACGTTTGACTTATAAGTTACGCAATCTAGTAGTCCTGTTATTCCACTATGAGTGAAGGTACTGTCGCCTATAACGCCAACCGATGGTATAAGTCCAGCATCGGCGGCACCTTTAGCCATGGTAACAGCAGCACCCATATCGACGCAAGAATTAATGGCTTCTAAAGGTGGTAAAGCGCCAAGAGTATAACAACCTATATCGGAAAATACTCGACCTTTTGAATAATCTTTTAAAGCTTCGTTGAGAGCTAAGAATGTGTCGAAATGTGGGCAACCCTTACACAGTACAGGCGGCCGTGGAACAATGCATTCTGGAACTTGGTAGTAGGTTCTTGTGGGTATTCCTAAAGCATTTGCAATTAAAGTTGGATTCAGTTCACCATAACGAGGAACAAAACCATTTAATCTACCTTTTATGGGCTTAGATACTCCTATTATTCCATTAAGTAGTTCTTCTACTAATGGATATCCTTCTTCAAAAACGTATATTTCGTTGCATTCATTATATAAGCGTTTTATTAAATTCGCAGGAATTGGGTATTGAGAAATTTTTAAAACAGGATGAGGTACGTCGCCATCGTAATTTTCCATGAGGTAATTATATGCAATGCCTGTAGCTATGATTCCTTTTGATTTATCTTTGTTATCGATATATTTATTAAAACAACTATTTTCACTTTCTTTGAGTAAATCATCTTGAATTGCTAATAATTCTTTGTATTTTCTACGGGCAATAGATGGTAAAAGAACAAATTGTTTTAAATCGTCGGGGAGTTTAAGATTATTTTGAGGAGTTTGATACGATTTTATTTCGACACCAGAACGGCTATGAGCAAGGCGAGTTGGTATTCTCATTAAAACGGGTATTAGGTATTTTTCGGAGAGGTTAAACCCATACTCTACCATATCATAAGCTTCCTGCTGGTTTGATGGCTCGAGTATTGGCACGAAGGCAAATTTTCCGTAAAAACGGGAATCTTGTTCATTTTGTGAAGAATGCATTGAAGGGTCGTCGGCTGCCACAATAATTAACCCTCCATTTATTCTGGTAACAGCAGCATTAATAAAAGGGTCGGCAGCAACGTTTAATCCAACGTGCTTCATACACGCCATTGCTCGTTTCCCAGCGTACGACATTCCAATTGCACCTTCTACAGCTGTCTTTTCGTTTGCTGACCAGTAACATTTAATATTTTTTTCTTTAGCTTCGCTTGAATTATCTATATATTCTGCAATTTCTGTCGATGGAGTGCCAGGATATGCATAAATTGCTGACAACCCGCTATCAATAGCCCCCTTAGCTATTGCTTCATCTCCTAATAGTAATAACTTCTTTGCCATATATAATTATTTTTTTTGTGCAAACCTATAAAAAAAAATTAAAATTATGTAATCAAAATGTGGTTTTTTAGCTAATTTTTATAAGCAATAAAAAAGAAAATTGTAAAAATATAGTTAGCTAATTTTTTTATTTTATAGTAAACTTATTGTTTATGAGTATAAGTTTGCAATAAGGTTTAGTAGAAATGGTATGTTTTTAGTTCATTTTTTTTTTAAGAAGCGTAGGGTTTTGTTTGTAGCTTTTGATTCTAACGCATTCCATTTATCTTACCTCATTTTAATATCAGGCAATATTGTCAATAAAATACGATTAAAGTATAAGCTTTTTTTTATTATTTTTAAAGTATTTTCCTTTTATTTTTTTAATTACTTTTTTAGCAATATCATACAATGTTTTTTTGCATCGTAAGATGTTAATTTTTTTTAGTAAAATGTAATTTAAGCCTGAATCATAAATACGTGTAAAGCCATCAGAATAGGCTCTTTTTATTATTGGAGTTCCTATTTAAGTATTTCAAAGTTACAATTAAATAAAAGCATTAAATAACTTAGTCTAAAAAATTTTTATTAACGAAACTATGTTAATTTATTAATTGAATTGAAATGTTAATTTTTAATTGGCTTATTTACGGAATAATATAACACACTTAAAAAATGGAAAGTACGGATTAAAGGGTTTTTATTAACTTTTCTTCAATTATTTATTTTTATCTTAACACACAATCTTAGTTAACCATCAAATTTGGCAAAATTTTTTGAACCTTATTATTAAAACTAAAACTCTTAAACTTCTTGAATTGCAAAGTTAGTTTTACAAAGGCTTCAAATCATTAATAAGCGTTATTTGTATGTTTGAATATATTTTTTACATTGTTTTAGGGTTTATAGTATTTCATTGCTTCAGGTAAAAATTTTTTTAAAGCTTTAATTCTATTTTCGTCTGAGGGGTGAGTACTTAGCCATTCAGGCATAATATTTCCTTTTGATTGATTTTTCATTCTTTCCCAGAATTCAATAGCTTTTTGAGGATTATAACCTGCCTTTGCCATTATTATTAGGCCTATTTTATCGGCTTCGTATTCATGTTTACGCGAATATGCAAGAGCTCCCAATGTGCTGCTGATGCCATATAAAGATTTAAAAATTTCTCTGGTTTCTTTTGGTTTGTTTTTCATAGCTATTTCTAAACTTGTTTCACCTAGAACAATCAAAAGCTGTTGACTAAGACGCTCATTACCATGGCGTGCAATAGCATGTGCTATTTCATGCCCCATTACAACTGCTATTCCATCGTCATCTTGTGCAATAGGCAAAATACCGCTAAAAAATACTATTTTTCCTCCTGGTAAACAAAAAGCATTAGCAGTGTTTTTTTCTACTACTTTAAAATCCCATGAAAAATCTTTAATTCTAAATGCGTATTTAGTTTTTCCAAATATTTCGTTTGCGGCATTTACGAGTTTTATGCCAACATTTTGTACCCTTTGATGTCTAATGTCGGAGGTTGGTACAACTTTATTTTCTTTAATAAATTCCTCGTAAGCTTCGAGAGAAAGGGTTGTAACAAAAACATCGGGTAATAATCTTATTTGATAGCGGTTTGTTAATGGAACTTTGTAGCATGCAATTACCATGAAAGCAATAGTAACAATATAAATAAAATTATTCTTTTTCATAGTCGCTTGTATTTAAAAGATTTGGTCTCAACTTTTTAGTTCTTTCTATTGCTTGTTGAAGCTTCCATTCTTCAATTTCTTTTTGATTCCCTGAAAGCAGAATATCCGGCACTTTCCATCCCATAAATTCAGCAGGACGTGTATATACAGGTGGCGATAGTAAGTTATCTTGAAACGAATCGTTCAGAATTGAAGTTTCGTCGCCTGTAGCACCAGGTAATAATCTAACTATACTGTCGGCAATAACGGCTGCAGGTAATTCACCTCCTGTTAAAACATAGTCGCCAATACTTATTTCGCGGGTTATTAAATGCTCTCTTATTCTAAAATCTACACCCTTATAATGGCCACATAAAATAATAAGATTTTGCTTTAAACTTAGTTCTATAGCCATTTTTTGATTGTATAAGACTCCATCGGGTGTTGTGTATATAATTTCATCGTAATTTCGTTGTGATTTTAAATAGGTAATTGCATTATAAACTGGTTCTATCCTAAATACCATTCCACCTTTTCCACCGTAAGGGTAATCGTCAATTTTACGATGTTTTAATGGTGAAAAATCTCTTAAATTTAAAACATTTATTTCAACAATTTTTTTTTCTTGAGCTTTTTTTACTATAGAATAGTTAATGAAGCTATGTAATAACTCAGGTAGTGCGGTTATTATATCTATTCTTAATGGCATAGTAATGTCACTTTAATTATAATCTACAATTTCTATTTCGTTTAAAATATTTTTTGCTTCTGCAAATTTATCGATTATAAATAAAACATATCTTATGTCTACACTAATATTTCTGCATCGATCGGGATTATAGTAGTAATCGCTCATTGTACTTTCCCACGTTCTATCGAAGTTACATCCGATAAGATTACCATAAGCATTTAATACTGGACTTCCGCTATTGCCACCTGTTGTATGATTATTAGCGATAAAACAAACAGTTAAGGTATCGTTTTGGGCATATTTACCATAATCTTTTTTATAATAAAGAGTTTTTAATTTTTCTGGTACAACATAATCTAAGATTGTTGTATCTTCTTTTTCAATTATTCCGTCGAGTGTTGTATACCAGTTATATATTATTCCATCGCGTGGTTGATATTTTTTTATGTTTCCATATGATATTCTTAATGTAGAATTAGCATCGGGGTAAAATTCTTTTGCTATGAGTTCGAGTTGTGCCTTAGTATATAGGCGGTTTAAACTGTCTATTGTAGTTTTATATTTTTTTATTCGGCTAGCCAAATAATTGTTAAAATAGTAAATAACTTCTGAATATATTTTAAATAGGTAGTCGTTTGTTATAATTTTTTTTATTTTAGAAGGAGAAAATTTTTCTAATTCTTTTAATTTCTGGAGGCTTGTAAGGTAACTATTGTTGAATATTATGTTTGCACATTCTTCCCAATTTTTAAATTTTCTATTTAACTTATTAATAGTAGGTATCTCGTTTATTAGATAGTTATTTTGGGCAAAATAAGAAAATATCTTAATAAATGTTTGCTTGTCAATTATAGGAATATAGTTATTGTAAAATCCCATTAAAGATTGTTGAACAATTTTTAGATTTGTTTTTACAGCGGTATCGTTACATTTAACAATGTTTTCGAACAAATTAATTTTCGTTAATATTTCTATGCCAAATATTCCTTCGTGAATAAGATTTTCTTTTATTGCTAAAGGTGTGTAATTTTTGTATACTTCTCTAAAATCGTTTAAAATATTACCATATTTTTCTATGTTGGTGTAAGAAATATTAGCCCAACCATCAAATTCTTTTTCAAATTCTTTTTTCTTTTCAACGACTTTTAAAAATTTAAGGCCTTCGAGTTCTCCAATCCATTTTTTCCAATAATTTGCAATTGATGCTTGTTTGCTGGCATATTTTATTTTTATTGCTCTGTTTGTATCCATTGCTGTTTTAAGAATTTCGAGTCGTAATTCTCTTAACTTAATTCTTATTGGATTAATAGACATTACATGTTCAATAGTATACGAAGGGCAATATTCATTTGTTTTTCCAGGGAAACCAATAACCATTGTAAAATCGTTTTCTTTAACGCCACTGATTGAAACTTTAAAATATTTTTTAGGTTTATAAGGTACATTATCGGGGCTATATTCAGCAGGTTCATTATTTTTGTTAGCATAAACTCTAAATAAAGCAAAATCGCCAGTATGTCGAGGCCAAATCCAATTATCGGTATCGCCCCCAAATTTTCCAATTGCCGAAGGTGGAGCACCTACAAGCCTAACATCTTTAAAAACTTTATATTTTACTAACATGTAAACGTTTCCATTAAAAAATGTTACAACATCAATTTTAGTAAATTTAGAAGGCTTTTGGCTTTCTATGATTTTTTTAATATTATTGCTAATAATCATATTTCTTTCTGTTTCTGTCATTACTTCAGATACATTGAGCAAAACCTTATTTGTAACATCTTCCATCGATTCAAGTACAGAGACTGTTAAACCTGGATTAGCTAATTCTTCTGCATAATTTTTTGCCCAAAAGCCATCGGTTAAATAGTCATGTTCTATGGTACTATGTCTTTGAATATAACTATAACCGCAATGATGATTAGTTAATACTAATCCATTTGCAGAAATGAAGCTCCCTGTGCATCCCCCACCAAACAATACAACAGCGTCTTTTATGCTTGCACTGTCTGTATTGTATATCTCAGATAATGTTAACTTTAAGCCCTTTTTCTTAAGCTCTTCGTATTTCTCTTTGCTTAATGTTAAAAGCCACATACCTTCGTCGGCAGATATTGAATAGTGAATACAAGTAATAATAATTAAGATTATTTTTTTCATAATGTATCTATTGTTTTATTTAAGAAAATTAAAAATTTACTTACAGGGAAACCCATAACATTATAATAACAACCTTCTATTTTTTTTATGCCAATTAGTCCTATCCAATCTTGAATACCGTAACTTCCTGCTTTGTCGTATGGTTCATAATTATCTACGTAATATATAATGTCTTCGTCAGATAGTTTATTAAAGTATACCAGTGATTTTTCATAAAAGGAATACTCGTGGTTTATTGTTTTAATATTTACACCAGTGTAAACTTCATGAACTTTATTCGACAGTAATTTAAGCATTTTAATGGCTGACTCTCTGTTATGAGGTTTCCCTATTATCTTATTGTTTATACAAACAATTGTATCGGCTGTAATCAGTATTGTTTTTTCTTTTAGAAGAGAAGAATAAGGTTGGGCCTTTTTCTTTGCTAACAATAATGCAATTTTGTGTGCTTTGGTGTTATTATTTATTGTTTCGTCGATGGGTGAGGAATTAATTACTTTAAAAGGTATAGTTAATTTGTTAAAAAGCTCAATTCTTCTTGGTGAGCTCGTAGCAAGTAATATCTCAAAATTATTTTTTTTAATTTTTTCTATTAACGATATCATACTTTAAAAGGTATAATTATTGCGTACGAAATGCCCAACAGCATTATTATTTTAAGAATATTGCTTATTTTATAGAAATCTTTTGCATTTTGAGCTTTTTTTATTTTATAAGAAATTATTACAAGAGGAACAATTACAAATGTAGTTAAATATAATAGCGAAGTAATATCGCGTAAAAAATAAAAATTAGCAGCAAATAATGATAGAATTATAAAAAATATTATGACTACAGAAATAATCTTTGCAGTTTTAATTCCAAATACTACCGGAACGGTTCTTCTGTTTATACTGTAATCACCTAAAAAATCTGCATTATCTTTTATTATCTCTCTCAATAAAGTTAAAAAGAAAGCAAAAAAACTAAAGCCTGCAACAAAAAGAAACATATTTGCAAATGCAATATTAATATCTTTGGTAGGATACTTTTGTATTATAGGATTTGTAATAGCAATCTCGTATAAAAATGGGAAAAATGGTATAATTGCAACAAGGGCCGAAATTATAATGTTACCGATTAATAGCATTTTTTTAAAAAACCAAGGATATAACCATAATGTTGATACTATTAACAAATATATAATAACGAATTTGGGATAGTTTATATGGTAAGAACATATAAAACCTAATAATATTCCAATAAAGTTGAAAATGTTAGATAAAAGCATTGCTCTTTTTTTTGAGATTTTAACGCCAATAACAACACTGTTTGGATGGTTTATAGAATCGGTATTTATATCAAAAAAATCGTTAGTAATATAACCTGCAGCAGAAATAAGAACAACAGAAAGTACAAGTAAAGCAAAATAAATTTCAGAGAGCATTAATTTTAATCCGGCATACTGGTAATATGGGTACATAATTCCAAATCGTACAATATACATTGTGTATATTATAACGAGTAAGTTTTTGTATCTTATAATATTTAAATAATCCTTAAGCATGTTGTTACCATTCAAAACTATCTTTGTCGAACCAATTATTTTGAGATTTTAAGACTTTTTCAATAACATCTCTAACGCAACCTTCGCCGCCTTTATATGAAGAAATTAAAGTAGCAATTTGCTTTATTTCATTGGCAGCATCGCTTGGACATGAAGCAATTCCTGCTTTTAGCATTGGTTCATAGTCGGGTATATCGTCACCCATGTACAGTAATTCTGAATAATCTAAATTATACTTTTTTAAAAAATCTTCTACAGCCATTATTTTTTTTGGTACTTGTAAGTAAATATCTTTAACCCCAAGTCCGTTAAATCTTATTTTTATTCCTTCGCAGTAAGCACCAGTGATTATTGCTATATAATAATTTTTTTTAATTGCATATTGAATTGCATAACCATCTTTAGTGTTCATAGAACGCCATTGTTCCCCTATTGAGTTAATGTATATATTGTGAGAAAAAACTCCATCAACATCGAATACAAATGCCTTTATCTTTTTCATTTTCTCTAGAAGAGTCATATAATTTTTAACAATTAAACTTAATGCAAAACTAATAATATTTTATTTTATTATAAAATAAGAACTTAAATAATTTACGCATTTAACATGAATATAATGACAATATGACATTTAATAAATTTTAATTTAGTGTAAATGTTGTCATATTTTATGAAATAAATAGGTTTGGCATAAAATTAGATAAAAGTTGGTGTCAACTAAAAAAAATAGGAATATGGGAAAAGTAACATTAAAGCCATTAGCAGATAGGGTAATAATTGAACCAATGGCTGCTGAAACAAAAACAGCAAGTGGTTTATATATTCCTGATACAGCACAGGAAAAACCACAGAAAGGAAAAATCATTGCTGTAGGTGAAGGAACAAAAGATGAAGAAATGAAGGTAAAAGAAGGCGACTTAGTATTATACGGTAAGTACGCAGGTACCGAAGTTTCAATAGATAATGTTAAGTATCTTATAATGCGCCAGTCTGATATACTGGCAATAATTGAAGAAAAATAATTTGTCTAACATTTAAAACCTTAGGGATATGTCAGCAAAAGAAATTAAATTTGGGATTGAAAGCAGAGATGCTTTGAAACGGGGCATTGATAAGTTAGCAAATGCCGTAAAAATAACCTTAGGTCCAAAAGGACGGAATGTTGCTATTGAAAAGAAATTTGGAGCCCCACAAGTAAGTAAAGATGGTGTAACAGTTGCAAAAGAAATTGAATTGAAAGATCCTTTTGAAAATATGGGGGCTCAACTTGTAAGAGAAGTGGCTTCGAAAACTTCCGATAATGCTGGTGATGGTACAACAACAGCTACCTTACTGGCTCAAGCAATTATTAACATTGGTTTAAAAAATGTAACAGCTGGTGCTAATCCAATGGAAATTAAACGTGGAATCGATAAGGCTGTTGCAGCTGTTGTTGCTAGTTTAAAGAGACAATCAAAAGAAGTAGGTGATGATTACAACAAAATAGAACAAGTTGCAAGAGTATCGGCTAATAACGATCCTGAAATTGGAAAACTCATAGCCGATGCTATGAGAAGAGTTAAAAAAGAAGGAGTAATAACTGTAGAAGAAGCTAAAGGAATTGAAACATACGTAGATGTTGTAGAAGGAATGCAATTTGACCGTGGCTACATCTCTCCTTATTTTATCACTAATCCCGATAAAATGGAAGCAGTGCTTGAAAACCCATATATTCTAATACACGATAAGAAAATATCTTCAATGAAAGACTTACTACCGATTCTTGAAGCTACGGTTCAAAATGGTAGACCTTTATTAGTAATTGCAGAAGATGTAGAAGGTGAAGCTCTTGCAACCTTGGTAGTGAATAAACTACGCGGTACACTTAAAGTAGCTGCTGTAAAAGCTCCAGGATTTGGTGATCGCCGTAAGGAAATGTTAGAAGATATTGCAATTTTAACAGGTGGTACTGTTGTTACCGAAGAACGTGGCTTTAAGTTAGAAAATACTACAATCGACATGTTAGGTCAAGCAGAGAAGGTAATAATCGATAAAGAAAATACTACAATAGTTAATGGAGCTGGTAAAAAAGAAAATATTCAGGCAAGAATTGCTCAAATTAAAAAACAAATAGAAACTACCACTTCTCAGTACGACAAAGAAAAATTACAAGAAAGATTAGCAAAATTAAGTGGAGGTGTGGCAGTGTTATATATTGGAGCAGCTTCGGAAGTTGAAATGAAAGAAAAGAAAGATAGAGTAGATGATGCATTACATGCAACACGCGCTGCTGTAGAAGAAGGTATTATACCTGGTGGTGGAGTAGCATATATAAGAGCAATTAAAGATATTGAAAAGTTAAAAGGCGACACTGAAGATGAACAAATAGGTATTGATATAATTAAACGAGTACTTGAAGAACCATTACGGCAAATCGCCGAAAATGCTGGTTACGAAGGCTCAGTTGTTGTAAGTAAAGTAAAGAGTGGAAAAGACGATTTTGGCTTTAATGCTCAAACCGAAAGATTCGAAAATCTATATGAATCGGGAGTTATCGACCCAACTAAAGTAGCACGAATTGCGTTAGAAAATGCTGCATCGGTTGCAAGTATGTTCTTAACAACCGAAGCTGCTATTTGCGAAGTAAAAGAAGAAAAGCCACCTGTACCAGCTCATAATCCTGGTATGGATATGTATTAATAAACAAATAAACTTACTTGGAAAAGGGCTATCGGTAACGATGGCCCTTTTTTATTTTATTGGCTTTAAATAAAAAAATAAATATAAAATATTAATTTTTATACATCAAAATTTTAATTTAAAATTCTTTTGAAAGTTAATAATGATTAATTTTGAAATTAAAACCAATAAGAGTTAATTTATTTAATTAGCTTAATTTAATTATTTTTTTTATCGTGTAACCCACTTCAACATATTAGTTTTTGTATATGTAAGCTTGCCGTGGTCAAGTAGCCATCTTATTATTTTTATAACTTTTTCTTTATCTTGAAACTTAATTGAATTAATTATGTCGTTTAATTCTACACTTTTATTAGTACATAAAGATTTAATTTCTTCTATTATTAGATCAAATTCGTATGAAGAGATGTCGAGCTCATTACGTTCGGTACATGTATCGCATTTGCCACATCTGTACGAAGTTTCTTCATTAAAATAGTTTAATAAAATTATACTTCTACATTTGTTTTTATTGTATGCGTAATTTAACATTTCTTCCATTCTTACTTTTGCACGTTCTTTTAAGAATGTGTACCATCGTGAAAGACCTATGGCTTTTTTATCAAGACGATTTTCAAGATATGTAAGTATTGTTCCTTGTTTTTGCTCAATATAGTCAATAATTTCTTGTTTTTTTAACTTATGTAGTGTTTCTTTTACAATATTTTCGGGTATATGAATTAATCTTGAAAGTTCTGATTCAGATATTTTTGTATATTCTGTAAAAAGCCCTGCATAAGTTCTTAACAAAACCTTAATAAATAAATCATCAAATGGGTTTTGTAATTGATAATTGTATAATTCTTCGCGATTAACAATAAATTTAATTCTTGATGGGTTATCTATATCGTCTGTGATATCAAAATATCCTTCGTGAACTAAAAACTTTATAGCATTATATGTTTCTAAAAGAGGATAATTAAAGTGCCTTGCAAATTTTACATAATCAAATAAATGTTCAGAATGTTGTCCTGAACCGATTGGTACTTGTAAATAACTACCAATTGCATGGTACACTGTACGAATAAAATCTATAGAAGGGAAAGATTGCTCATATCGTTTTACTAATTCGTCGCGATCGTTTTTATCGACTAATAAAAGAGCAATAGCTTCTTTTTCGTCTCTTCCAGCTCTACCTGCTTCCTGAAAGTATTCTTCTAAACAATCCGGAACATCAAAATGTACAACAAACCTTACGTCTGGTTTATCTATACCCATTCCGAAAGCATTGGTAGCAATTATAATTCTAATTTTGTCTGTTTTCCAAGATTCTTGCTTTTGGTTTCTTTCTGTAATTGATAATCCTGCATGATAAAAGTCGCAACTAACATAATGTCGTAATTCATTATATATTTCAACAGTTTTTTTCCTGCTCCTTGTGTATACAATTCCCGAGCCAGGGGTTTTTGTTATAAAATCTATTAAGGCTTTTAGCTTATTGTCTACATATTTTACAGTGTATATTAAATTTTTTCTTTCAAACGATTTTTTTAATACATTTTTTTTTCTGAATAATAATTTTTCTTGTATATCGTCTACAACTTCTTTTGTGGCTGTAGCAGTTACAGCTAAAACCGGAACACCTTTCAATATTTCTCTTATATCTGCAATTTTTAAATACGATGGTCTGAAATCATATCCCCATTGCGATATACAATGAGCTTCGTCGACTGCAATTAAATTAACTTTAATGTTAACAATTCTTTGAAGGAATAAATGTGTTTGTAATCGTTCAGGCGATACATATAGAAATTTAACTTTTTTCGAAAATTCTATTTTATCGAATATATTAACTATTTCGTTTGTTGTCATGCCTGATATTATGTACTCGGCTTCTATTTGCCGTTTGCGTAAATTTTCTACTTGATCTTTAATTAATGCAATTAATGGCGATACTACAAGACATATTCCTGGTTTTGCCAGGGCAGGTACTTGATATGTAATAGATTTACCACCGCCGGTTGGTAGTAAGGCTAAAGTATCGTTGCCATTATATACTGAAGTAATTATTTCTTCTTGTAATTCTCTGAAGTTATTGTAACCCCAATATTTTTTTAATATTTGTTTAAAGTCTTCCATTTTGAAGTATGAGCTGTGTTAAAAATACTAAAAATAACATGTAAATATAACAAATATGAAAAAAAAATTTACTATCTTGCGAAAATTTTATAGTAAAATGGGTTTCATAAGCGAAAGAGTTGTAGAGGAAGCATTAACGTTCGACGATGTGCTTTTAGTGCCTGGTTATAGCGAGGTATTACCGAAAGATACCGATTTAAGAACTTATTTCACGAGAGAAATAACATTGAATATACCCATTGTTTCGGCTGCTATGGATACTGTTACCGATCATAGGCTTGCCATAGCAATTGCCAGAGAAGGGGGTATAGGTGTCATACACAAAAACATGAGTATTGAGCAACAGGCTAAAGAGGTTATGAAAGTAAAACGAGCCGAAAATGGAATGATTTTAGATCCTATTACCATTGGCCCAGATAATACTGTAGGTGATGCATTAAACATAATGAAGGAATATAAAATTGGTGGAATACCTGTTGTAACTGAAGATAAAACACTTATAGGTATTGTTACAAATAGAGATTTACGTTTTGAAAAAAACATGTATCGCCGTATTCGCGAAGTAATGACATCGGAAAATTTAATTACCACAACTCAAACTGTCGACCTCGAAGAAGCAGCTGAAATACTTCAACAACACAGAATAGAAAAGTTACCTGTTGTTGACTCAAAAGGCAAACTCATAGGACTTATAACTTATAAGGATATACAGAAAGCAAAAGATCGACCAAATTCTTGTAAAGATGAAAAAGGGCGATTGAGAGTAGCGGCTGCGGTTGGTATTGCTTCAGATACAATGGAAAGAGTAGATGAATTAATAAAATCGCAAGTAGATGCTATAGTTATCGATACTGCACATGCTCATTCTGTATACGTAATTAATATGCTAAAGAAAATTAAGAGTAAATATCCAGACCTTCAAGTAGTTACAGGTAATATTGCAACAGAAGAGGCTGCTATAGACTTAATAAGAGCAGGTACCGATGCAATAAAAGTAGGTATAGGGCCTGGCTCAATTTGTACAACTCGTGTTATTGCTGGTGTTGGAGTTCCTCAAATAACTGCTATTTATAATGTATCAAAGGCACTAAAAGGCACCGATATCCCTCTTATTTCAGATGGTGGTATAAGGTATTCTGGCGATATTGTAAAGGCCATTGCAGCAGGAGCTCATTGTGTGATGGCAGGTAGCTTGTTTGCAGGAGTAGAAGAATCTCCGGGCGAAACTATAATTTATCAAGGTAGGAAGTTTAAAACCTATAGAGGTATGGGTTCACTTGAGGCTATGCAAGCAGGCTCTAAAGATAGATACTTTCAAGATATGGAAGAAGACATTAAAAAACTTGTACCAGAAGGTATTTCTGGACGTGTGCCTTATAAAGGTACTTTGTCGGAAGTATTATTTCAGTTGGTTGGTGGTGTAAGAGCAGGTATGGGATATTGTGGTGCTAAAACTATTAAGGACCTTCATAATGCAAAATTTGTAAGAATAACCAATGCCGGTTTAATTGAAAGCCATCCTCATAATGTTATTATTACTAGTGAAGCTCCTAATTATTATAGAGAATAAAAATTTTTAACTATGAATATAAAGCATTTATTAGTATTAACAGGCATAGTTTATTGCTTTAATATTTTTGCTCAAAAAAACGATCCTGTTTTACTAAAGATTGATGGTATTGAAATTAAAAAGTCAGAATTTGATTATATCTATCACAAAAACAATAGAGATACCATAGCAACGGAACAATCTATTAGAGAATACCTTGAGTTATTTATAAATTTTAAATTAAAAGTTATTGAAGCAAAAAAACTAGGTTTTGATACAACTGCAAATTTTAAACAAGAAATTCAAAATTACAAAAGACAACTTACAGCTCCTTATTTAATGGATAAAGAAACACAAGAAAAACTTGTCAAAGAAATATATGAAAGGCGAAAATTTCGATTAAGAGTATCGCATATACTTGTAAAAGTCAATGAAGATGCAGTACCTTCAGATACATTAAAAGCGTATAATAAAGCCATGGATATTTATAAAAAGGCAATAGCTGGCGAATCATTTGAAAAATTAGCTCAAGATTATTCTGATGATGAGAATACAAAAAATAAAGGAGGCGATATTGGTTTTATAACTGCATTATCAACATTATATCCTTTTGAAAATGTTGCATATTCGCTGAATGTAGGGGAGATATCAAAACCTGTTAGAACTCAGCATGGTTATCATATTATTAAACTAACAGATAAGCAACCTAACCCGGGCGATGTAAAAGTGGCACATATTCTAGTTTTGGAACCACGCGATGCTTCTGATGAAGAAAAACAAAAAATAAAACAAAAAATCGAAGAGGCATATCAAAAATTGTTAGAGGGTAAGGAATTTAAAGATGTGGCTATGGAATATTCCGACGATAAAGCAAGCGCCCGACGTGGTGGTGATTTACCTTGGTTTGGTACAGGTAAAATGGTACCTGAATTCGAAAATGTGTGTTATAACCTTAAAAAAGGTGAAATATCAAAGCCTTTCAAAACTGCATTTGGCTGGCATATTGTAAAAAAAATCGATGAAAGACCATTAGGAAATTTTGAGTTGGAAAAAAACGACATATTGAATAAGTTTACAAAAGATAACAGATCTCAAATTGCTAAAAAAGCACTAATTGACAAATTAAAAAAAGAATATAAATACTCCTTTAATAGAAAAAATTTCGAAATTCTTATTCAAAGCATCGATACAAATATATTCACAAATAAATGGGTATTACCCTCTAAAATAAATGGCAATTTGCCATTATTCACACTCGCCGATTCTATTTACACTATCGCAAAGTTTGTACCTGAAATTTTAAATTTAAAATTTAAAAAAATAACTAATAGAACAAACGAATATGCAAGAGAATACATAAAGAATTATTATAAACAATGGGAAGATAATAAAATTATTGAATTTGAAACAACCCAACTAGAAAAAAAATACCCCGATTATGCTAATCTAATAAAAGAATATACAGAAGGAATTTTATTATTTGATATAACTGATAAGATGGTGTGGTCGAAAGCAATTAAGGATACAGTAGGGCTTAAAGATTTTTATGAGAAAAATAAACATAATTACATGTGGGGCGATAGGTTTAAGCTAGCAATTATTACTTACGAAAATGTTAAATGTAAAGACCAATTAATAAAAGAATGGAATAAAACTAAAGATGCTCAAAAAATACAGGAAATTTTAAATAAAATAAATAAAAAAACTATTTGTCTTACATATAAAGACATTAAAATTATAAGCAAAGGCGATATACCAGAAGTTGATGAATTATTTGACATGAATCAATATCCATCTTATGTAGTTAAAGAAAATTCCAAAACAATTTATCTTGTAATTGAGAAAATTAAGCCACAACCCAAAGAACTAAATGAAATTAAAGGAATTGTAACTGCCGATTATCAATCGTATCTTGAAAAACAATGGATAAATGAATTAAGAAAAAAATATAAAGTAGAAGTAAATGAAGAGGTTGTTAAACAATTAAAGTAATGCAGTTCTTTTATATTATTCCATTTATTCCTTTACTCGTGATTACTAGTTGTTATAACAATGATTATAAAAACCAAGATGTTAAAGATAAAGTTTTAGTTAAATTTAATAACAAAACCTTAAAACTTAGCGACTTGTCTGATGTGTTAATTAATGCAAAAAATAAAAATGATAGCGACCAAATAATTATTGATTATTGTAACGAATGGGCAAAAAAACAAATATATCTAGATTTGTTTGAGAAATACCTTTCATACAAAAAGTCGGAGGTAGAAAAGCAAGTTCAAGAATATCGAGATAACTTGCTTATATATATGTATCAAAATGCTTATCTGGCTAGCAAGTTAGATACAAACGTTACGAGAGAAGAAATTGAAGAGTATATTAGAAATCATAAGATGGATTTAAAACTTGAAGAAAGCTTAATTAAGGCCTTTTTAATTCAAATACCTAAATCGTATCTAAGTAATAAGTTAAAGAAAAATCTGAATATTACAGATTTATCGGAAAAGATGATAAGCGAAATTTGTAGTAAATATGCTTTTAAATGTATTAATCATACAAAACAATGGGTCTCTTATAATTTTTTTTTAAGTTATATTTCAAACACTTACACTGATTATGCAAACATACTTATAGAAAGTAATAAAATAATTGAAATTAGCGATTCGAATTTTGTTTATTTTATAAAAGTAGAAGATTTTAGAAAAGCTGGTGAACCTATGCCCGACGATTATATTGCTGAACATATAGTTAAGCCTTATATTCTTGCCGAACGTAAGAAAAAATTGTTAAAAAACCTTGAAAAAACAATGATTGAAAATTATTTAAAAAATAACAAGATTGAATTTTTTTATAAACGATGAAACAAATATTAACAATAATATTAATAACAAACCTTGTAGTTACTTTACACTCCCAGATAATAGATAAAGTTATAGCTGTTATTGGTAATAATGTAATTTTGTATAGCGATATAGAAAATCAAAGAATTCAATCTTTAAAGGCGTCAGAAGATACAAACATTAATGCATGTCATATATTTGAAGAATTAGTTTACCAAAATCTTTTATTACATCAAGCAGAACTTGATAGTATAACCATTAGTGATACAGAGCTGGAATCGGAATTGAATAGAAGAATGAGATATTTTTCATCGCAAATAGGAGGCGAAAAAAATCTTGAAGCATACTTTAATAAATCAATATATGAAATAAAGGCCGATTTGCGTGGTCGTTTGCGTAAACAAATGATAGCAGATAAAATGCAAAATAAATTATTTGGCAATATTAAAATTACACCTTCGCAAGTTAGGGAATATTATTATAATTTGCATCCTGATAGCATTCCAATAGTGGGTGAACAAGTTGAGTATCAACAAATAGTAATGTACCCTTCGATTAGTGAAAGAGAAAAAGCAGAATTAAGAGAAAAACTCAACTCAATTCGCGAAAGAATTGTAAAGGGCGAAAACTTTGCAACAATGGCAATACTTTATAGCGATGATCCCGGTAGCGCAATGAAAGGTGGTGAATTAGGATTTATTAACAGAAATGAATTATTACCAGAATTTGCAGCAGTTGTTTTTAAATTAAAAGAAGGCGAAGTATCTCAAATTATTGAAACTGAATTTGGCTATCATATTATTCAAGTTATCGAAAGAAGAGGCGAATTAATTAATTTACGACATATTTTATTGGCATTTAAAAGCTCAATTGAAGAACAAATTAAAGTGAAATTGCAATTAGAAAATGTTTTAAAAAAAATAAAACAAGATTCTTTAAAATTTGGCGAAGCCGCAAGAAAATATAGCGCCGATAAATCAACTTCATATAACGAGGGCATTGTTATTAATCCTTACAATAATTCAACAAAAGTTGATATTGAACTGATAGATAATTTTACTCGTAAAGTAATTGATAAACTTAATGCCGGTGAAATTTCTGATGTTTTTGAATTTTATGAGCCTACAGGAAAAAAAGGGTATAAAATAATTAGAGTAATAAATAAATACCCAGAACATAAAGCAGACTTAAAAAACGATTATCAAATAATTCAGCAATATGCTTTAAATAGTTTTAGAGCTCAACAAATAAAAAATTGGATTAAAACAAAATTGAAATCAACTTATTTTTATGTAGATTCAGCATTTAGTAATTGTACTTATAATTTATTAAATTTTTAGTTATGAAAGATATTATAACAGTAAAAAACGATATAGAAGCTGTAGAAAACCTTAGAAAAGCTTACGTAAAGTTAAACGAAGAAATTGCTAAAGTAATAGTAGGACAGAAAAAAGTAATCGAGGAAGTAATTATATCTCTTTTTTCAAAAGGTCATTGTTTGTTAATAGGAGTACCAGGTTTAGCAAAAACTTTATTAATTACTACAATAGCAAAAGCTTTGGGTTTAAAGTATAATAGAATTCAATTTACTCCCGACCTAATGCCTTCTGATATTATAGGGAGCGAAATTCTTGACGAGGAGAGAAAATTTAAATTTATAAAAGGACCAATATTTTGCAATTTTCTTCTTGCCGATGAAATAAACAGAACTCCTCCTAAAACTCAGTCTGCCTTGCTCGAAGCAATGCAAGAGAAAACTGTAACAGCCGCTGGTAAACAATTTAAATTAGAAGAACCTTTTTTTGTACTTGCCACTCAAAATCCTATAGAGCAAGAAGGTACTTATCCTTTGCCAGAAGCTCAATTAGATAGGTTTATGTTTAATATTTTATTAGATTATCCATCAATTGACGAAGAAATTACAATCGTTGAGCAAACAACTTCGGCAAGAAATGTTACTATTGAACAGGTTTTAGATGCAGAAGAAATAATATTTTATCAGAATTTAATTTATCGCATTCCTGTTAATCGTAATGTTATTAGTTATGCTGTTAATCTTGTATATTCTACTCGTCCTGGTAGAAAAGAATCAAATTCTATAGCAAATAAATATGTAACGTGGGGGTGTAGTCCAAGAGCAAGTCAGTTTCTTATAATTGCAGCAAAAACTTATGCTGCTTTGCATGGAAAATACAGTCCCGATATAGAAGATGTTAAAGCAGTTGCCCATCCAGTAATGCGTCATCGTCTTATTAAAAATTATCAGGCCGAAGCAGAAGGAATAACAAACGATATGCTTATTGATGAGTTTATAAAACTACTTGAATGAAGCTTTTGTGTTTACTATGCTTATTACCCTATATTCTTACTTTTTCGCAGTTTAAGAAGATAGAATTATTAAATGCCGATTTTATTGATTATGACGAGCAGTTGTATGGAAAAAATGTAAAAAGATTTGTTGGGAATGTGCGTTTAAGGCACGATAATGCCGTTTTATCGTGCGACACAGCTTTTTACAATACCAATGAAAATACTGTTCGAATGTCCAGTAATGTTTCAATTAACGTTAATGATACTTTATTTATTTATAGTACTTATCTTTTTTATGACGGAATTTATAAACTTGCAAAGCTTAGAAAGAAAATTAAACTTGTTCATTCAAAAGCTATATTGTTTTGTGATTCCCTAAATTACGACAGAAATTTAAATATCGGTTATTTTTTTAATGGTGGGAAAATAATTAATGATAGTGTTAGTATAACATGCGAAAACGGTTATTATTACGTTAATAGTAAGGAATTTTTACTTTCAAATAAGGTAATAATAAACCATCCTCGTTATAAAATGTATAGCGATACTATTGTTTACAATACTGTTAGTAGAATAGTAAGTTTTTTTGGCTTTTCAAGAATTATTGGAAAAACAGAAGAATTACTATGTAAAAAAGGTTGGTATAATACTACGACCGATAAAAGTAAATTTTACGATAATGCAAAATTACTGAGTAATCGTAAAATTCTTGTAGGCGATACTTTGCTATACGATGGAAAAGCAAAAATTGGTGAAGCAAAATCTAACGTTTATTTTATTGATTCAACTAATAAGTTCATATTAAAGGGAAACTATGGTAAATATATAGAAAAACCAGAATCGGCCATACTTACCGATAGTGCAATGCTTATAGTTATATATAATGAAAATGACAGTTTATACATACACGCCGATACATTCAAATATCAACTGGTTCCTAAAGATAGCTTAAAATATATACATGCATTTTATAATGTAAAATCGTTTAGTTACGACATACAATCGAAGTGCGATTCGATGGTGTATTTAATTAACGATTCTATTATAGAATTACATAAGTCGCCTGTATTATGGAGCGAAGAGTACCAGCTCACAGCAAAAGAAATAAAAATACATATACAAGGCGATACATTACATAAAATGGATATTAATGGATTTGCATTAGTTATAATGCAAAAAGATACAAATATATTCGATCAGATAAAAGGAAAAACAATGATAATATACTTTGTGAATAACAAAGTAAATAAGGTAGAAGTAGAGGGCAACTCCGAAGCAATATATTACACCGAAGATGAAGGTGAGATAATTGGAGTTAATAAAACACAATGTTCAAAAATTGTGTTTTTTGTCGAAAATAATAGGATAGTGAAAATTCATTTTTATAAAGAACCACAAGGCACTATATTCCCTATCGATAAAATAAATGTTAATGATTTTTTACTCGATGGGTTTAAGTGGTTAAATAATTATCGTCCACTTTGTATTAAAGATATTTTTATAAAATAATTTAAATATTTTTTTAAAACTAATTGAAATCTATAATCGTTGCCATCAACAATGAAGTTACTTATTATTTTTGTGATAATATAAATCACATTTTATAGGAAAGTGATCACTGAATTTATTTGTTCTGTCGATTGAAAAGTTTTTACTGGAAAAATGAGAAGAATAAAAAATGTTGTCTATTCTTAAAAAAGGAATGTAACCATTGTATGTACTGCCTAAGTTTAGGTCTATTATATCATAAGCGTTTTTTAAGAATTTGTTAATTTTTTTATAAGTATAAGAAGCAGGAATATCGTTAAAATCGCCACATAAAATAATTGGATATTTACAATTTTTAATACTGTTAAAAAGTGAATCTGTTTGAATTTCTCTTTTTAGAAAAGCTCTTGTTAAATAATGGATTATTGTGTTTGCTTTACCATAATTTGTAGTAAGGTTTGTTGGCTTTTTTAAAAAGATAATATCTTCTTCGCTTAGTCTAAAACTTTCGAGGTGTACATTGTATATTCTCACTGTGTCGGCGTTTATTAAAATGTCTGTAATTAAAACAATGTTCGATGTGTTTTTAAATTTTATTGTTTCTTTTTTAATTATTGGGAATATTGAATAAGTTGCAATACCAAAGTAATCGGTTCCTCGTAAATGTATAGAAAAGTATTGATTAATGTTTTTTGCTTTAAGTTTTTTTTGTAAGTATTCGGTTGTAGGATATTTCCCATCGCTTTGAAAATAATACTCTTGTAAACAAACTATGTCGGGATTTTCTTTTACAATATAATCGAGAATTGGCTGTCGATACTTGTAATTGTTTTTCCAATTGTATCTGTCGAATAATCTAACATTATAACTCAAAACTCTTATTGGTCGTGTTTTATTGGAGTTATTTTCGAACAATTTAAGATAAGGAATGTAATTATTAATATCGTACATTACAAGAATAAACAGTGGTAACGCAACTGGCAAATGCTTGTATTTTTTAAAATATATAATGAGAAAAAAAAATATTATATAACTTGCTGCAATTAAAGGAAACAGTAATGCTAAAAAACTCGGTATAACACTTAGGGAAGGAGGTATAATGTGTGCTGTTGTTGATAAAAATACTATAAAAAGGTAAACTATAAATAACACATTAAAAAATAATCTTAAGAATATTTTTAATTTTTTTCTTTTTTTTCTGTTAAATTTCATTATTTGCAAATTTCCTTAAGAATTCTTTTTCTTTTTGCGATAGAGAGTTGTATCCTTCTTTAGATATTTTGTCGAGTAAACGATCTACTTCTTTCTGTATTTCAGATTTGTAATAATTATATTCGTAATCATTCATTTCTCTAACGTTTTTCTTATAATACTTTTTTTTATACAATCTGAAATTAAAATTGTATTTATATTTTAAAAAGAATATAAAGCCTGTAAGGGCACCACCAATATGCGCAATATGGCCACCACTATTTGTTCCTGGTATGCTAATTATGTCTATAAGTATAGTTACAATTGCCAAGTATTTTAATTTTACTTTTCCAAAAAATAAAAGGTATATTTCGTAATTTGCTGAATATAAACAAATACAAATAACAACAGCCATTATAGCAGCCGATGCTCCTAATGCAAAAGCGTTAGATTTTAAAGCAGGTATAATATTGTATGCAAGAATAAATAACAATCCACCTACAATTCCTCCAGTAAAATAAACGGTGTAAAATCTTTTTTCAAAAAGTATAGAAATAAATATTGTGCCTAACCAATATAGCCAAAGCATGTTAAAAATTATATGAAGTAAATTAGTGTGAAAAAACATATAAGTAAAAATTGTCCATGGTTTTTGTAAGAATAAATTAATATTAGAAGGAAGCATAAAATAGTATTGAATAGTTGAATGTTTTTCTATAAAAAATAATATAACTAAATATAATGAGTAGATAATGAATATCAAACAGTTAATAATTATTAATTTTACTACAGCATTTGAATTCCTTATAATATGATAATATTTGCTTATTTTTTTCATGTTCAATAATATCTTTTCCAGAAGAATTTTAAATAAATAAAACCAAATATCATACCTCCAAGGTGAGCAAAATGAGCCACATTATCACCTGGTTGATTTAATATACCACTGTAAAGTTCTAACAGCCCATACAAAATTACAAAATATTTTGCCTTTATTGGAAGGAAAAAGTAGAGATAAATGTAGGAATTTGGAAATAATAAGCCAAATGCTAAAAGTAAACCGAAAACAGCCCCTGAAGCGCCAACTGTTGGAATGTTTATTAATTTGTTATATTGTAAATTTATAAATTCACTTGCTTCTCTTACGTATGCTAATTGTTCGAAAGAAGATGAGTTATACCAGGCACTTATGAATGGTGCAACATTTGATAGTTGTTCTGGAAAGTGGTCTTTAATAAGTGTAGCAAATTTTTGTGGCGATGGATCTTCTTTAAATCTTATTATTGATGTTTCTATCGAAACAAATCGCCACCACATTATTAGCATATGAATGCATACAGCACCAATGCCAGAAAAGAAAAAGTATTTTATAAATCTTTTGCTTCCCATGTAGTTTTCAAGCACTGCTCCAAACATCCACAATGCAAACATGTTTGAAAAAAGATGTAAAAAACTACCATGCATAAACATATGAGTAATAATTTGATACCATTTGAAATTATCAGACTTAAAGCAGTGAAGACCAAGTATGTCTGTAAGATCGAACCCAAATTTCTCGTAAATTATAATTGTGCCTATATATAGTAAAACATTTATTATTAGTAAATTTTTAACAACAGGTGGTATTAACCTAAAACCAAATGGTGAATAATAATTCATAAGTTATTTTATTTTAATAGTTTTTCTATTTCTTCAATACTTAAAATATAAAAAATTTTTTTCCCATCGGGCGTAAATTCCGGATTTGATGTGGTAAATAAAGTATTTATGAGAGAATCTATTTCTTCGTAATATAACCTTTGACCATTTTTTATAGAAATACTTTTTGATAATGAAATAAGAAATTTTTCAAAAATACTTTCAAAATCAAAATTTTCATAGTATGTACAATTCTCTAAGGTTTCTTTTATTGTGGGTAATAAATTTTTGGCATCTATAAAAAAAGGTTTACTTTCTATTAGGTACTTATTAGTAGTAATTTTCTTAAATTTTATGCCAATGCTTTCAAAGTTTTCTAAGTTTTCGTTAAAAATAGGAAATTCTTCGTTTGTAATCTCAATTTCATAAGGTAAAAGAAGTTTTTCAATATATAGATTACCAGTAAGAATTTTTTCTTTTAAACTATCGTAATTTATTCTGAAGTGTGCTTTACCTTGATCAATTATAATTAATCCAGATTTGATATTGGTTATGATATACTGATTTTTTAGGTATAAAAAGTTGCTTGATTTTTCGTATTCCAATTTTTCGTTGTTTGTAGAAAAATTTAAAGAAAGATCGGTTATATTTTCAGGAATCTTTGATGTTGATTTTATACTAATAAAGTTTTCCCATTCTTCCTTTTTGTCGTATCGTAATTTGGGTATATTATTATTAGTGGATTCTGTATTTTCACTGTATATTATAGGATTTCTTAAAATTGGCTCTACATCAAAATCAATCGAAGTAATTGTGACTCCAGTAGCTATAGATTTCTTTACCGATAATTCAAGTAACTGAGCAATTGTTGGCTCATTAGAGAAAAGTACTTCGGTTTTTGTTGGATGTATGTTTACATCGATGTTTTTAGGGTCGACAGTAAAAAAAATAAAATAAATAGGTTGTGAGTTTTCGGGTAGTAAACTTCCGTAAGCTTTGCATATAGCTTTATAAAATAAACCATGTTTTATGTATCTGCCGTTAACAAAAAAAAATTGATGAGAACCTCTTTTTTTCGATGCAGAAGGTTTCCCTACATAACCTGATATTGTTACAAAAGGACTTTCAATTTTTACTTCTAAAAGTTCTGAATTATAATTATTCCCAAAAATGTGAATTAAACGTTGTTTTGTTGTAGCTTGGGGTAAGTTATAAATTTCTTTGTCATTATGAAAAAGCGAAAATGCTACATCGGGATTTGGAATAGATACTCTTAAAAATTCATCGACAATATGTTTAAATTCTATTGTTTCGTTTTTTAAAAACCGTCTTCTTGCAGGAACATTATAAAATAAGTTTGAAACCGAAACTATTGTCCCTTTATTACAATTATATGGTTTTTGCTCAATAAAGTGAGAACCATGTATTTCTACGCAAGTTCCTATATTATCAATTTCTCGTTTTGTTATTAGTTTAACTTGTGCTACTGCCGCAATTGAAGCTAAAGCTTCTCCTCGAAAACCATAAGTTGATATTGAATATAAGTCGTTAATAGTCGTTACTTTCGAAGTAGCGTGTCTTTCAAAACATAAACGAGCATCAATTTCCGACATACCAATTCCATCGTCTATTACTTGAATCAGTGTCTTCCCTGCATCTCTAATAATTATTTTAATATTTTTAGCACCTGCATCTAAAGAATTTTCAATTAGTTCTTTCACAACCGACGAAGGACGATGTATTACTTCGCCTGCTGCTATTTGATTGGCAACATTTTCTGGTAAAACTTTTATTACATTATCTAACATATGATTTTAAAAAAATAAAAAGTAAATAAATAGTATGATTAAGATTACCAAAATAACTGCTAATCTGATATTTGACACTTGTTTTAAGCGTTTTTCTTTTTTTCTTAAGTAATCTTCTTTGTAAAACTTACTAATTTTTTTGTACTTATTTTCTGAATCTTTTATTAATAGTTTTTCATTGTTGTAATATAAGGGTTTATAGTTATACTTTTTTGGTTTTGGTATTTTAAAAAAGACTAACTTCACAATTTTTTTTTTTCAAATATACATTAAATTTTTCAGATGAAAATAAATGAAATATTAGAGATAAAAATTGCTAATTTGATTTATCTTATTACAGTAACCTTACCACATACTTCATGTTCGCTTCCTTTTTTATCTTTAAATTTTGCTTTCCATACATAAGTGCCAACAGGTACCACTTTATTATTTTTTGCTGTGCCATCCCATTTTTCAGATCTCTCTTTTTCAATATAAAATTTGTCGGTTTCCCAAATTAATTCACCCCATCGGTCAAATATTTGTAAAGAAAACCCTTCTTCTTTTATGCCATGAGCAACAACGTAAAAAAAGTCATTAACCTTATCTCCATCAGGACTAAATGCTGTTGGTGCATAAAAGGTATATTGCTCAAGCACTTTTAATATTCCCTTTGCTGTGTCCATGCAACCTTTAATGCTAATTGCAATAAGAGAAACAAGGTAGTCACCACTGGACTTATATCTATGAATGGGATTTTTAATATTGGAGCTATCTCCATCTCCAAAATCCCATATATACATTACTGCCCCGTTACTTAAATTTATGAATTGCACTTCGCTATTAATTTCATTCACCGATTCAGGTTCCCATTTAAAAGCAGCATAAGGTTGTGGCCAGACTTTAATAAAGTCGTTGTATGTTTTGGTAAATTTGCAACCTTCTTTTGATGTTACGGTTATTGATATATCGTAAGTTCCCCCTTGCCAGTATGTATGAATTGGATTCTTACCAAGAGATAAATTACTATCATCACCAAAATTCCAAATGTAACTTTGTCCACTATCTGGCGATGTTTCATTAAATTGAACTGTTAAGGGTGCACATCCTTGTAAAGTATCGGCAAATATGTTTATAGGTGGTATAGGATATGTTTCAATAAATACGCTTGCAGTATCTTTTGTTCCACAAGCATCTTCAACCAGTATCCAATACTGTCCACTTTCTTGTGGATTTATAATAATAGGAGGAGTTACAACTTCCCCTTCTTGATTATAAATTAAATAAGGAGGCCCAATACCACCCCATATTACTGGAGTTAACATAATTGGATCACCCGGGCATACTTTGGTTGTGTTAGCTAATAAATTTGTTTGAATGGGTGGTGCTACATACACAGTTGTATACATAACGTCTGTCGAACACCCGTTTGCATCTATAATTTGACCACTATATATTGTTGTTGTGTCGGGAAAGACAACAGTTGTTGGGTTAGATGTTTGACCATTCCAGAAGTAAGTATATGGTGGTGTTCCACCACTAGCAGCTAAATTCAAGTATGCTGGCTGACCAATGCAGATAAATTGAGAGGGATTAATTGTTCCAGTTAATTTTGGAGGCTGTTTAATTTCTATGCCCGAAAATGTAGTACAACCATTTGCATCGGTTACAGTTACTAAGTAAATTCCAGCAGAAATATTTGATAAGTCTTCTAAAGTACTTCCATTATTCCACTGAAAATTATAAGGAGGAGTACCACCGCTTACGGTTACATTTATACTGCCGTTGTTTTGCCCAAAACACGCAACATCTGTTTTTGAAAGTGATAAAGATAAGCTATCAGGATTTGTAAGAGTAATAGAAGTTACTGTTGAATGACAATTGTTAACAGTTACAACTAAAGAAATAGTATGGCTACCACTGGTAGACCAACTTACTTGATGTGGACCTGGTCCTGTTCCTGGTATAACATAACCACCATCCCATGTCCAAGTAAATGTTGGTTGGCCATCAGCAACTCCTGTAAAGTTAACAATTGAAACATCGCCAAAACATAAAATAGGAGTTGCTGTAAAATTGCTCGTTGGAATTTTTGTAAAGTTAATTTTTACAGTGTCTTTCTTAATGCACCCATTATTATTTTCTGTCCATATAAAAATATATTGTCCTGTGCTTGGGACAGTCACTTGTGAATGAGGATCAGAAGGATTTGCTATTATAACATTTGTTTGAAGCGACGACCACATACCTGTGCCAATAGAAGGAGTTGCATTTAAATTAGTAGTCAAGCCACATATTGAAGTATCATTACCTGCATTAGGAATAGGATAAGGAATTACATTAACTTGAAATGAAGCTGTATTAGTACATCCGTTAGCATCGGTGCCTGTAACAATATAAGTGGAGGTAGTTGAAGGTTGTACTTGAATTGTTTGCTGATTTGGTCCTATATCCCAAATATAACTAATCCCGCCATTAGCTGTTAAAGTTGCAATTTCTCCTTGGCATATATTATTATTACCAGAAATTGATATTGTTGGAGGAGTAAAAACTGTAACAGTGACACTTGAAGTAGCCGTACAACCATTATTATCGGTACCTGTTACAAGATAAGTTGTGGTAGATGAAGGAGAAACATTTATATTATTACCACTTCCAAGTCCATGGCTCCATGAATAACTTACAGCACCATTGGCTGTTAGAGTAGAATTTTGATTTGGACAAATATTAGAAGGTGTAGCAATTGCTGTAATGTTAAGCGGAGCTGGTTGTGTTATGTTTATCGAAGTAGTAATGGTACATCCGTTATTGTCTGTTACAGTGATAATATAATTTCCAGCACTCAGGTTCGATGCCGTTGAACTATTTAGGCCATTACTCCATGAAAAACTATAAGGTGGTGTGCCACCGTTAACTTGAATAAAAGCACTTCCATCGTTGCCACCATAGCAGGTTACATTAGTCGAATTAGAAGAAATACTTAATTGAGGCGGCTGATTAATAGTAAAAGGTATTGCAGCACTGCAGCCATTTGCGTCTATGATAGTAACAGAATAATTTCCTGCTGATAGATCAGTTACAGATGTACCATGAGAACCGTTACTCCAATTTATAGTAAAAGGTGCTTGTCCTTCTGTTATTGTTAATACGGCAGAACCATTATTTTGCCCATAACACAAAACATTGTTGGTTGTAACATTTCCTCCACAATTAGGACAGTCGACAACTAAAGTATCGAACAATATTGGACCACACAAAGGATTTATTTGAACTTTAATGATGTAAGTTCCATTAGAAACAGAATTAAATGTATACGTGTTTGAGCTAGAATTGAGATTTTGATTTATTACATTTCCTGATTGATTTAAAAGATAATAGTTAAAAGTAGGCGAAGTTATATTTGTATTAACAGTTACTGTTATATTTCCTGTTTGATTACCAAGACATGTGACGTTTGTATTAATGTCGTTATTTATACAAGAAGCACTTTGATTAGCATACATAACAGCAACGCCTTCGTAACCGGATATGAATAATAGGTTACTGTTTCTGTCGTATTTAACGTCCCATACAAAAGTACCTGGCCAGTTAATGGGTATATTTACAGGTGCTGTAACATTTGAGCCATTAAAGTAATAATGCAAGAGGTTATTAGGGCCACCCAGATAAATGTTATTACAGTCATCGACAGCAATACCACCTTGTTGTAGAGGCTGGTACCAGGTACCTGAATAACCCACCGAAGTTGCAAAAATTTGATTTCCGTTATTTTTATTGTAAACAGCTAAACCTTGTCCATCGTAATAGTATAAATAATAATCATTTACATCTAATGCGTTAAAAGCATTTGAATTTTGAGGGCCGCACCATGAACCAAATAATGAATGCTGGCTACACTCTGAAAAACCGTACATGCCATGTGTAACCATCCACACATAACCATTTAATGTGTTATTCACTAGCAATAATTTATCGTCGACAGCTGTTTCATCGGTTGATTTGGCAAAAACAACGAATACTCTACCTTGGTTATCAACAGCTCCACTGACAATATCTTGACAAGTACCACTAAAGCCGGTAAAATTTGCAACCGATACAGCACCAGTATTAGGATTAATTAAG
The DNA here is from genome assembly GCA_026416095.1 of Bacteroidales bacterium. Taxonomy (GTDB): domain Bacteria; phylum Bacteroidota; class Bacteroidia; order Bacteroidales; family GWA2-32-17; genus Ch61. The sequence goes on along the minus strand of JAOAFV010000004.1, from coordinate 1,174 downwards.
CCACCATTTAAGTTGCTAGAAGTTCCTCCACCTACACCAATTATTCTGTTCATTTTACAATCGAAAATCATATCCCACATTTCACGAAAGTTGCCGTTTTGTTGAGATATAAAGCCATCGGCTATACCATTTAGATCTAGACGATATGCTCTTGCTCCATTAGCATTAAATCCTTCAGAAATATATAGTTTGTTAGCGAGTCGGTCTATCATAAAGTTACCGTCGTAAGTATTATCGGTGGTAACGATATGAGTCCACAAGAGGGTACCGGTATTAGAATATTTGCTTACATATAAGGAGCCACCATTGGCACGAGAGTATACGTATAAGTTAAGATCGAAATCATAGTCTACGTCGTAACCCAGATCTTCGCCATAGTTAATACCGGCAACCCAAGGGTCAATGATAATTTTTTCAAAAGAATCGGGTAGTTCAAGGTTAAAAGAAACAATATTATCTTTTAAAATAAATTCGCAGTTATAGTTGTCGTTTATAATAGGAGCATGATCAATAATGTTGTGAATATCATTTTTAATGATAATATTTCCCTTACTATCTTTAAATATTTCGTTAAAGTCGCCAGAATATTTTAGAGATAAGTCTTTAAAGTCTGCATTTTTGTGTAGGATAATGTTATATTTTATGCCGGCGCTATCGCCTTGAGGAATATAATAAATGATATCGATGTAGGGGTAGATATTTTTGTAAATTAGAGCTTTGTATCCTTTACATATATGAGAATGTTGCCGGAAAGTGTAATACCCTTCGGTTTCGTTGATTGGAATTATAGTTAAGTTAGGGTTGGAATTTTGCCAAAGGCAAAATATGTAAGTTTTTTTGATTTTCATATTTTCTTTTTCATATTCTTCGTAGTTTTCTGAGTTGAACAATTTAGCGAGAGGATTTTTTTTGATAATTATTGTATCAATTTCTATGATTAACCCATTAGAAGTGAAATGAAATTTTTCTTTACCTCCGCCATAGTAAGAATAAAGAATTTTATTGTTTGCAATATTGTTTTCTTGGCCTTTGTTTTCGATTATTGCTCGCAAATTTTTTAACCTGGCCGACCATATTGTTCTGAATTCTTCGCCTTTAGTGTAAGAAACATAATTTAGTAATAAGAATAAAAAATAAAATTTTTTCATTTTATGATGTTTTATTATAAAGACGG
>JAOAFV010000033.1 GCA_026416095.1 Bacteroidales bacterium | reverse complement strand
GTTAAATCTGTTGTTGAAAGTGCTGAGAATTTAATTAAAGAATTAAATAACAATTACGAATTAATTAAACAACTTAACAAAGAAACATCTAATTATATAATTGATTTTACAAAAGAAAAGATTTTAGAAATTAAAAGTGATGTAAATGATTTTTTTAACCAAACTAATACAGATTTAAATAATAATTATAAAAAATTTACTGAGTCAACAATTAAACAACTTAAAGAAATTGAATCAAATATACAACTAACATCAAAAAATATTGAAAATCAAATTACTCAAACTACTAATCAAACTAAAAATGATATTGATAATTTTATCAAAGAAAATAAAGAAACCATACTTCAACTTAAGAACGAAACTCTTAAAATTCTAAACAGTCTTTACGAAACTCAAGTTGAAACGAAAAAAATATTAAATGAATTATATAATTTAAATTTACCACAAAATATTGAACAAATAAACACAAATTTAACTAATCTAAAACAAAACTATGCTAAACTTATGGATGACTTTCAAACATATAAAACAAAATACTTAACAAATAATAAATTAATGTTTATTTTAATAATTCTTTTAATTGCTTTTCAACTTTTTGTTTTCTTATATAACACAATCAAATTATGACAACTTACCTAATTTCCATAATCTCCGAACAACCAGTACCAAATTATCTGTTTATTAAAGAATTTCAACAACAGGTCGATAAGTTTATTTTTATTAGCACACAACAGATGGAGCAAAAAAATAAAACAAACATAATTTGCGAAACAGCCGAAATTAATAAATCAAATCGCATTAAAACATTAATTCCCGACGATGCTCTTAAACAAAGTATCGACAAATTATCGAAATTAACCCTACCTAACGATGCCATTTTTTTAGTAAATCTTACCGGTGGTACTAAAATGATGTCTATTGCTGTATGGCGATTTTTTAGCAAATTTCCAAATTCTCGTTTCTTTTATGTTCCAATAGGTCGTAATGTTTACAATGAATTGTTCGATGAAAAACCTTCTACCATCCATAATTTTAACTACAAACTATCGGTTCAAGAATATTTACAAATCTATGGCATTCGATACGAACAAGAACCACAAATTTTCGATGAAGATTTAGTTTTTGAAATTTTTAACGATGTAATATCTGGTCAGTTTAATATCAAAAATTTCCCTAAAAATAAGTTCAAGTACACTATTCCTAATAATAAACAATATCATACTAAATGGTTCGAAGAATTTGTTTATTATAAAATAAAAAAACAACTAAACTTAGATAATAATCAAATATATACAGGAATAAAACTTTTTGATATTAAACAAGAAAAAAACATAGATCACTACAACAACGACAACGAAGTTGATGTAATATTTATATACAACAATCGTCCTTTTATTATTGAATGTAAATTTTCTTTAGGTGAAGAAAAAGTAAATACAACCACTTTAACTCAAATCATATATAAATTATCGTCAATAAACAAACGTTTTGGTTTAAGTGCTCGGGCTACAATTTTTACTTTTGCCGATTTAAGTACATTAGCTTCAAATGCAATCGACAACCTTAAACGTCGCTGCGAAATTGCAAGCATACATTATCCATTGTTCGATAGAAGTTGCATAATTAACGATAACTTTAAGGATCTTTTAGAAGCTTTTATAAAATAAAAATTAACTCCCTATGAAAAAGTTTATTTCTATACTTGGTACAGGAAATTATTCAAAAACAAAATATTACTACAAGAACAAAGATAATTATGTTGAAACACATTTTATTCAAGAAGCGACAATAAAACTACTTTGCAATCATTTTACTGAAAATGATCGTATTATTATTTTCGTTACTAATGATTCTGAAACTAAAAACTGGAAAAATGAGCCTCAAAAAAAAGACTACGAAGGGTTAAGTGCAGTGTTATCTAAAATGTCAATTAATACAGAATATGAAAAAGCAACAATTCCAGACGGTAAAAACGAAGATGAGCTCTGGCAAATATTTGAAATAATTTTTAATAAAATAAACTACAACGACGAATTGTATGTTGATATCACTCATTCATTCCGTTTTTTACCAATGATACTCATAGTATTGCTTAACTACGCTAAAGTATTAAAAAACGTTTCAATAAAATCCATTACATATGGGAATTGGGAAGGTCGCGACGATAATAATTTTTCTCCAATAATCGATTTGCTTTCACTTAGCGAATTACAAGATTGGACAATAGCAGCTAATAATTTTGTTAAATATGGAAATGCTTCAATGCTTGTCGAATTAACAAACAAAGAAATACACCCTATTCTTAGAGAAACTAAAGGTGATAACCAAGCTGCTAGAGATATTAGAGATTTTTCAAAAGAATTAAAAGTGTTTGCCGAAAACATTGCTACTACACGTGGAAAACATTTGTACGAAAAACAACCTATTTCGTTGCTTTCACAAAAAATTCAAAAGATAAAGAATAGTAATTATATTTTGCCTCAACTAAAGCCTATACTGGAGCATATCGAACAAAAATTTACAATCTCCAACAATTCAAAGCTAATAGAAATGTGTAAAATCATAGATTGGTGTATTGAACATCAATTATATCAACAAGCGTATTCTTTTTTAATTGAAACCATTATTACAAAAATTTGTGTCGATAATAATATTAATGAATTTAACTTAGAAAATCGAGAACTTACAACATCGGCTATTAATATTTTTTTAAAAAATATTGACAAAGACAAATGGAACGAAAAATGTAAAAAAAATGAACAGTTAGTAGAAAATCTTATTAATTATATTAAAAAGAACAGAGATTTCTACGAAAATCTTTCTAAAATTATTGATTTGCGAAACGATTTTATGCATGCAGGTTTCAGAGAAAATTCAACCGATTCAATAAAATTAATAGAAACTATTATAGAATTCAAAAAAAATCTTAATTATGTTAATTAATTTAACAAACCACCCCTTCGAGAGTTGGAGCGAAGAACAAAAAAAAGCTGCCATTAATTTTTATGGCGAAGTTGTCGATATGCCATTCCCCGAAGTTGATCCATTCGGAGACGAACAATACATTGATCAATTAACAAACCTATACTTAGATAAAATCCTTGCCATGAAACCTAATGCAGTACATATTATGGGCGAAATGACATTTTGTTTCTGTATGATTCAAAAATTAAAACAAAACAACATTACATGTATTGCTTCTACAACTAAACGAACCATCGAATTAGTTGAAGGAAATTTAATAAAAATCTTCAAATTCGTTAGGTTTAGAAAATATTTATGAACTTATAAAATAATAAATTATATCTTTTTACTAAGCTAATTTAGTCTTTCAATAATAATTTTAAACTATTTAATAAGTTCAATGTGGAATGTAAAAAATTCATTTTTGTTATTTCTTAAAAGATATGTTACCTTTGCAAAAAAATCGTGAAAATGAAAAAACTAATTATCTTAATAGCACTCTGTTGGTTTTTTACTTTTTCTAAGAGTCAAGAAATGACAATAGGCAAAAATTTTTTAAATATCGGAATTGGCTATCCAGCTCATTATTGGCTTTCATGGTATTCATCTAGCACTCCTGCAATAAAAGCATCTATTGATCATGGTTATAGAATAGCAGGCCCAGGAGTTGTAACATTAGGAGGTAAATTAAGTTTATTTCAAACATGGTATAAAAGCTTTTATTATGCAAATTTTCATAAATACAACTATTCCGAATCATATACTCATATTTTAATGGCATTTAGAGGATGTTATTATTATAACTTAAAAGAAGCAGATATTCCCGAAATGAACGTTTACGGTGGCATTGCGCTTGGATTAGGTTACTATTTATATTCAATAAGTTACAATGGTCCAGGTGGAGACGAACTACCAAATAGAAATTCAAAAGCTTTCCCCATTATGGGAATATTTGTAGGTACTAACTACTTTATTACTTCAAAAATTGCCATGTTTCTCGAATTTGGTTTCGATGTAACTTACGCATCATTTGGTGTAACACTTAATATTTAATTAAAATGGCAAAATCTTATGTAACATTATCGGAACTTGCAGAAGCACTCAATCTATCTAAACAATTAGTTAAAATTGTTGTTTCTGGACAAGGTGATGAATTTGGTATTAGTAAAATAACTCAGGAAACAATTATAAAAAAAGCTCAAGAATTAGGTTTCGAATATCCAGAAAAATATCTCTATTATAAATCAGAAATTAGAAGTGTTTCCTTCTTAACTTCTCCTTATTTAAATTGCTTTTATTTAGAATTATTTGAACTTTTAAGAAAAAAGTTTATAAAAGAAAATATAAATTTTTTAATACAGTTTATAGACAACAATAATAACGAAAAAAAATTAATATCTTTTTTGCTCAAATCTAAAATCTCAGCAGTAATTATCGACATAAATTATTTCGATGAAGCTATATACGATCTTTTTAAAAGCGAAGATATAATTACAATTCAGATATTAAACGAAATTAAATATACCAATGTGTCTTTCATCGGAATTGATTGCGAAAAAATGATGAATGAAGTACTTAATTATATTATAGATAAAGGCCATAAGAAAATTGCCTTCATCAACTATACTAACAATAATTCTATGAACTTGATAAACTTCATCATATATAAAAAAATTTTAGAAGAAAAAGATCTTTATAATGAATATTATTATAGGAGTTATGATCAAGAAAATTATTTTGCAGAAATTTTAAAATTTCTAAGAGAATGTAAAGCATATAAAGTAATGCCAACTTGCATTATTGTTCCCGACGAAAATGCTGTTTTAAAACTTTTCGATGCTTGTAAAGAGCTAAAAATAACAATACCTTCGCAATTATCTGTTTTCTCTTTATTCGACTCTAAAATCTTTAACTATTTAAATCCACAAATTACAAGTGTTTCGATGCCTGTAATAACAATGGCAAATAAGATTTATGAATACATTTTGAAAGAACTAAGAACAACAAAAAAAGATGAATATATTAACCTTAAAATGGAGGCTAATTTAATTCTTAGATCATCTGTTTTACAAACCAGTAAATGAAATTTATAGATTATTTTATTGTAATTTCATTCATAACTTTTTTTCTTATATTAAACTATATCTTATCTAAGAAAGTAAAAGATACTTCTGGATTTTTTGTTGGTAGTCGAAAGCTTCCTTGGTACATAGCAGGAACAAGTATGGTTGCAACAACATTTGCTGCCGACACCCCACTTGCCGTAACAGAACTCGTGGCAGAAAATGGCATATCGGGCAATTGGTTATGGTGGAATATGATTTTTGGAGGTATGCTTACCGTATATTTTTTTGCAAAGCTCTGGCGTAAATCAAATATATTAACCGATTGCGAATTCATTTCTTTTAGGTACGATGGGAAAAGCGCAAAATTCTTAAGAATGTTTCGTGCCCTTTATATCGGCTTATTTATGAATAGCATTGTAATTGCATGGGTCAACTTAGCAATGGTTAAAATAACAAAAATATTTTTTCCAGATATAACATTTTTTGGATTAAAATTTATAAATCTATTAGGATTCAATTTTTCTTCTCATATACTATTTGTAGGCTGCATAATGGTGTTTGTAGCTTTTTACTCAAGTTTAGCAGGTTTAAAAGGAACTTCCATAACCGACAGCATTCAATTTTCAATAGCTATGATTGGTTGCATTATTCTTGCTATATATTCATTAAAACACCCATTAGTAGGTGGAATTGACGGATTAAAACAAAAACTACCTAATGAATTATTTTCTTTTATTCCTAATATATCATCAGAGATAGATAAAACAGGAACACTAAAACTTCCTTTAATATTAATGTTTACTTATTTTTTTGTACAATGGTGGGCAAGTTGGTATCCTGGGGCTGAACCAGGAGGTGGTGGATATATTGCGCAACGTATTTTATCTGCTAAAAATGAAAAACATAGTATTTTTGCAACAATGTGGTTCCAAATAGCACATTATGCTTTAAGACCATGGCCTTGGATTGTTGTAGCTCTTGCTTCTTTAATTGTATTTCCCTCTTTACCACTAAAAAACAGAGGCGAAGGTTTTGTTTTAATGATCACACATACCTTACCAAGTGGACTCGTTGGTTTATTATTAGCCGCCTTTTTATGCGCTTACATGTCTACTATATCGAGTCAACTTTTGCTCGGCACTTCTTACCTCGTAAACGATTTCTTTAAATTATTATATAAAACTGCAAAAACTGAAAAATATTTACTCCGATTATCAAAGTTTTTGTTGCTCATTTTAATGTTGGTAAGCTTTTTTATAACCTCTAAACTCGACAAAATAAGCAACGCATGGAAGTTTGTTATTGAATGTAGTGCAGGGGTTGGGCCGTGGTTGCTTCTTCGATGGTATTGGTGGAGAGTTAATGCTTATAGCGAAATTAGTGCTATAATTACCCCTTTTCTAATTTATCCCATTTTACTACATTTTAATGTTTCTTTCCCTTACACACTTTTAATTATTTTATTGCTATCTTTTATCGTAAGTCTTGTTGTAACATTATTAACACCACCTGTCGCAAACGAGAAACTAAAATCATTTTTTGAAAAAGTTAGACCCTTAGGCCCTGGCTGGAAAAATTTTAACCCAAATTATAAAAACGAATATAAAGAAATATTTTCTCTTTTGGTTGCTTGGTTTTTGAGTGTTATTATAGTTTTGCTCTTTTTATTCTTGATAGGAAAATTAATTTTTAAATTTTACTTCGACGCCCTAATTTTACTAATTATTATTTTTATTACATTTATTCCTTTGTATAAAATTTTAAATAATTACATAAAACAATAAAAATGTATCTTTTAGGAATTGATATTGGGGGCACCTATATAAAACTTGGAGTATGCGACAAAGAAAAGCTTGTGTTTTCCGAAAAAGTTAATACAAATAAGTTTTCTGATTTTAACGAATTTATATGCTACATAGATAATTGGCTAACGTTAAAAAATATAAGAGATAAAATACAAAGTATTGGTATAGGTGCGCCCAATGGAAATTATTATACTGGAACAATAGAAGAAGCTCCAAACTTAAAGTGGGGCAAAAAAATAAACTTAAGAGAGTCATTTAGCAAACATTTCTCGGTACCTGTTGTAGTACATAACGATGCAAATGCTGCTGCTTTAGCAGAAAAATATTTTGGCGATGCAAAAAACTTTACAGATTTCATTGTATTAACACTTGGAACAGGCGTAGGCAGTGGAATTTTTGTAAATAACAAATTATTATTGGGAGTTAATGGTCTCGCAGGTGAAGTTGGACATACCGCTTTAAGCATAGAAAGCAAAAGAAAATGCACATGCGGAAAAATAGGTTGTGTTGAAGAATATATTTCGGAACGTGGTATAATTAAAAATTACCTCAACTTTAATAAAAAGATAAAATACAACCTTACTGCTGAGTTGATTTTTAAAAAAGCAGAAAAAAACGAATTATCTGCATTACGAGCGTTACAATTAACAGGCAATTATTTAGGTATATTAATCTCGAATCTTATTAATATTTTTAATCCTCAAGCAATTTTTATTACAGGAGGAATTGCTATGGCCCATAAATACTTTCTTGACAACGTTTTAGCAAAATGCAACGAAAATGTACTTCCAATTCTTAGAAAAACATATAAAATTATAATTTCGTCTTTAAGCCATACTGGCTATGCTGGTGTACTAGGTAGCGTTGTACCTTTTTTATATGAGAACATTTAGTATTATATCTCTCATATCTTTTTTAACATTTTATTATATTAACTTTTTAGGGCAAAATTACAATTTAAGCAAATGGGACTTAATTTTTCTTGAAGCAGGTAACGATAGCTTTTCTTTAGCAATTAAAAGCGTAACTCCTTCTTATAAAGGAATTAGTTTTAACCATGTTGGAGTAATTATAGAACAATCAGATTCATTGTTTGTATTAGAAGCAACTTTTAATGGAGTAATATTAACTAAATTAACTGATTTTTTGAAAAAAATTTCTAACGATAGTATATTTGTTGGCAAAATAAATACTGCTTTTTCAGAACCTAAAGAAAATGACATTAAAAAACTCATTGGAAAAGAATATGATTATTTCTTTGATATTTATAATGACTTCTATTATTGCAGCGAAATTGTATATACTTTATACAAAACTCCAGAAGGTAAACCATTATTTGAATTAACTCCTATGACTTTCGTCGATACAATATCAAAACAAATCATTCCATTTTGGAAGAACTATTTTGAAAAACTAAACATCGATATACCTGAAGGCGAACCAGGTATAAGTCCAGGCAGTATTGCCAACTCTTCTAATCTAATAATTTATAAGTTAAACGATTTAAAATACTAATACTATGGATATAGTTGAAATTTACCAATTATTGAAAAGTCAAAATTATAACTTAACTACCGATAGTCGTAAAATAAAAAAAGGTAGTATTTTTTTAGCATTAAAAGGTCAAAATTTCGATGGACATAGCTTCATTAACGATGCATTACAAAACGGTTGCGAATATGCGATAGCCGAGTACTACGATGGCAGTTACAAAGATAAAGTTATAATAGTAGAAAATACTCTCCAAACCTTACAAAAGTTGGCACATTTTCATAGAACACAATCAAGATTCAAAGTTATTGGCATTACAGGAACTAATGGAAAAACTACAACCAAAGAACTTGTGGCAGCTGTATTATCAAAAAAATATAAAACTGTAAAAACCGAAGGTAATTTAAACAATCATATTGGTGTACCACTAACATTATTAAGTGTACCCGAAAACTCTGATTTTGCTGTAATAGAAATGGGAGCAAATAGACCAGGTGAAATTCAAGAATTATGTAATATTGCTGTTCCAGATTATGGAATTGTTACCAATGTTGGAAAAGCTCATCTTGAAGGTTTTGGTTCTTTCGAAAATATTTTTACTACAAAAATTGCTTTATATTCAAGTGTTGGCAAAAATAATGGCGTTATCTTTGTTAATTCGGAACATAAATACCTTGTTGATGTAGCTAAAAACTACAAAACTTTTTACTACGGTAAAACACCCAATAACAACGTTTACATTTGTAATGCCATTGCTAATCCCTTTGTAGAAGTTGAATGGAAATATAGTTCACTAAAATTTAAATTATCCTCTAAATTATTAGGTTTATATAACTGGGAAAATATTGCAGCTGCCATTTCTGTTGGACACTTCTTCAACGTTCCATCAGAAAATATCATTAGTGCAATAGAATCATATACACCATCAAATAACCGTTCTCAGTTAATTACCACAACATACAATAAAATATATATGGATGCTTATAACGCAAATCCAACAAGCATGATGCTTGCAATAGAAAATTTTCTTGAAATTGCAAAGAACGAAAACAAAACTTTAATATTGGGAGATATGCTTGAACTCGGCTCTCATTCTGAAGAAGAACATATAAATATATTGCTTAAGCTTTATAATCTAAAAGACATTGAAGTTTTTCTTGTAGGAGATATTTTTTCTGCATTAAACAGAAGCACAAATTTTAAAACTTTCTTAAATGTAAACGAGCTAATCGAATTCTTAAAAAACAACCCTCTCAAAAACCGCACAATTTTAGTCAAAGGTTCTAACAAAATAGCATTAAATAAAATTGTTGAATACCTATAATGTAAACAAAATATATTTAGTTCAACAAATTTCACTAATCATTAAATTATTTTTTTAGCAATGAAGCATTTTTTGTATTTGCAAAAACAAATTGAATTAATTGAATAATAAAATAAAAGCAAGATTACCAACTTAAGCAAAAATTTAAGGGTAAATTTTTTTTCATTACTTTTAAAAAATGATTAAATCATTTTTCCAAAATAGTTAAAAAAACTTATTTTATTTTAAATATATTAAAAATTGAAGTATTGTAAAATTAACTTAAAAATTTTTTTTAAATTGTTTATTTTACTTATTTTGGAGCAAAATTTCACTCATTTATTAGATGACTTTAAAAGAAAAATACATACTTTATAGCAATTATGTTATTAATATTATTAAAGGATTAGGCGAATCTGAAGTTATTCTCATGTACGAAGGAGAAGTAAATCATGAAATAATAAAAACTTTAATATACACACTTGAATGTAACCTTAAAAGAACAAACTTATCAAGAATATTACAAAAAAAAGTATTTTGTATCATAGTAGAAGTAATACAAAACATTGAAAAACATTATTACAATTTATCTTTTAAAAAAGGTGCAATTCTTGTTATTCATAATAAAGAAAGTATTATTGTTATTACAGGAAATAAAATACTCAAAGAGCAGTATTTAACAATTTGTGAATACGAAAAAAAAATAAAAGGTAAAAGTAAAGAAGAAATACGCAAAATGTTTTTAAAACAGCTAGAAAATGGAACACTTAATAATAAAGGAGGTGCAGGGTTAGGATTTCTTTATTTAGCACGAAAGAGCAATAATAATTTAACATTTTATTTCGAAGATTTATCAGATAATTTTTATAATTTTATTTTGAAAGTTGAACTTAAAAAATTTAACGTACATGAGAAGGTATGAAGTATTAGAAAAGGCCGATAGCCCTTATGTGCTCCTAGATAAAAATAAAAATATTTTCTTAATACAAGGTAAAAGTTTTCCTGAAAATGTTACTGAATTTTATGAACCTATAATTCAATGGTTCGAAGAATATTTTAAGAATCCAAATGAAAAAACAATTATAGAATTTAAACTTGATTACATAAACACCGCCACATCAAAATCGCTCATAAACCTTTTACTTATTTTCAAACGCGAATTAGAAAAAGGTAAAGATATACAAATCAAATGGTATTACCAAGTTGACGACGAAGATATAAAAGATAGCGGTTTAGAGTTTTCAGAAATTGTTAAAATTCCTATAGAAATAATCGAAATAAACGAATAAATATGAACTTAGAGTGGAGTAAATTGCCTTTTGGTTATGTAAAAACCGACTACAACGTTAGGAGTTATTATAAAAATGGGCAATGGTCTGATATTGAAATAAGCGATAGTGAATATTTCCCTATTCATATTGCAGCAACTGCTTTACATTATGGTCAACAAGCATTCGAAGGCCTAAAAGCATATTGTGGAAAAGACAATAAAGTACGATTGTTTAGATGGAAAGATAATGCCGAACGACTGCAACATTCAGCTAAAGGATTACATATGCCCGAAGTACCAATAGAGTTGTTTTATAAAGCTATCATAAAGGCTGTTGAACTAAATAAAAAATACATACCACCATACGGAACTGGTGCTACATTATATATTAGACCACTACTAATTGGAACAGGAGCAGAAGTAGGCGTTAAACCTGCTTCTGAATACATGTTTATTGTTTTTGTTACCCCTGTAGGTCCGTACTTTAAAGAAGGTTTTAAACCAGTTAAAATAGCAATAGTGAGAGATAGCGACAGAGCAGCGCCCCTAGGTACTGGAACCTTTAAGGTCGGTGGTAATTATGCTGCAAGCTTGAGAGGTATTGTAAAAGTCCATAAAGCAGGATATTCATCTCCTATGTATCTCGATGCTAAAGAAAAAAAATATATCGATGAAATTGGAGCTGCAAACTTTTTTGGTATAAAAAATAATACTTACATAACTCCTTATTCTACTTCAATATTAGATTCTATAACTAATAGAAGCTTAATGAAGCTTGCCGAATTTATGGGAATGAAAGTTGAAAAACGTCCTTTACCACTCGACGAAATTGAAACATTCGAAGAAGTTGGAGCATGTGGCACTGCTGCAATTATAACTCCCATTTCCGAAATCATCGACCTAGATACTGGTAAAAAATACCATTTCTGCAAAGATGGTAAACCCGGACCTATTTCAACAAAATTATACAATACACTTGTAGGTATTCAACATGGCGAAATCGAAGATATATTTAATTGGACCGAAGTAATTTTATAAAAAACTCATTTTTTATAGTAACAATGCGTATCAACATTATTTTTTTAATACTTTTTGGTGTAAAGATTATATATTCTCAGGTTCCTCTTGAACATTGGAAATACTATCTCTCTTTCTATCAAGGAAAATTTGTCGAAGATGCAAACGATATTGTATATTGTGCAACAGAAAAAGGCATATTCTATATTAAAAAATCCGATAATTCATTGCACACTTTATCAAAACTTGAAGGACTATCTGATATAAACATTAATTGTATAAAATATATAAAAGAACATAAAACTCTATTTATTGGTTATAAAAATGGTAACATTGATTTACTCACTAACAATGTTATTTATAACATTTCGTACATAAAAGAGTCTAACATTCTTGGCGACAAAGCTATTTACAATGCCTTTTATTATAATAATAACCTCTACCTCTCATGTGGTTTTGGGATAGTTGTTTTAAACTTGATTACTAAAAATATCACAGAAAACTACTTTATAGGAGAATACGGACAAAATTTATGTGTATATGCTATTAGCATAAAAGACAATGAAATTATTGCAGCAACAAAAAGAGGCTTATACATATCAAATCTTACTTTAAACTTAGCAAATTATACTAATTGGACAAAACTTTCTAATCTACCTTATCCAAATGAAAGTTATTCATTTATTACACATTTCTCAAATTCTATATTTGTAATTTTCAATAATAGCCAACTATATTATTTACATAACAACGTATGGCAAACCTTTAACGATAGTATAAAAAACGTAAAAGGTTTAAAAAATTGTGGAAATTACTTACTTGCAATAGTGGATAAGAAAATTTATAAAATTAATAAAAATTTTGAGATTGAAACAATAACTAATGAATGGTTTGCACCTGCCGATGCTACTTTAGATAATAATGGGTACTTATGGTTTGCCGATATGTGGAGTGGCCTTGGTTATAGAACTTCAAGTGGTAATTTTTTTTGGACAAAACCTTCGGGGCCATCGACAAATACCTTTTTTAGAATCGATGCAATAAAAAACAGCGTATGGTTAACTCACGGAGGTATAAACTCAGCATACAATAATTTATGGTTAGCCCCTCAAATTTATAATTACTCAAATAATAGTGAATGGTATACCATCAACCCTAATTCCGATACAATTTTAAAAGGAATTTTCGATATTTGCCCTATACGAATTAATCCAAATAATAAAGATGAGGTTGTTTGTGGTTCTTTTGGAGGTGGTCTTATATTCATTAATGCAAAAGAAAAAAAGGTAGTTAATTTATATAACGATAAGAATAGTAGCTTACAAAGTGCAATTCCTGGGTCGCCATATGTAAGAGTTACAGGTATCGATTATGACGAAAATAATAATCTTTGGATTGCAAATTCTGAAGTAGAAAAACAACTAAGTGTTTTCACATCCGACAAGAAGTGGAAAAGCTTTTCATTATCTGCGGCAATAGGAAGCAAAAAAATTACTGGCGAACTTATTGTAACCAAATCGGGTCAAAAATGGATAATATTACCAAAAGGAGGAGGCTTAGTTGTATTTAACGAAAATAATACAATAGACAATGAAGCCGACGATAAAGTAAAAAAAATTACAATTATTGATCAAAATGGCGAATTGGTTTCGAACGATGCCTTTTGCATGGCACTTGATAAAAACGAATTATTATGGATTGGTACTTCTAATGGCATAGTATATTACGATACCAAGCAAGACATTTTTAAAGAGGATATAAGAGCTCAACGAATAAAGCTACCAAATGAAATACCTGGTCAAGCTAATTATCTTTTTGAGTCGCAAACAATAACTGCCATAGCAGTAGATGGGGCTAATAATAAATGGATTGGTACACTTAATGGCGGAGTATTTCTAATGAATTCAGATTGCTCAAAGCAAATTTATAATTTTACTAAAGATAATAGTCCTCTTCTTTCCGATTATATTATCGATATTGCTATTGAACCATTTACCGGCGAAGTTTTCTTTGTAACCGATGCCGGACTATGTTCATTTAGAGGAACAGCTACCGAAGGATCTGAAAATAACAACAACGTAGTAGTATTTCCCAACCCTGTTAAAAGTGGATATAATGGACTAATTGCAATAAGAGGTTTAGTAGAAAATGCTTATGTTAAAATAACCGACATTGCTGGAAACTTAGTCTATGAAACAAAAGCTCAAGGTGGACAAGCAATATGGAATGGTAAAAATCACGAAGGGAAAAGAGTACAAACTGGCATATATCTTGTTTTTATAACTAATAACGATGGTTCAGAAACATTTGTTGCTAAAATTATGTTTTTTAATTAGTTTTTTTGTAAACATCATTAAAATTATTGATAAAATTAACTTACCTTTGCAATTTAAATTAGTGAAAAATGGATAAAAATACTATTATCGGATTAATATTAATATTTTTATTATTCATTCTGTTTGGTATTCTAAACAGACCTCCGCAGGAAACATTAAACAAGGCAAAAAATAAGACCGATTCTTTATATTCTTTACAAAACGATACCTTAACTAGAAAACAAATTCTTGCCAATTCTTCAAATAAAGCTCATATAATTGCAGACAACGAAAATGATACAACAACCTATCTAAAAATACTTAAAGAACGTTACGGTATTCTTTACAAAGCAGCCATTGGAAAAGTAAAAAATTATGTTATTGAAAATAATAAATTAAGAATCACATTTTCCAATAAAGGAGCTCGTCCAATAAAAGTTGAACTCAAAGAGTTTAAAAATTACTCTGGACACAATGTTCAATTACTTGCAAATGATTCAAATATCTTTTCACTAAATTTTTTCACAGAAAATAAATTAATAAGTACTGAAAATTTATTTTTTGAACCCTTAACATCAGACACATTTATAAATGCAAAAGATAAGTCTGCTCAATTAATATTTAGATTACATGCAGATTCTTTACATTATATCGACTTTATTTATAATCTACATCCCGATTCTTATAAAGTTAATTATTCCATTAATTGGCACAACTTCAATGAAATTTTAAAAACAAAAATAGACTACGTAACATACAATATTAAAATATACCCCGAACAATGCGAAAAAAACTACGATTTCGAAAAATCGAATACCACTATATATTATAAGTACTTAAACGATGAAGTTGAATATCTTTCCGAAACAAAAAACGATAAACAAGAAATTACAAATAAATTAAAATGGATAGCATACAAACAACAATTTTTCTCTGTAGTGTTTTCGGCACATGAATATTTTGAAAGCGCAATTCTTGAAACCAAAGAATATCCATTGCAAAATTCTAAAATTTTAAAAGAATTATCTAGCGAACTTATATTGAATTATAGTGAAATAAAAAATTATACCCAAAATTTTACTCTTTATTTTGGCATTAATCATTTTAATACCTTAAAAAAACAAGGTATACCTGAATTGGAAAAAATTATACCATTAGGTTGGGGAATTTTTGGATGGGTTAACAAATACTTTGTTATTCCTGTTTTTAATTTTCTTGATGATTTTATTCCTAATTATGGAATAATTATTTTAATAATGACAATTCTTGTTAAAATTATATTATTTCCATTAACATATAAATCATACCTTGCAACAGCTAAAATGAAAATACTTCAACCCCAAATAGCCGAACTACAAAAAAAAATACCCAAAGATAAGCCATTGGAATTACAACAAGCTACAATGAATCTGTACAGAAGAGCCGGAGTAAACCCAATGGGCGGTTGCCTACCTATGTTATTGCAATTACCAATATTATTTGCCCTCTTTAGGTTTTTTCCACAATCTTTTGAATTAAGACATAAATCATTCTTATGGGCAGACGATTTGTCAAGCTACGATTCAATTATTACTTTTTCAGTAAATATTCCACTTCTGGGTAATCATATAAGCTTATTTTGTCTATTAATGACATTAAGTACAATTGCATATACTTACATTCAAAATAGATTAAACCCTCAAAGTACATCGATGCCAAGCATGAAATTTTTATCTTATCTTTTCCCTATCATGTTTCTATTCATATTTAATAATTATTCTGCAGGATTAAGTTATTATTATTTATTATTCAATATATTTTCTTTTGCTCAAATGTTTTTATTTTCAAAATTCGTTGATGAAGAAAAACTTCTAAAACAAATAGAAGAGAATAAAAAGAAACCTCGAAAAAAATCGGCATGGCAAGAAAGAATGGAAAAAATAATTAGAGAACAACAAAAAGCAAACGCAAAAAGAAGAAAATTATAAAATGGTTAACATTATTGCAGTTTCTTATATTAATACGTTACCATATATATACAGCATAAAAAATTCGCCTTATTTGAAAGACGTAGATA
The DNA here is from genome assembly GCA_026416095.1 of Bacteroidales bacterium. Taxonomy (GTDB): domain Bacteria; phylum Bacteroidota; class Bacteroidia; order Bacteroidales; family GWA2-32-17; genus Ch61. Next base: position 29,980 of record JAOAFV010000033.1, on the reverse strand, counting down.
TTAACCTTCAGGTAGTATCGCCAGCCCTTTGTGCTAGAGCTTATCACGAAAACAGATACGATTTCCTTTTAATGCCAACAGGAACAGTCGATACTTTCTTAAATAATGATTATCTACCATATGGTATTATTGCAAACAAAAAAGTAGATTCGGTTTTAATACTTTCAAATAACTTTTTAGAAGAAATAGATACAATTATAACAGACAGTGAATCAGTAACTTCTGTTAAATTATTTAAAGTAATTTCTAAATATTATCTAAAGAAAAAATTTAATTTTGTTAATTCTTCTAATTCATTGTTCAATAAAATTTCAAAAAACGAAGGAATTCTTGTTATTGGCGATAAAGCCTTGCTGAATTCACAAATGTATAAATATTCATACGATTTAGCTCAACTTTGGTGGAACTATACAAAATTACCATTTGTTTTTGCATATTGGATAAAAAAAAATAATATCGATATAAATATATTACAAAAATTCGAAAACTCAATAAAGTGGGGAATCGAACACAGAAATGAAGCAAGCGTTTTATGTAAGGAAATAATTAGTAAAGAAAAGTGGTTGGATTATATTAATAATAAAATAATTTTTAATTTTACACAGGATTCTTTAACTTCATTAAATTTATTTTATAGATTATCAAGCAATCATGAATTTTGAAATATTTATTAAAGGAATATTAATAGGCTTTTTTTCTTCGGTGCCAATTGGACCTATTGGGCTTATAATTATGCAACGTACTCTTAACAAAGGATATAAAGCCGGATTTATTGCTGGCACAGGCGCTGCTCTCGGCGATACATTTTTTGCATCTATTGCCGCTTTCAGTATAAGCTTTATTCATAGTTTCATTGAACAACAGCAACAAATTCTTAGAATAATTGGAGGATTAATTTTAATAATTTTAGGTATAAGAATTTTTTTTTCAAATGTTATTACCCAAATTAGAACTAAAAACAGTGGAACAAAAGCAATATCGCTTGAAATTTTAAAAATATTTTTCCTTACTCTTTCGAATCCACTTACAATTTTTGTTTTTGGGGCAGTATTTGCTGGTTTCAATATTGTAGTAAAAGAAAGAACATATTTTGAGTTAATTCAATTGATTTTTGGAGTATTTATCGGTGCCTCGCTATGGTGGACTATTCTTGTTATTGTTGTAAATCTATTCAGAAAAAAATTTAAAATTCGTCAATTATGGTGGTTAAACAAAATAATGGGCTTATTAATTTCAATATTCGGACTAATTTCGTTAGTTAGCACTTTTATAATAAAAAATTTATAATTCTGAAAAAAATCATTTGCATAATATTTTCATCGCAATAAATTTGGCGCTGTTAACTTTAAATACCTAAAAAAATGGCATACGTTATTACAAGTGATTGTACAGCATGTGGAACATGTATTGATGAATGTCCGGTAAACGCTATTTCTGCAGGAGAAATTTATAAAATTGATCCTGAAATTTGCACCGATTGCGGAGCTTGTGCTGCTGTTTGCCCAGTTGAAGCAATTCATCCTGCTTAAAAAAGAGAAGGGCTTTTTGCCCTTCTCTTTTTACTCTTTAGTTATAAGTTAGAAAGAATACCCTATTGAAAAGGTAATGCCAATTAGTCCAATTTTTTGAGCTTCTAAATTGCCAATTTTTAAGCGATCAATTAACATTTCGGCTCCTGCCTTAAAAGACAATCCTCCTATAGAGGGTTGAAATCTGTATCCTATGTAAAAATAAGGATCAATAATCTTGCGTGTTATAAAATAAGAGGCTCCTATCCCAAAATCAAAATAACTATTATCACCATAAATTAAATGACCAGAAACCGGAATAAAATATTCATTCGAAATAAATGTTTTATCTTCATTCTTGGCATTTATATATCCCCCTCCAAAGTTAAGAGTAATAAAAAACTTGTCTTCACTTTCAGCAAAAAAATCAAAAAAAACCGAAGCGCTGTAACCCTTTATATCTATAAAATATAAACTACTCTTTACGCCTATAAAGTTCGATCCTAATTTTGTTCGCTTAAATTTTATTCTTCTTGGCTTAATACAACTTTCATCGCTCACTGCACTCGAAGAACAATTACATAAAAAAAATAGTATTAAAAGTATTATCTTGTATAAAAATTTTTGCACTTAATGCTTTTTTTAACATTTTTACAAAAATAAAAATTATTTTTTAAACTTTGTAATAGTTTTAAGAATATCCTTTGAAGAAAAAATTGCATTGCCTGCCACTAAAATATCAACGCCTTTTTTTATTAAATATTTATAATTTTTAAGATTTACTCCTCCATCAATCTCAATTAAGCATTTATATTTATTTTTTTTTATTATTGTTTTTGCCTCCACAATCTTACTTACCGTTGATTCTATAAATTCTTGACCACCAAAACCAGGATTAACCGACATTATAAGAACTAAATCTAATTCAGGAAATATTTCCTTTAACAAAGCAACTGGAGTATGCGGATTAATAGCAACACCAGCAACAACATTTCTCTTTTTTATTTGCAAAATACTTCGATGTAAATGAGTGTTTTCTTCGTAATGAATAGTTAAAATATCTGCTCCACAGTCTATAAAACGATCAATATACCTTTCTGGCTTATGGATCATCAAATGAACATCTAATGGTTTTTTTGAAACTTTTTTTATTTGAGAAATTATATCAAAGCCAATAGTAATATTTGGCACAAAAATTCCATCCATCACATCAATGTGTATAAAGTCGGCTTCGCTTTGATTAAGTAATTCAATAACTTTTCCTAATTCCAAAAAATTACAAGATAAAATAGATGGAGCTATCATTAATGTTTTATTATTCTATGTGTAAAGTTATAACCGTTAATATTTGTATTCAAGATATAAATACCACTTTGTAATTCTGAAATATCGATATAAAACAAAGAATTCTCTCCACAATCAATTACTTTCACTTGTTGATCTTTTCCTACTATATCGAAAAGTTTTATTTTATCTACAGAGCTTTTCAAATCAACTAATTGTAGAATTAAAAAGTTTTTTGTAGGATTAGGATAAACAATAATTCGTTCTTTTAAAGTTAATGCATTTATTCCAACAACACAACCAACCACTCTTATTGCAAGAGATGTATTATATTTTAAAGTGTCGTTAAAAAACTGTGATAAAGTAATCCAATTGTTTGCTTTTTTCAGATACAAAGTATTATTCCCATTTGCTCCTCTATTTGGAGCCATGTATACTACAAAAGTATCTACCGGATTATTATACCATAATTGAAAACCAACAAAAAATTTACCATTCACTTGTACCGGTGTATTAAATTCAACAGGAGTAAAAATGTAAGGAGTAAAACTATTTATTGTTTTATCTTTATAAGCAAGTACGTTACCTGGTAATCCAGTAGCTGTATCATATTCCCATATTGTAAATCTAACTTTGTTATCATTATCTGCGCCGTATGCTTTAACAGGCGGAACAATAAGAGCTCTTATATTATCGAATGTATAATTTACAAATTTATCGGCATAATATTTAATTTGATAACCATTATGACCAGGTATATAACCCCACTTAGTGGGATAAAGATTTATAAACATAAGTGGAAATTCACCTTGTTTAATGTTTGTAATAGTATCGCAGAAGCCATAAGGATCGGGCCATGGTTCAGTTGTTACTACTATATAATCTTCTTTTTTTAAGGTATCTGAAAACAATCCATTACTTACAATTAACGTTACATCATAGATTCCTGGCGTAGAATAAACTATATTAGCTGGATTTTGTATGGTTGATATATTTGGATTACCTCCTTCAAATATCCATTTCCAGTTTAGTACGGGTCCTATCGACAAATCTTCAAAACTAACACTCCCGCCTTGAGTTATTAGCCGGGGTGTTATTGCATGAAAATCGGCCTTAATTGGAGTAATCTGTGTTGAATCTATTACATGTATATAATCTTGTTTTACAAGAGTATCGTTGCCAAGAAAACTATACAAAATTAAAGTTACATCATAATTTCCAACAGCAGCATAATTTATATTTGCAGGATTTTGAGAGGTAGAGGTTGCAGGATTTCCTCCTTCAAAAATCCATAAAAGAGAATCGTAATAACCAGTTGATAGATTTGTAAAATTTACATTATTTCCAACAAGAATTGTTGTATAATCGGCAACAAAATTGGCTTGAGGTAAATCGGTAGAATCAAGAACAGTTATATAATTTTGCTTTGTTTCAGTATCGGTATAATTTGCATTTGAAGCCGTTAAAGTAACACTGTAAACTCCAGGAGTGTTGTATTGTATAAGAGGATGTTGTAATGTAGAAAAGGGAGGTGTACCACCTGGAAATTGCCATTGCCAACTTGTTGGCCCGTTAGAGCTTAAATCGGTAAATTGCACACTTTGACCTTTTAAAATGGTTGTAGGATTACCAACAAAATCGGCCACTATTGCATTTGGATCATAGACATGAATATAATTATATTTCGTTAAGCTATCTGAGCTCACTGAATTCCAAGCTTTTAATTTAACCCAATAGGTTCCTATTGTATTATATTGAATGTTGGTAGGATGCTGTACAGTTGAAGTATTTGGCGTCCCACCCTGAAATGTCCATTGCCAGTTTGTTGGATTACCTGTCGATAAATCAGTAAAGTTAATTGATGTTCCTACTGGAATGTTTGTTTGACTTGCAACAAAGTCGACATGTACAGTACCTGATGAAGATCCACATGCGTTAGACTGAGCTAATTGGTATAGCGGTCCTCCTTGAACAAAACATGCATGCATTCTTGTTTTCTGATCTGGAGTAAAATTTGCATATGCAATATCATCTACATAATCCATAAAATTCATAAACATTATACCTGGCGGATTTGGCGAACATTGATCGGTTAAAGGTGGTGTAGGATTACCGTAAGTTTCAACATCTTGTAATGGTGTATCGTTACACTGGTCATCGGGTGAGCAACCCGGTGAATCGCCCCATATATGTTTCAAACTGAAGCAATGCCCAGATTCATGAGTTGCCGTACCCCCAAGGTTATAAGGAGCCACCGCACCGGTTAAACCTGTAAATTCCCAATGTTGTACTAATCCGAATTCGTTACTTAAAGGTATTGTTGGATATAAAGCATAACCACAAAGGCCACCCCCTAAATCACAAACCCATATATTAAGGTATCTATTAGGGTCCCATGCATCTAAGCCCCCTTGCGAATAATATTTAACCCCCGAATTTGTTCCCCATGGAGGACCAGAATAATTTCTCCTTTCTATACCAGTTGTTGGATTTCCTTGAGGATCTACTGTTGCAAGACAAAATTGAATCTCAGTGTTTGCTTTCAAACTAGGACTAAATGGCCCCATAGAATGTGGATTCTGGCCAGCATAATCTCGATTCAATACTTGCATTTGTTCGTATACTCTAGTATCAGGAAACTGCTGATGCTGCGAAGGCGATAAAACAATATGAAATACTACAGGAATAGTAACTACAGATTTGGGTTTGTAATTTGGATTTTCAGCAACAAATTTTTGAATAAATTTCTCGGCTCTTAAATAACCTTCTCTATATTCTGGATCGGTAAGCATTTTTTGCCGATGTACTTCGTCTGTCGCGCATTTTCTTTTAACAGTTTGTGAACTACTACCATAATACAAAAACCCAATAAAAAACAAAAGACCTATAAATTTCATAACATATATTTTTTTCAAAGTTATTACAATTTTAAAAGACGACAAAATATTAATTTAGGTTGCCTTATTAAAATGGAAAAAGGGGCTCCAAAAGCCCCCTCCCCTCTAAAATAAGACTATTATAGTACCCTATCTTATTTTTGATATCCTAAAAGTATAGTTTTCTCTTTCGCTTTGAACAGTAATAAAATAAATACCACTCAACAAATCATAAGTATTTATATTATAATATCCAGAAAAATTATCTATTTCAATAGTTTTTATATTTTTTCCAAAGATATCATTAATTTTAATCATAACGTTTTTACTCAATAAAGGAGCAACTATTGTTATTTGATCTGTTGCAGGATTAGGATAAACAGATACTAGATTATTTGCACCTATTTCTTCAATTGTACCTGGTAAACACATTATAGGGAATATAGCTAATTGATGATTTATACCCCACGTATTATTTGCATCGCTATAAGGATACCATAAGTTATTGCTCCATTGTTCCCACGCCATATTTGTTGTTACATCAATGCCATATAAAGCAACTGTATCGCCTGCTGCTGTAGGTAATTGAATGCCTACATAAAATGGGGTAGAAACAGTTACAGGTGGTGCATATGTTACTATTGTTGGATTTTGATTTTGTACATCTGTTTTAATAGTACCTATTGTTGTATTAACAGTTGCTATAACTGAACCCGGAGTACCATTTGTTCCAGCATTATTCCAAACCCTAACTGGTATTACTGTTGAATTATTGCCTGTTGCCACACCAAAATAAAGAATTACAGAGGTAATTTTTTTGTTAACATCGTAAGTATTATAATAGTTAGCTTTAGCTTTATCTTGCCATACATTATTACCGGAAACATATCCTGCATATTGTCCATTATTTGTTGCAGTATACAAAACTAAAGTATCGGAAGGAGGCCACCCTAAAGTATCGCATGTTGTTTGAGTTCCACTTGTTACGTATATGTAATTTGTTTTAGTCTCTGTATCAGAATTTGTACCATCGCTTACAGTTAAAGATACTGTTTTATAGCCAGTAGTGCTGTATGTTACTGTATGGGGGCCGGCAGTATTTGCTGTTGCTGGCGATGCTCCTGCTCCAAAATTCCATAAATAACTTGTAATTGTTCCAGTCGATGTATTTGTAAAAGTAACTGGCTGACCAACTGTTACTGTTGTTGCCGAAGCAGTAAAATTAGCATTTAAAGTAGAGCTTCCGCCACTACAATACTTACCGTTAAGTGTTGCCACCCCAGAATTAGTTGGGTCGAGCCATGGTTTCAACTGATTGGAACTTGATGTGCCATTTAAATTCCAATGGTAATATAACTTTCCAAAATAATCAGGAGAGCTTTGTGCAGTGCAGTACGATGAACCTCCAGTTAATGTCCCAACAATTAAGCCATTTGCATCAAACAATGGTGCTCCCGATGACCCCTCTTCAGTTACTCCCCATCCATTGGGATTTGATACCCAAACAACTCTCCAATGCGCGTTGTTTGCTGCTCCCGGATAAGTAGAAGAAGTTGCAGTATTATAGGTAGAAATTTTCTTTATCGACCCAGAAGGATGATGAATACTTACTCCAGGTCCTGTTACAGAATTATTTCTGTTCCATCCATTCATATATGGATTATATGAAGCTGGCACCGCTTGTTTTAATTGAACAAGAAGAAAATCTGAACCACCATTCATATTACCATATGCTTTTAATGTACATCCAGTCATAGTATTTGAAGATGGTTCGGTTGTAGGATTCGTACATCCCGGTGCTTCATAATTAAAATAAAATATCCACTGATTTAAATCATTTGCCGATGCCCCTTCATAACAATGATAGGCACTTAAAAAGTATGGTGTACAATCTTGATTTGTATTGTTAATCAATGAGCCCGAACAAAATCCGTAAAATGAACCAGCTTTTAAATATATTCGTGCAACACCTCGTTTTTCATCTTGCCAATTATCACCAACTGGAGAACAGTTTACATTTACTTCGCATTCATCTGAAGGATCTGTCCACATCATACTCTTTCTAATATTATTTATACCTCTAAAAACATAAGAAATTTCATTAATATGAAAATCAATATTACCAACACATCTTGCAGGTACAAACATTTCTATATTTACAACATCACCGTATATTAGTTCAGTTGCAAAAAGACCAGATTCATCATTATTTTCATAAGTAAAAGCTCCTATTATTTGTGTTTTATCTTCGTTATATAAAAACAATTCAACCCCATAAGGCAAACGAAATTTGTCGTAATAGACACCTAATGCTAAAGCACCTGGGGCTTTAAACTGAACCCTCCAAATACTACCGCTTTTGTCGGGAAGTTCTGTCCATTCGCCTGCATTGTTAAGCGATACATCTGTAAAAATACTATAACCTACTATTGGAGGCCTGTTTTTAGGATATTTTTCAATTTCTTCTAATAGCTTACTTGGACTTAAAGGTCTAAGTTCAATCTTGTCTATATTATTATCTCCTAAACCATATTTAATACTTGGTGGTATACCACCTTTACTAATCTGGCAATTAGCATTGATTGCCAAAAAGAAAACTACCACACTTAAAATAAAATTTCTCATACAACCAAAATTTTTACATTTACAAAGTTAGACGTTTTTATTAAAATTTTAGTTGCATAAAATATTTTTTTTGAAAAATTTTTTTCCAGAAATTTGTAATTCAATTTAGTTTAACTATTGTGACAAATTTATTTTTTCTAATAATTATATTTTTATTTTCGCTATTCCCCACTAACTCACAAGATACAATTACTATTTTAACTTACAATCTTTTAAACTTTGATAATGTTACACCTTACTGCAATAACAATAATAATTCAACTCAAAAAAAAATTATAGCTTTACGACAATTACTTAACTATATTAAGCCCGACATTATTGGTTTTAACGAAATCAAAGCAACTTCTGCTACCATTGATCTTATTTTAACAGATGTTTTATCATATGTGCAGGGCAAAACATATAATAGAATACCTTTTTACAACTCCTCATCTGCTGACATTGTAAGCACCTTATTTTATAATAACAAGAAATTTACTTTAACTCAAAGTAATTCAATACCAACAAATGTAAGAGACATAATAATTACCAAACTTTACTATAATAGCCCCGATGTTAGCAACCTATACGACACCGTTTACATTCAACCAATAGTTATGCACTTAAAAGCTGGTTCTACACAAAGCGACCAAACAGAAAGAGCAAAACAAACACTGGCATTAATGAATTATCTTTCCACACTACCCGATAAAAGAAATTTGATTATAATGGGCGATTTTAATGTTCAAAGTAGTACAGAAGAATGCTTTCAAAACTTAATAAATTACTCAAATCCAATAATTCGTTTTTATGACCCTCCAAACAAACTAGGTAATTGGAATAATAATCAAAACTTTGCTAAATATCATACTCAATCGGTTTATTTAACCTCTAATGGTTGTAATGCTTCAGGCGGTCTAGATGATAGGTTCGATTTTATTATGACTTCTTATCACATTATTAATAATCTTAATAAAGTAAGTTATTTGCAAAATTCTTATAGGGTTATTGGTCAAGACGGTAATCATTTTGATTGTGACCTTAAAACTCCTCCTAATAATTCAGAACCTCCATATATAATAGATGCCTTATATGATATTTCTGACCACTTACCTGTAATAATGAAAATTGTAATACATCAAACCCCATACATAGCAATACAAGAAATCTTTAACAGCTCTCTTATAAAAGTAGCTACTGAAAACAATACTTTACACATTTTCATAAATACTCACTTAAAAGATAAAAAATTAAAAATTTCTATAATCGATTGCCTTGGAAAAGTTATAAGTAACACAGAACAAAATTATAACAATATAATAAAAATTCCATTTAACTACAATAGCGGAATGTATCTTATTAAAATTGAAAGTAATAGCTTTTGTTATATTACTAAGTTTTTAAAAACTTAATAATGAGCAATAAAAAACATTTTCCTTTAAAGCAGTTGGAAATTTTAATAGCTGAACTTTCTAAATTCCCTGGTATTGGCCCTAAAACAGCTTTTCGAATGACAATGAATATAATAAGAAGAGGTAAAAACGATATGCTTCAGTTATCTAATGCTCTTATTAATTTGGCCGAAAGCATAAAAATTTGTAAAGTGTGTAAATCTCTTTCCGATGATGATATATGTTTAATATGTAACGATCCTGAGAGAGATAAAGAAACCATATGTATTGTTGAAGACATAGAAGATCTTCTTTCTATTGAAAGAACAAATGTCTATAAAGGCGTATATCATGTGCTTGGCGGATTAATAAATCCTATGGAAGGTATTACACCAGCTAATTTGTATATAAGTGATTTAATAAATAGGTTACTTAACGAAAAAGTTAAAGAAATTATTTTTGCTTTAAGCCCTACTCCTGAAGGCGATACCACTGCACATTATATCTATCGACAACTAAAAAATTTAAACATTAAGGTAACTACTATTGCCCGTGGCATATCTATGGGCACTGAAATAGAATACGCTGATGAATATACTTTATCTAAATCAATTCAAAATAGAGTTCTTTTTGAATAGTATTTTATGATTTACGATTTTGTTGGCGACATACATGGAAATTTTAATAAACTAGAAATACTTTTTAAACAACTGGGTTATGTTTATAACGAAAAAGAAAATTATTTTATTCCACCTACTAACATTAAACCAGTTATTGTTGGTGATTTTATAAATATAGGTACCCAAAATATTAAAGTACTCGATTGTTTATACAAGATGTATAAAAAAAATTTATGTTATGTTATTTCTGGTAACCACGAATATTTTCTATGCGTTAACTACAAAAAATACTACAAACAACAACGATTTATCGATTACTTAAAACTAAACTATTATACTTTGTTTATAGAATTTAATAACATAGACAAACTAAAAAATTACATTGAATGGCTTATGGAATTGCCTTTATATTATGATTTTGGTAAGGCAAAAGCAGTACATGCTATGTGGTTCAATAACAGTGTACAAGAATATTTTAAAGAAAACAACAAAGTTTTTAAGGTAATAGAAAGTGTAGACAATAATTCGCATTTAAAAGAACAAGTGAATTTATTCCTTATGGGTTTTTATGTTGTAATTACCGAAGACGACAGTGAAGAGAAGCTATACAGGCTACGATGGTGGGAATTAGATAAAAAAAACAAAGCATCAGAATTATTTTGGAGAGCATATACTTATTTGCCTCCCCATTACGATGAAAGAATAGATATATTCACATTTAAAAAATATATTACCAACGATATTGTTTTTTTTGGGCATTATAATCTTAAAGATGTACCTTACTTAACCTCACCAACTAAATGTTGCTTAGATTTTGGGGCAGCAAAAGGAGGTTTTCTTACTTGCTACAGATGGCATGGCGAAAGTACATTAAATAGTAAGAATCTAATAATTGTTTAACTAAGCAAAAAACATGTAAGCAACAACAATAGCAGCGAGAATGCCAAAAAAGTCGGCAATTAGAGAACAACCAAGAGCATGTCGAATATTTTTAATACCAACTGAACCAAAATAAACCGATATAATATAAAACGTTGTATCCGTTGCCCCTTGAAATATACAGGAAAGTCTACCTGCAAAGGAATCTGGACCAAAAGTTTTCATTGTTTCGATCATCAAGCCACGAGCACCGCTACCACTTAATGGTTTCATTATTGCCGTAGGTAAAGCATCAACAAAACTTGTATTAAGCCCAATTATTTCAAAAAAGTATTTCATAAATTTTATAAACACATCCATTGCCCCCGATGTCCGAAAAATTCCTACTGCTACAAGTATTGCTACAAGATAAGGTATTATTTTTATAGCAATATTAAATCCTTCTTTTGCTCCATCTATAAACGTTTCGTAAACATTAATTTTTTTTATTATAGCAATCATCACTATTAAAGTAATTAAAGTAAGTATTATAAAGTTAGCAAAAATTGTAGAATATGTCTGAATTTTTTCAGATGGTAATTTTGTAAACAGAAAAATAAATATTCCTATTAATAAAAACAAAGAAGAAAGAAAAAATAACAATATTTTGTTAAAAATGTTAATTTTTTGAACAATTGCCACAGAAATTAGGCCTGCTAATGTAGAACAGGTTGTTGCCAAAAAAATAGGAATAAAAACATCCGACGGATTTTGTGCTCCAAGTTGAAAACGATATAACATTATAGACATCGGTATTATCGTTAAGCCAGATGCGTTAAGAACAATAAACATAATTTGTGCATTAGATGCTTTTTCTTTTGTAGGATTTAGTTCTTGCAATTGTTGCATTGCCTTTAAACCTATTGGTGTTGCAGCATTATCAAGCCCAAGCATATTAGCCGCTATATTCATAACAATCGATCCACTTACTGGATGATTTTTTGGTATTTCCGGAAATAACTTGCTAAATAAAGGACTTATAATTTTTGCCAAATATGTTATTACACCATTTTTCTCTGCTATTTTCATTAAACCCATCCATAAACAAAGTAAACCAGTTAAACCAATAGAAATATCAAAACCTAACTTAGCCATTTCAAAAATATTAGTGAGAATTAAATTAAAAATATTTGAATTATGAAAAAACACTAATTGTATAAGGCTGAAGACAAATCCTACTATTATAAAAAATACCCAAATGTAATTTAAAAGCATTTTTTTTATTAAAATTACATTATATAAATATCTCTATAGTAAAAACGAATTGAAAATAATTAACTTTATTCTGTTGATACCCAAAAGTGTTATTGTTAAAAAATAAATTAATAATTTATTTAATTTGGATGCCGTAAAATATGATTTTTTAAAAAGTAAATTGAAAAAAATTCAAATACTACGTTTTAAGAAGAAAACAATATAACCTATGGTATTAAATGTTATTTATAGTAATTTTCAATTAAATATATTGAAATTAGCCACCTATTGAATTAAAACTTTTAATAACCTGATTAAATGTTCCTTTTAGTGGTTTATTTTTCAATACAAAATCTAAACAATAACTATAAGGATGTTCTCTTATATTTATTCGTATATCATTAAACAGACAGGGCATTAAATAACCATCGGAAGTTAAACGGAGTCTATTACACGTGGCACAATTTCCACCTTCTCCATTTATTACCTTCGAAAATAAACCATGTTTTAAATCCATCCTTTTTATAAAACGAAGTTGTAGACCATTATTGTAGCAATATTTTTCTAAATTTTCTATTTCGTATATGGTTGTCTTATCGTCAATTACTGAATTAATCTTTATAGGGTTAAAGCCAACTTTAATAGCCTTCTCTATACCTTTTAATACCTTATTTAAGTCTCCATTTAAGGTTATTTCCTTATACTTGTCATAATCCAAAGTATCTAAACTTACATTTATTCTTCTTAACCCTGCATTATATAATTTTTCAGCAAATTCTTCTAAATAAAAGCCATTTGTGGTCATTGAAAGATCTTTTATTCCTCTTATCAAGGCAATTTTTTTAATAAAATCTATTATACCTTTTCTTACCAATGGTTCTCCTCCTGTTATTTTTATTTTCTCAATACCATAAGGTACAACAAATTTTACAAAATCAATTATTTCTTCGTAGCGTAAAATTTTTTCGTAAGGAATAAACTCAACAACTTGTGTATTAATACAATACCTACACCTATAATTACACCTATCGGTAATTGAAATTCTTAGATAATCAATTTTTCTGTTAAAAGAGTCGTACAAGCACATCGTCTCCTTTGGTTAAAGTAGTAACATAAGGCGATATTATTACAAAGCCATCAGCATCTTTTAACGAAAACAAATGAGCCGACCCATGATATTCTATTGGATATACAAAACCATCGACAAGTTTAATAGGGTGTAATACTGTTCTATTTGTTTGTTTTCGCCTAAAGTCAGAACCAAGTTTTGCATAAATTATTTTAGGCTTAAAAGTATGTCCCATCATTTTTAAAAGTGCTGGCTTAACAAAGCATTCAAATTGAAAATAACTCGAAACAGGATTTCCTGGCAAAGCAAAAATCATTGTATTTCCTGTTTTTGCAGCAAGCGATGGATGGCCTGGTTGAACTAAAACATAATGAAATAATATTTCAAAATTTAACTCTTTAATTACTCTATGTACATAATCATAATCTCCTTTAGAAACACCTCCTGTAATAATAATTGCATTGAATTGTTTTTCCACTTTCTTTATTGCATGAAAAACATCGTCAAAATTATCTGGTATAATACCTAAATAATCTGCATTTATAGATATTTGCTTACATTGCATTAACAATTGATAAGCATTTGAATTTCTTATTTTACCGAATGCAGGTGTAATGTAAGGCTCTACTATCTCATCGCCTGTAGAAATAATAGCAACCGAAATTGGCTTATATACTTTTACCACATTTTTACCAATTGAAGCCAACATAGCTACATGTTGAGGTTCTATTAACGTGCCCTTTTGCAATAAAATATTATTTGCTTTTATATCTTCGCCTTTAAATCTAATATTAGATTTATCTTCTACCTTTTTTATAATTATAAAACCTCTTTCATCTATTTCGGTATCTTCAACCTTTGCAACATAATCGATACACTCGGGCAAATAACTACCTGTCATTACTTTTAAACATTCACCTTCATTAATGTTATAATCTAAAATGTTTCCTGCACTTATAGTACCAACAATCTTAAGAGGCTTATTAATAAACGACCTCTTTGTAGCATAACCATCTACAGCACTTCTATTAAAAGACGGAACATCTTCATTAACAATTACATCTTCAAACAATACTCTATTTAACGAATCTGAAAACTTTACCTCTTCAGAGTATTCTATAACACTGCAATTTTCTAAAATTTTACTTATTGCTTCTTCAAAGCTTATCATTTTCTTACAAAAATATTCTTAATTTTAAAGACTTAAAGTTAATCTATTTTAGAATCTATAAAAAAATAATTTATCAAATTAGAAGGGCTAATATCATTCCATTTATTTACATTAAATTCAAAATGAACTATTGAGCATTTATTCATAAATATTTTTTTCCCAAGTAAAGTCGAAGAAATATTAGATAATGAAGGATTATGACCAAAAATCCACATGTTAGAATAACTTTCAAATTTAACTAAAATATTACTTACGAGCTCATTAAAATTAACCAGTTCATATACAAAGGGTTCTATTTTAAAAGATACTTTATCATAAGCATTTAAAGTTACAATAAATTCAATCGCTGTTTGATAAGCTCTTATTGCATTACTTGCTATAAACAATGAGTCTTCAATAAAACTTCTATTAACTTTAATAGATAGTTCTTTTATTAATGCTATACCTTCGTTAGTCAAATACCTTGCTCTATCGTTAATTGCCTCCGATGATTTACAGGCCAAACTATGCCTAACTAACGTAAGTTTTTTCATTCTAATTTTATTTTTCCTTCAAATACAAACTCAACTTTACTTTTAATTTTAATATTACTAAAAGTTTTGCCAATTTTAGTTAAAAATACAGTAATATCGCCACCTGGAGTTTCTACTATTATTTCATATTCTTTATCCTTAGCTTGCATAAGAAAAGCTATAGCCGCTGCAACTGAGCCTGTTCCGCAAGAAAGAGTTACATTTTCCACTCCCCTTTCGTATGTGACATTCTTAATCTTATTAACAGCAACAACTTCGTAAAAGTTGACATTTATACCATCGGGTTTAAATTTCGAATTATTTCGCCATTTTTTTCCTTCGGTATAAGCATCTAATCCTGCTATGTTTATTACTTGAAAAACAAGATGGGGCGAACCAGTATCAATTATTAATCCTTTATCAAATGTTTTTATTTCGGCTACATCATTAATTGTAACCTGGTATTCATCATTGCCAAGAAATCTTGCTTCGTGTTTACCATCTGAAGCCATAAATGTTACTCTGTCTATAATGTATCTTCTATCGCGTAAATATGCCACAAAACACCTTGCCCCATTACCACAAAATGTTGATAATTTCCCATTCGCATTGAAATATATCATTTCAAATAACCCATTGGTACTATGTTGAACCATAATTAAGCCATCAGCACCAACACCAGTATGACATTTACATAATTTTTTAATAAATTCTTCTGACAAAATAATATTTGGATATAAAATTTTGTCTACTATAATAAAATCATTACCGTTTGTATGATACTTATAAAAATTTAACAACATATAAATAAAGTGTTAAATATTCATAAAATTTGGTGCAAAATAACATAAAATTTTCATTATGGCGTTATTTTTGAAGAAAAAATTTATAAAAAAATCTTTTATGAAGAAGATAGTTTTTGTATTAATTTCGGCTTTTATTGGAGGAGTAATTGGCACAATTATTTACAAAAGTCAAAATAAGAATGAAACATCTTCCGAATTTTTATTATCTCCAAGATTAAATTATACAAATAACTTTTCTCAATCATTGCCAGACTTCACATATGCTGCCGAATTGGCAGTTCCGGCTGTTGTTCATGTAAAGACCGAAGTATCGTATACATCGGGTAATATTTTTGATTTTTTCTTTGGCTATGCTCCCCAAACTTATACTCAAAAACTACCAGTTGGTTCAGGTGTTATTGTGTCGTCCGATGGTTATATTGTTACAAACAACCACGTTATTATTAACCCCGACAATATTGAAGTTTCTTTATGGGATAAAAGATCTTTTAAAGCAAAATTAATAGCAACCGACCCATCGATAGATATAGCCTTATTAAAAATTGATGCTGAAAATTTACCATACTTAAATTTTGGTAATAGCGATGAATTAAGAGTTGGTGAATGGGTTTTGGCAGTTGGTAACCCATTTAATCTGACAAGTACAGTAACAGCTGGAATTGTAAGTGCTAAAGCCAGAAAGATTGGTTTAAGTAGCCCTATGTCGTTAGAATCGTTTATACAAACCGATGCTGCTGTGAATCCGGGCAACAGTGGCGGTGCTCTTGTTAATATTAAAGGAGAACTTGTTGGTATTAACACTGCAATAGCATCACAAACAGGCAGTTATATAGGTTATGCTTTTGCAATACCTTCTAATATTGTAAAAAAAGCTATTTCTGATTTTATAAAATATGGCGAAGTTCAAAGAGCTTATTTAGGCGTAATAATACAATCTATAACCGATGAACTAAGAAAACAAAAAAATTTATCAACAACAATGGGGGTATATGTTGAAGATGTTACTCCAGGAGGTTCGGCACAAGAAGCAGGAATAAAACCCGGCGATATTATTGTTAAAATTAACGATGTAGAAATAAGAGATATTCCACAACTACAAGAGCAAATAGGTCAGTTTGAACCCGGGCAATCTGTTAAGGTAGAAGTTTTAAGAGAAGGAAAAGTACTAAAATTCGATGTAATATTAAAAAATTATAAAAACAATACTACCCCATCGATTTCAAAATATTCAAATGTATTGGGAGCTAAATTAAAAACGATAGAACCATCTGATGTTAAGAATTTAAAAATAAAAGAAGGTGTTCAGGTAGTTGAAATTAAACCAGGCTTATTACAATCAATAGGAATTCAAAAAGGATTTATAATAACAAGTATAAACGGTACTCCAGTAAAAAAAGCTGAAGAAGTTGAGTTATTATTAAATAAAATAAAAGGTAATGTTACAATCGAAGGAATTTATCCTAATGGAATGTATGCTTATTACAGTTTTATTAAAAAATAATACTTTTTTTAAAAATAATTTTTTGCTATATTTGTAAAAATTTTAAGTTATGAAAAGTAAATTTTCTTTCTCTTTTTTAATTATAGTTTTAATGGGATTACTTTCGTGCAAAAAGAAAGATGAGTATCCTCCAAAAATATACTTAAAAGGCGATAATCCTATGCGAGTTAGTTTAGAAGGGTGGTTTAAAGATCCGGGAGCCGAAGCTGATGATAATGTAGATGGCCCTTCAATTACTTCTAAATTAGTAATGACACATAATGTACCCATTAATGGTCCTGCTAATGGAGAAGGCCCAACAAAAGATATTGGCGACTTTACGGTTACTTATACTGTAAAAGATAATGCAGGCAATGAAGGCAAAGCCGAAAGAACTGTTTATGTAAGAAACGATGCAGAATTCTTAGTAAATAGCCCAGTTAACACTTCACTAAAGTATAAATACGAAGTTACAATCGACGCTCAAAGCACAAATCAACCAATATTAAAAGATACAACTGGTGTTATTTTAGATTTATCGCTTGATAGAAAAAAGAATAGAAGATTTTGGTTTAATAAATTTGCATTAAAAAATGGTTTCAGAGTTTATGCCGACCTAAAATGGAATAATAACGAAAAACGCTACCATATCGATATTCCTTCGCAGGAAAAAGCCTTTAACGAAAAAGTTGGATCTAACACTGTAAGGTACTTATACGAAGTAAAAGGAATTTTAGAAAATTCTTACATTGTTGATTCTATAAGTCCATACTTTGTTATAAAATATTACATTTACAGATACTACTACAACAATAACATTGGTACTCATCAATGGAACGATTCATTGTGGGACGTAAAAAATCAGGATGTGATAACTGAAATATGGGATTATACATATTAAAACTTACTTTTACATGTGAATGAAATTTTTGTTATCAAGAATTTATTATCTCTTAATCAAAATATTAATTTTAGTTGTTATTTTTCAAATATGTAGGGTTTTATTTTTCTTGTTTAACATAAATTTTTTTAGCCATTCCAGTTCAATTTTAAAATCGTTTTTATGGGGAACGCGTTTCGACTTATGGGTAATAATTTTTTTTAATGCCCCTATCTTACTAATCCCGTACATCTACAATATTCAAAAAGTTTCATTTTATAGTAAATTCGAAAAATTATACATAATAACAGTCAACTCCATTTTAGTTTTATTCAATTTAATAGATATTGAATATTACAAATTTACTTTAAAACGCTCAACTTTCGATTTATTCAATTTAATTTTCACTGGTAACGATACATGGGTTTTATTACCAAGGTTTATTTTAGATTTCTGGTATATACCACTCGGCTTTATTTTAATCATTATGTTTTTAAACTTTTTATATAAACAACTAATACAAAAAATAAATCTGTGTACTAATGCCACAAATAATTTTCTGAATTTAATTTATTTAATAATAACCTTTATTATAATTAGTGGAATATTTTTTATTATAATTCGCGGCACTAAGCTACGACCTGTAAACCTAATGAGTGCCTCGTTACATGCACCTCACAACTTAACTGCACTTACTTTAAATACTGTATTTTCGATGGCAAAAACATTTAACAAAGAAGAAGAATTAAAACATAAATATTTTATAAGTAAAGATTTAAAATTCAATTACATTAAAATAATTAAATCTGATTCTCTTATCTTCAAACAGAAGCCTAATATTATTATTATTATTTTAGAAAGTTTTTCGAAAGAACACATTGGTTTTTTCAATAACACCAACAAAAATCTAACACCATTTCTTGATAGTTTACTTAAGCATTCATTAAATTTCAAATATTCATATGCAAATGGCAGAAAAAGTATGGAATCTCTTCCATCAATTTTAGCTGGGCTGCCATCGTTAACTGTTACTCCATATATATTTTCTAAGCATGCTTCTAATAATCTTGAAGCATTACCTACAATTTTAAAAAAATATGGCTATACCACAGCCTTTTTTCATGGTGGCACTAATGGTACAATGGGTTTCGACGTATTTGCATCAATGGCAGGTATTGATAATTATTATGGCCGATGGCAATACCCATCTCAAAAAGACTACGATGGCTATTGGGGAATATGGGATGAGCCCTTTTTACAATTTACAAAAAAAGTTTTAGATACCTTTAAACAACCTTTTTTCTCGGTTATTTATACCCTAACTTCTCATCATCCTTTTCTTGTTCCAGAAAAATATAAAAAAATTTTACCCAAAGGCAACCAAAAAATTCATCAAAGCATTGCTTACACCGATTATGCTTTAAGAAAATTTTTTCATTCAGCTAAAAATTCAAGATGGTTTAATAACACACTCTTTATTATTACTGCCGACCACACATATTGCGCTGAAAATCCTTACTATTACAGCAATATAGGTGCCTTTAGTGTACCAATTGCTTTTTATTCACCTTCTATAAATTTATCAGCATTTTCAAAATATACTTACCATAGACTTATTCAACACTGCGACATATTTCCTACTATCTGTTTCCTAATAAACATAAACGATACAATTATTACGTTTGGTAAAAATGTTTTCGATAGCACCGAATGTAATTATACTGTTAATTTCATCAATAATTATTATATACTTCAGAAAGACGATTTTGCTTACACTTTCGATGGTAATAAATCAATGGGCTTATATAATTTTAAAAACGACAGCATGTTAAATAATAATTTAATAAACTTACCTCAGTACACACCTATTAAAAATACGTGCGATAGTTTACTAAAATCAATATTACAAATTTACGAAGAAGCAATAGTTAACAATAAACTAAGCTTAAAAAATATAAAATATAAGAATAAAATAGCAAAAATGTAATAGAAACCAAATGTTTTAATTCTAAAAAAAAGTATTTTAAACATTCTCTTAAAAATAAAAAAAAAATTGATAAAAATATTTGTATAAAAAAAATTTTTTTAGTATAATTGCAAATGAAAAAATTACTCCTCAGTAGCTCAATTGGTTAGAGCATCTGACTGTTAATCAGAGGGTTCCAGGTTCAAGTCCTGGCTGGGGAGCTAAAAGCTTCGGAATCTTTAATCTCACTCTTTAATCTTCAAATAATTTGTTAAATTTAATTTCATAAAAAAATTCAATTTTTCAAGAAAACAATAAACATAAAAATTTAACTATTTTAAAAAAGTTAATTATCAAAATTATTATCTACATTTGCAAAAAATTTCCAGATGAACGAACATGAAATATACAACAGCGAGATTACAGAAGAATTAACAAATTTATATTACAAAATTTTATCAATAATTGGCGAAAATCCTGAAAGAGAAGGTTTAAAAAAAACACCCGAGAGAGTTGGCAAGTTACTTCAATTTTTAACACAAGGATATAAAATAAATCCAGAAGAAATAATAAAAAAAGCAATGTTTAAAGAAGATTATAAAGAAATGGTTATAATAAAAGATATAGAAATATATTCTCTATGTGAACATCATTTAGTTCCTTTTTTTGGCAAAGCACATGTAGCATATATTCCCAATGAGTATATCACTGGTTTAAGCAAAATTGTACGTGTTGTTGATGCTTTTGCACACAGATTACAAGTTCAGGAACGCCTTACTCGACAAATTAAAGATTGTATTCAAAACACACTAAGACCCTTAGGTGTTGCTGTTGTTATTGAAGCACAACATTTATGTATGATGATGCGCGGTGTTCAAAAGCAAAACAGTGTAACAACCACAAGCGATTTTTCTGGTGTTTTTCTTAAAGAACCAACACGCTCAGAATTTTTAAGATTAATAAGTCATAAATTACACTAAAATTTAATGCATAACAGCATTTTTTATTATTTTCATCAAGTTTTCTGACGATTTTTCCCACGAAAAATTATGGCTTCTTTCTATTCCTTTTTGTTTCAAAAAATTGTAAAGGTTTTTATCGTCGGTAATTTTAATCATAGAGCTAGTTATTTCTTCTATTGACAAAGGATTAACAAACAAAGCTGCATCGCCTGCAATTTCTGGAAGAGCAGTAACATTAGAACAGATTACTGGAACTCCTGCTTGCATAGCTTCAATTATAGGAATACCAAACCCTTCATATAACGAAACTAAAACTAAGCAGTAAGCTGAAACTAGAATATTCCTAGCTTCTTCGTTTGGTAAGTAACCTGTAAATATTATTCTTTCTTTATTTTTTATTTTATTATACTCTTCAATTCTATAGCTACGCCACAAATGACGACCTATAATTATAAAATAAAAATCTTTCTTAGTTCTTTCTATAAATTCATCGAATGCAATTAACATTCTTCCTATATTTTTTCTTGGATGTAAAGAGCCTATGTATAAAAAATAAGGCTTGCCATAGGTATATTTCTTCCTAGTTTCATCTATTATATTATCAGGAATGTAATTTTCAATAATATTTGGTGCGTTATATATTACACTTATTTTTTCGGCTGGAACTTTGTACGATTCAATAATTTCTTTTTTAGTAAATTCAGATACAGTAATAATATGTTTTGCCTTTTTTAAATATTTTGGTACAAAAAAATTATAATAATGACGTGTAATTAACGGAAGATTTTCTGGCATTTTTTTGTAATTTATATCATGAATTACTAAAACAGTTGGTATTTTTAAATTTAACGACATAAGATTGTCGGGCGAAAAAAATAAATCTATCTTATATTTCTTTGCTACTAAAGGCACTACGAATTCAAACCAATAAATGTTTAATAAAGGATGTCTTGTTGGAGGTGCATATTTTAAAGGAATTACATTTTTTGAATATATAAATTTTTCATCGTATTTTCTATCAAATAAAAAATAAAATGTATGTTCTGGATTTTTCTTAGTAACATATTTAAATAAGTTATGAATAAATGCACCAATTCCCTCTATTTTTCCTGGTTGCAATAATCTTGTGTTTACCAAAATATTCATCGAAAATTTATAATTTTATGCAAAATAAAAAAATAAAATGTTTATTTTAAAATTTCTTGATGTATTTTTTGTAATCTTTCATTCTTTGTTAATTATATTTAATGTATTTGGATGGATGTTTAAAGTTACTAGAAAATATAATTTATTGTCGCTATTAATAACAGCTTTTTCGTGGTTTGTTTTAGGTATATTTTACGGCTGGGGTTATTGTTTTTTAACCGATTGGCATTGGGATGTCTTACGCAAATTAAACGAAATGCCTCAACAAAATTCATATATCGCTTATATAATATTTAGACTCTTTAAAGTTAATATTAATGCCTTAGTCGTTGATATATCTACTGCAATTATATTTTTCATATCTTTGTTTCTTTCTATTTGCTTTAATATAAAAGATTTTAAGAAAATAAAACACTAAAAACTATTACACAATTTGCAAAGCCCATAAATATACATAGAATGATTTAAATGTTTATGCCCATATTTTCCAACAATTCGTTTTACAAGTTGTTTAATTTCTTTTTCCTCAAATTCTGTAACTTTCCCGCACTTAATACAGATTAAATGATAATGAGGACTACTGAAATTAACTTTTTCATATATTGCGGAATTTTCCTTAAAATAATGTTTTATTATTAGATTAGCTTCTTCAAGTAATTGAAGTGTATTATAAACAGTTGCTCTACTTATATTATAACCCGCTAATTTTAGCCTTATATACAAATCGTCAGGATTAAAATGCCCTTCATTTTTATATATTTCTTTTAAAATAATATTTCTTTCGTTAGTATTACGTAACTTTTTTTTTCTTATGAAATTTTCAAATTTTTTTAAAACAATATTAGCATTTTTATTTTCAGTATTCATTTTGCATTATTTATCTATGTTTAAGTTTAACATTAACTTAAATGCTTCGGAACAAACAAAGCAAAAATCGAGAGTTTCAAAGCTTCGCATTATACATAATAAAGAGCTACGATAAATTTTTTCGCTTCGATACCCTGCCCCCTTATATAAGCCAACATTTAATTTCTTATTGTAATAATAGGTACCATTTTTAGTTTTTTTCATATATTTTTTCCACTTCTTTGAAAATTGCACAAGAGTAGTAATGTTATACTCCCATGGCTCAGCATTAAGATTATAAAAATTCTGAGTATACTCATCTGCCTCTTCATACTCATCTGCTAGGCCTGCAAATTGATGACCAAATTCATGATACAAAATATAATCCTTAAATAATGCATCTGATGGCACAATACTGTAATAATTAAATATCCCTGCTCCACAATATTTTAAAGTATTAACAAGCACTATAAAATAATCATAATCAATATTCGATAGTAATCTTCCTATATAATTATAATCATCAATTGCAATATAACGCTCTACTCCAAGAGCATAAAAATATGATTTTAGATTTGTATTTTTAAAAGTTTTACCGTCTTGCAAGCTTGCTCCTTTTTCGTTAGAACTCTGAAAAACAAACCCTATATTTATTTTGCTTGAGAATTTTTTTAACGAATTCATTTTTAAAAGTTTTTCCGTCATATTTTTTGCATCTTCGAAAAACTTTAACGAGTCGCTTCTAGTATACCCTTCGGAAATTATAACAATATCAATTGCTTTATTTGTTGTATTTTTAACCTGATACGGAAAGTAAAATTTATCTTTTATAGGTATAGCAATTTTGCTGTAATTAGGATTTATATATTGCGATTTTAATAATACAAGACTTTGATTATAATTTCTTTCAAAAAACTTAATAAAAACTGTACTTCTAGGATAAGGAATACAAAAAAACTGACTAAAACTTTTTGTTGTATTTTTGGCTTCCGACGAAAACTTCCATTCGTAAAATAAGTTACTAAAACCTCTCGAATATATAAGTCTATTTTCAATTGAATCAAAAATCTGAATATAATAGTTTCCCCAAAGTAAAGTATCTACTAAATTTTTATATGGTCCACTCCAGTGGTCTTCTTTATACCAATCATTAATAGTAACAATTGTTGTATCTTTATTGCCAGTTAAGGTGTATTCTATTCTTAAGCGGCTGCTTGTGAAATATTTATTATAATCAATTTGTGAAAAAACATCTTTAAAAAAAATAACTAAAAAACATTTTAATAAAAGCTTTGAAACATATAACATAAATTATTCGTTTCGGTTTAAAATTAAACAAAAACACGTCATTGCTATAAATTTTTCAAATATACTCAAAATACTTTTTTAAAAAAATACTATCCTATAAATTTGTACATTAAACAAAAAATTGTTTTACTTTATGACACTTTCTTTTTACCTTGAAACTATTGAATTTTCTTTCGAAAATTTTAAAAATTATGTTGACCTTGTAAGTTACGATACTGTTGCAATTTTACCTTTTTATTACACATTAAAAAATTCATTGAGTAATTTATATTTAAAAAAATGCAATTATATTGAAAACAGCATTAACAATATTTTAAATTGCATTTCACATATAGAATACATTGCAACTGCACCATATTTCGATAGTTTAAATAATAATTATAAGTGTAGAATTCTTACAAATCTGAAAGAAGTAAAAAGAACAAGCGAATACGTAATTGCAGAAAATTATTCTGGAAAATTTCTCATTTCATTAAGTGATACTATTCAAAAAATTAACATATCGGACATTAGTAAAGAATTTCATATATCAGTTATAGTTATATTTAATCATAAACCCTTTGACATTACAAATAGCAAATTATCATCGTTCTTTGCCAAAAATATTTCAAACAATTGTAAGTTAGTCTCTATTTTAGTTAATCCGTTAGGTATACATAAAACCCAAATTTTTGATGGCAATGTAGAAATCTACGAAAATGGTAACATAATAGGAAAATCTTTTCTAAATCCCTCATTTTCTTTTTACAAACAAAAGGAAATAAATATAGATAATATAAGTGATATATCAATAATTCACGATATCTTAGTATATGGAATAAAAGAGTATTTCAAACTAAATGGCTTAAAAAGGGCAATAATTGGAATATCAGGAGGAATAGACAGTGCTGTTGCTACTTCGTTAACTGTAAAAGCATTAGGCAATGAAAACATTTTAGGAATCATTATGCCTTCTCAATTCACTCCAAATCAATCTATTATAGATGCTATTGATTTTTGTAAAAAAATAGGTATAAAATACCACATTGTACCAATTACAACAATATATAAAAAATTTCTTGATGAATTATCAATTTACTTTAAAGATGAAAATTTCGACACAAGCGAAGAAAACTTACAAGCAAGAATCAGAATGATAATACTTATGTGGTTTTCAAATAAATTTGGTTATACTGTTATTAATACTTCAAACAAAAGTGAAATAGCAACTGGTTACGGTACAATTTATGGTGACATAAGTGGTGCTTTATCGGTTATTGGCGACCTTTATAAAACCCAAGTTTATGAACTTGCAAATTATATAAATTCTAAAATGAAAGTAATTCCATCTAACATAATTAATAAAGAACCAAGCGCCGAATTAAAAGAAAATCAAAAAGACTCCGATTCATTACCACCTTATGACATACTCGACAAAATATTACATGAAGTAATAGAAAACGAAAAAAGCAAAGAAGAAATATTAAAAGAAGATTTCGACGAAGTTACTATCGAAAAAACATTATTATTGATGCAAAATAATGCTTTTAAGTTACTTTACTTGCCACCAATTCTTAAAATATCGACAAAAACATTTAATATTGATATTCTTCCTTAAAATCCCAACCACCTTTATTGTAATAAAAAATGTAATAAAATCTTACTTATCCAGGGGTGGATGACCGGACTCGAACCGGCGACCACCAGAGCCACAATCTGGTGCTCTAACCAAACTGAGCTACATCCACCATTTTGTATGCAAAAGTAATAAATTTTTTTATCTTAAAAAAAATATTTTGTCAGACAACTTTTTGTTTTTATCTTTGTCTATTAAAAAAAATAAATTATGAAAAGGTTTTTCATATTAATTATTATTTTATCTATTATTACAATAAGTTTTGTGAAATCGCAAACCTTAATTGCTGAGTTTAAAACTCAACCTTTTGTTACAGAGCTTACTAATGGTAGTAAAACTTTTGAATGTTACCTTTATGGTATTGAGTCTGAAAAACAAGCTGTCAATATAGAAAATTTTATTAAAGGTTACAGAGGTGTTGAAAACTTTACAATAACAAAAGAAAACGGGCTATATAAAGTACATGGGACTTTTTATATGTATGCAAATAATTTATATTTTAAAAACTTATTCAAAATAATGAATATAAATAAAATTAAACATAACAATACTTTCATTAATATCGATGAATTTAATTTTTTAAATAAATAAAATATTTGATTATGAAAACCAAAATGTTTTTGATAGTTGTATTTTTTTTATGCTGGAATTTCATATATTCCCAATTACAAGTACAGGGAGGTTTAAATGCTAATCAATTAGTAAACATATTAGTGGGAAGTGGTGTTTCTTTTTCGAATGCTACTTATTCAGGACCATCGGGTTGTATTGGTGGTTTTAGTAACGGACAAACAACCAACTTAGGGTTAGCAAGCGGAATATTACTTTCTACAGGAGGAATTTCTAATGTACCTAATCCTGCTTCTTACTTTTTAAGTAATAACATGGGTGGTTCTGGCGATCCCACACTTCAACAAATGGCTGGTAATACTTCTTACGATGCTGTTGTTTTACAATTTAATTTTGTTCCATTATCGTCGCCTGTTACTTTCCGTTATGTTTTTGGTTCAGAAGAATATCCTGAATATGTTTGTTCATCTTTCAACGATGTTTTTGGTTTTTTTGTTTCCGGACCAAACCCTCAGGGCGGAAACTACAATAATACAAATGTAGCACTAATTCCAGGAACAACAACTCCAGTTATGATTAACTCAGTTAATCCAGGTGTTCCAGGCTCATATGGAAGCTCAAGTAATTGCGTTTCTTTAAATTATTCTCAATACTACGTAAGCAATTCTGGTTCAACAATATGTTTCGATGGATTTACTACTGTTTTAAGCGCTACAATAGCTGTTGTACCCTGTCAAACTTATCACATAAAAATTGCAATATCTGATATAGGCGATGGAATTTACGATTCGGGCGTATTTTTGGAAGCTAATAGTTTTACAGCAAATGCAATAAACCCAGGTTTATACTTTACAAATGCTATCTTCAATCAATTTGCAATAGAAGGATGTTCAAATGCGATAGTTTCTTTTACTTTACCACAACCTTCTAATCAGCCAGTTACTGTTAATTATACAATTTCTGGTACAGCTACAAACGGTGTCGACTATGCTACAGTTCCAAGTCAGGTTGTTATTCCTGCTGGTCAGGATTCGGCAGGATTAATATTTAACTTTGCTATGGATGGTGTTGCAGAAGGGCCCGAAACCATTATTCTTTACATTCAAACATCTCCATGTGGATGGGATACTTTAACAATTACTGTTTATGATAATTCACCACTTACTGTGTCAACCACACCAAACAATATTACTATTTGTAATGGCCAACAACCAATAAGCTTTTCAGCAAATGCCTCTGGCGGTTATGGTACATACACATATAATTGGAGTAATAATCTTGGAAATAGTGCAAATGTAACAACAAGTCCACCTGTTGGCAATTATAATTACATTGTTACTGTTGCCGATCAATGTGGGCAAACTGCAACTGCTAATGTACAAGTAACAGTAAACCCATTACCAACGGCAACATTTACTGTTCAATCACCAATATGCGCGGGTCAGCCAAGTACTGTAGCTTATACTGGAACTGGAGCTTCCTCTTTCCAATGGAATTTATCTGGAGCAACAATTTTAAGTGGCAATCCATCAAGTGGACAACCCTTTCAAATAACATGGACACAAGCAGGTACATACCCTGTTATCTTGCAAACTACTTCAAGTGTTGGTTGTGTTTCGCAACCCGAAACATTATATGTTGTTGTATATGGAGCAGGCACTCCTAACTGTTGCCAATTTCCAACCCCTTATGCTGGCCCAGATGCTACCGTTTGTGGTTTAACCTATCAATTACAAGCCGACCCACCAGATAACCCTGCTTATGTTGGGTTATGGACACAAATCAGTGGACCAGGAGTTTCTTCTTTTTCAAATCAAGGGTATTTTGCAAGTGCTGTTACCGTTTCTCAACAAGGAACCTATGTGTTTGAATGGAAAGAAATAAATGGCCCTTGCGATTCAACCGATTATGTTACCATTACCTTTATTCAAATGCCTGTTCCTAATGCTGGTCCAGATGCTTCAATCTGTGGTTTGTCTTATACTATGCAAGCCTCATTAAGCATACCAACTGCTACGGGTCAATGGAGTGGTACAGGAATAGTTAACCCATCGAGTCCTACTACGCAAGTAAATGTTCCTACTTATGGTTCCTATACTTATGTATGGACCGAAACAAATAGCGGTTGCTCTGCAAAAGATACAGTAATAATTACTTTTCTTACAGTACCACAACCAAATGCTGGAAACGACACCATAGCTTGTGGTGTTAAAGGTGTACTCTCTGCAACATCAGTATTTCCTGGATATTGGACTGGTCCAAATAACGTAATATATGTAAACGGCCACGATACCACATACACACCTATCATTATTCCTAATTATCCTGGTAGCTCTTATCAAGCTCAATTTGTATGGCATGCTCACAACAATGCATGTTGGGGTACCGATACAGTAGTTATTACTTTTATAAGACCTCCTCATGCCGAAGCTGGCCAACAAATATCGGTATGTGGAACCTTTGCCCAATTAAATGCCGACACAATAGGAAGTGGAATAATTTCTGCTTATTGGTATTCTAGTCCTACTGGACCTATAATCAATCAGCAAGGAAATATCCCTTTTAACGCAACTGTTGACATTTCAAATATGGGACCTTCTGCATATCATTATTCAGTAGGTGAATATTGGCTATATTGGGTTGTGTTTAATGGAATATGTCATAATTATGACTCGGTTAAAGTAAATTTTTATGAAATACCAACTGCTTATGCTGGTAAAGATACTAGTATATGTGGAAAATCATATAATCTTAACGCTACATGGAGCATTGCAAATCGTACAGGCTTATGGTATCAAATATCAGGCCCAGGTACTGCTAATTTTGCTTCACCAACCTCTAATCAAACACTTGTTACAGTTACGCAATATGGAACTTACAAATTTGTTTGGAAAGAAATGAATGCTGCTGCTCCACAATGCTTTTCTACCGACACAATAACAATTGAATTTAAAGTTATACCTATGCCCGATGCAGGGCTTGATTTTGGTGTTTGTAGTATGTATGCTTACATATGTGCTACACCTGGTGGTGGATCCAATGGTAAATGGAGTGGACCCTCCGGAGTAGCATTCTGCCTTACCCCTGACGATAACAATTGTAGCCCTCAGTATGCCGATTCGCCATGCGTATGGATACGATGGCCATCTGAAAACGATACTATTACAATGTACTGGACCGAATTTAACGGTGTTTGTTATGGATACGACTCAGTTAATGTTTACTTTGGCAGAGTATACGAGGCAGTAATACTT
>JAOAFV010000020.1 GCA_026416095.1 Bacteroidales bacterium | reverse complement strand
ATTTGCATATCTTGTTTTAATGTATAACTTCTATTAAAATATTTATAAGAAATTATCATTTAAGTTAATAAAAACTATTGAGAATAATTTTGCAAAGGCCCCTGGAGTATACTACAATGCCGAAGCTACAAACGAAACCATTAATTTTCTGAAAAAATTTTAATAAAAACTTTTACTTTGTGCTACTTAACTTCTTGCGGAGTTATGATTTAATAATATCGCTAAAACAAGAATTTCCAGAAGTATATTAAAAAGCTATCCATCCTTGAGCCTTTAATTCAATTTTAGTATTGTTTGCAATTAAATTAAGACCTTCTTCTTTTTCTGTTATAATACCAATCACAAATATATCGTCTATATTTAATACTTTATCAAGATCGGTATTATTAATAGTAAAAAGCAACTCATAATCTTCTCCGCCATTTAATGCAGCTGTTTCGGGAGCAATATTAAATTCTTCAGCTGTTGTATATACCTCGTCTACTATTGGTATTTTATGCTGATAAATTTTGCATCCAGTGCCAGATTGTTTACATATATGATGCAGCTCAGAGCTAAGTCCATCTGATATATCTATCATAGCAGTTGGTTTAATATTATGTTCTTTAAGAGCTCTTATTATATCTAATCGTGCTTCGGGTTTTAGTTGTCGCTTTAATAAATAATCTTTGCCCATGAAGTCGGGTGTAAAAGGTGTTGTGCTATTTTCTTTGGTTAATTCTTGGAACAGCAGATATTCGCGTTCAAGAATTTTTAATCCCATATAGGCTGCTCCTAAATTTCCAGAAACACATATTAAGTCGTTTACTTTAGCCCCGTTTCTGTATACTACATCTTCTTTTTTCACTTTACCAATTGCAGTTACTGAAATCATCATTCCTGTTATGCTACTTGTGGTATCGCCACCTACTAAATCAACATTATATCTTTGACATGCAAGCTTTATGCCTTCGTACAATTCTTCAATTGCTTCTACTGAAAATTTAGATGATATTGCTAATGATACAGTTATTTGTTCGGGAATTCCGTTCATTGCTGCTATGTCCGACAAATTAACAGTAACTACTTTATATCCTAAATGTTTTAATGGTGTATAAACTAAGTTAAAATGGATGCCTTCTACAAGTAAATCGGTAGTTATAAGGGTATAATATTCATTATCGCGTTCTACAACAGCAGCATCGTCGCCAACACCTTTAATTGTTGAATTATTATAAATTTTAACATTTGATGTTATTCTTTCTATTAGTTTAAATTCTCCTATTTCAGAAATTTTTGTAGCCATTTTATAACGACATTATTATTTTCAAGTTAATTCGTCTTGAAGTTAAATAATTTGGAACTGCGTAATAATTGCCATAAATATCGCCAACCCACTGATAAGAGACAGTATTATTAATGTCGAGTAAATTAAATATTTCGATACCAATCCATAGCTTTGTAAAATATTTTAAATAAATATGTTTAGATTTTTTATGAGAGTCGATTACTATTTTTGATAGTCCTACATCTACTCTTCTATAGGGAGGCATTCTAAATGTGCATTCGTAACGTTCGGCCTTAGGTGCTCCAAATGGCAAACCTGTACCAAATAATAGATTTAAATTAAAAGTATAACTAGGATCAAGTGGAAGATAGTCTTGAAAAAATATTGCAAAGTTAACAACTTGGTCGTTAGGACGAGGTATATATGATGGTTCGGTATTATCCTTTATATTATAGTCGTTGTATAAATTTTCCATTGTTTTCATCACTGATAAACTAAACCATGATTCAGTATTTTCGATAAATTCACCGTGAAGTTTAAAATCTATTCCTGTTGCAAATCCGTTTGCTTCGTTTGTTCCTAAATATATTGCTCTTATATTTTCAACATTATAGGGTATAAGATTTGAATATTTTTTATAATATATTTCTGCAATAAATTTAAAAGGCCGATTCCATTTTATAAAATTATTTTCATAGCCCAATATAAAATGAACTGATTTTTGTGATTTTAAATTAATATTAATTTTGCCTTCGCGGTTTAATGCTTCTTTATATGTAAGAGGTTGATAATAATAACCAGTTGCAAATCTGAATATTTTATTCTTTTGGTTATGTGGCCTATAAGATAACTGAATTCTTGGAGAAATAAGTAGCTCCTTTGAAAAAGTAACAAAAGAAATTCTTGCTCCTACATTATACGTGAGGCTACTCGAATCTACTAATATTTTACCACTTATATTTGAAAAGCCACTAAATTTGTTTTGAATAAATTTATTTTTTCCAGAAAAAAGATAGTACACATTTACCATTGTATCGCAATAGGGTAATGAATATCCAGCAGAATCTATTAAAGTCCATTCGTGGATTTTTCCATCAACTCTTTCGAAGGAACAATTAAGGCCAGTATAAATTTTTTTGTTTTCGTCGATTTTAGTTGTGTTTATATTTTGATAAGAATAAATATGTGTATTTAGTTTATTTCTTGCATGATTCAAGAAAGAGCCAATCCCTATGTTTTCAATGCTATCACCCACAGTACTTGATCCTAGTTGTTTATCAACTTCATTTAGAAAATATTGTCCTAAAATATCGAAATTTTCTTTTTCTGTTAGGTTATAGAAGCTAATTATGTGTTGCGATTTGGTTTTTTTAGTTGGTTTTAAAGTGAAACATAATGCAGCTGTTTTTGAAGAATAAATATCTTTTTCGTTACCTTCAAAGTATATTTTAAGTTTTAGAGCATTGTTGATTGTTCCAAAAGAGGCTTCACGAGATTGTGGTATAAAAATATAAGAGTTATTCGAAAAATTACCTAAAAAAGAAATTTCAGTTTTTTCCGATAATTCGTAAGTAAGGTAAGTTTGAATATCGTAAAATTTTGGCTGGTATTGTCCTTTAACATCTAACGATTTCAATAAATAGGTTGTAGTTTTATATCTAACCGAAGATATTGCAGAAAGCCTGTAGTCTTTTGATGAGTGTTCGAGTGTTAATCCCGACCCTAACAAACTAAAATTTGCTGTGATGCTATTTTTTGTTGGTTTTTTATATTGTATATCAAGCACTGAAGACATCTTATCGCCATAGCTGGCATCAAACCCTCCAGCTGAGAAATAAATATTACTTATCATATCGGGGTTTATAAAACTAAGGCCTTCTTGTTGACCACTCCTGATGAGTGTAGGTCTTATAATTTCTATGCCATTAACATATATGAGATTTTCTTCGAAGCTACCACCCCTTACTGAGTACTGATTAGAAAGCTCGTTACTTTTCATAACACCGGGAAGAGTTTTTAACGAGCTTTCTATGTTTTCTTTAATGCTAGGTAATTGTTGAATAATAAGTGGATTTATTTTTTCAATATTTTCTTTTTCAATTATTTTTTCAGTTATAGTAATGATAGGTAATTGATGTGTTTTTTTTGATAGAATAAACTCAAAGGTCTTACCAGGAAAGCAAGCAACAATAGTGTCGCCGTATTCAATATGTGAAAGAATAATAAAATAATCCTTTTTTTCATTAACTTTTAATTTAAAAAAACCTCTAGCATTTGAAGTTGTACCAGTTTTGGGATTTTCTTTTAAATAAATATTTACATTACTAATAGGCTCTTTATTTAAATTATATACATACCCTCTAATCTCTTCTTGAGAATGGCATATATTTTGAAACCAAAGAAAAAGTAACGCTGCTATTAAATAAAGAAAATTCATTTACGTAAGAAAAAACGATATATAAAACAAAATATTGTAATTTTTATGAAGTGGTTTGATCTCTTATATTTAAACATTTTTTTATGAATAAATTTCCGTTCTACTTAACAAAAAATTGTGGTAAGTATTTATAATAATTAAAAGTTTTTCAATTAATCAATTCAGGAAATAAATGTTTACCTTGGTTGAAAATTATATCCTTTGGAATATTGGCCTCATTAATTTTAATTAAAATAGTTTTTATTTCGGGAGTGAGGTTTGCATATTCAGATATAAGAGATTTAGCTTTTTCATAATCGCCATTGCCTTGTATTGTTAACATTAGAGATACAAATTCTTTTATTGCTTGTTTCATTATAGGAATATTTACTGTAAATTTAGATTTATTTTTATTGAAAGAAATAGCATTGTGTTTAAATAGATAATTGAATTCTATCATGTTTGCTTTACCATGAGAACTTCCAAGACCAAAGCGAATTGACCTAAATATACCTGCCACAAAGGTGATGTAATTATTTTCAAGGTTTAAGTTAGTCATTTTTTTATTTTCATATAGGTAAGTTAACAAATAAAGACCAAGCATATCGGCTTTGGCTTCTTCGATTATTGTGTGTGTTTCTTTTAGAGCCTCTGAAACTAATTTTTTATCTTTAACTGTTTTACTTATTCCTAGCCCATGAGCAATTTCGTGAAACATAATATTTTCAAAAAATGCATTAAAAGAAACATTTTTATTGTGTTCATTTGCAAGTGAAATTTGAGAAATTGGGCGTAGTATTTTATCGAATTTAGCTTGTATAGCATTTTTTAATTGTAGTTTTCGACTACCTTTGAGTTCATTTACTTTTTTGTCGTTTGGGAGATTTATTGCTATTGTTTTACTTCCGGCGTTACAGTCGCCAGCATAATAAATTGCATCGTAAACTCCAATATCGTTTTTTTCACCAGGTTTTTCGTTTTTATATTCTTTCTCTACAGGAAGATTAGCTTGTAGCTCTGGCAAAAGTTTAAGAATAAAATTTAATCTGTTTGTCCATTCTTTATCTTTAATTAATATAAACGATTCGAACGATGTTTTAAGGCCCATGAATTCATCATCATAACTTTCGATGGGTCCGGCTATAAAATCAATGTTATTGTTTGTTACGTCCATCCAAGCCATATCGCTTGTAAAGTAATTATTAGTAACAAAAGATTTTGCTCTTTCCTGAAGATACTTTTTAAACGATTGATTTTCGGAAAACTGAGATGCTTTGTAAAGTAATTCTGCTGCTTTTGTTAGTTTTTCTTTATAAAATTCGCTGTAAGGAATAGAAATTAGGTTGCCCGAACTATCTCTGCGTATTATTGTATACCAACTGTACTTTTCTGGATTGTTCCATTTTTCAAATTCTTCTTTAGTTATATCGATAGGATAGAATGTTTGTTTCTCGTTGTAAGGAGGTACATTATCTATAAATGGTTTATTATTTCTTAGCTTTTCGTAAGGACCATAATTTATTAAAAATAATTTTTTTAAATTTTCGTTTTCTATTGTTGCGAGTAAAGAATCTTTATATGGGCAAACTTGCAACCAGTATAATTCGTCCATAATGTTAGCTACATCGAATAAAATTTTTAACATTTCTTTTTCATTTTCGCTTAGCCAACTAATATCGCATTTTAGATCAACGATTGCATACTCATTAACTTTGTTTTTCAAAAAATCGTTATACTTAAGAAGAGTAATATTTTCGTCGTATAAATCAATAATGCATAATTTATTTTCTTTAACATTGAAGCTAAAAGTATTATTGTTTGCTTTTATGAATATGTTATTATCGTTTTGTGATATTACTTTGTAGCTTGAATTTAGTATTAAGTTTTCCTCCTCATATATTTTCAATGAGTCGGTAGAGACTATTGCTTTTAATGATAGTTCTTTTACTTTGTTGTCTTCTGAAACTTTATACACGTAACCATAAAATGTATCGAACATAGCTTCTGGTGTTTTCGTCTTTTTACAAGACATAAATAAAGCAAACATTACAAACGATAGGTAAAAAAGAATTTTCATAGTATATTAGTTTTTATAAGTTTAATACACTTTTTCCTTGAATATATCTTATATCGACAGGTATACCTGCTTTTTTTATTTTTTTAATATCTTCGCTCATTTCTGGTGAGATGTTACCATAAATGTCGATCCAGCTCTTTGCAGTAGGTATATCACCTTCGGCTAAAACTTTAAGTACATCCTTAGTAAGTTTTGTAATTACTTCTTTCATTTTTTCCATGTTCACGATGTAAAAACCTTCTTTAGTTTTTTCGAATGCTTTGAGCTTCAATAGCATGTTAAGAGCTATTAAACTTGATGATCCCTGAGCAATAACACTTCCAAATCTTATTGACCTTAATAGGTTTGCTAAATATGAATAATAATGATTTTCTAAGGTAGTTTCTTTTAAGGCGCCTAATTCGTTTAATTGAGTTATTATGTAAATGTATAATAAATCGGCTTTTAAAGAGTTTATTGTAGGATAGTAGTCTTTTAGAGCTTCTTTAGCAGGTCCTTTATTAGTAACAGTTCCTTTTACAACCACAGCATCTGAAATTTCATAAGCAATGTTATTAATAAAAAAAGCTTCGAACGTAATATTCTTATGGTATTCGGGTGCTATTAATATTTTAGCAAGAGGCAACAAGATATTATCGAACTTTGCACGTTGAACATTTTTAAATTGTAGTTTTTTACAACCTTTTTCTATTAATATTCTTCCATCTTTTGGATAGTTGATTGAAATTTGTTTAGCTCCTGCATTTGGCCAGCCAGCAAAATATACTCCATCGTAAATTACCACATTAGGTTTGCTAAATATTATTTGTTTTAAATAGTTTTCGGGTAGGGGTATTGAATTTTTTATTTTTTCGAGGTAATCGTTTAACCTCTCATACTTTTTTGTTA
Source organism: Bacteroidales bacterium (assembly GCA_026416095.1). Classification (GTDB taxonomy): domain Bacteria; phylum Bacteroidota; class Bacteroidia; order Bacteroidales; family GWA2-32-17; genus Ch61. The sequence goes on along the minus strand of JAOAFV010000020.1, from coordinate 48,155 downwards.
ATTCAATATCTGTTAGCAATATATAAGCTTCGTAAGTAGTTTTAGTATGAATGAATTGGTCTTCTTCGCAATTAACAGGGCCAATAACAATGTCTATTTTGTTGTTTTTTAAGTCCATCCATAATAAGTCGCTACTATAATAATCGTCGTTGAGTAAACTTTCAGCCCTTTTTCGTAAAAAATTTCTAAAATCTTTATCAGGACATAAATCAGCAGCCATCAATAAGTAATTCGATGCTTTAGTTAGGTAATTTGCATATGCTTTATGGTATGGCTCTGTGTATAGGTTACCTTCTTCATCTTTTTTAATCACTGTATACATGCTAATTTTATCTTCAAATTTCATGCTTAAAAAAGGAAAGTATTTTATATCAGGTGGGAAAAAACCAGCTCCAATTGGTTTTTTCCCTACTCCTTCAATGAATGGTTCGTTATTATTTAATCTATCCCAAGGGCCATAATTAATTTCGCATAATAATTTTTCCTCCTCAGTTTTTAATTTATTAAATAAAGTATCCTTGTTCCCGTAAGATTGTAGCCAAAAAATTTCATCAATAACGTTAGCTGCGTCTATCAAATACGACAACATTTTCTTTTCGTTTGCGCTTAAGTTTGAAATATCGGGTTTTAAAGTTATTGTTACATATTCGTTAATTCTATCTTTAATAGTTAGTTTTTTTATTTGAGTAGTATCTTCGTTATTCAACGCTCTTTCTTGTTTTTTGTTTGAACAAGAAAAGAAAATATAACAAATTAAAAACATTAGTAAAAATAATTTCTTCATAACGTTAAGCTTAAACATTCGTATCATTCTTATAAAATTGAAATCCTAATCTTTTAGCACTTAAATATTTAGATTTTGTTAATATCATCTTAATTTGTTCAACATTAATAATGCTAATATCCTCATAATTAGGCACCAGCATTTCGAAAGATAAACAGTATAAAATAACAGATTCGACTACTTTTGTAATAATTTGTTCTTCTACAATTTGATTTGATAAATCGCTATATAAGAAGGCAAGTTGTCTTTTCCCTTCAACATAAAAATGATTTTCACGATTTATTAAGATTCTACCAACAAGGTAACCTAAGTCGTCTGATCTGTCTTCGTTATAAGAATACTTTAAGAAGTTGTAAATATCAACAATTCCCACGTAGGCATTTAATGGATTGTTTTGTAAATAAGAATGAGTCCATATAGATTGGCTTTCATCTATTTTAAAGATATAATCTTTGAACACAAATATTGCTACGTCTTCACCAAAGAAAAGCTCAAAATGCGATGTTCCTTGTCTTACTTCAAAAAAATTTTTGCTTAAGTATTGCTGTAGTTCATTATTGTAATTAACGACAACAGAATTAAGAACACTTTTTAGAAGATTGTAAAAGTTTTTTAGATTTTCATGGATTTTTTTTTCAGTTTCTGATTTAGCTTTAAGACTATTAATAATCAAATTATTTACACTATTTTGACTTTTCTTATTCAAAGTTTAAAAAAAATTTTTTTTACAAAGGTAAGAATTTTTTTAATAAGCACGAGCAATTAACACTCTTTTTTTTGACTTTTTTTTGGAAATCATACAAAAACCTTCTTCTTCTTTGGTTTCTAAGGGAATACAACGTATTGTGGCTTTAGTTTCGTTTTTTAATATTTCTTCGGTTTCAGGTGTTCCATCCCAATGAGCAAGGAAAAAGCCACCGTTTTCTATCTTCTTTTTAAACTCTTCAAAATCATTAACAATAAATGTGTTTTCTTCTTTAAATTTTTTTGCTTTGTTAAATATATTATTCTGAATATCTTGTAACAAAATTTTTATTTTAGGTAATAATTCTGATAAACTAATTGTTTCTTTTTGAAGTGTGTCGCGTCTTGTTACTTCAATTGTATTATTTACCAAATCGGTTGGTCCAAAAGCTAAGCGAATTGGTATTCCTTGTAATTCGTATTGATTAAATTTCCAACCTGGCGTATAGTTATCTCTATCATCGAATTTTATAGAATAGCCTAAATTTTTTAGTTCAAGGTATATTTCGTTGCATTTTTCTAAAACTTTTGTTTTTTGGTCGTCAGATTTGTATATAGGAATTATCACAATGTTAATAGGAGCAATTGCAGGAGGTAAAACTAAACCATTGTTGTCGCTATGAGTTAGTATGAGAGCTCCAATAAGTCGAGTAGAAACTCCCCACGATGTGGCCCATACATATTCAAGTTCTCCTTTTTTATTTAAGAATTTTACATCGAAAGCCTTAGCAAAGTTTTGACCTAAAAAATGCGAAGTTCCAGCTTGAAGAGCTTTGCCGTCTTGCATAAGAGCTTCGATTGTAAAAGTTTCGTCTGCTCCTGCAAACCTTTCGCTGGGGGTTTTTACTCCTTTTACAACAGGTATAGCAAGATACTTTTCCGCAAATTCAGCGTATATATTCAACATTTTTATTGCTTCTTCTAATGCTTCTTCGCGTGTTGCATGTGCAGTATGCCCTTCTTGCCATAAAAATTCTGTAGTTCTTAAAAATAATCTTGTTCTCATTTCCCAACGTACAACATTTGCCCATTGATTTATGAGTATAGGTAAGTCTCTATACGATTTAATCCAATTTCGATAAGTGTTCCATATAATAGTTTCGGAAGTAGGCCTAATTATAAGTTCTTCTTCTAATTTTGCATCGTTATCGATTAATAGTTTTTTATTGATTTCATCGGTTTTTAATCGGTAGTGAGTTACAATGGCACATTCTTTAGCAAAGCCTTCTACGTGCTTGGCTTCTTTTTCAAAAAAAGATTTAGGTATGAATAGTGGAAAATAAGCATTAGAGTGGCCAGTTTCCTTAAACATTTTATCAAGTGTTTGTTGAATTTTTTCCCATAAAGAGTACCCATAAGGTTTGATTATCATACATCCTTTTATTGGAGAATATTCAGCCAAATCTGCATTAATAACTAAATCTTGGTACCATTGAGAAAAATCTTCTTCTTTTTTTGTTAATACTTTTGCCATAATTTTAGTAAATTTGGTACAATTTTTGTACTTAATTTTTGAAAGCAAAAGTAATTATTTTTAAATAAAAAAGGGAGGACATAACTATGAAAACTAAAATAATAATATTAAGTGGTCTTTTAGCAATTCTTTTTAGCTGTAGCATAACTAAAACAACAATAAACGATGATATTTATAGTTCAACAATAAAGCAAGATGAAAATAGTAATTTTTCAAGTTATTATAACTCTGAAGCTAATAATATTCCTCAGAATACTCAAACTTCTAAAAAATATGAACAAACAATAGAGAGTAGTAATAATGGCGATACTTATGTGACTAATAATTATTATAATTTTGATCCAGATGATTATTATGATTTTTCGTATGCCGCAAGAATACGTAGATTCCATGGCCCATATTTGGGTTTTGGATATTTCGATGGGTTTTATACTAATTTATATTGGTATACCTACGATCCGTGGGATTGGGGTATAAGCATATATTTTGGATATCGTTGGTGGCCTTATTATGCATATTATTATTATCCTGCTTTATTTTATGTAGGCTTTTATTATCCTTGGTATTATTATTACTGGCATCCTTATTACTATTATTATTATGATCCATTTTTCTGGCCATGTGCATGGCATAGCCCTTTTTATAGCTACTGGCATGGATATTTTCATGGTTATTGGCATGGGTACTGGAATGGTTATTACGATGCTTTAGCATATAATTATTATTATAATTCTTTCGACGGAACCCACTATGGTCCTCTTAGCGATATTCCTACAAGTGGTTCACATAGAGAAAGTGGTGGTAATTATTATTCATTTGTTAATACTTATCATAACGAAGTGGTAAATAAACCAACTATTAATGTCAATTCTCAGAGCGTAGATAAACCCTTGAAAAACAATCTGCCAGTGATATTAGACAATTCTATTAAGCCCAAACCACAATCTATAGCTGGCAACTCTGATGTAAATTCTAAAGAAGTAAATTCTTCTACTCAGCGGCAGCCTCTGTTTAATGTAAATAATAGCGATAAGCCATATGAAAGAAATCCTATTGTAGGCGGAGTTAGTCAAACTGGAGTTTCTCAAGATAAACCTAATAATATTACTGTTGTAAATCAAAATAAACCTACAACCAACAATGAGAAACCAAGTTTTGGTCAGAATAAACCAACAATTAGCCAAGATAGACCATTTTTTAATCCACCAACTTATAATCCTAACAATTATCAAAGGGGGCCAATTATAAACGAGCCTGATAGACCTAATTATTACGATAAACCCATTATTCGCGAAAATTATACTAATAGACCATTAAGAATTAATGATAACGAAATTGAGTATCGTAAACCGTCTCATAATAACTATAATAGAACTATAGAACAGCCGCAGCCTTCAAATAACTTTAATAATAGACCTTCGAATTTAATTTTTTCTCAACCTTCAGATAATAATAGAAGTAGTGGTGATAATTCTTCTATTGAGAGACGAAGAAAATAAAATAAAAATCAGAAAAAAGTAAAAGAAATAATTATGAGAAACTTAGTTTTTATTGTTGCATTGTTATGTAATATTTACAACAAATCTTTTTCTCAAAATGAAGAAGATGCTTTAAGGTATTCTCAACATTATTATTTTGGAACATCAAGGGGTATTAGTACAGGTAATGGTTTGAGTTCAATATTAGCCGATCAAAGTTCAATTGTGATTAATCCTGCCTCTATTGGTAAATATTTTGGCCATGAAATTACTTATTCGCCTTTTATGTCTATAAATACCACAGATGCTTTATATAATAATGCAACAGCAAACGATATGAAATTCCGTTTTCAAACAGGAAATCTGGGATGTGTTCTAACTCATAAAAATTCTGAAGATACTAAATGGAGAAATGTAGTTTTTGGTTTTTCGTACAATAGAATAAACGATTTTAGTACTTATGTAAATGTTGAAGGGTTTAATGAAACTTCTTCGATGGTAGATTATTTTGTTTTAATGGCTAATGGTAAAAAGCCAGAGCAATTAAATAAATTTGTAGAAGGTTTAGCTTATGAAGCTTATTTGATCGATGTCGATTCAAATCTTTTATACCATAGTGCTCTGCTGGGGAAAGGTGTTATACAGCAAAAAAGTATTAATTATAGAGGAGGTATGGGTGAATATAGTTTCAGTATAGGAACAAATTATGCAAATACATTATGGTTAGGTATGAGTTTTGGTATACAGAGTGTAAGATATAAAGAATATAGTGAATATGAAGAAAAAGATCCAAAAGATGCTGATAAAATACCATGTTTTGAAAACTTTGTGTATACTAAAGATTTGAAAACTGTTGGGAGTGGATTTAATTTTAAATTCGGAATGATATATGCGCCAATTAGTATTATAAGAATAGGTGTTGCTTTTCATACACCTACTTTTTTTAATCTCTCTAATAACTATCAATTTTCTATGAAAACACTATTTTCAGATACTATGTCTTATAGATCAAAGAATATAAAATCGCTGAGAGGAGAGTATAATTTTGAAGTTACAACTCCTTTTAAAACAATAGGAAGTTTTGGATTAGTGATCCCCAAAAATGAAAAGCCTTTTATAAATATTGGAATTGACGCAGAAATAGTAAACTATAAAATGGCGAGATTGAGAGCAATCGATTATTTTTTTAAAGATGAAAATGAAAATATAAGAAATTTTTACAGACAAACAGCAAACTTTAGAGGGGGTATTGAGGTAATATTCGATGAAATAATATTTAGAGGGGGGTATGGTATATATTTAAGTCCGTATAATTCTGCTCAACCAAATAAAAATGCTAACACAAATATTTATTCAGGTGGAATTGGTATTAAGGGCAAAAGCTCTTATTTTGATATTGCATTTTTTTACTCTCTTTGTAATAAAAAGTACTATCTTTATGATCCCAATGTAATTCAAGTTAATCCTGTTGATATTACTTATGAAAATTATGGTATTATTGCTACAATAGGTTTTAGGTTTTAAATACTATAGAGAAATATTAATTAAAGTTTTAAAGAATAAGAGGGGTTGTTTATTAAGTTAGTGAAAAAATAAATACATGAAATAAAAAACGCTCTTAAAATTAATTTTGAAGTTAAATTTTAATGGTATTTAATTAACAAGTTTTTAATTTAAGTTAAATTTGTAGAAAAAATTGAAAAAATATTCGGCTTGTGGCTTAAATTTTGAGTGTAATACGGAATTACCTTATTTTTCTTGTCTTGAAAAAGGAAATACGGTAATAAAATTTGTCTATCAAAAAAAAATAAAAAATATTATTCCAAATAATGTTGAAGTATTATTAAAACGTAAAAATTTATTTATAGCTAATAAATGTTTTTATTATTGGAATACCAAATGTGAGTTTTTATATCTTCATGATGAAAAAATACTTTATTATAATTATAATGATAAACACATTTTTTATCTGTTTATAACAGGGCTACTTTTTAAATTATTAGGTTATTATTATAATTTTATTTTATTGCACGCAAGTGCTTTTAATTATAATAATAAAAATATTTTATGTGCAGGTAAAGTAGGTAGTGGCAAATCGACAATTGTTTATAACTTTTTATGCGATGAAAATATAATATTTTATTGCGACGACATAGTACCTGTTTTTGTTGATTATCCTACTTATTTTTATAGTTCTTTTCCTTTTTTAAAATTGTGGGAAGCAGATATTAAAACAAATAAAGAGAATGTTATTCCTGTTGTTAAAGACTTAAAAAAGTATTATTTAAATGTTAGTGAAAAATTTTTATATTCATTAAATAAGTTAGAATTAATTTTAATTATTGAAGTTTCTTACAATGATAAAATTAAATTTGAAGAAATAAATGGTAAGGATAAATTTATTTCTATTTACAATAATATATATAAACCAGCCATTTTAGGTAAATTACATTCTAATTTGGAGTTTAACATTGTAACTGAAATTGCCAACAAAATAATTACATATAAAGTTTATAGGCCAGTCAATGTAAGTCAAGAAGTTTTTTTAAAAAAATTAAAAAACTTGATTAATAATAATGTTATTTAATAATAAAAAAATACTATGGATTGCATCTTATCCGAAATCTGGTAATACTTGGATTAGAATATTACTATCGCGTATTTTATATAACACTTCCGATATTAATAGATTAAATATACCTATATATAGCTCAAAGTACATTTTGGAAGAATTTGTTGAATATGATATTAGCGAATATACTATTAGTGAACTACATAAAATAAGATTAGAAGTATTTAAAGAAAAAGCCGAACAAAGCACTAAAATTTATCCGGTAAAAATTCACGATGCTTTTCGAATAAGATATCATAATTTACCCTTTTTGCCATTGACACATACTTATGGGGCAATTTATATAGTTAGAAACCCTTTTGATTTATGTATTTCTTTTTCAAATCATATTGGTAAAACAATAGATGAAACAATAGAAATAATGTCGAATAGTAAATATGAACTTGCACGAAACATTATGAAATATCAAATACAGTTACCTCAGAAAATTAGCTCGTGGTCTTATAATATCTTAAGTTGGATAACTCAAAAAAAAATTAAAACTCTTATCATAAGGTACGAAGATTTATTTATGAATACTTATAAAGAATTAAATAAAATTATAAAATTTATAAATCTTAATATTTCTAATGATAAAATTAACGACGCTATTGAATTTGCCAATTTCAATAATCTTCAAAGACTAGAAAAACAATACGGATTTTCAGAAAAATCTGTTTACAGTAAAATGTTTTTCAATGTAGGCAAGTTATATTATTTTAGAAATGTATTAACTTTGCACCAAATTAAAAAAATATTGAAAAAAAATTATAGTGTAATAAAGCTTTTTAATTATGATGAAATTTTGTGAAAACACTCCTTTTAAGCTAAAGGAACATTTATCTATATCGCACATTGATGATGATATTTTAGTTTTCAATCATATTGACGGTAAGATTTATTCATTTAATAAAACTGGAAAGAAAATATTTGAACTTATTAAAAATAAAGTTACTATTAATGATATAGTGTCGCAGATGATGGAATTATATCATGTGGAATATAGTACTTGCTATAACGAAGTAAGCAATTTTATTTATGAATTATACAGTAAACACCTTATTGAATGTTATGAGTAAATTTATAAGTTTTTGTAGTTTGACCATTAAGGAAAAAATAATTTTTTTTCAAATTGTTATTATAGCATTTCTCTTACCATTATTGAAGATTATTCCTATTAAAGTATATTTTGCAAAAATAAGAAAATATAATCCTCAGAATTTAAAAACTGACATTAATAAGCTTTTTACACTTTATAAAGTTTATAAGATATTCGAAAAAAATACTCCAATTAAATTAAAATGTTTTAGCAAATCGGTATTGGCATGTATATTATTAAGGATAAACAAAATACCTTACGAACTTCATTTATCGTGGCAAAATGAACAAGGTACAATTAAGCTACATACCTTTGTTAGTTCGAATGGTTATTATTTTGTAAAGCCTGTAAAAAATTTTAAAACCATTATATGATTTATTTCATAACAATTGAAAATAATACTAATTACTTTGACAGGTTAAGTAATTACGCTTGCATAGAATACCCACAAAGATTAATTTTCAAGTGTAATTTAAATAGGGTTTTTAATGTTGGAATAATCGATACTAATAAAAATTTAAATATTAAAGATTTTATTATAGAGTATAATAACAATATATATTTCATTTATTCGAAAATTTATAATAAGAACGACTTAAAAAGACGGCTAAATATTCACCAGAACGAAGTAATTAGCGATACTTTTCTTTTTTTTAAATATTTCAATCATAAAGGAGTAAACGGTTTAAAAGATATTATTGGAAAATGGATAATTTTGGTATACAATTTAAAATTGAATGAAATACAAATAGCAAGAGATCACACAGGTTGGAGAAATGTTTATTACATAAAATTAAATGAAGGCTTTATATTTTCAAATAGCTTTGTGTTATTAAGTAAAATAAATAACAGCGACGAAAATATTAATTTTTATTACCTTGCTTCGTTATGTGTAGGTGATTATGGTAATCCAGATGAAACTTGCTTTAAAAACATTAACAAAGTTTCACCTGCAACTGCAATAACATTAAATAAAAACCTTGTAAAAAAAAACATTTATTGGAATGTAAAAGACTTATCAATAATCGATTATTCAGATTACGATTCTTACAGAAAGCATTTTATTAATTTACTTACCGAGGTTTTAAAGGAACAATTGCCCCTGAACGAAAATATATCGACAACCCTTAGTAGTGGTTTAGATTCTTCTTTTATTACTTCTTTTATTGCAAATGTTTTTTATAAAAAACAATTATATGCAATTACTTCGATTCCTTTATACAACAACGATGTTGTGTCAAATAGATTAACAAATGAATACGAATTGGCTAAATATACATCTCGAAAATATAAGAACATAATTCATTTAACCGATAATGCCGAAAATATTAATCCTCTTGAAGGTATTAAAATCTCTTTAAAAATACATGGCTATCCTTTACGAAATTCATCGAATCAGTATTGGATTTTATCTATATACAATAAGTTGTGTAGTTTGAATATCAATAATCTTATTTGGGCGCAGAATGGTAATCTCACTATAAGTTGGCCTTTCGATTCCGCTGTACTATCAAAAAAAACATTAAAAAAATTTATCAAGCAAAAAATTATCTCCTTAAATTTATTAAAACAACCTTACCTTCTAAACTCTTATTTTAATAGTGAATTTATAAAAAAATATAAGTTAGATAAGTATTTTTTAGAAACAAACTATAATCCCTACTATATAAGTTTTAATTTAAACAAAACACGTTTGTATTTTTTTAATTTTTTTCAAAAAATTGGATATTCTTATCTTGAAGAAAAAACTAATTATTTCAATATAGAAAATTACGATCCAACATCGGATCCAAGAGTCATTGAATTTTGTTTTTCTTTACCTCAAAAATTATATCTGAAGAATGGAGAACATAAAATATTTTATAGACTTATATCTCATAATATTGTTGCTGATGAAATAGTTAATAATAAACAAAAAGGTAAACAAGCAGCAGATTTACATCTAAGAATAGAGAATTTTAAAACTGAAATTTACGAAATATTAAATGATTCAATTAATTCACCTACAGTTTCTGAAATATTCAATGTTAAACAATTAATTTTAGATTTTTCTGAGAATAAAATTACTAATTATGAAAAGTTTATGAGGGTTTTAAATGTAATTTTTTTCTTAAGAATGAAACATTTTTTTTAGTATTATCGTAAAACATTAAAGCGGTTATGAAAAATTTTATACATATAATTTTTGTTTTTAGTTTATATAATTTATTTGCACAAGGTGAATTAGTAGTAAAGCATTTTACTGGTTCTGGGCAAAATCAACCTCAGTTTATAGTTAGAGATAATGCAGGAAACATATATGTAGCTGGAAATTTCAATGGAACTATTAATCACGATGGCACACAGCTAACATCACGTGGGCTTCAAGATGTTTTTATAGTTAAATATAATTCTGCAGGTGTATTGCAGTGGATAAAACAAATAGGAGGTACGGGGACTGAAGCTGTTTATGGTCTTTCATTGTCACCGAATTTACAATATTTGGCTGTAGGTATTACGTTTAATGGTACCACTCAAATTGAAAGTACTTACTTAACTGCAACAAATAACGATATTGCTATTGCTATTTACAATATTTCAGGTTCATTAGAAAATGCTTTTATTGTTGCAGGCGGTAGTGGAAATCAAGCAGGTGGCCATATATGTTTTGACGCAAATAACCACATTCTAATAACTGGCATATTTATGGATAATGTTGAAATATGTGGAGGTCAAGAAAAATTTTCTTCAACTAATGGGGTGTCGCGACAAAATTTTATAGCTAAGGTAACAAAAGAAGGAAATGTTGTATGGGCTAAAATGTTAGAAGGTAATTCAAATATAACTTATAGTCGTTCTATCTCATCTGATAATAACGGAAATGTTTATATTTCTGGTCATTTCACAGGATATATTAATATTGACGATATTACTCTGTCTACTTCAAATATTCAAGATGGTTTTTTAATTAAACTTAATTCAAGTGGTTATGCTCAATGGGGGCGAAGAATATTAGGGGGAAGTAATAAGGTGTGGCTTTATAGACATAATACCGACCAAGACGGGAATATGTTTTGTGTTGGGTACTTTTACTGTTCTCAATTAACTTTAGATTCTACTGCTTCGCAGCAATCTTTATTACGACCCTCTAATTCTAATAGTGGTTATTCAGATATTTTTATCTGTAAATATAATTCAAATGGCGTTCTACAATGGGTTAAAAATTATGGTTCAAATGGAAATGACTTTTTATACGGTATTAATGCTAACAGCAATTACTTTAGTGCTGCAGGGGCATATGGCGGAAATATTCAATTAGGAGCCTATAATTTAACATTGCAGGGTGTTACAGATGCTATGATTATAATAGGAAATTCAAATAATGGGAGCATATTAAACGCAGAAGCAGTTAAAGGAGCACAAGGCGATATAAATTGGGAATCTGTTGTGTCAACAACAGGAAAGAATTTTTGCTTTACAGGCGAATTCTATTCTTCGTCTGTAACTTTTAAAACAACAACATTGACAAATGCTTTTACTAATCGCGATGGTTACTATGCGGTTTACGGGTGTAGAATAGAAAGTATTTCTTTCACTGATTCTAAGGTTACTTGTCCAGGTGGTAGTGATGGAAGTATTACTGCAAATCCTTCTCCTTCGGGAACTTATACTTACTTATGGTCGACAGGGGAACAAACACAAACAATAACAAATAAAAACGCGGGTACTTATTATGTTACAGTTACCGATCAGTATGGTTGCACACTTACAAGTTCGCACAATTTAACCGAGAATCCACCTTTACAGTCGACTTATTCAAAAGTAGACCCTTGTGGAGGATATAATGGTTCTGCAACAGCATTACCTTATGATGGCAAAACTCCTTATACTTATAAATGGAGTACTGGCGCAACCACTCAAACAATTAATAACTTGGGGGCTGGAACGTATTATTGCACTATAAGAGATGCATGCCTTACCACTTACGTAATTACTGTTACACTTACAAACCCACCAGCTTTTACTTCTGTTACTATTTCAACAACACCTCAGAGTGCTTGTATTGCGAATGGTACAGCCACAGCAACTCCTGTTGGAGGTAAAGCGCCTTATACATTTTTATGGAATACTGGAGCAACAACTCAAACAATAACTAATTTAGCTCAGGGTACCTATACTTGTACTGTTACAGACGCTTGTAATGTTACGAGGTCGAGTAGTGGCAATGTTGGGAAAAAAAGTATTATATTGCCACAGCCCACAACTACTTGTACCCAGAGGAATTCGTGCACAGGCACTGCTACTGCAAATCCATCCGGTGGCGATCCTCCTTTCTCTTATTTGTGGGATTCGAATGCCAACAACCAGACAACACAAACTGCTGTTAATCTTTGTTACAGAACAACTGGATACAAGGTAACTGTTACTGATTCTTATGGATGTACAAGAAGTGCAACTTCTTATGCTGTTAGTTATTGTTCTAAATCTACGCTTTTTGATGATGAAGATAATGAAATATTAGTATTTCCTAATCCCGCTAAAGATTATATCTATATTTTCGTGTTGTCAGAAATCAATGAATATAAAGAAGTTTCTCTTTTTAGCTTAGATGGAAGATGCGTATATTCTCAGTATTTATATCCCGAAACAAATGAAGTTATAATTAATACTTCTACTTTTGCTGATGGCTTGTACATGTTAAAATTAAAGAAAGAAGAAGATGATAGAATTATAAAATTTTATATTCGTAAAGATTAATTTGTTTTTACTAAAAATCTGATGTACATTTGCACTTTGAAAATGTAAAAAAATGAAACCAACATTTCATCCTTCAAATAGACGAAGAAGAAGTAAGCATGGTTTTCGAAAAAGAATGTCTACAAAAAGTGGTAGGAAAATAATATCGGCAAGAAGAGCAAAAGGTAGAAAAAAACTTACTGTAAGCGACGAAATAAAAGGCAAGTAATAAAAAAAGAGTGAGTAAAAAGAAAGAATTAATTAGAAAAATAGAAGCGTTTGAACGCATAAGCGTTGAAGAAGCTTTATTTATCTACAATACTTTTAATATTAGTGAGTTAATTTATTTAGCAAATAAAATTCGTGAAAAATTCCACAAAAAGAATGTTTACTTTATAGAGAATATACACATAGAACCTACGAATATATGTGTTAATAACTGTCGTTTTTGTGCTTTTCGAGCTAAAAATGAAGAAGAAGCATGGAATTTTTCGCTCGACGAAATAATCACATTTCTTAGTTCTATTCCCGAAACAATTGAAGAAGTACATATTACAGGAGGAATGCACCCATCGAAAAACTTAAAATGGTATTTAACACTTTTCAAAAATATAAAGGATAAATTTCCACACGCTCAAATAAAAGCTTTAACTGCAATAGAAATAAATTACCTTTCAGAGATAGAGCAAAAGCCGGTAGAATATATTCTGGAATTATTATTAGAAGCTGGAGTAACTACAATAGCAGGTGGAGGTGCTGAGATTCTTGACGATGAAATCAGAAATATATTATGTCCAGAAAAAGGGAGTAAATATATATGGATAAATACACATAAGGCAGCTCATAAAATTGGGCTTAAATCTAATGCAACAATGCTTTATGGTCATATTGAAAATTATTATCACAGAATCAAACACCTTGAAACTATACGTAACATACAAGACGAAACACATGGTTTTTTATGTTTTATTCCTTTAAAATATCGGAATAAAAACAATTGCCTTCAAGATAAAAAAGAGGTAAATTTAATTGAAGATGTAAAACTTTTTGCAATAAGCCGAATTTTTCTTGATAATGTTGAGCATATAAAAGCTTACTGGCCTATGTTTGGGCTTGAAAGAGCAATATTATGTTTACATTCAGGTGCCGATGATATTGATGGAACAATCTACAATACAACAAAAATTTTTAGCAAAGCTGGTAGCGAAGTTTTAAAACCTTGTATTTATCTGTCTGAATTAATTGAACTTTTACGAAACGAAGGTTTTGTACCAGTAAAAAGAAATTCGCTTTTTAATATAATAAATTAATTATACCTTGCAAGTGTTTTAATTAGAATTATGTCTATTATGAAATATACAAATGTATATAAAATGAGATTGTTTATTTATATTTCAATTTTCATACTTTTTAGTTCTTGTGTAAAAGACTATTTTGATTTTGATAAACTTTCTACTGAAATTACCTGGAATCCAACAGTTGCTGTTCCTGCTGTTCATTCAAAATTAACTCTAAGGGATATAATACAAGATTACGATTATCAGCATTTGTTTGTAGAAGATTCAACAGCATTTTTATATTTGATTTATAATAAAGAAGTTTTTTCTTATCCTGCCATTAATTACATTAATATTCCAACACAAAGTGCCTCTATAAATTACAATGGCAATGAATTTATATCATCAGGTTTTCCTATAATTTCTCCTGTTACTGTAACTAAAAGTACAGAAATTATTTTTCAACCGCCTAATTCATCGGACGAAATCGATTCTATTATTTTAAAAAATGGGACCCTAAGTGTAAGTATAAATTCTACATTCCTGCATAATGGTGAAATTAAAATTACTTTTCCTACGATTAAGAAAAATGGCTTTTCTTATTCTAAAACCATTAATGTACCATCTTCATATTCGGGCGTATCTACTTTTAACGATTTACAAGGTTATACAATATATATTTACAACAACCAGATTAAATACAATATAGAATATACTCTTTATAATTCCGGGAACCCTGTTACCCCTGGGGATCAAACTAGTATAGAGGTATCGTTAAATAATTTACAATATAAAATTATATACGGCCTTTTTGCAAGCAGGAATATTGATCTTTACGAAGATACTGTTGAACTTGAGATATTTAAAAATGCCAAGCAAGGGCACTTATATTTTGTAAATCCTAAAATAAAATTTATCTTTAAAAATTCTTTTGGTGTTCCATTGCAATCTACTATACAGAGTTTTAAAATTTATTCTACAACCGATAACACTTACTATCATTATCAGGTTCCATCGCAATATAATCCTTTAGACATAATGTACCCTACAATGCCTACGTACACTGCTCTTACAAAGGTAATTTTAGATACATTAAATTTTCCGGATATTAGAAATATAATTTATAATAACCCTCAGTATATATATGTAAAAACACAACCACAAATAGTAAATTCAACGCATCAAAACTTTATTATAGATACAAGCAAAATTTCACTTAATGTAGAAGTAGAACTTCCCTTATGGGGAAAATCGGGGAAATGGGTACTACAGGATACAACCGATTTTGACTTTGAAAAGCTTTACAATGATTCTGATAACCATATTTATAATATAGAATTTGTAAAGTTTAATGTTTTTACAGTTAATAATAGCCCAGCCGAAGCCATTGTGCAGATTTATTTGACAGATACTTTATATAATGTTATTGATTCCTTATTTAATTACGGTGATATCTTACATAGTGGAGTTCTTGACCATAATGGAAAAGTTATACAAGCAACCTCAAAGCAAACTCAAACTACATATACTGGACCAAGATTACAGGGTTTACTAAATGTAAAGAAAGCTTTAATTAGAGCCACTCTAATAACAGCCGAACATGGTAATAGAATAGTGAAATTTTACGCAACAAACTATGTAGATGTAAAAATTGGTGTTATGGTGAAGGCAAAATTTAATACTTACTATGATTTTTAAAGAACTTGCTATGAAAAGAATTATTTTTATTTTAATATTTTTTCACTTAAAAGCAATATCGCAGCAGAATAATACACTTTACTTTTTAGAAACACCTGTTGCTACAACTTTAAATCCTGCTAATTATACTTATTGCAAAATCACTTTTGGCGGTTTGCTTCTACCAATTACAGGTCAACTTATTCCTTACTTAAACATAAATTATAATAATAATAGTTTTTCTTATAAACAAGTAATACATAAAGGTGATGGATTGAAAAAAGATTCTTTAATTATCGATGTTCCAAAAATTTTTAAGAATGCGAGAAAAGTCATATATGCCGATCTATACTTGCAGATTCCATGGTTCTACTTAAGTTATATGTGGAAAGATCAATGGTATTTTAGCATTGGAATGAATGAGAAAATATATATAAGAACTAATGTTCCGAAAGATTTACTTACTTTAATATGGGAAGGCAATGGACAATCCTTTTTAGGAAAAGATGCTTTATTTAGCTATTTAGGAATAACTGCCAACTGGCATAGAGAATATTTTGTAGGAGTTGGTACTAATCTCAATGAAAAAATTAAAATTGGGGGAAGATTAAAACTATTATTCGGAAAAATGAATGTTTATACCAAAAAAAACTTTACTACGTTTTACACTAACCAGGAAGATTACGCTTTAACGCTTAATACAAATACTATAATAATGCAAAGTCAGCCATTTATTGATATTACTCAGTTTGAATACGACTACTCTGGCGATAGTATAAAGTTTGATGCCGATACAACACTTAATCTTGATAATGCAGAATTTAAGGATTTTAGAAAAAAAGTTTTTTTTAATGATAAAAATTTAGGTTTGGCTACAGATTTAGGCATAGTATACAAGTATAACAAAAACATATCTGTTTATGCAAGCTTATTAGATATTGGCTTTATACGTTACCGACAGAATGCTGATGGCATAAAGGTTAACGGTGAGTTTACTTTTGATGGTTGGAATATTCAGCCAAGCTTAACTAAAAATGATTCTTTAATTGAAGAAAATGTTGATAATTTTAGAGATTCAGTAATAAAAACGTTTAATCCACAATTAGTTTCTAAACCATATAATTATTGGTTAATTTCAAGGTTTTATATTGGTGGAACATATGAAATTAATAAATTTTTTACGGCTACATTACTTTCAAGGAACGAATTTTTTATAAATAGATTACACAGTTCTATAACACTAAGCTGCTTGTGTAAACCTTTAAAATGGTTGAATTTTAATGTTTCTTATACAATCCAGAATAATTCGTTCAATAATTTAGGTTTTGGATTTGCAATAAAATCAGGATTTTTGCAAACATTTATTGTTTCAGATAATCTTTTAGGATTTATATGGCCTCAATCGGCTCGAAACATAAATCTTTGCATGGGAATCAACTGGATATTTGGGTGTAGAAAGAAAGAATATAAAACATTATTAGATACAAAATTTATTTAATTTTTAGAAATACTTTTAATTTCAACTTTTTTAATTAATAATGCTAAATTTATGCATTGATAACTTAATAACAAAAAAAAATTTATAGAAAACTGTTATAACAATTAGAAAAAAATATAATTTTGCAAAAATAATAGTTATGAAAAGTTTCCTTTTACTTTTTTGTTTAATTTTATTAGAAAATTTAAAAAGCCAAATTTTTAACTGCGATTTTGAAACATGGTCAGATAATCACCATCCTGCTGGTTTTTGGGGGGCTAAAACAAACATTGAAGTAGACAGCGTGGTAAAATACTCAACATCGGTGCATGGTGGTTCTTTTGCTGTTCAGTTAATTAATACCGAATCTACACATAAACGCTTCACAACACAACCATTATCAGTAGATTCTGGTACAGTTTATACCATATCTTTTTGGGTTAGAGGAAAGGGAAATGTAAGAACAGGAATATATGATGGAAGGACAAGTGGAAATGGGTATTATTACAATTCTTATGTAAATGTTAATACATTAGAGTGGCAATATGTTACGCAATCTGTTACAGCCGAAGTAACAACAACATCTGCAGAATTTATATTTTCTGTTCAATATACTAATTCGGCAAATGATCATATACAAATCGATGATGTTCAAATATTTTCGGGCACACCACAAACACCAACAATTACTATTACAAGCCCAGCAAATAACTCAACATTATATTCATCTAATGTTTCAATAGTTTTTAATGTAACAAACTTTAATATTGGACAACCGGGCCCAAATATCGACGGCCATATAAAATACACAGTTAACAATCTGAATCCTCAAATGCATTATTCAACTTCTCCAATTAGTTTGACTTTAAACGAAGGCTCTTATACTGTGGTGCTTGAACTTGTTGATAATAATAATAATTCATTAAATCCACCAATTTTAGCAAGCGTAACATTTAATATTGTTTTAAATATGCAATTTACAAGCATTTATAACATACAATACACGACAGATCCAAGTGGTAATTCACCATTAGTTGATGATACAGTGCTAACAGGAGGAATTGTGACTGGTGTGCATTCACAGGGCTTCTTTATTCAGTCGGGGTATGGAATGTGGAATGGTATATATGTATATGCTCCAACTTATTCTTCTCAATTAAGTATTGGCGATAGTGTAACTATAGTTGGGAAAGTAAAAGAATATTACGGACTTACTGAAATAACTAATTTAGCAAACTTGACTATTCATAGCTCAGGCAATGCTTTACCGCAACCATATATTGTAAACGCTACAACAGTTAAAACAGAGCCGTTCGAAGGTGTACTTGTCAAAATACTTAATGCAAAATGTATTAATCCAAATGCTGGGTATGGTATGTGGACTGTTAAAGATTACACAAATGATTCTTGTAAAATACACAATTTACTTTATTCTTACACTCCTGTTTTAAATAAAATTTATAACATAACGGGACCGGTATATTATGCATATCAAGAATATCGAATAGAACCACGTTCGGAAAACGATATTGAAATTGTTGGAAATGTATCTGAAAATCCAATTTTTAATACAGTAGTATATCCTGTTGAATTTGTTAATGAAATAAATGTGAAAAGTAATGTAAAATTACTTTGTATAAATGTAATTAGTGAAAATGGTAAGGTTATTAAGAGCTTTAGTGATATAAATTCTACTTGTACAACCTTAAAATTGAATAATCTTAGAAGTGGAATATATCTTATCGAAGTTAGAACAGAAAATACAACTACCATTCAAAAGGTTATAAAAATACAAGAATAAGATTAAAAAATTTTTCTGGAGAAGTTTGTTATAAGTTAGGAATAGCTTAATTACAATTAATAATTTTAATTATCTTTGAAAAAAAATAAATGCGTTACCATATTATTTCAATAGGCGGAAGCGCAATGCATGGTTTAGCAATTGAATTACATAAACAAGGTCATATAGTAACCGGAAGCGACGATGAAATTTTTGAACCTTCATTGTCTAAACTAAGGCAAAATAATTTATTGCCCGAAAAAATTGGTTGGTTCCCCGAAAAAATAACAAAAGAAATTGATGCGGTAATTGTTGGAATGCATGCTAAAATTGATAATCCAGAATACATTAAAGCGAAAGAATTAAACATAAAATGTTATTCATATCCAGAATTCATTTATGAACAGTCAAAAAACAAACAACGTATTGTTATAGCGGGTAGTTATGGGAAAACAACAATAACAGCAGTAATAATGCATGTTCTAAAATGTGCAAATGTTGATTTTGATTATGTAATAGGTTCTTACGTCGATGGTTTCGATAATACTATTCGTTTTTCTGCTGCACCACTGATGGTTATTGAAGGAGACGAATATTTAAGCGCCCCTTTTGATCCAACTCCAAAAATTAATCATTATAAACCTCATATTGCTTTAATAAATGGTATTTCATGGGATCATGTGAATGTATTTGAAACTTTCGAAAAGTATGTAAATGTATTTAGTGAATTTATCGATACAATTATTGATAATGGTACTCTTTTATGGAATGAAAACGATGAAGTACTTGCTACTATTGTAGCAAAAAAAAAGTTGAATATCAGTAAAATAAGCTACAATATTTTAGATTATCTTATAGAAGAGGGTAAATGGAAAGTAAAAATAAATAAAAATACGTACCCTATTAGTCTTATTGGGGAGCATAATATAATTAACATAGCAGGTGCTTACGAAATATGTAGGTTACTCAAAATTGATGAAGAGTTTTTTTTTAAGTCGCTTGCAACATTTAAAGGGGCTAATAAAAGGCTTCAAAAAATTTATGATTCAGAAGATTTGGTTGTATTTTTAGATTTTGCCCATTCTCCGGCAAAAGTAAAAGCAACCATAGAAGCGGTAAAAAAAACTTATCCTAATCATACTATTATTGCATGTCTTGAATTGCATACATATAGTAGTTTGCAAAAGCATTTTTTAATAAATTATAAAGGTACAATGAGCAAGGCCGATAAAAAATATATATACATAAACCCCCATGTTTTTAAGTTAAAAAATTACCCTATCATAGAAGCCGATTTTATAAATAAAGCTTTTGATTCAGAAAAGGTAAAGGTTTATTATGAAGCAAAGCAACTATTTTATGATGTTGAATCGTCTATTACTAATAAAAGTGTAATACTTTTAATGAGTTCAGGTAATTTTAATAATTTCGATTTTAATAGTTGGATTAATGATCTTAGCGTTAAGTAAAAATAGAATTTTTATATTTTTATTAATATTATTCATCAAAACGAATTCACAAGTTATTATTAATCCCTCTTCAAAAGTTATAGAAATATTATCGAGCACTTTAATAAGAGTTAGCGACCCTACTATTTTTAACGTTGGTGATACTGTTTTAATTATACAAATGAAAGGAGCTTCTTTTTATAATCTTAATAATTCTAACTTTGGAAGTATTACCAATATCGGTGGCGCAGGTTATTTTGAGTTTAACAAAATAAATAGCATAACAAATAATTATATTTATCTTACTTGCCCTTTGGTTAATATTTATACTGAAAGTGTACAGTTAGTTAAAGTTAAAACTTTTACAAACCTTAATGTGAATAATGAATTAACATCGTTACCTTGGGATGGTAATAAAGGTGGAGTGTTTGTTTCTTTAATTACTAATACTCTTAACCTTAATGCTAATATAAATGTAACAGGAAAGGGTTTTAGAGGGATACAAGAAACAAGTTATGTTAATGGATATTGTTCTAATAATAATCCACAGAACTATTGGTATACTATTAATGCAACAGATAGTGCTGGGTTAAAAGGAGAAGGCATAGCTAAATTTAGTAATTTTTATGCGAGAGGGAAAGGAAAAATTGCTAATGGAGGTGGCGGCGGAAATGGAGAGCGTTCAGGAGGCGGTGGTGGTGGGAATGGAGGTATGGGTGGAAGTGGTGGTCGTGAATCGTCTGCTTGTGTAAATGTAGGCAATCATGGTGGGATAGGTGGTATTGCTTTAAGCAATTATATAACTACAAATCCAGTTAAAAGGATTTTTTTAGGCGGCTCGGGTGGAGAATCTTCTTTTTATTCTGCTTTTTATTCAACACAAACAGGGGGTGCTGGTGGTGGCATAGTTATATTATTAGCAAATAAAATTTATGGTAACTATAAGATTATTACATCTAATGGTGTAAGTTTAGTAGAAAGTGGAACGTTAACAAATAATGCTGCAGGTGGAGGAGCTGGAGGTAGCATAATTTTGTGGCGAAAAAGTGAACTTTCTCCTCTATATTTACACGCTATAGGAGGGAAGGGAGGAGATGCATCAACAGTTCCTTGTACTGGATCGGGAGGAGGTGGTGGAGGTGGCATTATTTTCTATAACTCACCTTACGATACCAATGTAATTGTGGCAGGTGGTGTAGCTGGCTCTGCTTGTTCAGGATATTCAGGTACCAACGGTGGAAATGGTGTAATTATTAAAAACTTCTTTGTAAATCTTGGTTGTTTAAAAGTACCTAATACCATAAGCTCCAATGTAACAGTAGTTTGTAAAAATCAATCACCTCCAACATTTACTGGAACTCAATCTAACTTAATATGTGAATATCAGTGGGAAATAAGTTACGATTCTTTAACTTGGCTACCAGCCCCAGGTGTTAATAATCAACCTTTTTATAGTGCTTTGCCATTAGCTCAAACGTCTTTTTTTAGAAGAAAAGTGTTGTATTTAGGTGGCGAATCGGAAGTAAGTAATGTTATAAAAATTAAAGTTTCTGAAATTGATATTTCAGTTACTTCCATTCCAAATTATTGTAGTAGTAGTTGTACTGGTATTGCTACCGTTGAAATACAAAATGGCATACCTGTTTCTTTTCAATGGTCGTCAGGAGAAATTACACAAACAATAAATCATAAATGTCCAGGTTTTTACTATGTGACAGTTACAAACAATGATGGATGTACTGCAACAGGTTTTGCTCAAATAACACATTCTTCTAATGAAATGCAAGTTAATTTGCAAATAATACCTCCTTCTTGCGATTATTCTTGTGATGGTACTATTAATATAAATGCAGTTAATGGTTTACCTCCTTATCAATATTCAACAGGGACGTCAGTAGTAAATAATGTTTGTGATGGTCAATTTTATGTGTCTGTATCGGATGCTAATGGATGTGTATGTGATACAACGGTTTTTATTAATAGTTTGATGAATATAACTAATAATATAATAAGTGTTAATAATACTGTTTTTTGTAAGCCACAGTTAATTTCTTTCAGTGGTTCTTTACCTCAAGGCGTAAATGATTATTCTTATTTATGGCAGATAAAAATAGGAGAGGAATGGTTGAACGCTCCGGGTATTTATAATGGCCAGAATTATGTTTATTATAATCCACAATATTCATTTTACATAAGAAGAATTGTAATAGGCTATTATCAAGGTATAACTTGTTACGATACAAGTAATGTTTTGTACATTATAGTATCGTCGATTGAAGCAAATGCACAAATTCAAAAACCAACATGCGATTATTCATGCAATGGAACAATTCAAATAAATGTAATAAATGGAATACCACCTTTCTATTATACTAGTGGTTCGTCGCAAATTTCCAATATTTGTCCTGGTTTTTTCAATGTTATAGTAACCGATTCCATTAACTGTTCAGATACACTTTTTGAGTACATAAATCCTCTTATTAACATTACAAATAATTTTATAAATACAACCGATTCAGTATTATGTGCATACGAGGTAGCCTATTTTACGGGCACAATTCCTTCAGGAGCGGGAACATTTAATTTTAAATGGCAAATAAACTATGGTAACAATTGGACCGACGCTCCAGGTGTAAATTATAATCAAAATTACATTCTTACGAACCCTTCGAATTCTTTTTATATAAGGAGAATAGTGAAAGGACAATTTCAAGGTCAATATTGCTACGATACAAGTAATGTTATATATGTAAACATAATTAATTTGCATTCTCAAATATATTACCAGCAGGATACTGTATTATGTAGTTACAGCGAACCTGATACTATTTTTAATTTGTATCAGAATTCACAATGTACTTATTTATGGCAAGTTAATATAAATAATACGTGGGAAAATGTTGATAATTATACTTCCTTTTACTTTATATACGATAATTATCCAGATACTTTTAAAGTAAGATGTATAATTAACTTTAATGGTTGCACTGACACATCGAATGTTATTACTTTTTACAAAACTAAAAACATTGAAAATAACATTTCGATAAATGGCAGTACGTTTTATCAATATTGTGGAATAGCAAATGGCATAATTGAAGGTAATTATGAAAATACATATTCTCCATATTATTTTGAATGGCTATACAGCAACGATTCTGTAAATTGGAGTTCTTTAATGAATTACAGCGATATTCATAATTTTAGTATAACAGAAAGTCCTGTAAAGTACCATTTTATTAGAATATTAAATTATTATGCATGTAAAGATACAAGTAATGTGGTAACCATAGAAAATTTACAACCCATAGTTGCAAATATGATTACTACTAATCAAGGGAGTGGACCTATTGTTTATATATGCGAAGGTTCTTCTGTTGGATTAGGAAGCTTTAATATAAATCCGGCGGGAGGAACAGGTACTTATTATTACCAATGGATAATAAGTTATGATAGTTTAACATGGAATATTGCTCCTGGCATTAGTACCAATTCGGTTTATGTAGTATTAGGACTGTTTGATACATTATTTTTAGGTAGAATTGTATATTCAGGAGCCTGTGTTGATACAAGTAATATTATTAAATTGATACCTATTACTTTACCAGAAAATATTATAAGTGCTAATGATACCCTATTTTGCAATAATGATTCTATTGTGTACTTATTCGAAGTAGTTTCTACACAAAACGAAAATGTGTCATATATATGGCAATACTACGAAAATAATACCTGGTACGATTTACCAAATAGTCACAGCCCACATTATTCTCTAACTCCTACACAAAACATGAAAATAAGAAGAATTATCTATAAGCAAAATTGTCAAAGAATAAGCAACGAAATAAACATTTATTACTATAGTTCTCCAAGTATTAATATAATTTTGCAAACCGATACTGTTTTATGTAGTAATAATTCAAATTATGCTTCTTTTCTGTTAAAACCAATAGGAAATCCTCCATATAATTTAGAATTTTCTTTTAATAGCAATAATTACACTTTGTTATTTACAGAAGATACTATTGTTACCTTAATTCTTGATACGGGAATAAATGTAATAAGTTTTATTAAAATCTACGACAACAGTCCATGTTTGCCAAACTTTATAAATTCTAAATATAATATTAAATTATATATGTTTGAAGAAGCTTATTGTATTCATAAAGATACATGCGGGTTAAAAACTATTGTTGAGGGGAATTTGCCACAATATGGTACAGGTCAGTGGTTAGGTAGCTCATCGCTTGTTTTCTCTAATCCGTTCAGTAACATTACAGAAGTTACAACACAAAATTATGGGCAGTTTCAGGTAGTCTGGCAAATATTAAATGGGCCTTGTATTGATACTTGTATATCGGTAATTAATTTTTATCAAGAACCAGAAC
Source organism: Bacteroidales bacterium (assembly GCA_026416095.1). Classification (GTDB taxonomy): domain Bacteria; phylum Bacteroidota; class Bacteroidia; order Bacteroidales; family GWA2-32-17; genus Ch61. The sequence goes on along the minus strand of JAOAFV010000020.1, from coordinate 23,202 downwards.
AGCCCTCGCTCGATGTATATGATAATACGTTTTTAGATGAAAACATAACTTACAGTATCACCATACCAATTCCTGTTGGAAATGGATACTGGAGTGTGATTGAGGGCGATGCAGTTGTTACTCCAGATACAGGAAATTCGGTAGTTATAACTAACTTTAGTGAAGGTAAAAATATTATCAAAGTGGTTGTTGAAAACGGTACATGTCCAAAAAAGTCAGATAGTATTACAATATACTATTATCCTATATTTATTCCAGAAGGCTTTTCGCCTAACAATGATGGTACAAATGATTATTTTGAAATAAAAGGACTTGACCCAAACAGCAAGTACAAAATAATTATTTTTAATCGTTGGGGTAATGTTGTTTACACTTCCGAAAATTACAATAATAAATGGGATGGTAAAAATATGGATAATAATGATTTACCAGAAGATACTTATTTTTATTTACTAAAAAAGAACAACAAACCATATAAATCGGGATTTGTGGTGATTAAAAGATGAAAAATTTCTTTATAAATATTGCTTTTATTGTTTTTTACATAGTTGGTTTTTCGCAATATATACCTATGCTAAGCGATTACTATTTTAATAGTGTTTTATTAAATCCTGCCTATTGTGGAAGTAGAGAAGTACTATCGGCTACATTATTTTATCGCGACCAGTGGAAGGGATTAAAAGGAGCACCAAAGACAACATCGTTAAGTATTCATTCTCCACTAAAAGACTTAAATATGGCTATAGGAATGAATATGTACAACGATAAAATTGGTATTAGTGAAAAAAGCGGAGTAAACATAAATTATGTTTACCGCTTACGCTTTAATGAAGGAAGAAAAAATTTAGCATTTGGAATTAAAACAGGCATTATTCATCATTTTGCTAGTATTTCTAATTTAAAACTTGTTGATAAAAACGATAACGTTTTTACTGTCGGAAATGTTAAGTATACTAAAATTGACATAGGCGGTGGATTGTATTTTTACTCAAAATATTTTTACTTGGGCTTTTCTATACCCTTTTTTTTTAATCATCAGTTTACGGAAGACTTTTCATATAAGGTTGAAAAGTTTAGTATACTTAATAAATTACTATATTCAGGAGGGCTTATTAATATTGGTAACGATATTCAAATTCATCCATCTTTATGTATTTATGCAGGAAATTATGAAAAAAAGGTTATAACTAAATTTTCAATTATTGCATTAAAAACTCTTATTTTTGGAATATCGTACAGACGAAATGAATCAACTATTTTTTCGATTGAATATCAGATAAATAAACAATGGTGTTTAGGGTTTTCGCACGATTTTGTAAATTTGCCTTTTGAAAAAATCATAAAAAGTACAAACGAAATTTACTTGCGATACGATTTGATTAAAACATATAATGTTTATTCAACAAGGTTTTTTTAATGAGTATAATTTGTTTAATATTGTTCGTTGTTACTTATACTGAAATAATTACATCGCAAGAATATATTAAGACAGAGCGAATGTCGTTTAATACTTCTGATTACGACGAGTTTGGGCCTTTTTTCTTTAAAAATGGAATTCTTTATGTCTCAAACAAAAAAACCGATATAATTACATCGAAAAAATCTGAAGAAGACGAAAAGTATTTTTTTGATATATATTTTTTCCCTTTTACAAAAGATACTTCTGTTGAAAAAATTCTGACTAACATTTTAAATAGAATTAATACACCTTATAACGATGGTCCTGTTGCAGTACATAATAATACTTTCTATGTCTCGCAAAATTATGACGTAAGATCTGGGAAAAATTATAAAGCCCCAGTGGGTTTATTTGCTTACGAATTTAATAAAGATTCATTGTTAAGAATTTATTCATTTTACTTTAACCGAAACGACTATCGTGTAGGACATGCGTTTATAACTAATGATGGTGAAAGATTATTTTTTTCGTCTAACATGCCAGGCGGGTTTGGGGGTTTTGATATATATGTTGTTGAAAAAAATGATACATCGTTCGGACTACCAAAAAATTTAGGAAAACCTATAAATTCAGAATTCGATGAAATAACTCCATATTTTTTGAACAACCGACTTTATTTTGCTTCGAATAGAAATAACTTGCAATTCGATATCTATTATTCTGAAAATATTAATAATAAATGGGAAGAAGTTATATGCTTACCTGAACCAATAAATACGGCTAAATATAATGAGTTTTCTTTTATATGTGATAGTACTTATGAATATGGTTTTTTTTCATCTAATCGTAAAGGTTCCGACGATATTTTCAAATTTTATTCAACATTACCTTCATTTCAAGAATGCGATAGTTTAATTCCACCCGAACTCTGTTATCATTTCATCGATGAAACATCTCAATACCTTGATACCCTTCCCGTAAAATACATGTGGTCCATGGGGGATGGAACAACTCTTTATGGTTGGGAAGTTGATCACTGTTATAAAGATTTTGGTGTATATAATGTTACTCTTACTATGCTCGATACAATTGGTCATGAAAATCAAGTTGTTGCTACTTATGTTATGGAACTAACTAAGCCTATTCAACCTTATATTACTTATTCCGAACCTTTACTAATTGGTAAAGAAATAAAATTTGATGCTTCTGAGTCGTATTTTCCCGATTGTGATATCAAAGATTATGTGTGGTCGTTTAGCGATAATCAAAAATTTGTAGGCAAAAAATGTACTCGTGTGTTTAATAAAGCTGGTACTTATGTCGTTAAACTTGGAGTTGTCGCTAAATGTAATAATCAAGAAATTAAAAAATGCAGCTTTGTAGTAATAGAAGTTAAAGAAAATTAAATATTTTTTTTAGTTATACACGATAACTTCTATTCTAAATAAATCGTTCTGTTTTTGTGTGTAAGTTATATTTTTAGTAATAGAAGTTGGTAATTTAGTTCTTTTATTTTAAGTAAATAGATACCTTTCTTTAAAGAACTTAAATCAACTTTATGGGTGTTTTTGTTACTAAGCTTGAACTCATAAATTGTTGTTCCAACCAAATCGGTTATAGTACAATTATATTTTTTGTAAGAACCATAAATACTAATAAATATATGTTCTGAAAAAGGATTAGGAGTTACTGATAATAAAATATTTTCTTCATTAATTTGAGAGCCTTGGTAAAAATATTTTGAAGATGTGCTACTACACCCGTATTCGTTAAAAACAACTACATAATAATACCCATTTTGTTGAGGTATATAATAATTATTACTTCCTGAATAAACTAAATTGTCATTAAAATACCATTGATAATTTGAAAAACCACTTTGTGTGAATAAAGTGTCGTAAACTTGGGTAATTGTTGGAATGGGTGGAGTAGGATACACAGTAACTGCAACTGTATCAGATACAGAATGACAATTATATTGGCTTGTAACAGTAACCCAATATTGCCCACTATTAGTAACTGTTATACTTTGAGATGTAAAACCATTATTCCAATTATAAGAATACCCCGCAGGAGCAGACAATACTACATAACCTCCTTCGCAAAACTCAGTGGCACCACCAATGGAAATTGTGCTTGGTGGATAACTATAAAAATTAACAATAATAGGATTTGAAACAAGATAGCAATTGTTAGAACTTACAACAGTCACGCTATATATTCCTGGCGTTGTAACTTGAATACTTTGTGTTGTTTGCCCAGTATTCCATAGGTAACTTACGCCTGGCGTAGATGTTAATGTAACTGTCTGACCTACACAAGCATTATTTGATGGATTTGCACTGATTTGAGCCGTTTGACAATTAATATTTGATCTCCATCCCTGATAAGTAGTGCTTGCATCAGAAGTAAATTTGAATGTTAAGCAATTATTAGTAGAAGTAAATGTTGGAGGTACTTGTGTCCCATAATATGTACCAATTAATGGAGAACTAATCGAATTCCCATCATAGACATATAATTTATCGTATGTTTCTGTTTGTAAAATTTCAAACGAAACGCTAACAGGACAACCACTATTTGAGCATATTGTTGTTATTCTATTTTCTGAATTTGAGTAGTTAGAATTAGGTCCACCACTATCGTAAAACTTACCATTGCATGTGTAAAATACACCATTTAGATTATTTATTGACAATGATTGTGGAGAATCTATACATGAAATAATTCCTTGCCATCCTTTGTTAGTATTTATATCGTTGCTCTTAAACTTAAAAGTCAAGCAAGAACTTGTTTGTGATGTTATTTCAAAACTTTGAGAAAAATTACTGCAATTAACGCTTGTTAATACTGCAAGTAAATTTGAATTGGTACTATTTCCATCATAAATGTATAAAGAATCGTCATTTTCCAGAATCATTTGATTGAAAGTAACCTTTATAAAAGAATTGTAGTCTGAACAAAATGTGATTGTATTATTTTGAAAATTGGAATAATTGTTATTACCACCACCATCGTCGTAAAAAACCGCATTGCATGTATGTATAGTTTGTTGATTTCCAATACTATAAGTTGGTGGAGCAGGAGATGTGCAAGAGATAGAAGCGCTCCAGCCTGCGTAAGAAGTGGAGGCATCGGAGTAGAATTTAAAAGTTAGGGAAGTTCCGGTAGAAGATATGGTGCCGGGGGAATATGATCCCCAGAATTTACCTATGAGAGGGGCTGAGGTATTGGGGCCGTCGTAGATTTCGAGGTAGTCGATAGCGCCTTCGGTAGAGAAGTTTTGGAAGGAGATTTGAATTTTTGAGCCGTTGTTAGAGGCGAGGGTGAGTATTTTATTTTCGTTGTTACTGTAATTAGCAGAAGGTCCGCCACTATCGTAGAAGTATCCTGAACAGACATATCGTGCGCCGTCGCCCATATTGATTTGGGGAGTTGGGTAAGAAGGAGAGCAAGAGATGATAGCTTGGAACCCTTCGGCTACGTTTAGGTTATTAGAGACGAATTTAAAGGTGATACATTCACCTGGGGATGGGGAAGCGATGGAAGCGCCTTTATTGTTTTTAGTGAATTTAGCAATGAGGTTGTTATTAGCGATGTCGCCGCTATATATGAATAGGGTATCGTCTGGAGCGAGGTTGAGTTGGTAAGGGAAGTTGACAACGAGGTAATGAGAGGGGTTTGAGGGGCAGAATTTAGCTATATTGTTTTGGAGGTTGGAGTAGTTAGCGGAGGGGCCGCCGTCGTCGTAGAGTACGGCGTCGCAGGTAGTGATAGTAGAAGTTACGTTGTTGATGGTGTAAGTTGGTGGAGCAGGGGATGTGCAAGAGATAGAGGCGCTCCAGCCTGCGTAAGAAGAGGAGCTATTAGAGTAGAATTTAAAAGTTAAGGAAGTTCCGGTAGAAGTTATAGTACCAGGAGAAGTAGAACCTGTAAAAGTGCCAATTAAAGGACATGAAGTATTAGGGCCATCGTAAATTTGTAAGTAATCTGGCCCATTTTCAAGGGTGAATTGCTGGAATGTTACACTAATTTTGTTTCCGTTGTTACTTTGTATTGTAAATGTTAAGTTTTCATTGTTAGAATAATTACCAGAAGGGCCACCACTGTCGTAAAAGTAGCCACTGCAAGTAGTAACTGTTCCATTAGTCATGTTATAGTTTTGGGAGAAACTATATAAAACCAAAAGAGAAAAACTTAATAAGATCTTAGATTTCATATTAAAATTATTTTTTATGCAAATATAATAAAAAATTAAAAATAAAAAATTAATTTTGCATTTGGCTCTGTAGTTTAATTGGATAGAACATCAGATTCCGGTTCTGAGGGTTGCGGGTTCGAGTCCCGCCAGAGCTATTGTTTAGTTTTTAAAATTTCTCTATATTTTTTAAGATCTTTAAGAATTTTTTTTGCTTCTTGTAATTGTAAATCGTAAGGTGATTTTATTGAACATATGTAAGGTCCTTTTTCATATAAATATCTGGATAAAATTTCGCAAGTTAAAAGATAAATTATTTCGCTTTTTTTTGTTTCTATGTCGTTTTCTTTAATTTTTTTTATTTTTTCTTCAAGTAATAAAAGTTCCTTGTTGAGCGAAGCATAATAACCTTCTTTTTTTGAAATTTCAATTAAATTATTGAATTTTTCTTCGGTTTTAGTTGAATAATTTAGATGGTATTTAAGAGAAAAATTCTTAAATTCATTAAATAAAATACTGTCTATTGTAAAATTTAAAGTATCTATGCGAGTATGTTTAAAATAATAATCATTAGCAAAATCAAATATAACATAATTAGCAAGTAATGCTTGTGAAATTTCAGAAGTGTCTTTCGATTTAATTATAATATCGGGATTAATACCGTTGCTTTCGAAAACAGTTCTTCCATTCTTGGTTTTGTAGCTTTTAAGGTTAGTAGCGTCTGGTTTTTGAGGTTCATTTTTTTCGTTTTTGTGAATATAGTCAATATTTTGAATACATCTACCAGATGGAGTATAATATTTTGCTGTTGTTATTTTTAGCAATGAATTGAAAGGTAATGGAGTGGTAGTTTGTACAAGTCCTTTACCGAAAGTGTTTTCTCCGACGATAACAGCTCTATCATGATCTTGAAAAGCTCCGCTTAATAATTCTGAGGCAGATGCGGAATTTCTGTTTACAAGAATAACAATAGGTAAAGTAGTGTCGATAGGAGTTACGTTTGTAACATACTTATTATTAGCATCGCTAATTTTTCCTTTTGTATAAGTAATAAGAGACCCTTTAGGTAAAAATATGCTTCCTATATTTACAGCTTCCAATAAAAGGCCACCAGGATTATTTCTCAAATCAATTATTAATGACTTAATATTTTTCGACTTAAGTATTTTGAAACATTTTAGAAATTCATTAGATGAATTTTCTGAAAAGTTTGTGAAAGAAATATAACCAATACTGTCTTCTATAATACCATAGTAAGGAATGCATGGAATTTTAATAGTTTCTCTTTTTATTTCGAACAAGTATTCTTTTTTTTCAAAAGGTCTTAAAATTTTTACTTTGACAATTGTGTTTGGAACACCTTTCATAAGTTCGCTTACCTCTTCGATATTTAAGTCTTTAACTGCTTTATTGTTAACAGATAATATCACGTCGCCTACTTTTAAGCCGAATTTATGTGCAGGTGAATTACTTAAGATCTCTGCAACAATAAAATTATCGCCTCTTTTTTGAATAATTGCTCCAATTCCTCCATACTGAGAAGTTGTGAGTAATTTGTATTCCTCCATTTGAGCTTCAGAGATAAAAGTAGTATATGGATCTAAATTTGATAGCATACTTTCAATAGCTTTTCCTATGAGTTTTGAGATATCAACATCTTCAACATATTTATTGTATATTTCGATAACCACCGAATAAAAAATATCAAGATTCTTTACAAGTTCGAAGTTTCCAAATCGTGAAAAAGAAAAGGAAATAATAAGTGTAAAGCATAGTATTAATATCAAAAATATTTTTTTTACTTTTTTCCTCATACTTTGTAAATTAAGGTACAGGATCGTAACCACTTCCGCCCCAGGGGTTACATCTTATTATTCTTTTTATTGAAAGGTACAACCCTTTCATAACACCGTATTTTTTAATGGCTTCTATACTGTATTGAGAACACGTAGGAGTAAATCTACAAGAGTTTGGCATTAAAGGAGATAAGAATATCCTGTAAAATTTAATAATATAAATGAAACAGTTAGCAATAAATTTATTTATAAATTTCATTTTCTTCCTTTTTTAAGCTACTGTATGCTTTTTTTATTTCCAAAAGTATATTCTTAATATAAGTTTCCATTTCATGGTAACTGATAATATGTTTATTCACATATGTAAAATTTATTAATATGTTATGTTTAAGATCGTTGGTAAGTAAAAGGTGTTTATTTTTTCTGTATGCTTCTTTTATAATTCTTTTTATATAATTTCTTTGAATAGCTCTTTTAAATAAATTAGTTGAAATAGAAACACTTATTTTCACTAAGGGATATCCAGGTGTAAATAAATAATAAACCTTAAAAGGGAATAGTGATAACAAATTACCTTTTTTGAATAACTTATCGAAATCTTTTTTTAATGAAATTCTTTCGGCTTTAGAGAGCGAAAATTTTTTCATTAAAGAACTCTACTTCTTTTTTGTGTATTTTTTCATAAAGGCATCGAGAGCCGACAATATTGAGGGAAATTCTTGGGTAGGAGCTTTAATTTCAACCTTTAATCCTGCACGTGTTGCAGCTTCATATGTTTTATTTCCAGAGGTTCCAATAATCATATTATTCTGTTTGAATTCAGGAAAGTTTTCAAATAATGATTGCACTCCTGCCGACGTAAAAAGAATTAAAATTTGATATTCGTTTAAATTTATGTCTTTTAAATTAGAAAATACAGTTTTAGAGATCACGAGTTTTGTGATGTCGAGTTTATATTCATATAAGATGTCGGTAACAGACGAGCTATGAGGTTCTGTAATTGGTAGCAGGTATTTAATATCTTTAAATTTTATAAAAGCATCGTAAATACTTTCAAAGGAATTATTCCCGAAAAATACCTTTCTTTTTCTATATACAATATATTTTTGTAAATAATAAGCTATATTTTCATTTATACAAAAATATTTAACGTTATCGCCAACAGTAATTTTGAGTTCATCACAAATCTTAAAGAAATGATCAACATTGTTTTTGCTACAAAATATAACTCCTTCAAAATCGTTAATATTGATATGTTGTTGCCTAAATTCGCGAGGTGTAATTGGTTCAATCTGAATAAATGGCTTAAATTCTACTTTAACTTTATATTTTTCTTCAATTTCTTTATACCTATTGCACTCTCCTGCAACAGGCTGTTGTGAAATTAATATCTTTTGAATTTTCAATTTGTAATTTTTTAATAAATTACCTCTTTTATGTATAGCCTAATAAAGTATAAAAGAGGTAATATTTCTATAGTGCAAAAATATAAAATATTTTTAAAAAAATAAAGTTTAAAATTCATTATTAGGAAAATATTTCTTATATGATTAATAATTTCGAAAATTAAGAGCAGTAATAAAGTAATAATTAAAATTGGCATTTGCATTTCTTTAGATATGTAGCATATCAAGAAAGACATAAAACTTAAAAAAAGTGCATTGTGTATAAGCATTATGATTTTATTATTTATTATTTGTATAAAAATATTGTTATTATCAACAAATGAGACATATAAGTACAATATAGCTTTAAGAATAAAAACTATAATAAGAAATGCTAATGTGATTGTAAAATTTTTTACAGAATAATCAACAAGATTGAGTTTATTAAGAAAAATAATGATAAAAAGAGCCGATGTGAGAAAATATGGAATAAGTAAAATTGTATTAAGCTTATTTACTATGATGCTTTTTTTTTGATTAATTTTTTTATTATAAATTTTTCTATAATAAGCTTTTATTATATCAATAAAGTAAGAATTGTTAAAATAGAAAAACATTCCATAGAAAATATAAATACCTAAAAAAAGTAATATAAGATGACTATTTGAAAAATGACCCTTATAATTTATTCCTACGTCAGAAAATAATTGATTTGTGTTGTACATTTCATTAATTAACTACAAAGTTATTTAAATTGCCTTACTAAACTAAAAATTTTTTTCATGTACAAAAATTTTTTCCACAATCTTTTTTATAAAATCTGCTGGAGGCGATATGTAATAGGTGGAAATTATATTGTCTATGTTTTTTTCTTCTTCACTTTGGTCTTCCGAATCGAAGGTATTTTCTGAAATATAAAAATCTAGCATAGGCTTGTTGTTTTATTAATTAAAACGAAAATATTACTTCGTTTATTATTATAAACTAAAGATATTTAATATTAGACAAAGTTGTTTCAGTAATGTTTTTGTGGGTTAATGAAAAATTGCTAAAAAACAATTTTTTGATAGTTTATTTAATTTAACTTGTTTTACTAGTAAAACTGTTATTTTGTATTCAGTATAAATTGTTTTCTTGAAGATGTTGTTTTTACTTAAGAGAACTTTTGTTGAGAATAATGGCATTATTAAATGCTGAAAAAAAAAGTTAATAACTTTTATTACTTTTGCATAACTTATGAAAATGTACGTGAAATACATTTTTTTTATAGTTATAATATTGTGTATTGCATCGTTATTATTTTCGAACGATTCGTTACTTATAAAACAACAACCAGACAATATTAATGAAAATTACGATGAATTTTATGATATAAATACTACTGATGAAAAAGAACAGTTTTCGAAACAAAACATAGATACTGCTATAGATTTTCAGAATATTTGGATTATTAATTCTTATGTGGTATTTTTTTCTATTTTAGCATCGATATTAGGACGATATAGGAAATTAATAAAATATAGGTCATTATTTTTGTTATTATCTCTTACATATTTAGGTTTTTACAATGGGGGTTGTCCGTGTATGATAAGTAGTTTTCAGAATTTAATAATTTTTATTACGGGCGAAAAAGTTTTATTTGAATTATTTGTATGGTTTTTATTATTAATCCCAATAACATATTTATTAGGAAAATCTTGGTGCGGATGGGTATGTCACCTTGGTGCTTTGCAGGAGTTTTTATATAATCGAAAGTATGGTAATTTATTTATATCTGATAAATCGCAACGAATTTTTAGAATTTTAAGAATATTTTTTCTTGTTGTTTTAATTCTGCAAGTTATATTTACATCGGATTTATTTTGGTGTCGCATAGATCCTTTCAAATCGGTGTTTAACCTATACATTGGCAATTATTTAAAACCTCTTAATATTACTTTAGTAGTTTTACTTATTATTTTTTCTGTATTTTCTTATAGGCCTTTTTGTAGAGGTTTTTGTCCAGTTGGTTTGATATTAGCATTAATTTCGTATATACCATATGCATCTATTTTAACTTTTAGACAAGATAGATGCAATAATTGTTTATTATGTGAAAAGGAATGTAAACTAGCGGCTATTGAAAGCGACGAAAAAATAACTGTTTTAAATAATTTAGATTGCATTGGTTGTAATGAGTGTTTAAATTCCTGTAGTAAATGTGAAATAGTTTATACCAGGAAAAAATATAAATTATAATGAAAGAAAAAAAAATTATAGCAAGGTATAAAAAAGCAACTTTTTTATACGAAATAATAGAAACATATACAGCGGGTCTTGTATTGACAGGGAGCGAAATTAAGTCGATCCGACAGGGAAATGTGAATTTTAACGATCCATACGCTTATTTTAAAAATAATGAATTATATTTAAGAGGTCTTCATATAGCGCCGTATAAACACGCTGGGTATTCGAAACATGATCCAGATCGAGATAAAAAATTATTGTTAAATAAGAGTGAAATTTTACGATTACAAAGGCGTGTTAATGAGAAAGGTTTTACCATTATACCATTAAATTGTTTTATTTCGGAAACAGGGTTTGCAAAGGTTGAAATAGCAGTTGTTAAAGGTAAAAAATTATTCGATAAACGACAAGCAATAAAGAAACGGGATATTGAAAGACGTACTAATGATGATTATTGATTAAAGAATAAGTTTATTAATTCATACACATCATCTTCAGTTAAATGGGTAGACATCTCAAAAAATTTATCTATTGCAATGTTTATTTCTTCTATAGAAATAATATTATCGTTATTCAAATCAAAAGGTTTGAATTTTTGGGGTATTTCGTCGTAAAATGTTTTAAAGTGTTTAACTTTTCTTTTCTTAACTTGCTCTTCGCACACTTCGGGATAATATAAACAAACATCTTCATTATTAACAGATTTAAAGTTTGAAATTTTTTCTGTGAGAGAAATGAGTTCTTCTTCTTTATAAGCTATTCCTTCTAGATTTACCATTGCTCCTTTAGGGGAATTAATTTCTTTATCTATATAATCGGGTATTCCATCTTCGTCGGTATCGAGAGGGCATCCTTTTTTATCTACTTTAACACCTAATGGTGTTTCTGGGCATTCATCCCAAAGATCTATTATTCCGTCGCTATCTTCGTCTGTTTTGTCGATTGTGCTGATATCAAAATCTTTATAATGTTCTTCAATAAATGTAAGTTTTGGCTGGCTAAATAAATCGTATGAAACACTAAAATAGCTGTATAAAAAAGAATCGCCACTTTTGTTACCTTTTCTTAAGCCTTTACCTTTTGATGAAATATTGTCTATGTTATCGTTTAAAACCAAATGATAAGAAATTCCAATTTTTGCCTTTAGTCGGTGAGTAAATTTGTATTCAAAGCCCAAATCAATAGGTATAGCAATAGCAATTTGTGAATACTTGCCAAGTCCGTCTAAATTAAGTTCGCGTAAATCAGTTTCATATACATAATCTCTGTGTAATATTATACTATTTAATTCATTTCCTTGCGATTCTGGAACATTTCTTAGGGTACCGTCGCTCCATAGGTAATAATAATAGCCGTTAGCATCTCTCATATCAGCTTTAGAGTCGAAATCGAACGATTCAAACCCAATTGAAATTTGAGGTAAAACAAGTGGTTTTAGCTTTAGAGCATCGGTTAGGTGCTTAAAGTTATATTGGCAAAGAACACTACCTGCAAGAATATTAGTTTCGAAATTAAAGTATTTTCCTGGTGTAAATGAATTCCCACTTAGCTTACCTAATACCACATTAAATTTTATATCGAAAAAATTATTTATTGTTCTTGATATACCCAAGTTCCATCCTGTTCGTCCAATAGCTGGGTGTAGATAATAATTATCTTTAACATCGCCTAAAAAAGTAAAAAAACCATGACCTAAATGTATTATTGGTTTATAAACAATATTTAATTCTTTTTGGCTTGTGTCGGGCAACATGTATGAATAAGGGTTATCTTTACTATCGGTTTGTTGTACTTTATTGAAATTAAATTCTGTATCGTCAGATAAAGGATTCTTAAGAAGCAATGAGTCGGAGTAGGGAATATAATTGTATTGTGATGTATCGCTTTTAGCAGGTAAAGCATTAAATATATTTGTGTCAATTTGTGATAAAACAATTAAAGGGTAAAAAAACAATATTACAATATTTCTTTTCAATTTCATTGCTATTTTTTACGTTGTAAAGTTACAAAAGTTTCATTTAATCCATTTTTGGTTTGTTATCATTAGAGCTTCTTGCACTGTTATTCTTACTCCATTATTATATGCTGTAACAAAAGCTCCTTTAATGGGGGTTGTTTGCCAAATTTCGTTTCTTTTATCGCGGGCGTTTTTATATTTATCGAATTTTCCGACAGTATATTTAAACCATCCTTCGTGTTGTTCCATTCTTATTTTTTCGAAGACGTTTAGTGATTTGAAAAATGCAACATAATTAATTTTCTTTCGTCCTGCTCCTATTTGTACTCTAAAAATTACTCCTGTTTCGGGGACAGGTATATTGTATAATTGAGATATTGGTGGTTCCTTAGCTTGTGTAACTTTTTGTTGATATGGCTTATAGGTGGTAGATGTTTTTTGTTGTTTTTCTTGGGTGTATGCTTGTTGTTTTTGTTGTTGTTGAGTGTAATATTGTTGCTGTGTAATAATATTTTGTTGTTGGTTACTTACTTGTTGTTGATTTTGAGTTGTTAATTGTTGAGAGTAATATGTTGCAGATTTTTGTTTTTGAACCTCAGCCATAATTGGCTTATTTAAGAATTCTTTTTCAATTATGGGTTTCATTTTAGTGGTTCCGTTTTCCATATACGAAAAAGCTCCTACCAGTTGTGGTTTATCGGTTATATAGGTTTGTGGTATCAATTTATAAGAAACAGTAAATTGTTGCTGTGGAGGTAATGCCATCCATAAAATTTTTACACTATTATCTTTAAAAGAAAATGTTCCTTCGTTTGTTTCTACAGGTATTGCATTAAATCCTTCAGGTATTTTTTCCTGAATTTTAGCTAATTTATCGCGTTGAAGTCCTTTAACATTAATAAGATAATTAACAATAAATTCATTTTCTGATTTAACAATTTGTCGGTAGCAAAAAATATTGTTAAGATTAAACTCTTCTACAGAAGTATCGGGGGTGGTGCTAACCAATTCGGATGGTTTTATTATAACTGAAACGGGAGTTGATTCTACGCTTTCTTTTTGTTTATTTTTAAGATAATTAAAAGTTCCTGATAATAGCAAAGGCCCTTCGGCAGTTGGGTCAACGTGTATTTCGTAAGTAAATCTTATTACAGGTTGAGGTGGTAAGCTCATCCATCCTACTATTATTTTTTGATCTTTGAATGTAAAATCGCCTAATTGAATTTCTTTAATATTTGCTGTATAGCCAATTGGTAAATATTGTGTATAGTTTGCAAATCCAGAAATATCTCCTTTATATATGGTAACAGTTACTTCAAAAGTTGTGCCGGCAGTAACTTGTTCTGGTGCTGTAATTTCAACCTTTACTGTGTCCTGAAATAGAGATATGAAAAATAAAATTATTGTGTTAAGTATATATATTAAAACTTTTGTCACTAATTGTTAAGTTAATTTCTTTCTAACTTCAAATTTAAGAAATTTTTTGCTTTTCTTATTGTTAACAGTAAAAATTATTAACAACTGTTTATTATAACAAAAATTAATTGTAATTTTACTATAATTGATTGAAAAATAATAAATTATGGTAGAGAATAATAATAAAGTTATTAACAAATATTTTGAAATGAATGTTAATAAATATTAAAGAAAGGATAAATTATTACTTTTTGATAAATTTCTTTATAATTGATCCTTTATTGGTTATTATCTCGCAGTAGTAAAAGCCAGAAGGTAAAGATTTCAAATTAATTTCAGCAACATTTAAGTGATTTTCGATATTTCTTGAAAGCAATAGGTCTCCGAGCTGATTGTAAATTTTTATTTGGTAAGCATGTGTATTATTTAAACTTATGTTAATTACATCGTAAGCAGGATTAGGGAAAATAAAAACTTCGTTAGACGAAAGGCTTTCGCTTTTTACGTTAACAAAACCAGTACTATATAAAATTTTAAACTGATAAAGATAAGCCCATTCACCTTTTGAAGAATTTCTGTATTCACACTCAGTAAAAATTACTAAATAATCGCCATTATCTAATTTAGTGTATGAAGGATATCCATAAAACCTAAGAAACGATGGTTTGGGTCTTTGAAATACTAAAAAGGGATAATACCCTTTAGGGTTTTGAAGTACTTCATCTGGCGACATTTTATATAGCCATATAGCATCGTCGTAATGGCCGAAAGTGTTCAACCCTCGTCTGTCGCAAGCTATTATCCATAAATCGTTATGAATTTTATCGTAAAATAAACAAGGCGATACACAATAAAAGCCATCGCAAATATTAGTTATTTCGGGGTGGGTCCAACTTTTTCCGAAGTCGTACGATTCTACCTGATAATAACCGCGCTGACCAGGTATATTACTTTCGTTTCTGAATAATCCTAAAAATACCCCATTACCTAAGTACTCAAAACAAATTTCAGAAAAGTTTATTAATGGATCATTTCGATAATCAAAAATATAAACAATGCTATCCCAGTCGACCCCATTCCAACTGTGCCATATTTCGCAATAATCGTATGCATATATTGCATTATAGTAACCAATTTCGTCGTTTCCAATTATTTTATGAGTATCGGAAGATCTCCCTAAAGTATTGACTTTTATAGTATCGCTCCATGTTTCGCCTTTATTGGTGCTATAGATATAATAATACCCCTTATGAATTTGAGGAGGAGCATCGTAGATTCTAAAGTTTAGCAAGATTGTGTTGTTTTGAACTAAGCCACCATTTACATTTCTATCGTCGTATGGGCTGTTAAATATTGTTTTTAGTTCCGACCATGTATCTCCTTTATCGTAAGAGTATCGCATTACTAGTCTTCCACCATTTCCAGTATGATTACCCATTATTCCAGGGTCTAATCTAAAGAAATGAAATATAGTGGTATCTATTGTTATTAAAATTCCTTCCGAGGCATGGTCTAAGGTTTTATATGATTCTGTAGGTATAGTGATTAGAGGATACCCTCCTGGGTTTAAATATTGTGATTTTAACGATAATGAAAAAAATAATGCTATAAAAAAAATTAATAGCATTAAAAATTTTTTACAAATATATAGTAAAAAAAAGAAAATACAAAGAGTTATCTCTTAAATATTAAGATGATAACTTTTTAAACATATGTTTAAGTTGTTTTTTCATAAAAATTTTATATCTTTGTAAAAAATTTAGCATAATGAAATCCATAAAAGATATTAACTTTAAAGGGAAAAAGGTATTAATAAGAGTAGATTTTAATGTACCGTTAAATCATAATCGTCAAGTAATGGACGACACAAGAATTAGAGAGTCGTTGCCTACAATAATGAAGGTTTTAAATGATGGTGGGTCGGTGATTTTAATGACGCATTTGGGTCGTCCAAATGGGTATGAATCAGATTATTCACTTACACCAATTGTGCCGGTTTTATCTACCTATGTTGGTAGGAATGTTATTTTTACACGCGATTTATTTGGGCCTAAGACATTTGAAGTATGCGGAAAAATGAAGCCAGGCGAAATTGCTTTATTAGAAAATCTTAGATTTTATCCTGAGGAAGAAAAAGGCGACGAAGGTTTTGCAAAAGAATTAGCATCGCTAGCAGATATATATATAAACGATGCTTTTGCTACTTCGCATCGTAATCATACTTCAGTTTCTACAATTGTTAAATTTTTTAATGGTAATGCTTACTTTGGATTATTAATGGAGAACGAAATTAAAAACTTAGATAGGATATTATATAATAGTACACCCCCATTTACTGCAATTATTGGAGGTGCAAAGGTAAGTACAAAATTTGGTGTTATTAAAAATATGTTACAGAAAGTTGATAATTTAATAATTGGAGGAGGAATGGCATTTACTTTTTTAAAAGCTTTAGGGGGAAAAGTAGGAAATTCGCTTTATGAAGAGGATAAACTCGATGTTGCAAAGCAAATAATACAAGAAGTAATGTTAAAAGGAGTTAATTTGTATTTACCAACCGATGCGGTAGTGGCTAACGGTTTTACAAATGAAGCTGATATAAAAGTAGTACCGGCCGATGATATTCCAGATGAATGGATGGGGCTTGATATAGGGCCAAAAACTAGGCGTAGATTCGCCGAAATAATAAACAATAGCCAAACTATATTATGGAATGGGCCAATGGGAGTATTTGAGCTTGAGAAGTTTCGCCAAGGAACCAAAGCAATTGCAATTGCAGTAGCTGCTGCTACAATAAGTGGTTCTTTTTCGCTTGTTGGTGGGGGCGACTCTGTTGCAGCTATCAATCAGTATAATCTTGCTGATCAAATGAGTTATGTGTCTACTGGTGGGGGCGCAATGTTGGAATATCTAGAAGGCAAGGAATTGCCGGGTATAGCAGCAATTCGAAAAGCTCATAATGAAGATGTTAGAAAAAATAAATAAACTATGGAAAACTTATTGCCTATAAGAGGAATACAAGAAGCTAATCTTAAAGATAAAGTAGTTCTTGTTAGAGTTGACCATAATGTTGTAAAAAAAGGAGTAATACACGACCCTTATAGAATTGATGCCACTTTAGGGACATTATATTATATTAATGCAAAGGGAGGTAAAATAATTTTAATGACGCATGTAGGGCGTCCGCGTAATAAAAAAACTGGCGAAATTAACATCTCTGACGATACATCGGTAAAACCAATAGTAGAGTATTTGCAGAATAAACTTCATATTAAAATTGGTGTTCCTGAGTTTACAAAAGACAGTTATGGTTACTTTGGTATAGAAACATCGATTAATTTGATGATAAAACAATTGAAGGAAGGCACAATAGATATGATTTACCTTCCGAATACACGTTGGTTTAGAGGTGAAGAGGCCAAAGGAGAAGAGGCAGAACGTTTTGCTTTACAATTAGCTGGGCTTGCCGATATTTTTGTCAATGATGCTTTTGGTTCATGGCAACCACATGTTTCAACTGTAGGGGTTAATAAATATCTACCTTCTTACGCAGGCTTTCTGATGCAAAAAGAACTTATTAATCTTAACAGAATATTTAATCCTACCAGACCATTTTTGGCTGTAGTAGCAGGAGCAAAATTTGACACAAAAATTGAGCCATTGTTTGCATTGATCGAGAAAGCAGATTATTTGATGTTGGGAGGAGTTATTTACAATGCATATCTATGTGCAAAATACGATATAAAGATTGCAGGAGTTGAACCGGAAGATATAGAATTTGCAAAAAAATTTGTTGAATTTGCAAAACCTTTTAGTCATAAAATTATAGAATGCCCTTATATTGTTGAATCAGATACTATTGAAGGGAAAATTGAAGGGAAATACAGAATTCATAATATTAAAGATCTTAAAAAAGGACAAAATTTGAATTACGTTCTAGATGTTTCTGCAGAGTCTTTTAAGGATCCTCAAATTGTTAAAATTTTTCATGAATCAAAAACAATATTTGTTAATGCTGTAATGGGATTAATGCCACATTTTTATGAAGGTACCATTGCTTTAGATGAACTTATAGACGAGAGCCCTGAGTCGGTGAAGCTATATGGGGGTGGCGATACTTTACAAGAATTGAAACGCCTTTTGCCAGGTTTATATATTGTAGCATTAGATAGCCCACGCTATTATATTTTTACTGGCGGTGGAGCTGTACTAAAAGCTATTCAAGAAAACAGTTACCTAGGAATAGATCCTGTAAGAGCGTTACTTAAGTAGTTTCTTTTGTTTTTGCTTTGCCAGCAAGCGATAGTGACCAGCTGAATTCGTATCCCACTATTAAAGATAAAGCATTAAAGTATATCCATAGCAAAAGAACTATCAAAGCTCCAAGCGAACCATATATTACATTGTACTTGCCAAAATTACTTACATAGTATGAAAAACCTAACGATATAGCAATACAAAACAGGGTAGCCATTATTGCGCCTGCTGCAATATATCGTGATTTTAAT
Source organism: Bacteroidales bacterium (assembly GCA_026416095.1). Classification (GTDB taxonomy): domain Bacteria; phylum Bacteroidota; class Bacteroidia; order Bacteroidales; family GWA2-32-17; genus Ch61. The sequence continues at coordinate 4,317 of JAOAFV010000020.1, read as the reverse complement.
TTTCTTTTAGGCGAAAAATAATACAAAATGTAAATAGCAAGGAAAAAACAAAGTGTAACAATTAACCATTTTGCTACAATAAGTAAGAATACATACAACTGTTTTATTAATATGCCTTTTGTTTGTAAAAAGTTTAGGACTATGTTACTAAGAACTAATACTAAAAAACCAATTAAAAATAAGATAAAGAAAACAAATAATAATAAGATACCAACAATACGCTGTTGCCACCAAGGACGAGTATCATGAAGGTGCGAAATTGCATTAAATGCAGAAATTAAAGATGTCATGCTATTGCTTGCAAAGTAAATAGTTGTGAGAAAACCTATAGAAAGAAGTGTAGAATATTTTTTTGTTAAAATTTCGGCTACAGTAGATTGGATTGTTTTAAATGCATAATCGGGCATAATATTTTTTAAAAGATCGACTACATAATTTGCTAAATTAGGGACCGGAATATATGCTATTAGAGTAAACAGGAAAATTAAAGCTGGAATAAGAGAAAGAAATAAGTTGTAAGATATAGAGGCAGCGCGAATTGTTATTGCTCCCTTTGAAACGTTTAAATAAAAAAACGAAATTATTTCGAATAATGATTTATTTTCGAAAAAAGGTATTTTAACTTGTTCAAGAATTTTTCTTATAATTGATAATTGTTTATTGATAAAAGAAAAAAGTAATCTATAGAGTTTACTAAAAATTTTAGGCATTGTTAATTAATAACCTTTAAACTAATATCAATAGCTTTTATTGTATGTGTAAGATCGCCTACGCTTATATAGTCAACGCCGCACATAGCATAATGGCGTACGTTATTAAGATTAATGCCACCACTTGATTCGACTTCGTATTTACCATTAATAAGATCAACGGCCTTTTTTGTGTCTTCAACTGAAAAATTATCGAGCATTATACGATTTACTCCCCCAATTTTTATTATTGTTTCAACGTCGTTTAGTGATCTGGCTTCTATTTCAATGGGAATATTTAGTTTTTTTCTGTTTATATAATCAAGAGCTTTTTTCATAGCTATTTCAATACTACCGGCGCAACTGATGTGGTTATCTTTGATTAAAATCATGTCGTATAATCCATAGCGGTGATTATACCCTCCTCCTATAGTTACAGCAAGTTTTTCGAAGTATCTGAATAGAGGGGTTGTTTTTCGTGTGTCAAGAATTTTTGCTTTTGTATCTTTTACGGCTTCAACATATTTACTGGTTTTAGTTGCAATTGCACTCATTCTTTGTAAAATGTTTAGTACTAACCGTTCGGCTTGGAGTAAAATGCGAGTATTAGTTGTAACTTTTGCTGCTATTTGCTTGTTGCCTTTGCAATATTGCCCATCGGTGTAATAAAGTTCTATTATACAATTTGGGTCTAAAATTTTAAAAATATCGTAAAAAACTTGTAATCCAGCTAAAATACATTCTTCTTTAACTAATAAAACAGCATCAGACAATTTGTTTTTCTCAATAATTGCCCATGAAGTATAATCTTTTTTACCAGTATCTTCTTTTAGTGCTAAATAAACAAACTTTTTTAGGTTAAACATTACTCCATTTTTACAAAGCGTATTTGATTTATTTTATAAGTTTTACCTTCTTTATGGTAATAAATTTCTACTTTAAATATTCCTTCAGACGTATATAAATTGCCTAATAAAAAATCTTTCTTGTTATCTTCAATAATTATGAATTCTGAAGGAATATTTTTTTGAAAAAAACGATTAAAAAAATTTTCGCTTTGTGTTTTGCTATAGATCTGTGAAGAGTTATTATAGTATATTTCGATGTTATTGTTAAAATATTGAATTAGGGTTTTAATATTGCTTTTACAAAAGGAAAAAGAAATTTGTTGAGTAAAATCTTTTTGAGTTGCCTGACAAAATACATTTTCGTTTGAAATAATAAGTAAAACTAAGCCTATTAGTAAATTTAAAATCATAAGTAATTTTTTTTAATTATTCAATTACATAAGCCGACGAAAAATTAAATTCGTAATTTATATTTTGACTGTCTTTTAAATTAATAAAATATCCTTCAATAAGTCCGAAAGTAGAATTAATAAATTTTGTTATTTTCAAATCGCCTGAGAGTGTTTTTTGTGATTGCCCATCGTGAAATGAAATTTGAATACCACTAAGTAATGAACCTTGTGTTATATTTGTATCTGTAGTAAAATAAAGAGAGTAAGAATTTGTTTGACTTTCGTTTGAAAAATTAAAACTTATAGATTGTCCTTGTTTAGAAGAGGATGCGCTAACATCGTCGATATTTGAGTCGAATAAGGTAGAATTTTGTTTTTTGAAATAAGTTCGGCCAGGAAGCCAAATAATTTCGCCGGTTAAATCGTTATTCATATTACTACCCATAAAGAATAAATCTCTTTTTGATTTTCCTGATTTTATATTAATGTCCAAGAAAATTAGTTGAAGGTCAATGGCTTTAAATAAGGAAAACACACCTTGTGAATTTGGGTAAGTTAGTATATGATAACCATTGTAATTTTGGTCGTACATACTACATGATATTAGAGCGTTTGAGACGAGTTCGCCTGTATTTTTTTTGATGGTTGCAGAAAACACATATGCAAGGTTTGAAATATCGAAATTGATGGTATGTACTTGGTTTGGTTGGGTTAAAACGGAATAATTTTCATTTATTCCAGGACATTTAATAGATACATTTATATTTTGTTGAGCTGGAACAGAAGCTCTGTATGTGCCGTTAACATCGGTAAATACAATAGAATTACCAACTTTTACTGGAATTCCAGCGCCTTTGTATTCTACCCCCGAAATTATTTTATAAACTTTACCTGTAATGGTAGCTTTTGTGCTTGATGGTAATTCGCAGCTCCAATGCGAGAAATGCCCGACTTGGCATACATAAGCATTTCCTTCTTTATTAGCGTCGCCTCTATATAGTTTTACACCGTTATTTGGAGCATATACCCATACTGGAGCGCTATTGGGAGCATTGGCAAGCAAGTCGTTTGGTATGGCAAATTTTATGGTAGCCTTTTTATTATTTAAGGTATCGAGTTGTAAAGGGTTACCGTTTTCGTCTTTTATAGATATAATTAGGGCTTTTATAGGGGTAAGATAAACTTGGTTATTGTTAGAGTTTATGCCTAAGTTATCTGGGCCTCCGTATGATAATAAGGCATAGTTATCGGTGGTAGGGTCGAGATAGCATGTTTTTATGGTAACTAAGCCAGAATATAATGAACCATCGGATTTAATAAAGGCGTTAGGTGGGAAAGAAATAATACTTCCGTCGTTTAATATTACTGAGTCGGCAGTATTTGCATAAAAATTTTTTGTTGAGGCAATGGGGCTATTTTCGTTTATCATAGCGACATTTATTATAATAGGCTTGCCATTTTCTGTAATAACTGTTCGATAAGCGTCGAAGTAGCCACTTTTAAAGAATTTAATTACAGCTCTTGATGTTTGCGAAGTTAGATTTTCTATTATGAATTCGCCATTCCAGTTTGTTGTAGTTATATAGTTACCGAATTGTACCATTACGTCGCTCAGAGCATTACCATTTTCATCGGTTACGAAACCTCCTATTACTGGTATGCTAATTGTTGTAGTTGGGGTTGAGGGAGTTGGTTCGTCTTCTTTCCGGTCTTTTTTACAACTAATTATTGCCGATAAAATTAAAATGGTTAAAAATAAATGTAAATTTTTCATACTAATTTTTTTTCAAAGGTATTAAATACTGTTATGAAAAAAAATATTTTTTACATTTTTGTTAATATATTTTTGTATATTTATTAGTGCTTTAATTGTGATTTGCTTTCAAATTTTGTAATTTTGAAGGTTCTTTTTAGCCATAGAAGGTTTAACGCTCGAAAATTCTTTGTTGTGATTTGCTTTCAAATTTTGTAATTTTGAAGGTTCTTTTTAGCCTGTCAATTAAGCTTGCAACGTAATCTGCGTTGTGATTTGCTTTCAAATTTTGTAATTTTGAAGGTTCTTTTTAGCCTCTGAGCTCGTCGAAGAACGCGCTCGATGGTTGTGATTTGCTTTCAAATTTTGTAATTTTGAAGGTTCTTTTTAGCTTTTAGGATTATTGCTGTTAAAAAAAGACTGTTGTGATTTGCTTTCAAATTTTGTAATTTTGAAGGTTCTTTTTAGCTTGTTAGTTATCGTTAGTACTAATGTTTTTAGGTTGTGATTTGCTTTCAAATTTTGTAATTTTGAAGGTTCTTTTTAGCTTATTGTCACACTGCGTTTTACATTCTTCGGTTGTGATTTGCTTTCAAATTTTGTAATTTTGAAGGTTCTTTTTAGCCATAGAAGGT
>JAOAFV010000043.1 GCA_026416095.1 Bacteroidales bacterium | reverse complement strand
AACTTTTAAATTATTTATCGAAAATTTATATATTTACCTAAAAAAGCTCTATATTTAATTATAAAATGTAGTTAATTCTTTATTTGCAATGAAAAGAATCTCTTCGGAAATAATATTTGATGGTCATGATTTTATTAAAGGTAAAACAATATTAGTTAATGAAAATAAAATTGTTGGAATTGATAAGGCAAAAAAGACAGACGTTGTATTAAAAGGCATATTGAGTCCTGCATTTGTTAATGCTCATTGCCATCTTGAGTTATCATTTTTAAAAGAAAGGTTTAATAATGTATGTTCTTTAGAGGAGTTTATTGAAAAAATTAAACATGTCAATAGAAAAACCGAATATAACGAAACCCTTACCAAAGAAGCAGATATACTAATGTATAACAATGGCATTAGTGTATGTGCCGATATTGTAAATACCGATTTAACGGCTAATGTGAAAAAAAATTCAAAAATTTTTTATGTTAATTTCATAGAATTATATGGATTAGAGACCACCTCTGTTAATCAAATTATTGAAAAAGGCAAAAGTATTGAAACAATGTTTGACAACTCATATTTTACAATTCATGCTCCTTACTCTGTTAGTTTTTCGCTACTTGAAAAAGTAAAAGAAATAGTAAATAGTGAAAATATTTTTTCTATTCATGTTTTCGAATCTTCTATAGAAAATAAGTTATTTGAAAAATATCAAAACCATACAGCGTGGGCACACTTAAATAAAAAAACAAACAATGCTACCTATTTTTTCATAAAGCAATTACCCAAATGCAATACAATTTTATTTGTTCATAATACTTTTATTTCTAAAAATTACTATTATGAAATACTTAATACTTTTAATGATCCTTACTTTGTAATATGTCCGAATTCTAATTTAAGACTATCGAAAAAGTTACCTCCTGAATTTTTGTTTGAAAATTCAGAAAGAATATGTATAGGAACCGATAGTTTAGCAAGTAACAACAATTTATCTATTATTGATGAAATTAACCTTTTGTTGAAAGCTTATGAAAATGTGGATTTAAAAATATTATTAAAGGCAGCTACTTTTAATGGTGCAAAAGCATTAAAAGTTGAAAATCTATATGGTTCATTCAATGAAGGCCAAAAACCTGGTATCATATTGCTACAAAAAGTAAATGATAATTTTATAGTAAAAAGACTAATTTAAAAAAGCGATTTTTATTTGAAGACTCATATTAAATTTATAGCTTTAGCAATATTGATGCTTTAAACTTAGTTTCACTAATTTAATTACTTTACTAAAAATAATATTCAATTTTCTGTTTATTGAGTAAAGGATAACTGTGTTTTTTTATTTAAAAGATAACAAATTTAATTCTACTTTAAAAACTGTTTTTATTTTAAATAAATCAAATAATACAAAAAAATATTATTTTCTATATTGCAAATAAGATTCATGAAAATTTGTTACTAACGAAGCAAATATTACAATCTACTTACAGTTTTTGTAAAATGTTGTATTGTGAAAACTTTTTATTTAAAAAATATTTTTCTGCTAAAAGGACGCATAAATAAAAATTCATAGAAATATTAAACTCACAATAAAATATTTTCAAAAAATTGTGGAAACCTTTTCTTAAAATTTAAGGTCTTTTTATTAAGAAATTAGGACTCGAATGACAAGTATGAAAAGCATTAACATTAATTTCACGGAACAAATCATAATTGCTCTCTTAACAACATTGTTGGTAAGTTTTATATTAACTTTTTTATTGATTAAATTAAGTAAAAAATTTAACATATATGATATTCCTGATAGTAGAAAACTTCATAAAGAAAAAACACCAACATTAGGTGGTGTTGCATTCTCTTTAGCATGTTTTGTAGGTATTTATCTTTCAGGTATTGATGTTGACATTCATTTTATTATTGCCACTTTTATATTAATAATAGGTGGCATTATAGATGATATTTATAGATTATCGTGGCATAAAAAGCTTTTCTTTCAATGCTTAGCAACTACTACATGGTTAGTAACGATAGATGTTAATGTTATTTTTGAAAAAATTGGATTATGTTTTATACCATCAATCTTTCAATATATTATCGTGTTTATTTCAATAATATTTTTTATAAACGCTTTCAATTTTATAGATGGAATAGATATGCTTGCAAGTGTTTTAGCAATTATAAATTTTTTGTTTTTAGGAATGATTAACATTCATTATGGTAATTTTCATCTTTTCGTTACATGTGTAATTATATCCTTATCTGTTGCTGGTTTTTTGTACTTTAATATAACTCCTGCAAAAATTTTTATGGGAGATACAGGATCACAAATTATTGGCTTTTGGATTGTAGCAGTGATACTCGAAACATTTTTGTTTCAGGCAAATTCTGTTTATATTAAGAATAAAACTTCTTTTTTATTATTGCTAAGCAGTGTTACGTTTTTACCATTTATCGATGCAGTAAGGGTTACTATATCAAGGCTTGTTAAAAAAATTCCACCCTACTTGCCTTATAAAGATCATTTACACCATTTGTTATTAAAAAATAATTTTAAGATTTCTGAAATAATAGCTATTATTTCTTTCCTAAATTTTATTGTAATATTTTTTTTGCTTCTTGTATACCTGAATAAGCCTATTTTAACAATAATGAGTATAATATTTTTAAAAATACATGTATGAAAACAATAAAATTAAAATATTATGATATTTATGGTAACGAAAAAGAAACAATAGTAAAGAAAGAAAAAATTAGAAGATTTTTTACTATCGATGCCTGCGATGTACTGGGATTATTTTTAATATGCGAAGACGAATTCTACTTGGTTCCAAACAAAGTGTATAAGCAAGATAATGTTTTAACAATTGAGTGCGATGTTTTCGATTCTTTCAATAAACCATTAAAACAAAATATAACTTATTGGATGAAAAAAGTAGAAGAATTAAGAAATAAATTTATAAACTTTATATAAAATTTATGTTATATCAATTAATAAGTACAGTTACAGATGTTAATTTTTACAAGGTGTTATATATAATATTGGCAATTATGTTAATAATTAAAACTATAGAGAAGTTTTTTATATTTTTGTATTTTAAGAAAAATAAACTAAATAAAAAATGACATTTAATGAAAGACAAATAATAAAAGAATGCCTTAATAACAATAGAGAAGCTCAAAACTTACTATACAAAACCTTTGCACCAAAGATGTATGTTGTGTGTTTACGTTATGCAGGCAACAAAAACGATGCAAACGACATTCTTCAAGAAGCATTTATTAGAGTATTTAAATATTTAGGCACATTCAAATATAAAGGCTCTCTCGAAGGTTGGATAAGAAAAATAGTTGTACGCACAGCTTTGAATTTTTTGAAATATAAGTATGAATATGCCGACTATGAAGATAATATTGACGATACTCAAGATTTAATGGAAGAAAGTATTACAAATCTTAACATTGAAGAAATAATAAAGATAATTCAAGAGTTACCAGAAGGTAAACGTATCATTTTTAACCTTTATGTATTTGAAGGCTATTCTCATAAAGAAATTGCTGAGATGCTCGATATATCTGTAAAAACTTCGAAAGCTCAATACTGCAAGGCTAAAAATTACATAATCGAAAAACTTAATAGCTTAAAAATTATAAATTATGAAAACAAATAATATTACTTTCGAAGAATTATTACGAAAAAAATTTGCTGATGCCGAAATTAGTCCACCAGAGAATATATGGCATAATGTTGAAAAATCAATTCCACAGTATATTTATTACATAAATTATAAAGCATTCATATTAAACACTATAGTAATACTGATGGGTATTGGTATTATTAGTCTTACTGTGGTTTATTCTAATAAGCAAAAAATAATGAAACATGATTACGTACTTCAGATTGCTCAACCACAAAATTCTTTTAGTTTTCCTACAATAGCACAAGTTAATAAAAATTTTAAAAGCAAGTCTGAGCTAATTATACATAATAATCAAAAAATTTTAGTACGAACTAATATAAATGAAAGAAAACAAGAACAAAGTGTAATACCAGAAGAACAAAATAAAGAAGAAAAAATAATATATATCGAAGCAAACAAATATAAAGATTTAATAACAATCGAAATTTTTGATGATACCTATAAGCTAATAAAAAAGATCGAAAATCCTGTTGCGAACGAATATGGTTATTATGAAATTAAACTCAATAAAAATCAAATTAATAAAGTTATATTAAAACTTTATACTAATGATGGTAAGGTGATTGTGAACAGTATGAATTTATAAATTTTAGGTCATTTGAATTCGCTTAGTTATTATATTTAACAAATTACTAAGCCATATATTTAGTAAATGATTTAGATTAAGTTTAGAAGAAGTAATTATTGTTTATATTTTTTGCTTTGGGTTATCCTAAATTTACTTTAACTCGTTTAAAATCAAGCAATATGTGTATGAAGCCTGCAAAATTTAATATTTTGAAGTAAAATTTTTACCTATTAGCATTTTAGACACCTTGTAATACTATAATGAAACAATTAGCACATGTTAAAAATTAATTGTATATCTTTTTATCTTTTTTTATATATGGATATTGTTATATTTTTGCTTTAACATAACAAATTACTTTTTTATGAAACTTATTGTGATAGAAACCGAAAATTTTAAAGTGGATGGTGGAGCAATGTTTGGTGTTATTCCCAAATCGTTATGGAGTAAAGTTTATCCTTGCGACGAAAATAACATGTGTAATCTTGCAAACAGGTGTTTGCTTATAGAAACAAACGATCGCAGGATACTTATAGATTGTGGCATTGGCGATAAACTTGACAGTAAATTTCGTTCTTACTTTTATATAAGTGGCGATACTAATCTTTACAAATCGTTAGAAAAAAATGGATACAAAATAACTGATATAACAGATGTTATACTCACACATTTACATTGGGATCATTGTGGTGGAGCTACAAAATACAACGAGAATAAAATACTTGTTCCAGTTTTTCCAAATGCAATTTATTGGGTAAGTGAGAAACAGTGGAATAGAGCTCTAAATCCTAATCTACGAGAAAAAGCAGCATACATAACAGAAAATTTTATACCACTAAAAAAGTATAATGTTGTGAATTATATAACTGAAAATCAAATGTTATTTCCAGGCATTGAAGTAAGAATATATAATGGGCATACTGAAGGTATGTTAAGCATAATTATACATGGCAACGACAAGACTCTTGCTATACCTTGTGATTTAGTTCCAACTTCGGCAAATGTTCCTTTAACATGGATTTCGGCTTATGATAATAATCCTGAATTATTGTTAAAAGAAAAAACCGACTTCCTAAACGAAGCTTACATTAAAAATTGGTTCCTATTTTTCGAACATGATAGTTTTCACGAAGTATGTACTCTTGCAAAATCTGAAAAAGGTTTTCATGTAGATAGGTTTTATTCACTTTCTGAAATTAATTTTGAATAATAATGACAAAAACAGATATTTTAAATCTTATTCAATTTAATGCATTATCGTCGGAGGTGCTTCTGTTTAATGATGGTAATATTATAAAAAATTTTACTATAAAAAATCAAGAAAAATTCGCAAGTTTAATATGTGCTGCAATTAATTCTTCTTGCAAAAAAATTTTACTTGGAATAAAGACAAAAAAACACAGGGCTTCAGAAATAAACTATATTGAATTCAGTGAAGATATTATTCCACATCTGAAAACAATTATTGAAACATCTATTTTTCCAACTCCTCGTGAATTTCAAATTGATTTTATTGAAATAACACATAAAAAAGGCGTGATATTAATAAACTTAAAAAATCCAATTAAACCTTGTATGACTTTTGACGGAAGATATTACTTCTTAAGAAATAATTATCCTACTATAATGAAAGAGTACGAAATTAGAAATTTGTACCTTACGCAATCAAAACCATCTCTTGAATTAGTTGGTATAATTAATACTCAAGGAATTCCAATATACGAAAATGGTGAGCTAACAAGTTTAACTTTTTATCCTAAAATATTAATTAAAAATTCAGGTACAGCACCTGAACAGCTATATAAAATTGAAATAAAAATACCTTCTCAAATTCACGATACAAATAATAGCCCATTACAAAATTATTTTACAGGTATCGATGGTAAATATTCAGTATTCACTGTATTAAGTAAATATCCGATTTTTCAAGACGAAATCTATACAATTTGTGAAATGAAAATTTTTGCTACAAAAAACAACATTAAAACCTTCTTTACCGATTTCTTATACATCTCAATCTTTTATTCTGTTCAAAAAAACAGTTATCAATACCTATTAAGCGAATTATTACATTTTAATAAACAGCCATTAAATGAAAATTTATTTTTAAAAACATAAAATGTTATGAAAACTATTGTTTTTTCAATTCCATTTATTTTTGTTTTAATTTTTGGTTTTATGAGATGTAGTAAAAAAGAAGTAGCAAAAGAAACTTTCAATGAGAAAATTTCAGTTGAAACTATTAAGTACGTAATTGATAGTTTAATTAAAATTAGAGGAGAGCATTGTAGACTGCAAATCGAAAAAGGTGTAAAACAATTAGCCACATTTTGGGAAAATTCTGACAACGAAGAATTCAAAAATTTTTGTTTTACCTATTATGCAAAATCTGATAGTGATCAATACAAGTTATTTATGCGTCTTTCAAAAAATTTTGAAACTATTTATGGTCACTTCAACAAAATAACAATTGAATTGCTGAAACCAACACATTTAACCTCTGAAGAATTATTACCTATTGATGAAATATTTAGTGGTTATTCAGTATCGTCGCATTTTAAAGAAGATATGTTTAAAAATAAAATTGCCCATATTACTATGCTCAATTTTCCTACTTATTCGCTCGATGAAAAAAATTTAATGGGTAAAAGTTGGACACGTCTTCAATGGGCATATGCGAGAATGGGCGATTTGTTTACTTCTTTAGTACCTGCCGAAATTGAACAAAAAATAAGCGAAGCCATTGCCAAGGCCGATAATTATATTGCCAATTATAATATATATATGGGTAATGTTTATAGCGAAAATAAAGAAATTCTATTCCCGTCCGATATGAAACTTATTTCGCATTGGAATCTACGTGATGAAATTAAAGCTTCTTATGCCGATAATAAAAATGGATATGAAAAACAAAAAACTATTTATCAGGTAATGAAACACATTATTTGCCAAACAATACCTTCTGAGGTGATTAATAATAAAAATTATTTATGGGATCCTTTTAAAAATAAAGTTTACGACCAAAGTAATAAGGAGATAAATTTTAAAAGTGAACCAAATGTTAGGTATGAACATATAATAAATATATTTAGGGCAATTAAAGAAGTTGATAAATACGATAAATTCCATAATACTTATATTAAAAGAAAGTTTGAAGCAGAAACAGAAATACCAGTAGAACAAATCGAACAGTTATTTATTGAATATATTTCTTCTCCACTTATGAAACAGATAGGCAAACTTATTTCGCAACGATTAAACCGTAAACTAGAACCTTTCGATATATGGTACGATGGATTTAAAGCAAGAAGTACTATTTCGCAAGACGAGCTTTCAAAGAAAACTAAATCGTTATTTCCAGATAACAAAGCATTTGCAAAGTACATGCCAACTTTATTAATCAAACTTGGTTTTAATAAAGAGAAAGCTGAATATATTGCTTCTAAAATTGTTGTGGAACCGGCAAGAGGGGCAGGACATGCATGGGGTAGTGAAATGCGAGGCGATGTTGCTCACTTAAGAACTCGCATAAATGCCGATGGAATGGATTATAAAGGCTATAATATTGCCATTCACGAATTGGGACATAATGTCGAACAAACTTTGTCGTTATATGATGTTGATTACTATATGTTGAGAGGAGTACCAAATACTGCATTTACCGAAGCCTGTGCTTTTCTGTTTCAAAAAAGAGACCTTAACTTAATCGATATTAATGATAATACTCCTCAGAAAGAATACTTAAATATTCTAGATATTGCATGGTCGTTGTACGAAATAATTGGCGTAGCATTAGTAGATATAGAAATGTGGAAATACATGTATGCCAACCCATCTGTTAACCCAGAAGCATTAAAAGAAAAAGTAATTAGTATAGCAAAAAACATATGGAATAAATATTATTATCCTGTTTTTAATATTAAAGACGAACCAATACTAGCAATTTACTCTCATATGATTAATGCACCACTATATTTACATGCTTATCCACTTGGTCACATTATTGAATATCAAATCGAAGATTACATAAAAAATAAAAATTTTGCTAATGAAATTTTACGAATGTATACCCAAGGGCGCTTAACACCTCAATTATGGATGATAAAGGCGGTAGGCAATAATATTTCAACATCATCTTTACTAGAAAATGTAAAAATTGCATTAGAGAAAGTTAAATAATTGAACATAAAAATCTTTGAAAACAAGTTTTTTACTATTTAAGCTTAATATAGTAACTACTTGAAGAATATGAAGCCTTTACAAAAGGTTTTGCAAAGGTCTAATAATTTACTCTTTATAATAACTTATTAGAAGTGGTAGGCTTAATAGGAACGAATTTTACAGTTACTTCGAATGCTCCGAAGCTGTTGGTAGCTTTAGTTAAATCGGAGAGATTTACATCGTACGATAGTCCAAGCGAAAATTGATCCCAATCCAGTTGTGTTAGTAATACTAGAGCATCGCCTACTCTGTAATAGCCACCGATTGTTA
>JAOAFV010000031.1 GCA_026416095.1 Bacteroidales bacterium | reverse complement strand
CTTCTACCCCGATAACACATCGCCCAATTCCACTTATACCCCAACAGCACGCGAGTTAATGACAAGCGGCTTGCAACTAACAGCTACAGCCACTAACAACGGCAATTGTAATGCCGTTAGCGATAATGTGATCATAACCTTCACCGACCAACCCATTGTTAACACCGGAAACGATAAAACCGTTTGTGCTAACAACCCAACCGTCCAACTTCAAGGTAGTGTAATAGGTGCAACCGATGGAATATGGACAGGTGGGAATGGCACCTTTATCCCAAATAACACTACACTCAATGCAACATATCTCCCATCACAATCCGAGATCGAAGCAGGAATTGTTACTTTAACTCTTACAAGCACAGGCAACGGCAATTGTAACCCAGTAAGTGACCAAATGACAATAACAATAACTCCAGCTCCATTTGTTAATGCAGGTGATGATATTACAGTATGCGAAAATAATCCAACTGTTCAATTAAACGGAACAATTGGAATTTCAACAGGTGGAATATGGAGTGGAGGAAATGGTTTATTCATACCCAATAATATTACATTAAACTGCACTTACATACCTACTCAATCTGAAATATTAAGTGGCGAAGTAATTTTAACATTAACAAGCACTGGAAACGGAAATTGCAATGCAGTAAGCGATCAAGTGAAAATAACAATACTTCCAGCACCTGTAGTAGAAGCTGGTCCAAATTTAACTGTTTGTTATAACAATCCGACAGTGCAACTACATGGAAATATTCAAAATGCTGGTGGTGGTTATTGGAGTGGTGGAAATGGTACTTTTTATCCCAATAATTATTATTTAAACGCAACTTACACTTTGACCCAAGAAGAACTAAACAATAATACCATAACTTTATATTTAACGTCGACCGAAAATGGGAATTGCTTACCGGAAACAGACAGCATAATAATTTTAGTTACGCCACCTCCTCAAGCTTATGCGGGTTCAGATATAACCCTATGCGCCAACGAGTTAACTTTTAACCTGTCGGGCAAAATTACTGGAGCAACAGGTGGCATATGGTCGGGTGGCACAGGGCAATATATACCTGGGAACAATTCATTAAACATTGTATACATTCCATCGCAAGAAGAGATAGATTCTGGAAAAGTAACCTTAATATTAACTACCATAGGAAACGGTAATTGCTTACCAGCAAGCGATAGTGTTACACTTAATCTTGGTGTAAATGCATATCCAATACCAAATGCCGAATTTTCTACCGACAAAGATATTTATTATCTACCAAACGACCCAGTTGTTATAACAAATAACAGTTCTGGAGCTGTTAGCTACATATGGGATTTTGGAGATGGTACTCAATCGTATGAATTTTCACCTATTCACTATTATAAAGATTTTAATATATACACTATAACTTTAATTGCCATAAACGCTCATCAATGCACAGATACTGCCTATAAAGTTATACGCGTTACAGGTGATTTGTATTTCCCTAATGCATTTACACCAAATCCAAACGAAGAATCTAATGGTATGTATGATCTTAATGATTTCAATAATCACATATTTTTTCCTATTGCAAAAGGTGTTGAAGAATTTAACATGAAAATTTATAATAGATGGGGCGAGTTAATCTTCGAAACCAACGATATTAAAATAGGATGGAATGGCTACTATAAGGGGAAATTATGTCCTCAAGACGTTTATGTTTACAAAGCTAAAGCTAAATTAAATGATGGTAGAATTATAGAAAAAACAGGAGATGTTTTATTAATAAGATGAAAAAGGGATTAATAATAATATTATTTAAATGTCTTTGCTATTTTAGTATTTGTCAGGATATACACTTCACACAATTTTATAATAATCCAATCTATTTGAATCCATCATATACAGGATTTAATATAGATTCAAGATACATTATAAATTATAGAAACCAATGGCCATCGTTATCTGCAAATTACCGTACATTTTCAATTTCATACGATAAGTTTTTTTATAAGTATAACAGTGGTATCGGTATCATTATAATGAATGATATAGCCGGATCTATGAACTTCGGAAATAGAAATGTAGGTTTTAATTATTCCTATCATGTAAAAGTAGATTATCAATGGAGGCTCTCTATAGGAATTAGGGGCCTTTATGGATACAGAACACTAAATTTTGAAAAACTTATATTTCCCGACCAGTTACAACGCATGTCAAACTACTCACTTCAACCAAAACTGCCTGAAAAAGATAGTTATTTTAATTTAGCAAGTGGAATTTCGTTCAATACATTTTCTAAAAGCATTGGCTTTTCTATAGAACATATCAATAAATCAGAAAACTCATTCAAACACGATAATTACTATATACCATTAAAATCTTCATTACATTTTGCTTATGCTTTCTTTACAAAAAAAGCAGGAAGCGGAAAAAAAGAAGACATCCCAGTAATTCTTTTAATTAATCAACTTACACATCAAAGCAAATTCTACAAAAATGAGATTGGTATTATCTATAAAAATCCTTTTTACAGTATCGGTGTAATTTATAGAGGTATACCCTTCAAAAAATCCTATGCCAACTACATAATAAACGATGCAATAGCTATTTATTGTTCGTATATATACAAAACCTTAGAAATTGCGTATAGCTACGACATTACAATTTCAACATTATCGATAGAATCTGGAGGTGCACATGAAGTAAGTTTAATTTATAAATTTTATAACTTACAAAAAGAAAAAAAATTTAAAGCAAAAGTTTTACCTTGTTCTAAATTTTAAATAAAATACATTATCGACTTTTTTATCTTTTGAAAATTATTTTATTATTTTTGCAAAAAATAAAAATGCCTAAGAATAAATATATAATCAATTATGAAAATTTGACTTTCGAAAAAATTGAAAGATCGTTTAAATCTTACTTTTTCAGAGTACTTTCGCTTGTTTTATACGGGTTTTTTATGGCCCTTTTAGGAATAATTGTTTTTTATAATTTTTTTGATTCGCCTAAAGAGAAAATATTAAAACGCGAGTTAGAATTAACTGCTCTTAAGTACGAAGAACTTAATTCTAAAATTAACGAAATGGAAAAGGTATTAAAAGATATCCAATATAGAGACGATAATATTTACAGAACAATATTTGAAATTGAACCCCTTTCTGAAAGTATAAGAAAAGGTGGAATTGGAGGAAACCTTAATTACGATGACTTTGAAAATCTAACCTACTCAGATTTAATAATTACTACAATTAAAAGGACCGAAGAATTAGCAAAGAAAATTTATATACAGACAAAATCATTTGATGAAATTGTAGAAATAGCAAAAAACAAAGAACTTTGGCTGAGATCTATACCTGCTATAATACCTATACATTCAAAAGATCAGTATAAAATTGTTTCGCACTTTGGAATGAGATACGATCCTATATTTAAGAATCTTTTAGAAATGCATACTGGCATTGACTTTAGTTGCAGTGCTGGAACTCCAGTGTACGCTACAGGCGATGGAAAAGTGGTAATAGCTGAATACAATATTCAAGGCTACGGCAATCAAGTATTAATTGATCACGGTTTTTCTTACCAAACAAGATATGCTCATTTAAGTAAAATTAAAGTTAAACCTGGTCAAAATGTTAAACGTGGAGAAATTATTGGCTTTGTTGGAAATACTGGTAAATCAATAGGGCCTCATTTACACTACGAAGTAATAAAAAATGGCAAACCACTTAATCCCATTCATTTCTTCTTTCTTGATCTAACTCCAAGCCAATATAATGAACTAATTGAACTATCTAAACAAGAAGGTGGCATTTCCTTAGACTAATTAAAATTAATATGCCTTATAAGAAAAAAAATGTAGAAAAAGTCTTCTACTCAATTGGCGAAGTCTCTAAAATTTTTAATGTTAATCCATCATTGTTAAGATTTTGGGAAAAAGAATTCAACATTATAAAACCTTTTAAAAATAAAAAAGGCGACAGGTTTTATACCGCTAAAGACATTGAAATGATAAGATACATCTATTACTTAACAAAAACAAAAGGATTGACTCTAAATGGTACAAAATTGTATTTAAAAAATAAAAAATTAGAAAATATAGAAAACGAAATAACTATTGTCGAGAAACTTCAGAATTTAAAAAAAGAACTCGAAGATATTCTAAAGGAAATAAATAATATAACTTCTGATGAATAAAAAAAATAAAAAAAGTAATCCAATACATTTAAACAATGAGTATGAACTCGTATATTCAACAAATCAAAATGCTTTTAATTATTTACAGGAGGAAGAAGAAGAAGAAAAAATAAATACCAAAAATCAAAATTTGTATATCTATATTGATAAAAAAAACAGATGTGGTAAAACTGTCACAATAATTGAAGGTTTTAGTTGTAAATATGAAAATCTATTACAATTAGAAAAAGAATTAAAAAAATTATGCTGCTCTGGTGGTTCAATAAAAGACAATAAGATAATTATTCAAGGTAACTTTAAGGAAAAAATAAAAACTTTTCTGCAATCGAAGGGCTATAAAATTACTCTGAAGTAAACCTACGAAACTTTTTTTAAATTATTTCGTTTAAATAATGTAAGGTACTAAATTTTTACATGAAAAAAGGGGTAATTTTTATTTCTCTATTAGTATTACTTTTTAATTTAAAAGCACAAGTAGGAACCACCTTTTGGTTTGCTCCTCCTAATGTTACTGATTATCATAATCCTCCCAATTTTCCACTATACTTATTAATTACTACATTAGATAACCCAGCAACAGTTACAATTTCTCAACCTGCAAATCCCTCTTTTACACCTCTTATTTACAATATTCCTGCTAATACTTCTCAAAGAGTTGATCTAACATCTTACAGAACATTACTTGAAACTACACCTACAAACACAATTAAAAATACAGGTTTACTAATTTCAGCAACTAATAAAATAACTGTTTACTATGAAGTTTCAAATGCTAACAACAATGAAATTTATGCTTTAAAAGGAGAAAATGCTCTCGGCACAGAATTTTATATCCCCATGCACAAAGATGTAAATTTTTATAACCACCATTTTAGCAATACACCAATTGATTACGCTATTGCAAGTTTCGATATAATTGCTACAGAAGATAATACAACCGTATTGATTTACAGTCCTGTACCATTAGATGGTATACCTGCAAATACACTCACTTCATATACCTTACATAAAGGACAAACCCTATCAAGCGGCACAACTCAAACAGGTAACGACCCTGATGGTAGTGGCCCTATTACTCATTATTATCAATACCCTCCTTACCACCCAGGAGGAGCAATTGTTATATCTAATAAACCAATTGCTATTACTTATAAAGATGATAGCGATCACGACGTCCCAGCAGGTGGCTGCTACGATTTAATTGGCGACCAAATAATTCCTGTCGACATTGCTGGTACTGATTATATTGCTGTTAAAGGCGGATTAGCTAATAATGGCAGAGAAAGTGTAATACTCACAGGACTTTACAATAACACTAAAGTATATTTAAATGGTAATACTAACCCCATTAAGACAATGGTAGCCGGCGAAACTTATCAAATTATTATCGACAGCCTAAATTCAAGTATAAATAATTCTATTTATATTAAAACAAGTAAGCCTGTAATTGCAACTCATATAACCGGATTTGGCTGTGAGCTTGGCTCAGCTATCTTACCCCCCTTAAATTGTGCTGGGAGTAGTAAAATTGCGTTTGTAAGATCTTCTTCCGAAACATTTATTTTAACATTCTTAGTAAAGACATCAGCAACCGATGCTTTTACTTTTACACCTTCAACAGCTTCTATTTCACCATCTGACTTTAAAATCGTGCCCGGAACAAATGGGGAATGGTCGGCGGCAAGAAAAACATTTACAACAACACAAATTCCAGTAAATACAGCTTTTAGTGTTTCAAATTCAGAATCTTTATTTGCCATGGGTCTAATAAATGGTGGATCTGCAACCGGTTGCAGATATGGATATTTTTCAGAGTACGTTGCTAAAATATTTGTCGATGCTGGAGAAGATCAAACAATTTGTGCAAACCAAACCGTACAATTGGCAGGTTCTGTAACTGGCGGAGCAACACAAGGAAAATGGACGACTTCTGGAAATGGCACATTTAGCCCTTCGCCTTATAGCTTAAATGCCATTTATATTCCAGGCCCAGTAGACATTGCTAATGGCTCCGTAACACTTACACTAACTTCCGTTTCAGAATGTTATCCTGTATCTGACAATGTTACAATAACTATTTTACCTGCACCCCAAGCAAATGCTGGCGCAGATATCTCGGTATGTAAAAACAAGCCATCTTTTCAACTAAACGGTTCTGTTTCAAATGCTACTGGTGGAATATGGGTAGGTGGAAGCGGCACTTTTTCTCCAAATTCAACAACATTAAATGCAACTTATACCCCAACACAACAGGAAATAGATAATGGATCTTTAACTTTATATTTAATAACTACTGGTGTTGGAAATTGTATTCCCGACACTGACGACGTTCAGATAATTTTTACACCAGCTCCTACTGTTAATGCTGGTAACGACATAAGTGTGTGCGCTAATAATGCTATAGTTAATCTTAGTGGTTCCTTTACAGTGGCAGGTGGTGTTATTTGGAGTGGCGGAAGTGGCTCCTTTAACCCAGGACCAACATCACCAATTGTACAATATACACCCACTCAAGCAGAAATTAATGCCGGCTCCCTAACTCTAACACTCACTACAACAAACAACGGAAACTGTAATCCCGTTTCCGATAATGTACTCATTACCTTTACTCCCGCCCCCACCGTCGACGCAGGCTTCGACCAAACAAAATGTAAAAACAATGCTACAACCCAATTAAATGCAACCTTTTCTGGCGCCTCTGGAATTATATGGAGTGGCGGTATGGGTATATTCAGCCCTAATAATACTTCACCAACCGCTACCTATACCCCTACTGCTGGAGAACTCGCCGCCGGCTTCGTACAACTAACAGCTACAACTACCGGTAATGGAAATTGCAACGCCGTTAGCGATAATATGATAATTACTTTTACCGATGCCCCTACCGCCAATGCCGGCCCCGATAAAACCGTATGTGCCAATAATCCTACCGTCCAATTAGAAGGTAGTGTTTCCGGCGCAACCGGCGGTATTTGGACTGGCGGATCAGGTACTTTCTCCCCAAATAACACAACTCTTAACGCTACATATACCCCATCAGCATCTGAAATTGCCGCCGGCTCAGTAACACTAACACTAACAACAACCGGAAACGGTAACTGCAATGCCGTCTCTGATCAAATGGTAATAACTATTACCCCTGCTCCTGTAGTAAATGCTGGTAACGATATAAACGTATGTAAAAACAATGCTACTGTTTTATTATATGGATCTGTTCAGAACGCTGGTGGGGGGATCTGGACTGGTGGTAGCGGAACATTTTCTCCAAGTAATACCGCTCTAAACACATATTATTACCCAACACAAGCAGAAATATCATCAGGTTCGTTAACTTTGACATTAACTTCAACAAATAATGGCTTATGTAACGCAGTATCTGATGAGGTACTTATTACTTTTACTGAGCCACCAAGTGTAAATGCTGGCCCCGATCAGGTTAAATGTGCAAACAATCCTAACACACAAATAAGTGGCACAATTACTGGAGCTACAGGTGGTATATGGTCGGGAGGTATGGGTTACTACTTGCCTAATAATACATCATTAAACATTACATATATACCAACTCAATATGAAATAGCAAATGGAGTTACCTTGACATTAACTTCTACTGGCAATGGTAATTGTAATCCTGTAAGTGACAATGTTTCTATTACATTTACACCATCTCCAACAGCAGATGCTGGAGAAGATATTACTGTTTGTGCTAATAATCCTAATGCTCAACTAAATGGAAAAGTTACAATAGCAACAGGCGGAATTTGGAGTGGTGGTAGTGGTACTTTTATACCAAATAATACTACATTAAATGCTATTTATATTCCATCAACATCTGAAATTTTAAATGGTAGTGTAACTTTAACTTTAACAACTACAGGTAATGGAAATTGTAATCCTGTATCGGA
Organism: Bacteroidales bacterium; assembly: GCA_026416095.1. Lineage (GTDB taxonomy): Bacteria > Bacteroidota > Bacteroidia > Bacteroidales > GWA2-32-17 > Ch61. Next base: position 23,859 of record JAOAFV010000031.1, on the reverse strand, counting down.
TCAAGTAAAAATTTATATTACACCATCTCCAATCGTAAATGCTGGTTCAAATTTAACTGCTTGTTATAATAATCCAACAGTACAGCTACAGGGAAGTGTGCAAAATGCAGGAGGAGGAATATGGAGTGGAGGAACAGGCAATTTTCAACCAAATAATAGTAGCCTAACTGCTCTTTATACACTTTCGCAACAAGAGTTAAATAATGGTGTAGCAACTTTAATATTAACTTCTACAGGTAATGGTAATTGTTATGCTGTAAAAGATACTGTACAAATTTTTGTAACACCTTCACCAATAGCCAATGCAGGACCAGATCAAACATTATGTGCTAATAATTCTACAGTATACTTAAATGGTTCAGTAATAGGAGCAACAGGAGGACAATGGTCGGGTGGAATGGGCCAGTATATACCAAATAATAATTCTATTACAACTTCTTATATACCTACAATGGGCGAAATAGCTTCAGGACAATTAACTTTAACACTAACTACCACTGGAAACGGTAACTGTTTGGCTGTAAGTGATAATGTTGTAATTAATTTTACTCCTTCACCCACAATAAATGCAGGCCCCGATCAGGTTGTATGTGCTAACAATCCAAATGTACAACTAAATGCAACTTATACAGTTTCGGCTGGTATGATTTGGACTGGTGGAAATGGACAATTTATACCTAACAACACCACTCCGAATGCTATTTACATACCAACCCAAGCCGAAATTGCTGCTGGCCAAGTAACCTTAACAGCAACAACAACTGGCAATGGAAATTGTCTTGCTGTATCGGACAACATTACTATATACATAAATCCTGCGCCTATTGTTAATGCTGGGCAAGATATAACTTCATGCGCTAATAATCCAACAGTTACTTTAAACGGCTACATACTTCATGCTTCTGGTGGAATTTGGAGTGGTGGAAATGGTACTTTTTACCCATCAAATACTTACTTAAATGCAAAATATACCCCAACCCCTCAAGAAATTCAGCAAGGTTATGTAGAATTAACTCTAACAAGTACAGGTAATGGTACTTGTAATCCGGTTTCTGATGTTGTAAGAATAAATTTCTTACCCGCCCCAATTGTAAATGCTGGTCCAGATCAAATTAAATGCGCTAATAATGCTACTACTGTTTTAAATGGAACAGTTCAAAATGCTGGTGGTGGAAGTTGGTCTAATGGTATTGGGTTATATAGTCCTAACAATAATGTTCTAACAGCCACATACACCCCTTCACAAACAGAAATAAACCAAGGTTATACAATGTTAATACTTACATCAACGTTAAATGGACCATGTAATGCTGTATCTGATACAATGTTCATTTATTATACACCCGCTCCAACAGTAGATGCTGGAAGCGACATAACAATTTGTCGTAATAACGCTATTGTAAATTTATCGGGTTCAGTTACAATAGCAAGCGGAGGAGTTTGGAGTGCTGGCGGTGGCACATTCAGCCCCTCAAATACAAACTTACAAACTACATATTATCCAACTCCACAAGAATTATCACAAAATTCATTTACCATTACTTTAACTTCAACTGGTAACGGAAACTGTAACCCCGTAAGCGATAATCTTACAGTACATGTTATATCACCTCCTAATGTTAACGCTGGTCCAGATAAAACAATTTGTGCAAATAATTTACAGGTTGGTATAAGCGGAAATATAAGTGGAATAACTACCACGGGAATATGGACTACGTCGGGTAATGGCACATTTTCGCCAAGCCCAACTTCGCTTACTGCAACTTATTATCCTGGTTCTTTAGATAGTATAAATGGATATGTATATTTATATTTAACTTCTACCAATAACCAAAGTTGTTTGCCAGTTACCGATACACTAAAAATTAATATTTTACCTATTGGCACTGCAAACGCTGGAAACGATATAACTGTTTGTGCAAACAATGCAGTTGTTAATTTAAGTGGAAATATTGGTGGTGGCGCAACGAGTGGATTCTGGACAACTACAGGGACCGGTGTATTTTGGCCAAATAATTCTACTTTAAATGCTAAATATATTCCTTCAACCTACGATACAGCAACAGGAGTAATATACCTAATTTTAAATGCAGTAAGCTGTAACAACGCAAAAGACACCTTAAAATTAACAATTACCGATGCTCCTTACGTAAATGCTGGTCAAGATATTACAGTATGTGCCAATCAAAAATTAATTCAACTTAATGGAGTAGTGTATGGAGCTTCTAATACTGGTGTATGGACAACAACTGGTACAGGATACTTTACACCTTCAAACACTGCTTTAAATGCTGTTTATCACATAAGTAGTCAAGATTCGATTAACCAAACCGTTTATTTAGTGTTAACTTCAACTAACGTAGGTAATTGCATTCCTGTGTCAGATACTTTAAAATTAAGAATTCTACAACCAGGTGTAGTTAGTGCTGGTCCAGATCAAGTTCTATGCGCTAATAATAATGCTGTTTCTTTAAATGGCTCAATTACAGGTGGCGCTTCACAAGGTATGTGGCAAACTTCGGGCGACGGTCATTTTGTGCCAAACAACACAACACTAAATGCAACCTACATTCCTGGCAATAATGATATTAATGCTGGTCAGGTTACGTTGGTCTTAGCTGCAACCGATGCATGTAATTTTGCTTACGACGTTTTGCAGGTTAATTTTACTCCAGCTCCAACCGCTAATGCTGGTAACGATATAACAGTGTGTGCTAATAACCCTAATGCTCAACTTAACGGAAGTGTTACAATTGCAACAGGTGGAATATGGAGCGGTGGAAATGGCACCTTTATACCAAACGAAACAACGCTAAACGCTGTGTATATACCTTCAGCTTCTGAAATTGCAAATGGAAATGTTAAATTGATACTAACAACCACTGGCAATGGTAATTGTTTGCCTGTAACCGATACTGTTAATATTACAATAATGCCTAAGCCTGTAGTTAACGCTGGACCCGATTTGTTTGTTTGTTATAATAACCCAAGTATACAATTAAATGGAACAGTTCAATATGCTGGTGGGGGTACATGGAGTAATGGTAATGGTACTTTTAGTCCTAATCAAAATGCTCTCAATGCAATATATACTTTATCTCAACAAGAATTAAACACAGGTTCGGTTTATTTAGTTTTAACATCTACAAATAATGGGACATGCTTACCTGTTAGCGATACAGTAAAAATAACAGTAACACCTGCACCAACTGTAAATGCAGGATCTGACCAAACATTATGTGCAAATAATGCTACAGTTAATTTGAATGGTAGTGTTACTGTAGCATCTGGAGGCCAATGGTCGGGTGGAACAGGACAATTTTTACCAAGTCCAAATCTTTTATCGACTTCATACATACCTACTCAACAAGAAATTGCGTCGGGTGAATTATCACTTATTTTAACTACCACTGGTAATGGCAATTGTCATGCTGTTTCAGACACAATTAAAATCACATTTACACCTTCGCCCACGGCAAATGCAGGACTCGATCAAACCGTTTGCGAAAATAACTCAGCTGTTAATTTAAGTGGTAGTATCACAATTGCTGGTGGTGGAATTTGGACTTCTTCTGGCACAGGAACATTTATGCCATCTAATCAAAGTTTGAACTGTACTTACTTACCTTCTGCAGCCGACATTCAAAATGGTTCTGTTGTTCTATATCTTACTACAACTAATAACGGTAATTGCTTGCCTGTAACCGATACACTAAAAGTGACGATAGTAAAGAAACCAAATGTTAATGCAGGAGTCGATCAATATGTATGTACTGCGGCCCAATTTTCTCAGCTTAATGGAAGCATATCTGGAATAACAACAACTGGAATATGGCAAACACTTGGTGATGGAATAATAATTGATCCTACTAATTTGCAATCGCTATACTATTATGGCAATAATGATACCATAAATGGTAGCGTTTTAATTATATTAACCAGTACTAACAATGGCCCATGTTTACCTGTTTCAGACACGTTAAAAATGGTATTTACAAATACTACCTTTGTATATGCAGGTGAAGATATAAATGCATGTATAACAAATACTCCTTTTGTTACACTTAATGGCTTTATTACTGGTGGGTCTTCAACAGGTGTATGGTCGACAAACGGTAATGGGTATTTTACTCCATCTAACACAGCGTTAAATGCAAACTATGTTTTTGCACCACAAGACTCGTTGCTGCAAAATATAAAAATGTTTTTAACTTCTACTAACAACGGCAGTTGTAATGCTGGTTTCGATACTTTACAAATAAATATTTACAAACAACCTATAATAAGCGCTGGACCCGATAAATATGTTTGTTTAGAAACAGAACAAATAACAATAAATGGTTTCATTCAAAACGTAAATAATTTTTACTGGACAACAACTGGTACTGGCTATTTTTATCCAAACAATCAAAGCATTAACATAATATACTATCCATCTGAACTCGATAAAATATTAGGTTCTGTAAGTATCATTTTACATACAAACGACATTACACCATGTAACAACCTTAAAGATACTATGAAAATATATTTTGTTAAACCCGTTCAGCCGTTATTTTCTAATAACGTAGCATGCTTAAATAAGCAAGTTACATTTACTAATAATACCATTGTAAACTATGGTACTGTTACACAATGGCAATGGGTAATCGACGACATGTATAACATCTTTTCTCAAAATGCTACATTTACATTCAATACAATTGGTTATCATTCAGTAAAATTAATTGCAACTTCAAGTTTAGGATGTAGTTATTCATACGAAAAATTAATATATGTAAATCCATTACCTACTGCTGATTTTAGTAATACCTTATCTTGTTATAGAGATACAATTTATTTTACCGACAATTCGTTTTTCAACGAAGGACAAATAAATAACTGGAAATGGAATTTTGGTGATGGTACTCCTATAGTCTATGTGAAAAACCCTGCACATTTGTTTCCTTCGGATAATATTTACAATGTTACTTTAACAGTTACCACCGATTCGGGATGCTCATCATCCATTACAAAAACAATTGATTTACTTAACTTGCCTGTAGCTAATTTTGGATATATCGATAAATGTTCAAATTATACTATTTCATTTTACGATAGTACAATTTCGCCTAAACCATTAACTTTTTATTTATGGCATTTTGGAGATAATACTATAGATCAAGGTCAAAACCCAATTCATCAGTTTTTAAATGCAGGCAATTATAATATCACTTTAATTACAGGTTATTCACAAAATTGTACCGATACTATTACTAAGGAAGTAGCAGTATCAAAAATCGTTGCTAATTTTTCTTATAACATGCAATGTAATTCAACAACCGTTCAATTTATAGATATTTCTGAAGCATATAATTCAACTATTACTCAATGGCTTTGGGACTTTGGAAATGGTGATACAGCCAACATACAAAATCCAGAATATAACTATCCAGAAGCAGGAACATATAACGTAACTTTAATTATTTCAGACAATAAATGTAGCGATACTATAGAATATCAGATAACACATCAATTTTTAACAGCTGATTTTTCCTATAACTTTAACTGCAATAACATGACTGCATATTTTCAAAACAATTCAACATATGTTGGTGCTGAACCATATGAGTTTTTATGGACATTTGGCGACGATAGTACTTCAACAGAAAACAATCCAACACATCAATATTCTGAAATTGGCGATTACTTAGTTACTTTAATTACTTATTCTCATTTCTGCTCCGATACTACAAGTCAACTAATTAAAGTGTCTAAACTACAATCAAATTTTGGTTATGTTTACAGTTGCTTCGATAACTCTGTAAACTTTTACGATAGTACACTTGCATCTAACACTCAAATATTATCGTGGAAATGGAATTTTGGCGATAATCTTTATTCTTCTGAACAAAACACTCAACATTTATATGCCGATACTGGCACATATCTTGTAACTTTAACAGTAACATCCGATTATTGTGTCGATTCAATTACAAAAACAATAACAATACAAAAACTAAAAGTTAATTTCGATTATACCTATAATTGTGAAAACATGGAAATTACCACTACAAATTTAACAACATTTGCAGGTACTACTCCTGAACAATATATATGGTTATTTGGCGATGGAAGTCAATCTAACGAATTTGAACCTACTTATCAATATACTCAAACAGGAGATTACTTAGTTTCACTAATTTCAAAAACTCAATTTTGTTCAGACACTATAACTAAAACTATTAAAGTAGCTAAACTTGTAGCCGACTTTACTTACCTCTTAGAATGCAACAACAACACTATTGAATTTATCGATAGTTCAGAAGCATTAAACACCCAAATACTATCGTGGAACTGGGACTTTGGCGATCAAACCTATTCAACCGGACAAAATGTATTACATACATATGCCGATACTGGTTCTTATATTATAACATTAAGTGTTATTTCAGATATTTGTACCGATTCAATTTCAAAACAACTCAAGTTACAACATTTAAACACAAACTTTGATTATATCTATAATTGTCAAAATCAGAAAGTCAACTTTAGTAATACTACTACCTTTGCAGGCATACAGCCCAACCAGTATACATGGTTATTTGGTGATGGCACTACTTCTTTTGAAATTAATCCTTCTCACGTGTATAATGATACTGGTAAATATAGTGTAACTCTTATTGCAAGTACCCCTGGTATTTGCATCGATAGTATTACAAAAGAAATATCTATAATTAACGTTACAGCATCGTTCGAAGTTAACAATAGTTGCGAAAATGAAACCATTCATTTTACAGATAATACTAATTACCCATATGGGCATATAATTTATTGGAATTGGAATTTTGGCGATGGCACTTCAGATAATAAACCTAATACAACTCATTCTTATAACAGTGCTGGTAATTATACTGTAACCCTTATAATAAAAACTACGGAAAATTGTACCGACACTCTAAGTAAAATAATAACCATATACCCATCACCAGTAGCAAACTTTACAATACAAGCTGAAAATTTTGAAGTAGGTAAACCAATTTATTTTATAGATGCATCAATAGGTAGTAAAACATGGTTGTGGAATTTTGGCGATAATACAAACACTTCAAATGCTCAAAATCCAATACACATGTATAACTTTCCAGGAACATTCATTGTTTCGCAAACAGTAACAAACGAATTCGGATGTAAAGATAGTGTTAAACAAACAATAGTAATCAACAAAGGCCAGGAAATTTATCCCCCTGCTTTACCCACAGCATTCTCGCCTAATAACGACGGAATAAACGATACCCTATTTGTTAGAGGTGGCCCTTTCAAACAAATATTATTTAGAGTTTATAATGAATGGGGGCAATTGCTATTTGAAACAGACAATCCTTTAATTGGATGGGATGGTAAATACAAGGGAATTGAGCAACCAATAGCAGTATACCTATGCACAGTAGAAGCAACTACTATCGATAATAGAAAATATAAATTTTCGCAAGAAGTAACTTTGTTAAAATAAATTGAGCCATGAAAATTTTATTAATAATAATGTTCACAATAATAGTTTACATCGCAAACGCACAAGATTTACAATTATCACAATACGATGTTTCTCCTATGATTCTAAACCCTGCATATACAGGACTAAAAGGTGAAATTAACTATAGAATTGTAAACTTATACAGAAATCAATGGGATGCTGTTGCTCATAAGTCATTTATTAGTACCCTGCTATCGTACGATATGAATTTACAAGAAAAATGGGGAGTTGGGGCTTATATATTAAACGATAATAGCAGTAGGGTTTACAATTCTTTTTCTTTTGTAGCCTCTGGTGCAAATGATATAACAATTGGTAATAACATCGATCATCATTTAAATGTTGGTATACAACTTGGGTTTATTTTAAAATCTCTAAAAACCGATAACTTTACTTTTGATAAACAATATGCTAACGGCAAATTTGATACTAATTTACCAACAGGAGAAAATTTCGAGTATAGTAAAAGGTTAATGCCCGAAGTAAATTTTGGCTTTTCTTATTTTAACACAGGAAACAATTTCTATAAACCATTTGGGGGCATTGCTGTTTTTCATTGCACTAATCCAAAAAATAACTTTCTTTCTGAAAGCAATGAAAGCCGACTTCCATTAAAATATGTATTACATGCCGGAAGCGCTTTCGATATCAACGAAAGTTTATTATTAAATTTTTCTTTATTATTCATGAAACAAAAAACAGCATGGCAGTTAACTCCTGCCTTAATTAGCTTCTATAATCTTCCTAATCAGGAAATCAACGTACTGTGCGGAATTTCATTAAGAACAAACGATGCAATAATATTACACTCTGGTATCTCATATAAAAGAGCTATCTATAGAATTAATTACGATTTCAATATTTCTAAATTAAAAGCCTTTTCTTCATACAGAGGAGCTGTGGAATTTTCTATTACCTTTTTCTCCGATAAAAATAAAAGTCAAAAGTTAGTTTATTGAGAATGTTTTTCTTTTTGAATAACTAAACTATAAGTTTTGTTTAATTAATAATACTTTCAAAAAACGATTGACATAAGTCAATTTTTATGTTTATGCTAATCTACTTTTCACATTCTAAAAATACTAAAAAATTAGTAAATGGCTAATTGAAATTGGTTAAATATCTTAATTTAAACAAATAAATTTAACAATTGCCAAAATTTAAAAGAATATTTTTACAAAAAAATTACCATCAAAAAAATAATTTTTAATACCTTTGCATAACATTTAAAATTAAAATGGAAACATTCGAAAACACAAGAGGAGAAATTATTCAGAAAGTCAACATAGAACAACAGATGCAAGAAGCATATATCGACTATTCAATGTCGGTAATAGTTTCACGTGCACTTCCAGATGTAAGAGATGGATTAAAACCTGTACAACGTCGTGTGTTATATGGCATGTACGAACTTGGTAATCTCTCAAATCGGCCTCATAAAAAATCAGCAAGAATTGTAGGCGAAGTACTTGGTAAATATCATCCACATGGCGACTCATCGGTATACGAAGCAATGGTAAGAATGGCACAAGATTGGTCTATGCGTTACACTCTAATAGATGGGCAAGGTAATTTTGGTTCCATAGATGGCGACCCACCAGCAGCAATGCGATATACCGAAGCCAGATTAAACAAACTTGCCGAAGAAATGCTTGTTGACCTTGATAAAGATACCGTTGATTTTAGGAATAATTTCGACGACACACTACAGGAGCCAGTGGTTTTACCTGCAAAAGTTCCAAATTTACTAATTAATGGTGCCTCTGGAATAGCAGTTGGAATGGCAACAAATATGGCTCCACATAATTTATCGGAAGTTATAGATGCAATTATTGCTTACATCGATAACAAAGAAATAACACTTAACGAACTACTAAACTATATTAAAGCACCCGACTTTCCCACCGGCGGTATAATATATGGTTACGAAGGTGTTAAAGAAGCTTTTGCAAGTGGTAGAGGAAAAATTGTAATTCGAGGAAAGGCAAATATCGAAGTAGAAAATAATAAAGCAAAAATAATAATTACCGAAATACCTTATCTGGTAAACAAATCGGAGTTAATTAAAAGAATTGCCGACCTTGTTAATGAAAACAAACTTGAGGGAATATCTGATATAAACGATGAATCGGACCGTGAAGGAATGCGAATAGTTATAGAAATCAAAAAAGATGCAAATGCAAATGTTGTGCTTAATAATCTCTATAAATATACTCCCTTACAAAGCACGTTTAATGTAAATAACATCTGTTTAGTTAATGGAAGACCAAAACTCTTAAATTTAATAGAACTAATAAAACAATATGTTGACCATAGACATATTGTAATTATTAGAAGAACCAAATACGAGTTAAAACAAGCAGAAATAAGATCTCACATTTTAAAAGGGCTCTTAATAGCACTCGAACACATTGATGAAGTAATTGCTCTAATTAAAAGTTCTCAAACCGTTGAAATAGCTAAAACAGGCTTAATGCAACAATTTGGCCTCGACGAAGAACAATCTAAAGCAATACTGAGTATGCGCCTTCAAACACTTACTGCCTTAGAAAGCACAAAACTACAAGAAGAATTTGGACAATTACAAGAAAAAATAGCTTACCTGAATAAAGTATTAAATGAAGAACCACTAAGAATGCAAATAATAAAAGACGAAATAATCGATTTAAAAAAGCGTTTCGGAGATGAAAGAAAAACTAAAATAGAATACGTAACCGAAGAGCTAAACCCTGAAGATTTTTATGCAAATGAAAGTGCTGTTATTACCATATCTCACCTAAATTATGTAAAAAGAACACCCTTAGACGAATATCGATTACAGAATAGAGGTGGAATAGGTTTAAGAGCATCTGACGTACGCGACGAAGATTACATTGAACATGTTTATGTTACAAGACTACATAATACCCTCTTATTATTCACCGATAAAGGAAAATGCTATTGGCTAAAAGCATACGAAATTCCCGAAGGCGAACGCAACTCTCGTGGCCGACCCATTCAGAATATTATTAATATTGATAAAGACGACAAAATAAAAGCCTATGTTCATGTAGAAGATTTAAACGATAAAAATTATACCAATACTCATTATATTGTTTTTTGCACAAAACAAGGACTTGTTAAAAAAACACCTTTAAGCGAATTCGATAATCCACGCTCAACAGGAATTATAGCTATTAATATACGAGAAAACGATGAACTAATCGAAGCAAAACTTACAAATGGCAACTATGATATAATTATTGCCACCAAAAATGGCCGATCTGTACGATTTAAAGAAGATAAGGTAAGACCAATGGGAAGAAATGCAACAGGAGTGAAAGGAATAACTCTATCTTCGAAAGATGATGAAGTAATTGGTATGGTTTGTGTGGAAAATGAAAAAGAAGATATACTTGTAGTTTCTGAAAACGGCTTCGGTAAAAGAACAAAAATTAATGAATACCCAGTTACAAACAGAGGTGGTAAAGGAGTAAAAACTTTAAACATTACTAAAAAAACTGGTAAGTTAATTGCAATAAAAGGCGTTATAGATACCGACCATCTTATGATAATAACAAAAAACGGCATTGCTATAAGAATAAATGTCAAAAACATTAAAATCATAGGACGACTAACACAAGGTGTTAAGCTTATCAACTTACGCAACAACGACGAAATAGCCTCAGTAACATATATTGATACTACCAATGAACAAGAAAGTGATAAAGAAAACGACAATAATAATAACAATATAGTTAATAATTTTCATGAAAATAATTAATTAAATTATTAAAACAATGAAAAAATTAATTTTAACAGTAGCTATCGTTTGTTTGAATTATTTTATTTTTAGTCAATCGTGTGGAACATGCCGTCAAAGTAGTCTTAATTATTACAAATATCAGGAATACGACAAGGCCAAAGAGTTTATTGATTTTTGTATAAATTGCGAGAAAAATAAAACCGACCCAAGAGTATGGTATTATAGAGGATTAATATATCAGGCAATACATGTAGATAAGAAATATAAAGCACTTGATCCAGAAGCAGCCGATAAAGCATTTGAAGGATTTAAAAAGGCTTTATTGTATAACTTTTTAGACCCCACTTTACAAAATCTTGATATAGAAAACAAACAAGAAGACCTTATTAAATTTTACTCAGCCTTAAACGACATGAAAACTAAATACACCGATCAGGAAATTACTGTCGATATTATTATGAATCAATTTCCTTTACTTGCTAATATTTTCGTTAATAAAGGTATTGATGCTTATCAGAATTTAAAAGAATACGAAAAAGCATATAAATATTTTAGCAATTCATTATTTGTATCGGGTTTGTCTGGCAAAATCGACACACCTGTAATATATTATGCGGGTTTATCTGCATATAAAGCAAAAAAATATAAAGAAGCAAAAGAATTATTTCAAACAACTATTAAACTAAACTATGGTGCTACTAACGAAGAAAAGGCAAATGTATACTATTTTCTTGCCGATGTTTATAAACAAACTAAGGATACTCAAAAATATATAGAAACATTAAAAAAAGGAATTGAAAAGTATCCAAATAATAACAATCTACTTGTAGTTGAGCTTATAAATTATTACCTTCAATCAAAACAAGCTAACGAAGCAAAAAGTTACTTAGAAATAGCAATAAAAAACGATCCAAATAATGCTACATACTATTTTGCATTAGGAACTATATACGACAACTATGATAAGGATTTCGCCAAAGCAGAAGAATACTATTTAAAAGCATTAAATATAAAAAACGATGTTTTTGATTACAACTATAATCTTGGAGCTTTATATTATAACAAAGCTGCCGATTTATATAAAGCAGCTAATGAAGAAACCGACAACATTAAATACAAAAAATTAAAAGAACAAGCCGATGAAAACATAAAAAAATCAATACCTTACTTAGAAAAAGCTCATGAGTTAGATTCTAAAAACTTACCAACTCTCGAATCACTAAAAACAGCATATTATAGAGCAGGAATGACAGAAAAATACGAACAAATAAAAGAAAAAATAAAGCAGTTAACACAATAAAACTTGTGTAATCTTGAAAATTACTTTTTTAGGCACAGGAACCTCACAAGGAATCCCAGTTATTGCTTGTAAGTGTAACACTTGCTTATCAAAAAGTAAATACGATAAAAGGTTGCGATCTTCTGTTTTAATTGAACTTAATAATAAAAATATTCTCATAGACGCAGGTCCTGACTTCCGACAACAAATGCTAAAATACAAAGTAGTTAAATTAGACGCTATTCTTATAACACACGAACATCGCGATCATATTGCAGGACTCGACGATATTCGCTCTTACAACTGGATATACAAAAAGCCTGTCGATGTTTATGCCGAAAAAAGAGTTATCGATTTAATTAAAACTCAATATTCTTATGTCTTTTCTGAAGAAAAATATCCTGGAGTTCCTGAAATGAACTTGATTGAAATAAGTGAATCTCCTTTCTTTATTAACGATATTAAAATTATTCCTGTTAGATACTTTCATTTCAAATTACCTATTTTAGGATATCGTATAAACGATTTTGCTTATATTACCGACATAAGTAATATAAATAATGAAGAATTAGAAAAATTAAAAAACTTAAATGTTTTAGTAGTATCGGCATTAAGAAAAAAACCACATATTTCGCATTTTAATCTGAACGCTGCTATAAATTTCATTAAATTACTTTCACCTAAAATTGCTTATCTAACACACATTAGCCATTTGATGGGAAAACATAAAGACATAAGCAAAGAATTAAAAAAGAAATATAACCTACACATTAAGCTGGCTTACGATGGTTTAATTATTAATATATAATTTTTATTACAGAATCGTTTTTTTGAATAACCATAGAATCTCTTTCTTCTATAATTTTTACCATTGGATCTTTTTCTTCTATAATTTTAACATTTTTATTTTGTTCTTTGCACGAAATATTAAAGAACAAAATAATTATTACTGAAATAGCCCAAATATTATTATTCTTCATCTTCTCTATGCAATTTTTTGTATTCCTCCTTACTTTTAACTGCCTCTTTTGATTTATCAACCCACGTTTTTCTTAAAACCCCTTCAAGTTGAAATCCAGGTGTAACATACCTCGCTTCTTCTTTTTTAGTTGTAAAATAAATTTTTCCTTGTATATTATATTTTATACCTAATTCATCATCGTATAATAATGAGTCATTAGGATCTTTTGTTATGTAAACAGAAAAATTTGCAAAGCCCCATTTCTTAAACTTCCATTTACAATTCCATTCTTCATATTCTTCTTTAACATTTGTTTTATATACTATTATATCTGCATTTTCTGGTTTATCTACCTCAAGTAAAATTATATTAGCATCGCCAGGGTGCATCATTTCTATTACTGTTTGCGATTTTGTGATAACTGTCAACGTAGTAAATATTATTAAAATAATAAAAGATTTCATTGCCAAAGCAACAAATATAATAGAAAATATTTATAAATAATATACTTTTTATTACAAATTTCAAACAAACTTACAAACATATTTTTTGTTATTTTTAACATTTCCAAAATGTTTAATATATTTGTTTTTTGTTTATCATATGGCAACTTCATATCTTTCTATTGGAACAAATTTAGGTAACCGTTATAAAAACTTACAAAAGGCTCTTTACTTTTTAGAACAAAATGATATCACTATTGAAAAAGTTTCACAAATTTACGAAACCGAACCATGCGATTTCCAAAGTAAAAATATGTTTTACAATATATGTATTTCAATAAAAACAATGTTAAACTGTTTTGAACTACTTAATTACACAAGTAATATCGAAACAAAAATGGGAAGAATAAAACATCCAACATATCAAGATAGAATTATTGATATTGACATACTTTTTTACGATAAATTATGCATTTTTACCGATCATTTAATTATTCCTCACAAAAAACTTCACTTAAGAAAATTTGTACTTGAACCTCTTAATGAAATTGCTCCCGATCTTATTCACCCAATTTTTAATGAAACAGTAAAAGAATTATTAAAAAAATGCCCCGATACCTCAATGGTTTACAAAACAAATATTAATCTCCTCAAAAAAAATGAAACTATTAATTAATAGAAAATATACTTCAAACATAATATTTGATAATGCAAACGATTTTTTGAAAAGAATTATAAAAAGTAACAATATATTTATAATCTGCGACATAAATTTGCGAAAATATTATAAGTGGCTTAATGGATACAAAAAAATATTTTTTTACGAATCGACAGAAGAAAATAAAAACTTTGAAAGTTTAGTTGAAATATTTAATATTTTATTTAACGAAAAAATAGATCGTTCATATTTTATAGTTGCAATTGGAGGTGGCTCATTTACCGATAAAATAGGCTTTGTTGCTTCTACATGGATGCGTGGTATAAACCTTATTTATATCCCTACAACATTGCTTGCAATGGCCGATGCTGCCATTGGTGGTAAAACTGGAGTAAATTTTAATAATATAAAAAACCTAATTGGTACTTATTATTTTCCACGCTACATTGTAATTGATACTAACTTCGTAAACACATTGCCCAATTCCATGATTATCGATGGTATGGCCGAAATAATTAAACACGGATTGTTAAAAGAGAAATCAATAATAAAGTATCTTTTCAGAATCAATAAAGTCAATTATAAAACTCTAATAAAAAAATCTATAAAAGTTAAAATCGATATAATTAAAAAAGATCCCTATGAAAATAAAAATAGATATTTGCTTAATTTTGGCCACACTATTGGTCATGCAATTGAAACCACTCATAACTTGCATCATGGCTTAGCAATTTTTAATGGTATGTATTACGAAATGTTAGTATCTGAAAAATTAATCGGTTATCCAAAATTTCAAGTTATTAATATTTTACTTAAACTTGGGGAAAAATTCAACTTAAAAATAATTAAATTTGATAAAGATAATACTTTAATAGACAAACTTTACTTCGATAAAAAAGGAGTTGAAGATCATATATATGTGCCTATTATTAAAGAAACAGGAAATTCTGAAGTTATTAAAATTAACAAAGATAAGTACATTAAAACCGTAAAAACTATAATAAACCAGAATGGTAATTAAATTAACATTCCCTGAAATAAAAGGGACTTGGGTTGCACCACCTGCAAAATCTACATTAATTAGATACATTTTTCTATGCATGCAAATCGATGAATATTTTGAAATACTTAATTTAAACTTATGTGAAGATGTATTAACAGCTATAAACATAGCCAAAACCTGGGGTGCTGAAGTTAAAATTAATGACAATCTATTAAGAATAAAGGGCAGAAATGAACCACTAAATAATAAATTTAATTGTGGCGAATCGGCATTATGTATGAGAATGCTGACATGCATTTTATCAAGATACAATAAAGAATTCACTATAAGAGGCACAGGCACTTTGAATAAAAGACCAATTGGAGAAGTTATTGAATCGCTTTCGAATAATGGAATTTTATTGCAGTCAAATAAAGGCTACTTACCTATAACCATAAAAGGCCCCATTAAAAATAATGTTTTCTTTTTTCAAAATTTAACCACATCGCAAAGCATTACTGGACTTTTGTATTCTCTTCCATTTTTATTTGAAGAATCATATCTAACATTAAAAAACCCCGTAAGTAATTTACACATAATTCATAGTATAGAAATATTAAAAAAATTTGGAGTAAAAATACAATATAAAGGCGACACTATAATTATTGGAAAATTCGATAAAACAAACATCAAAACAAACAAACTTATTGCCGATGGCGATTGGAGCATTGCTTCTATATTTATTGCTTCTGCTATGGCAAATGGTAATTTAAAAATTTTCAATCTTGACCTCAATTCTCATCAAGCCGAAAAAGAATTTTTAAAATTCTTAAACGAAAAAAAATATAATTTTAATGTAACAAAGAACTATATTGAGATTAGTAAACAACCTATCGATTATTTTGAATATGACATAAAAGATGCTCCCGATATTTTCTTTCCTTTAATCATATTATCAGCAAATGCTAACAACATATGTAAAATTGAAGGAATTAACCGCTTATTAAACAAAGAAAGTAACAGGTTAGAATCTATAATGAAAGAAATAAGTAAAATAAACATTAAATCTTGGATAATAGAAAATTCATTATACATCGATGCTTCAAAAAAAGATTTTAAAAAAATAATATTTTACAATACTTATAGCGACCATAGAATAGCAATGTGCCTTACTTTACTTAATGCTGGTAATAAAAATTATTTCTATTTAGATAACAAAGAATGCGTAAAGAAGTCATATCCTTTATTTTTTGATGAAGTAAAAAAAATAGGAGCATTGTTTTAAATGTTTATTTACCATGGAATATGTTATAAATTCCGAAAATAACATAAAATGGCTAACCTACCCAATTCTTGAACAATTTAAAGAAATAAAACATTTTACATCTTTAAAGCCTGGAGGTTTTTCTTACATACATAATACTAACACCTTAAACATGGGGTTTACCGATAACGACTTAAAAGATAACGTGATTAAAAACCGCGAATTGTTATGTAAAACATTAGGTATTGATACCCAAAACATGATTTTCTCAAATCAAAAGCATTCAAGCAACATTGCTTTTGTTAATAGTTCACACAAAGGGAAAGGCCTATACAACAAAAACGACGCTATAGACAACAACGATGGTTATATATTTTTAGAAAAAAATATTTGTCCTATTGTTCTCACTGCCGATTGCGCAGCTGTTTTTATATACGAATACGAAAAAAAAATTTGTACCTTATTACATTGTGGGTGGCGAGGTGTACTTAATAACATATTAAAAGAAGCTCTATTAAAAATAGAAACAATTGGTGGTAGTAAATCAAATATAGTAATTGCCATTAGTCCAGCTGCATCTAAATGTTGCTACGAAATTGGTGAAGAATTATTTATGTTGTTTAATAATAAATTTGAAGATATTGTTAAAGAATTTATTGAAACACGTAATAATAAATATTACTTCGATTTGGGGAAATGTATTTATTACTATCTAATAAACAACGAAAGAATTAACCCCGATAAAATACAAAATGCAGGCTTATGTACTATTTGTAATTCTCATTTATTTTTTTCGGCAAGAGCATCAAAAGGTATTACTGGACGTATGGCTTCTGGTTTGTTAATAATATAGTAGCCAACCAATTAAGTTATAATGTTTGTTCTTTAAATTTACAAATGCATTATTTGCTTCTTCTCGTGAATCATAGGGGCCAATGGCTACACGTATCTTTTCGGGAGTTCTAATTATTTTTAAATTATTAAACCGTTTCGTTAATTCATTGTAATAATATTGAGCTTCGTGCATCCTTTTAAAAGAACCTACAACTATAAAATATTTATTAACTTTTTTATTAATTACATATGTGAATGAGTCTACATTTTTGTGAGTTGAAACTTCGATAGAATCTGTTTTTTTCATATTTTCATTAGTAATCTTGCTTGTATCTATTTTATTTGAATCGATTATAAGGTTTTCTGTCATTAAAGCCTGATTTAAACTTATTAAAGAATCTGTCTTATGAATTAACCTTAAATTACTATTAATTTTTTTTATTTCTTTTTTTATTATTTTAAGATCAGTATTTAAAAACGAAAATTTCTTGACAGGACTATTTATTTTCAGAGGCGAAAGTAGCAAAGCCAATACAAGAGGAATAAAAATTATCATCTTTAAAAAACTATACGAAACTGGCGGTAAAATATGAAATATAATTTGCTCTTCATTTAAAAATTTGTTTAAGCTTACAGGTTTCAGACCAAAATACTCAGGAAAAATAAGATTCCTAAATGGTTCGAAATAAAAATTTTTTCCTTCAACATAAAGGGTACCGAAATTATTAAAAGTTAACTTTTTATTTTCGTGTATAATTTGCTTCCATTCATTTACTTGCTTAGCTATTATGAAGTTGATCTCTTCAAACGAAAAATTTGTTTCGTGAACTAAAAAAGAAACAAGGGTATTACTTTCATCCATTACTATTTCAGGATTAAAAGAAATATGATAAAATGGAGGCTCAAATAAATTTTTTTCTTTATTTAAGTAAGCCTGACGTCTTGAACACAAAAAAGTACCAAATTGAGGTACTATTACGCAATTTTTTTTAACAAGAATTTCTTTAATTCCAGAAATAATAAGATTGGTGTACTCCATTAAAACAAAGTTACTCATAATTTTAGAAACTTCATAAAAAGTTTTTTGCTTCTTGTAAGTAAGTCGACATTGTTTATTTTTTTAAATGTTTATTTTTTATAAAAAAAATTTTTTAATTATATTTGAAAAAAATTTTTTATGAAAAAAATTATTTTCATTATTAAGTTAATAATAATAACAACATTAACTACATACAGTCAAATAAACATTAATGTAAATATTAATAGTCAGATTTTAACTCAAACTCTTCAAGGGAGTGGAGTAATTATAAGTAACTTAACATATTCAAACCAAAACAATATAAAGACTATTGCTTTGTTTTCAGAAGAATATAAAGATTCTAATTTACCTATAACTTCAGGCATAGTTATGGCAACTGGCAATGTAATGAATGTTGCGCAACCTGGAAGTGCTACTATGGCCGACCATACAGGAGAGAGTGGGATTCCTGAATTATCGAACATAGTTGGTACGAACACTTACAATGGCGTTTTTATAGAATTCGATTTTATTTCATTGGGCGATACAATAGAATTAACATATATTTTTGGTAGCGAAGAATATCCAGAATGGGTAGGGTCTTCTTATAACGACGCTTTTGCTATTTTTCTTAATGGCCCCAATCCTCAAGGTGGCACATATTATAATTATAATATTGCTCTTATCCCAGGCACAAACATTCCAGTAACAATTAACACTGTAAATTCATCTTCTTACTCACAATTTTACATAAATAACGATGGAACAAATCAACATCCGGTTTTCGATGGTTTAACAATAGCATTAAAAGCTCAAGCAAGAGTTGTACCTAATCAGCAATATCATATTAAAATAGCTATAGCCGACGCTGGCGATTATGCTTACGATTCGGGGCTTTTTTTAAAAGCGCACTCTTTTAAATCAAACTTTTCTAGTAATTCTTTATGTTCAAATTCTACCTCTTTGTGTATACACCCACCCGACACATTGCCTTTAACAGTAAGTTCAATTTCTGAAACAGGTCCAAATTATGCTTGTTTATGCACTCAACCAAATCCTTCGTGGTATTACTTAAAAGTAGAAAATAGTGGCGATTTCGTTATAAGCATAAATTCTCCAACAGGTAACGACGTCGATTTCATATGCTGGGGGCCATTTAGTGATCCCATCCTACCTTGTACCTCACAATTAACAGCAAATTGCATAGGTTGTGGACCAAATAACTGTCCGAGTAACACAACAAACCCTAACTTTTATCCTTCTGGCAATGTTGTAGATTGCAGTTATAGCCCCTCTTCTAACGAAACTCTACATATAAGCAATGCCGCTTCAGGTTCATATTATATTATAATGGTAACTAATTATTCTAATCAAACAGGTAAAGTTGTTTTTAATCAAATAAATTACGGGCAGCCCAATGCTGGCAAGGCTCATTGTATAAATTTACCATTATGTAATATAGATTCTATTATTGTAAATAGTATCTCAAATTGCGATACTACAAACAAATATCACATTAGTGGTACTATATATGTACAAAATCCACCAGCTAATGGCTTTTTAATTATTAAAGAACCTACATCGAATACAACAAAATTAATAAACCCTCCTTTCCAGCAAGAAACACCATTCAATATTTCAATACCTGTAACAACTAATGGGACAAAACTATTAAACTTTTATTTTGTTAATGACGAATATTGTAATTACACCCTTCAATATACCCCTCCATTAATACCTGATGTTTTAATTAACTATTCTAATAGTAATTGTGGTCAAAGTAATGGTTCTGTAATAGCTGTAATACAAAATAATGGGCTACCACCATATTCATACCATTGGTCAACCGGATATCAAAACAATAATACAACTTCAACAATATCATACATTAACAATGTGCCGGCTGGTCTTTATAGTGTTAGCATTTACAATTCAAATAATTGTTATTCGAAATACTATATTCCAGTGTCCGACAATCAAGGACCAATATTAGACACTTCTATTGTTTCTAATCAATGCACAGGACAATGTAATGGACAAATAACTGCCATTGCTCAAGGTAATAATTTCCCTTATACTTATCTATGGAGTACAGGCAACGAGACTATTGATAATACGGGCGAGGGGTCTACATTGTCATCATTGTGCGATGGCACATATTTTTTAACCGTTAGCGACGCAAATAGTTGTATAACAATTGCATATTTTAGTATTCCATCTTTACAAGAATTAACCTACCTTATAGGAACATATACTCCACCAACTTGTGCTAATAGCTCAAATGGATACGTAGAAATAATACCCCAAGGAGGCACTCCTCCATATTCTATAAATTGGTCGCATAATCAAAACTTACATAGTTTTATTCTTTCTAATTTATCTGCTGGAACTTATTATTTTACTATTACAGATGCTAACAATTGTTCAATATCTGATACGCTTATTGTAACAAGTTACGATAACTTAAATATAAGTGTTACTTATCAAAACCCCACATGCAACTATCCTGCAAATGGTTCTATTACTATAAATGTTACAGGTGGTATAGGTAATATAAATTATTACTGGTTTGAATATCCGCATGTTAATTCAAACACTTTAACAAATATTCCTGCTGGTACTTATCACGTTACTGTTAGCGATGAATTACATTGTTCAGTTTCAACAACAATAACTCTTAATAACAACAATCCATTAACAGCAAATTTGGTAAGTATCACTTCACCGTGTCAAGGAGAGCCAGCAATAGCGATATATTCACTTAGTGGAGGTCAACCACCTTATTACGATGGTCATCATTATTTCACAACCTACGATACACTTTTGTTGCTCGATAGCGTTAATATTATTGTTTTTTCCGATTACACTGGATGCATGGTTATAGATACCGCCACTGTAACCTTTAAACCTAAACCTGTAGTTAATATAAGCTTCGGAAATCCAACATGCTCAAATAATGGAGCTATAATTGCACATGTAGTTTCAGGTATACCTCCATATTCCTATTATTGGTCTAATGGTGTTATTCAGGAAAATGTAAACAATAATTTTTCATACAATTTAGACCTTACAGCTGGTATTTATTACTTAACAGTAATAAATGGTAATGGGTGTAGTAGTACTTATTCAGTTACATTAACTAATTTAGAAATGGGTATTAATGTTACAACTACTTCATCGTGTGGTAATTGTAATGGTTCGGTAATAATTAAAATAATTTCGAATGTAGCTCAACCACCATATACATTTCAATATTCAAATAGTGTTATTCATCAAAATAATGTTCCTATTGATACTCTCTACAACTTGTGTGCTGGTCAGTATTATGTAACAGTAACCGATGGTAATAATTGTCAAACTTTTGGTACATTTTCTATTAGCGATAGCTTAAATTATTTAAACTTAGAATATAATATTATTGCTCCTTCATGTCCAGGCTATTCAGATGGTTGTATTCAAATAATAAATGTACAAGGAGGAACACCACCTTATCAATATATTTGGGGTAATAACTGTCAGAATAATAATTATTGTTGTGGCTTTTCGCAAGGAACCTATACGCTTACAGTTTTAGATGCAAATCAATGTGTAAGCATAATAGAATTCGATATGCCCGATGGTAACGAGCCTTATGTTAATTTCAACTATTCAATTGTTAACGATACTGTTTATTTTACTAACCTTTCAAGTCAAGGAAATTATTTATGGCTTTTTGGCGATGGACAATCTTCTACACTTGCTAATCCCTTTCATGTTTATACAGCACCAAATACTTATAATGTTTGTCTTACCCTTTTTTCGTGTGATACTATAACTAAATGTACTGAATTAATTATCCTGGTAAATAAAAAATTTACTAACGAAATAATTGTTTTCCCAAATCCTTTTAATAACTTTATTTACATAATTACCGACAATAATAATGAAAATGAAATATGTTTTTATAATATTTATGGTCAAAAGCTCATTACCGAAAAATTTACAAATAGGTTAATATTAAATACTAGTTTAATTAAAGAAGGTCTATACATTTTAGAAATAAAATACAATAATGGAATCTATATAAAAAAATTAACTAAAGCATCTTATTAAAAAAGTATTTTTTTAAAACCTGACAATTATGTTCATCAACTTTGATTAAAAATTTTCGTTAAATTTTATCTTAATTCTCCAAAATGTTAATAGAATATAGATAATTTTCGAAGTCTTAAATTTCTTATGAAGTTAATTGCTTTGTTGGTAGCTTCGACAGTGTATTATACTCTATCATCCTAATTCGTTTAATACAAAGCAATATTCATCTAAAGTCTGCGACTGAATTTTTTGACATCAAATCTTTTTAGTTAGCGTCTGTATTTTCTTGAACATCTTGCTAACTAAAAGTTACACAAAATTTTATGTAAAAATATAAAATAAATCAGTAATTAAAAAAATTAAAAAATTAATAAACTTGGCTTTAATTCTATATAATAAAATTAAAACCTGCTATGCCATTATCTTTAATACCTGCTCTAATTGGCTTTAATTCTATATAATAAAATTAAAACTCTGCAAAACTAATTTCAACAGATTGTTAATCACATAGGTGATAAATTTATATTTAATAGAAGTTTATGCATTTTACACCATGAAAATAAGACGAGACACGCAAATTAGTTTTTTTGATATTTATGAAGTACGAAGGACAAGAGTGAACGAACTTTTTGAAACTGTGAATAGGGTAATAGATTAAAACATGTTAGAGAAGTTGTTAGGTGTTTTGGCAAAGCATAGGAAAAAGGAGATTGTTGGAGATTAGGGTATTAAGACACTTAATGTTGATGAGTTATTGCAAAAAGAAGGGATAAAAAACAGGATTATGTAGAAGTGGTATCGCAATCGTGCTCTTACGTACTGGCAACGTTAACGAAATAAGCTATTTGGACTGTATAGGTATGTAGTAGAAAGAACGTTTGGTTAGTTACAAGAGATGGTTTAACAAACAAGTTGCGAGGTATGAGGGAATAGTAAAGGTACATGCACAGAATGTATTGCTAGCTATATGTTACAATCTTAAACGAAGTTTGCGGCTTGTTGAGGTGTTGTAGGGGGTAGTGTGCCCAGATGATAATTATTAATCAAAAATAAAAAAAATTGAGGGATTTAATGAGAAATTTTTGTTA
>JAOAFV010000017.1 GCA_026416095.1 Bacteroidales bacterium | reverse complement strand
GCCGATTCGCCATGCGTATGGATACGATGGCCATCTGAAAACGATACTATTACAATGTACTGGACCGAATTTAACGGTGTTTGTTATGGATACGACTCAGTTAATGTTTACTTTGGCAGAGTATACGAGGCAGTAATACTTACAAACCCATCAGATACATTCAACTGTGGCCCAAGTTATGGCAACTTATCGGCTCAACAGCCTGCAGCAGGATACGGCTACTGGATAGATAACGTCCCAAATACTACCTTTACTCCAAGCCCAATGGCAAATAATAATTTAGTTGCCACAATTGGCCAGGGTAGCGACAGCTACTATGGTTGGCATTGCTTTAGATGGATAACGGTGAATGGTGCTTGTCGCGATACCAGTCCTCCGCATTGTGTTAAGTTCATAAAACAGCCTGTGGCCAATGCTGGTGGCAACTATTGGCCTGGTTTGTTTGGGCCCAACCATCATATAAAAACCGATACAGTGTGTGGCTGCGCATATCAAATGAATGCTCAATATTCGGTGAGCGGAAGCACTGGAGTTTGGTATTCGTTAGACCCTGTTAATGTATATTTTGTTGCTGGACAGGGAACTTCATCAACAGTAAATAACGATAGTTTATATATACTTGGCACTGGGTGTTACACTGTATTTAACCCAAACAAGCCATATAGAGAATTTGTATGGCAAGAAAATAATCAGGGTTTGTGTTTCGACAGCGACACATTAAGACTATACTTTGCACCACGTCCTACTGGCAATTTTACTGTTACCATGCCAGCCTGTAGACATGATAGTAGTATGATAATTGCTCATACATGGCCATTGCCAAATCATGAGGATTATGGTATAGTACAATTTATATGGAATTACCCAGGAGGGGTGTTAAGTCCTGTGATAAGCGATCCAAGCACAAGTGATACTATATATGTTAGTTGGCCAACAGGAGAACAACACGTGGTTACTCTTATAACCGTAAACAAATGGGGTTGTATGAGCGGAATTGTTACACGAATTGTTAACGAACCCAAAGCTTTCGATCCAAATAAAGACATTGATTTTGCTACCTGCGGTAATTGCAATGGTAAGGTGGTTTTATCGCCACATTATATAGAAATAACACAAAATGGCGACACTATTGTGCATTACAATTACTATACCTTTAATTGGCTCGATACTAACAGTGCAAATGTAGTAAGAGAAAACATGTGTCCGGGTAAGTATTGGGTAATGGTGAATGGCGAGTCTATAAGTCCCGATGCAACACCTGGTACTATTTGTCACGATTCGTTACTTATTGTGATTCCAGACACAGGCTACACAATAGCTCAATTTGATACACTATCCATAGAACAATATCAGGCGGCAGAATATACTATACATTTGATTAACACCAGCATAAATGGGAAGAAATTTTCGTGGCGTATATACGATGATGAGGGTAATTTGATACATGTATCAAGCACAAAAGACTTAAATTACACATTTACCGAAGAGGGTTGTTATCGTATAGTGTTAGTATCGAAGAGCAAAGAAGGCTGTGTCGACACATTTGAATACAAATATGTATGTGTAGAAGCGGTGCCTGTATTAGAAGTGCCTAATGTGTTTACTCCCAATGGCGATGGCATTAACGATGAGTTTATAATACATGGCAAATCGATAGAGGAATTTGAGTGCAGAATATATAATCGTTGGGGTAGAAAAGTTTATGAATGGAACGACATAACAAAGGGCTGGAACGGAAAGATAGACGGCAACAAGGGAGAAGCATCGCCTGGGGTATACTATTATATTATAAAAGCAAAGGATAAGAAAGGTAAAAATTACGACTTGAGCGGATACTTTTACCTCTTGAAGGAAAAGAAATAAAATTAGCTAATTTTTCTAATAAAACTATTGTCTGTTTTGTTGAACTTTATTTTCTGAAAGTATTGAGATTCTTCTTTTGTTTGGGGCGATGCTTCGAAATATTCAATGTTTTTTGATTTCCATTCTTTTTCGAGCCAATCATATAAGTATTTAGCATTTTTATAGTCTCTATATTCAGGGATTACGTAATCGATTAAGATTTTTAATTTATTATTTTCTTGCCTACAAATTAAAAGTCCAGAGACTTTAATGTTGCGTAAAATAAAATAAATTGTATTATTTTCATTGATTGTGTTTGTGTTAAAGTCAGGATAAAATTTTGTAATGTCTGATTTATAAAAGGTAACGAAGCTTTTAAGATATTCATTATTATGTGATACTTTTAATATTTCAAAGTTTTCTTTTTTTGAAAAAATTTTATGTAGGTAATATAAGTCAACGATTGCAATAAAGCCATTCAAGATACCAACAGGAATAGCATTGATAAAAAAACCATAAAGAGAAAATAAAAAAGCTCCACAAAAATTTATTATTCTGAATTTTACTACAGAAGTCAAAGATAATGAAATTGCTACTAACACAGATGCCGTGTATCCTATAATTTCTAAAAAATTCATAAAAAAATTTTTTTTAAAATAATAATAAAGTTGTTGAAAAACAAATTATATTTTTTTTAGATTAAATATTTTTGAAAAAAATTTTAAGTCATGTTTTTAAATAGCTCGGTTGGTAAGAAGATTGTAGTAAGTGTATCAGGTCTTTTCCTTGCATTATTTTTAGTAGTGCATCTTTTTTTAAATTTCCTTACAGTTGTTGACGATAGTGGCGATGCATTTGTAGAGGCATGTAATTTTATGGAAAGGAATTTTATTATAAAAATAATGGAATACGTGCTTGCTGCGGGTTTTATATTTCATATTTTTTATACTACATACCTTACATGGAAAAATAGAAGCACAAGAACTACCAATTATCATGTTTCTCAAAAAACAGAGGTATCTTGGTCTTCACAAAATATGTGGATTTCGGGTTTTGTTATTTTAGGATTTCTTATTTTACATTTATACAACTACTGGTATAAATTTAAATTTGATGAATCGTTAGAAGTAGAGCCAATAGGAAAATTTTATTTAGTAGTACAACTTTTTCATCAATGGTATTATACTTTGTTTTACATAATATGGTTTATTGCGTTAGGTTTACATTTAAATCATTCTATTCAATCAGGGTTACATACACTTGGACTTACAAATCAAAAATGGATTGATAGATTAAATCTTATAAGTTCTCTTTATGCAATTTTTATTACGGTTGGTTTTAGTATTATTAGCTTATATCATTATTTGACTTATGTATTAAATAATTATTAAAGAAAAAAAATAATTTTATGAAAATATTAGATCCAAAAGTTCCAGATGTTTCGATAGAAAAAAAATGGTCGACGTTTAAGTCAAGTTGTAAATTAGTAAGTCCTGCGAATAAAGAGAGGTTAGATATTATTGTAGTAGGAACAGGATTAGCTGGTGCTTCGGCCGCAGCAACACTTGGTGAGCTTGGATATAATGTTAAAATCTTTTGCTACCAAGATAGCCCACGAAGGGCACATAGTATTGCAGCACAAGGAGGTATTAATGCTGCTAAAAATTATAGAAATGATGGAGATAGTGTATACAGATTATTTTTGGATACATTAAAGGGTGGCGATTATAGATCAAGAGAAGCAAATGTTTACCGTCTTGCAGAAGTTAGTAATGCAATTATTGATCAATGCGTTGCCCAGGGTATTCCTTTTGCTCGTGATTATGCAGGATATCTTGACACTCGTTCTTTTGGTGGTGCTCAGTTAGCACGTACTTTTTATGCAAGAGGGCAAACAGGACAGCAGCTTTTGCTTGGTGCTTATGGAGCCCTGAATCGACAAATAAAAGAAGGAAAGGTTAAACTGTATAATCGTCATGATGTTTTAAACATCGTTATAGTTAACGGAAGGGCAAGAGGAGTTATTGCACGCGACTTAGTAACAGGCGAAATAAAGCGATTTAGTGCTCATGCAGTGGTGCTTGCAACAGGTGGTTATGGTAATGTTTATTACCTTTCTACTAATGCTAAAGGTTCTAATGGTTCACTCATATGGCGTGCTTACAAAAAAGGCGCTTATTTTGGGAATCCGTGTTTTGTTCAAATACATCCGACTTGTATTCCGTTGCATGGAGATTTTCAGTCGAAATTAACTTTAATGAGTGAAAGTCTTCGTAACGATGGTAGAGTTTGGGTCCCGAAAAATTTAGAAGATGCCAAAAAATTGCAAAAAGGAGAAATAAAAGCTAATGATATTCCAGAAGAAAATAGAGATTATTTTTTAGAACGCCGTTATCCTTCATATGGAAATTTAGTGCCTCGCGATATAGCTTCTAGAGCTGTTAAAGAACGTTGTGATGCTGGTTATGGAGTAAATTCTACAGGATTAGCTGTTTTTCTTGATTTTGCCGATTCTATTAAAAAACTCGGCAAAGAAACCATAGAAAAAAGATATGGTAACTTGTTCCAAATGTATGAAAAAATTACTGGCGATAATCCTTATGAAACCCCAATGATGATATATCCTGCAATACATTATACAATGGGTGGGTTATGGGTCGATTATCTTTTAATGACAACTGTTCCAGGATTATTTGCTATTGGAGAATGTAATTTTAGCGATCATGGTGCAAATCGATTAGGAGCTTCTGCACTTATGCAAGGGTTAGCCGATGGGTACTTCATCTTACCATATACTATTGGGCATTATCTAGCCGATATGATTAAAGAAAAACCATTACCTACAGATATTCAAGAGTTTGATTTAGCCGAAAAAGAAGTAAAAGAAGAAATTGAACGGTTATTTAGCACATCAAAAACAGAAACTGTTGATTATTACCATCGGAAATTAGGAAAAATAATGTGGGATTATGTTGGCATGTCGCGAACAGCCGAAGGACTAAAAAAAGCTATAGAACTAATAAAAGAATTACGAAGCGAGTTCTGGAAAAATGTTTATGTCCCTGAACAACCATATACCTTGAATCAGGAGCTTGAAAAAGCATTAAGAGTTGCTGATTTTATGGAAATGGGCGAACTAATTGCTTTTGATGCATTACATAGAGAAGAGTCTTGTGGTGGCCATTTTCGAGAAGAATATCAAACCGAAGAAGGAGAATGCTTGAGAAACGATGAAAAATTTGCTTATGTGGCAGCTTGGGAATATCAAGGGCTAGATAAGGAGCCAATTCTAAATAAAGATATTTTAGAATTTAAAGAAGTTAAACTGGTTCAACGTAGTTATAAATAAAAAATTTATCATATGGATTTTACATTAAAAATATGGCGTCAGAATGGACCTAAAGATAAAGGGAGATTTGAAACGTATGAAATAGAGAACATAACTCCCGAAACATCGTTTCTTGAAATGCTTGATATTCTTAATCAAAAATTGATTAAGGAAGGTAAAAGTCCTGTGGCTTTTGATCATGATTGCCGAGAAGGAATATGTGGGATGTGTGGTTTGTATATAAATGGTCGACCTCATGGGCCCGATGATGATATAACAACATGTCAGTTATTTATGCGAAAATTTAAAGATGGCGACACAATAGTTGTTGAACCTTGGCGAGCAAAAGCTTTCCCTATAATTAAAGATTTAATTGTTGATAGAAGCGCTTTTGATAAAATTTTGCAAGAAGGTGGTTATATTTCTGTATGTACTGGTGAAGCTCCAGAAGCAAATAGTATACTTATACCACCAGAAGTTGCTGAAGAAGCAATGGATGCAGCAAGCTGTATAGGGTGTGGAGCTTGTGTTGCAGCTTGTAAAAATGCTTCGGCAATGTTATTTGTTGCAGCCAAGGTGTCACATTTAGCCTTACTGCCACAAGGAAAAATTGAAGCTGCTAAACGAGTAAAAGCTATGATCGCTAAAATGGATGAACTCGGCTTCGGAAGCTGCACAAATACGAGAGCTTGCGAAATTGAATGCCCAAAAAATATATCGATTTCTCACATCGCTAGATTGAATAGAGAATTTTTGAAAGCAAACTTTTAAGTAAAACGCTTTTGTATTTCTTTAGTAAAGAATTTGTAAATAAAAAATAAGGTTTTGTGTTTTCTTAAAATCTTTAAATGTTGTTTTATTATCTTTTTTTCCTTTCTTAGAGCAGGCCCAGTTTGTGTAACTTTCGCACCATATCTTAGTGCTTTGTTAACAGTATGTAGTACAATGCGATTTATAATTGATTTATTAATTTTATTTTTTGTTAAATATTCTTGAATAAGAAGTATTAAAAAATTAACAAAATTACTTGAAATTATACCAGCAATATGTATTTTCTTACGCTTTGCAGAATTGCAACAATATACATTTAGTTGTAATAACTTGGCTAAATGAATGAGAAATTTATAAAGATACTTATTATTTGTTTCTATAAATACTGGTAACCCTTTAAAATTAACAGGTATGTTTTTTGTAAAAGATTGCAGAATATAAAAAACCCCTGAATTTTTATTGTATTTTTCGATTGTTTTTAAACTTACAGAACCTGAAAAGTGAATTAAATACTGATCATTTTTAGTAAAAACCGAAGCTACTTTTTCTATATTGGCATCGTTTACACATAGTAAAAATATTCCTGCCTTGTTTTTAAGATCACTTAGGCTATTATAAAATTTACAATTAAATTTTTCTGCTAAATATTTTGCTTCAACATTATTTCTTGAATAAATTCCTGCAATAGATATGTTTTTCTTGTTGAAACAAGCTAAAATGTGCCAAGCTAAATTCCCACTACCAATAAGAAATATGCTTTTTGTTTTTATCATTTAATTGTTGAGTGCAAAATTAAAAAATATTATGTTAGCAAAGAATTAAAAAATATTTACTTATTGTCATAATTTATGCTATACTAAAGTTTAATGTATCAACAGGAATCTAACTTTTTTAGCAATTATAAATTATTAAATACTTTTAATTATTATGAAGTGTTTTAAAATAAGCAAGTAACGTAAAAAGTTAGAAGAAAAAAGTAGAAATCGCTTTATTAATACTTCATAATAGCATAAGTTACACTTAAATATAAATAGAAAAGTTTTACTTAGCGGAATAGAAATTTAATTAAGTTGTTAGGTAAATTAACGTGAAGATACTGAAGTAAGAAAAAAGAATAGCTTAGAAAACTGGCATAATTTTGAGTCACAAATTGAAAACTAACATGGAATAGCTTTTGATATAAGATTGATAAAAATGTTGATTTATTTGCGAAGAATTATGAACTATCCTAAAATACATAGATAATTATCAAAATAAAATAGAAAGTATCGAATTTTAAAATTGAACTTTTATTATAATTAGTTTAAAATATTACTTCTTAAACTTGTTCATGATATGTTTTATAGAAAAGATAAGATTTTTTATGAATTGTGGTAATCTACAAGATTTTTATCGTGAAATAAAAGTTGAAAGTGTTATGGAAAACTAAAATTTAAAAGTTTCAGTGAGAATTATTTTTTTCCATCTTGGGATTAATAAAATATCTAGATTAACTCAGAATGATACTAGTTTCAGTAAATTAAAGCTTTTAAAATTTTACTTTTTTTGCTTATTATTTTTACAATTTTGAATAAATAAAATTCTACTATTGTTATTTATTTTGTTATTGTTTTTATTTCCTCTGAAATTTTTTATTTGTTTACTTAAAATGTTGCGTTGTTGAATAGGAGTCATATATCTTTTTTTTTTCACTTAAAAATTTTTTTAGTTAATTTAAGCTTTATAAAAGTAGTGTTTATAAATTTGTGAATAATAAATTAGTAAGGACAATTGAAAGTAATTTTTTGCATATTCATATTTTTAGTGTTGATGGTTGAAATTTTTTCTCAGATTTTAGAATTAGATCAAGTTTATGAGAAGGATAGAATATATGAAAAAGGTACCAATATACCTTTTACGGGTATTTTAATAGAACGAAATGCAAGTGGTAAAATAATTTCGCGTAAGAATATAGAAAATGGCTTAGAGAATGGTTACTCACGTTTTTATGATGATATGGGAGTTTTGTATTGTGTTGGATATTATAAAGATGGGTTAGAAGATGGTGATTGGTATTGGTATTATCCATCTGGTATGCTTAGAGCCAAAGGCGAATATAAGAATGGAGAAGCAAATGGTTATTGGCAATATTTTTATGAGAACGGAAAGATAGAAAAAGAAGGTGAAGTAATTGGTGGAAAAGAGAATTCAAAATGGTTATATTATGACACGCATGGAAATCTCATAAAACAAAGAAATTATATTGATGGTAAAAAAAATGGCCCAGAAATTTGGTATTATCCTTCTGGTAAAAAAATGAGAGAATTAAATTATCAAAACGATTCATTGCATGGTATTGTTAGAGAATGGAACGAAAAAGGCGATATAATTTTTGAAGGTATTTATAGAAGTAATGTTCTTATTGAGCATAAAAAATATAATAAAATTAAATAAAACATTATCCGTTTGCCAACATTATTTGTTTACCATTTTTTTAATTTATATCTTAAATAATGAACTTCTAAAATATTTCTTTTAGTTTAGTTTTATAACATTAACTTTTAGTTGAAAAATATGCAGAATATAAAAAATTATATTTTTTTGTTTTTTGGAATAACCGAAAATACCAGTATTATTTTAGCAAAGAAGAATATCAAAATGTTTATACCTTATATAGTAATGCTATATAAATTTTTTATAGCTTATACTTTTATTATTTTGATTAGCTTTTATTATTTCAATGTTCTAAAAATTTTACTTATAAATCAAAATAATATTTTTTTTATTTTTCGACCTTTGTTTATTTATGAATATAAGTGGTTGTATATTTTTAATTTTTTGTTTTAACAATTATTAGCAATACAGAGTTAATATTGAAAAATTAAAGGTAAAGGTATTTCTGTGTTTATTTTAAAGTCGTAAAAAAGTAACAAATTTGGATCTTTATAAAACCTTTTGTATATGTTTCTTAGCATTTTGGAAAATATTGATTTTCAATTATATTTAATTGTAAAAAAATATTTTTCTGGTAACTTTGCAATGTTCTCAAATTTTATTTTCTATGAAAACACTAATTTTATATTCTTTTAGCTAAATTTGTAAAGTATTGTAGTATATAAAAAAATATCGAACTCAGAAAACTTAATAGATTTTATATGTGAAGCGATACTCCCATTAAATTATCCTGAAGAATGAATAAATCTTTACATATTGACAATACGATAGTTTATTTGAAGTTAAGTGTCAAATATAATGCAGAATATCTTCAATATCTTCTACAGGTATTAGTAGGCTATTTTTCCTATTATCTAAGGCAGTACCTGCAAGTTTTTTTGCCCATCCATCAAACTTAGTTAAACATAACACATTTTTATTAAGTTGCCAAGCAAAAGCAATTTCCGACAAAGTTCCTGCTCCTCCACCAGCAGCAATAATTATATCTGATGCTCTTATAATTATAATATTGCGATTAATTCCCATTCCAGTAGGGATTGCAATATCTATGAACGGATTAGCATCTTCCGATTTTTCACCAGGTAGAATACCTATTGTTTGCCCCTTAAATGTGTTAGGAGACGACTTGATACCTTTACATACGGCTTCCATAAATCCACCAAGTCCGCCACAAATAAAATATCTTTCAGGCGATGATATTTTATATCCTAACTCTATACCATAATTATATAACTCTACAGGACAATTCTCGCTATTTGGCCCTATAATGCCTATTTTTTTCATTTTTCTTTTAATTTACAAGTCATTTAAAATTTAATAAGTTTGAACACTACAAAAATAAAAATAATTTTTGTAATTCTCTTTTCTTCTTAAAAGGTAAGTTTTTTCTGGTATTTAATAACATGATCATAACAAATGCTTAGGTAAATATAATTACCTGAGAAACTTTTAACTTATATGTGAGCTCTTTAAAATTGAAATTTTTTTATAATGAAATGCAATAAGATAGTTAAAAAATAATGTTTAGAATAATTTTTTTTAACATTATAAAATTTAATAATTTTGCAAATTAATCCATTGTTTTATGAAATATTTTTATATTTTAATATTGTTTTTTTTAAATATAGCAATACGAGCACAAGTAGAGCTTGATTTTAAATACAAAAAAGTTGTCCTAAAAAATGGTCTAACGGTTATTTTAAGCGAGGATCATTCCCAGCCAATTGTATATGGTGTTGTTGTAGTAAAAGCTGGAGGTAAAAACGATCCGCCAGATGCTACAGGTATGGCTCATTATATGGAGCACATGCTTTTTAAAGGTACAGATAAATTAGGAACAACTAATTGGGAAAAAGAAAAGTTATACTTAGACTCAATAGTGAACATGTATGAAAGACTAAGTCAAACAAAAAATGATGCTGAAAGAAAAAAAATTCAACAAAAAATTAATGATTTATCAGTTAAGGCCAATGAATATGTTATACCTAATGAACTTGATAAAATACTTAAACAAATTGGCGCAACCGACGTAAATGCAAATACTTCGTACGATAGAACAGTTTTTCATAATTCCTTTCATCCGAGCGAAATTTATAAATGGATTGAGATATATAGCCATCGTTTTATTAATCCTGTTTTTAGAAGTTTTCAATCTGAACTTGAAACTGTTTACGAAGAAAAAAATCTTTATTCCGATATGTTCTTCTTTAATTTATTTGAAGAGTTTAATAGAAACTTTTATAAAAAACATCCTTACGGTCAGCAACCTCTCATTGGAACAATTGAACACCTAAAGAATCCGTCGCTTCATAAAATGTATGAATTTTACAATACCTATTATGTACCCAATAACATGGCGCTGATTCTTGTTGGAGATTTTTCAATTAATGAAGTTTTACCATATATCGAAGAGAAATTTGGCGCTTGGAAAGAAAAACAATTACCCCCACAAAAGAAATGGGAAGAAACTGAATTCAAAGGAAGAGAATTTGTTCAGAAAAAAATGAGCCCAATAAGAATAGGCTTACTTGGTTATAGAGCTCCAAATATTAAAGATGACGATGAAACAGAATTTGAATTAATGGTATCTCTTCTTTCTAATTCTACCATGACAGGTTTATTAGACGAATTAACTTTAAATAACGAATTGCTAGCTGCTCAAGCAATTTATTTACCTTACAATGACTACGGACAATTAATAATTCTGTTCATACCAAAGATTATTGGTCAAAAGTTTTCTCATGCCGAAGATCTTATACTTAAGAAACTTGAAAAATTGAAAAAGGGCGAATTCGACGAAGGTCTTCTAGAAGCAATAAAAATAGAAAAATATAAAGAACTTCATCAACAATTTGAAACAGCTGAAGGTAAAGCAATGATGTTTGCAGAATTATTTGCTGCCGATAAAGATATTGATGAGGTTAAAAATATGCCTATTAAAATAATGAAAACCACTAAAGACGATATTGTTAAAATTGCAAATAAATATTTAACTAATAATTTCTTAGCTTTTTATTCAAAAATAGGAAAAACCAAAAAAGAAAAAATAGAAAAACCTGGTTTTAAGCCAGTAGTTTCTAATATTAACGAAAAATCGGAATTTGTGAAACAACTTGAAAATGTTAGAAAACTACCTATTAAGGAAAAATTCGTAGATTTCAAAAATGATGTGTATTTTAACAGAATTAAAAGAGGCTATAACTTTTATTATTCTAAAAATCCGTATAACGATATATTTACTTTAAAAATAAAATATGGGGTAGGGACATATTATCATTCTTATTTATCTTATGCTTCGCAACTGGCAATGCTGGTGGGAACTAGCGATAAAAAAGCTGAAGAAATAAAATTAGAATTCGCTAAACTTGGTTGTAATTACGAAATCTATGCAGACGAGGATTTTACAGTTATTAAATTAACAGGAATAGAAAAAAATTTAGAAAAATGTGTTAGCCTTTTGAATAAATTTTTAAAAGAAATTAAACCTGAGCAAGAAAAAATGAAGCAAATTATACAGGGGGCAATGGCAAATAGAAAAGTAGAAAAAAGTGAGCCATTAAATGTTTCTGATGCATTAAATAAATGGGTAATGTTTAAAGATAAATCACCATATTTAAATCGACCTTCATTGAGTGAATTAAGAAAAATAAAAGCCGATTCTTTAATAAAAGTTTTAAAAATGGCTCTTTCATATGAAGCTGAAGTGCATTATTGTGGCCAACTAAATCCCGAAGACGTTATTAAAATACTGAAAGATAATTACGAGTGGAATACTAATCCACAAAAGTCGCTTGCTCCTGCCGATAAAACCATGTCGGAATATAAAGAAAGAAATATATTCATAATCGACGATAAAAAGGCACGTCAAAGTAATATACGTTTTTATGTTCTAACTAACCCATATAATATTGATGATGAGCCTTACATTGATGCTTTCAATGCTTACTTCAGTGGCGATTT
The DNA here is from genome assembly GCA_026416095.1 of Bacteroidales bacterium. Taxonomy (GTDB): domain Bacteria; phylum Bacteroidota; class Bacteroidia; order Bacteroidales; family GWA2-32-17; genus Ch61. The sequence goes on along the minus strand of JAOAFV010000017.1, from coordinate 119,589 downwards.
TAGTGGCATAGTAATGCAAGAGATAAGAGAGTTTAGGTCGTTGGCTTATGCTGCTGCAGCTTATTACATTATTCCAAAAAAATTCGGACAAAAATCATATTTAACTGGTTACATAGGTACTCAGTCAGATAAAACAATAGAAGCGATTCAAGTGTTCGATTCACTTTTTTACAACATGCCACGTAAAGAGGAGCGTTGGCCAACTTTTGTCGAATATCTTGTTAAAGCAGCTTTAAGTGGTAGACCATCTTTTAGAGAAATTACCGAATATGTATCGTCTGCTAAAATGAGGGGTTATAGTTACGACCCTAACCAAGGTAAAGCTCCGCTATACTACGATATAACTTTTAATGATGTTTACGAATTTTATAAAAAAAATATTCAGAATAGAAACCTTATTATATCGATTGTAGGCGATACAAAAATGTTTAATATTAAAGAGCTTGAGAAATACGGAAAGATTAATTATGTTAAAAAGAGACAGATTTTTAACTAGTAAATTATTAAAAAAACATTGTGAATAATTAAATTATTTTTTTAAATTTTGAAAGTAAAACAAAAATATATTTGTATTTTAAACATTTTATTTGATGGCAAAGGTTGTTGCAATAGCTAATCAAAAGGGAGGTGTAGGAAAAACAACCACAGCAATTAACCTGTCTACAAGCTTAGCTGTACTTGAATATAAGGTTTTACTTGTCGATGCCGATCCTCAAGCAAATGCTACGTCGGGAGTAGGTTACGACACAAAATCAATTAATGCTAGTATTTACGAATGTTTAATAGACGAATTGGACCCATTAAAGGTTATTATGTCTACAAGTATAAAAAACTTACAACTTTTACCATCGCATATAGATTTAGTAGGTGCCGAAATAGAAATGTTAAATAGCCCAAACAGAGAAAAAAAAATAAAGTTTATTATTGATAAAGTAAAAGATAATTACGATTTCGTATTTATAGATTGTAGTCCCTCTTTAGGTTTAATAACAGTTAATGCTTTAACAGCATCTGATTCAGTTATTATACCTGTGCAGTGTGAATATTTTGCACTAGAGGGGTTAGGAAAATTATTAAATACTATAAAAATTATTCAATCGCGATTGAATCCTTCTTTAGAAATAGAAGGATTTTTACTTACTATGCACGATTCTCGTTTAAACTTATCGAATCAGGTGGTTCATGAAGTGCGTAAACATTTTGCTGGCATGGTATTTAATACAATTATACCAAGAAATGTAAGATTAAGCGAAGCACCAAGTTTTGGAAAGCCTGTTATTTTGCATGATGCAAACTGTACTGGCGCTCTTGCTTATTTAAACCTTGCGCGTGAATTTTTACACAAAAATAAATTAGTGAGAACATGAGCGAAAAAAAACGTTTGTCGCTAGGAAAGGGGCTTGATGCTCTTATTCCTCAAGATTACGAACAAAAGACGTCTATTACTGAATTATCGATCGATTTAATTGAGGTTAATCCTTATCAGCCACGAAAAGAATTTGATGATGAATCTATAGAGGAATTAGCTTCATCTATAAAAAGTTATGGAATTATTCAACCAATTGTAGTTAGAAAAATTAATAATAATAAATATCAAGTAATTGCGGGCGAAAGAAGAGTAAGAGCAGCTAAAAAAGCTGGATTAGACAAAATTCCTGCTTATATTAGAGAAGCTAATGATGACGATATTTTACAAATGGCACTTATAGAAAATATTCATCGTAAAGATTTAAACCCTATTGAAATTGCTTTGAGTTATCAACGCTTAATTTCTGAATGTAACTATACTCAGGAGCAACTATCTAAAATTATTGGTAAAGATAGATCAACTATTGCAAATTTTTTAAGATTACTTAAACTACCCCCCGAAATTCAACAAGGATTAAAGGAAAATAAAATATCTTTTGGACATGCACGAGCTCTTTTATCAATCGAAGATCCCGAATTGCAAATAATGATATATAAACAAACATTATTATACGATTTTTCTGTAAGAAAACTTGAAGAAATAGCTAAAAATATCAATACAAATAAAACAATAAAAAAGTCTTACTTAAAAAAATCTATTAGTTTTTTACCATATAAAAAAGAAATACAAGATATTTTGCAAACAACAGTAGAAATAAAATCAAGAAATGAAAACGAGGGTAAAATTATAATATACTTCGAAAATAAAAATAAATTAATAGAAATATATAAAAAGTTAACCAGTATAAAAAATAATGATTAAAAAAATAGTTTTAGTTATATGGGTAGTTGTTATTTCTTTTCGATTGTTTGCACAAGACAATACTTTAAATAGTGAACATTCACCTACCAAAGCGGCTGTATTGTCGGCAATAATACCAGGAGGTGGCCAATTTTACAATAAAAAATACTGGAAAATACCTCTCGTGTATGGTGGACTTACAATATTCGGCCTATTTACTTACAATTATAATTCGAAATATGTAAAATTTAAGAACTCTTACAAAGAATTATATACAACTAATCCTAATGGATTTATAATTGTTGAAAATAACCAATATACACTCGAAGGTTTAAATATAATGCAAAACTACTATCATCGACGTCGTGATTTATATGGTTTAATGTTTTTAGGATGGTATTTTCTTAATATTATCGATGCTACTGTTGATGCTTATTTGTTTGATTACGATGTATCTGAAAATCTTTCTTTTAGAGCTATACCTTATTATGATTCAAATTTTTTAGTTTGTTTTTTTAAAATAAACTTAAAAATTTAAAATTATATGAAGAATAAAAAAGTTATAATTATTTTATTAATAATTTCGTGTTTAATTTTGAAACTTATTGGTCAGGAAGAAGATACAACACTTCAAATATATAAGTTAGAGATTGAAAAAGACTTTGAAGAGTACAGTAAATATGTTGATAGTTTAATACTCGATTGGTACAACCAGTATAATTTTTTTTCTAGCGATTTAACACAACCAGAGCAAGACACAGATAGTTCATATATTCCTTATTTTTCTGATGATATTATAAAGTTTCAACTTGATAAAATGAATAGTTATATTGAAATGACATTTAATAATATAACAAAAAATTATATATATTTATATGCTTATAAGAAAAGAAAATTTGTATCGTATTTACTTGGGTTAAGTGAGTATTATTTTCCTTACTTTGAGGAAGCTCTCGACAGATATGGTTTACCTTTAGAGCTAAAATATTTACCAATAATAGAGTCTGCCTTAAATCCAAGAGCCGTAAGCAGAGCTAAAGCGGTTGGTTTATGGCAATTTATTCTTTCTACTGGGAAGCTATGTGGTTTGAAGGTCAATTCTTTTGTCGATGAAAGAATGGATCCCATAAAATCTTCTGATGCTGCCGCACGGTATTTACGTGATTTATATAATATTTTTAATGACTGGCATTTAGCCCTTGCTGCTTATAATTGTGGACCATTAAATGTACAGAAAGCTATTCGCCGTTCCGGGAAAACAACTTTCTGGGGCATTTATCGTTACCTTCCTCGCGAAACTCGTGGTTATGTTCCAGCCTTTATTGGTGCTGCTTATACATTTCACTATTATAATGAATTAAAAATAACTCCTAAAAAATTAATGATACCACAAAAAGTTGATACTATTTTTGTAAAAAAATGGACCCATTTCAAACAGATTTCTGAAGTTTTAAACATTCGTTATGAATTAATTAAGTTTCTTAACCCACAGTATAAAAAAGATATAATTCCTGCTTCGAACGATAATAAATTACCCCTCATTTTACCAATTGAAAATATCATGTCTTTTATTGCCCTAGAAGATTCGATTTATAAATACAAAGATTCTTTATTTTTTGCTAGTATAAAACCTTCTTCTTATTCGAATTATAGTTTCTTCGACGAAGAAGCAATAATTCATCGAGTAAAAAAGGGAGAAACCATTTATAGTATAGCCAAACGTTATGGTGTTAAGGTTAGCGATATAAGAGAGTGGAATAATTTAAAATCTAATTATCTTAAACCCAATAAGCGTATTGTAATATACGTTATGAAAAAGAAACCAGAAAATAAATTTATAAGTACAGTTAATTCCGATACAACACTTACTTCTGTAAAAGATACAATTCATGTAATTGATACTACTTCAATTGTCATTAGAAAAAATATTAATGAATCGAAAAAATCTGAAGAAAGAATAATTTATACAGTAAAAAAAGGTGATACATTATATTCCATATCGTCGAAGTTTAATGTTTCTATTAGTGAACTATGTGAAAAAAATAATATTAAATCCATAAATAAAATAAAAGTAGGACAAAAGCTCATAATACGCTAACATGTCGGAAATAAGGTTTTATAAAGTATTTTTATTTTTTTTATCTGTTTTCGTTTTTTTTCTTTTTCTTTCTATTGTTAATGTTCCAGAGACTTATAAAATTAAAAATTTAGAAATAAGAAATCCTGATATATTAAGAGGCATTAAACATAAAATTACTCCTTTACAACTAATAAATAAGAAAGATATTGAAAAAGTTTTTCTTAAGAATTTTTTTAAAATTGATACAAGTAATAAAAATGTAAAATTTTGTTTAGAATATCCAGAAAACAATTTTGATGCATTAAAGAATTTTTTTTCTTCTCTTTTACATAGTAAAGGAAAAATTCATATTTTGCACTATGGCGATAGCCAAATTGAAGGCGATAGAATAACTGCTATTATAAGAGATACTTTGCAAAAAATCTTTGGAGGCCAAGGTTGTGGTCTTATTTTTCCTGTAAAAATTAATAATGTACAGCAATATGTTAATGTGGTACCTTCGAAAGAGTGGAAAAGGTATACTTTTAAGGACTTTAATTACAAAAATTGTCCTTTCTTAGGAGTAATGTTGAATATTTTTAAGTTTAACGATATTAATATTTCTTGTGAAAAAATTGATTTTAATATAGTTAATTTAATGTTTTTTAATACAATAGGCAATAAATTAAGAATATTATACTCCAATAAATGTAATAAAGAAATAGTACAGTTATTTTCAGGAAAAAAAATTATTGGAATAAGTTCTCTTGAAGTTTCAGATGAAACCATAAGTATATGTGAATTCTCTATAAGTAACAGTAATTACAACAGCCTTACTCTTGAGTTTTCAGGGAAAGGCGATCCTACGATTTATGGAATTAGTTTTGATTCTGATAATGGTGTTATAGTAAGTAATATAGGAATACGAGGAAGCGCTGGCCTTGATTTTACTCGATTAAATAAAAAATTAATGTCAAGAATTTTTGACTTGCTAAGTGTAAAGTTGATAATTTATCAGTTTGGGATAAATGTTGTGCCATCAATGAGTGAAAAAAAATTAAGAGATTATGAAATTGCTCTTACAGCTCAGTTAAAATATTTTAAATCAATAAACTCAAATATAGATGTAATTGTAATTGGCGTTACAGATATGTCGAGAAAAATTGATGGTGTATATGTTTCTTACCCATTAATTGAAAAGATTAATGAGGCGCAGAAAAGAGCAGCTTTTAAAGCAAATTGTGCTTTTTGGGATGCTTTTAAAAAAATGGGAGGAAAAAATTCAATGTCGAAGTGGGCAACATATAAGCCACCATTAGCGTCGAAAGATTACGCCCACCTGACAAATGAGGGTTGTAAAATTATTTCAACTAAGTTTATTGAAGATTTACTAAAAGACTTTGAAAGTTATAAAAGATCGATTGCTAACATTTCTAATAGATGAAGCATTTAATTTTTGTAATATTTATTAATGTATTTAAAATTTGCTTATCTCAACAAAATTATTCTATCGAAAATCATGAAATATATAGTAAATATAATTTTATCGATTATAGCAAAAACTATTTTTATAATGTTACAAATAGAAATTTTAACAATTTTTTCGGTAAAATTGATACATTAATTTTATTTGGTAATAAAAAAATAAAAATATTGCATATTGGCGACTCTCATGTTCAGGCCGATATTTTTACTACCAAAATAAGAGAATATTTTAAAGATTTTTTTTTATCAAAAATTTCTCCACCTTCAATTTTATTTCCTTATAGGCCTTTGTTGAATACTAACGAACCAATTTCTTATAAAACCTATGTTAGTAAAAGTGTAAATGCTTTTACAATAGTTAAAAATGATTCGATCTGTTCTCCTACAGGACTTATTTTTGAAATACTTCCGTCGGATAGTATAACAATAGCATTTAAGATTAATACTAAAATTTATAACGAATTTAATATAGTAAAATTGTTGGTTTCTTCATATGTTGACGTACAGCTTAGGTTCCCTTATGACGAGTTGCAAGTATTAGAAGTGTGTACACAGGATTTATTAAAGGAATACATTTTAAAAATAGGAGATTACACCGATACTTGTTCAATAAGATTAGTTAATAACACAAGCAGTAAAATTTTTTGTTATGGTATAATGTTAGACGATGATAATTATGGGTTGAGTTATATAACGCTTGGTATAAATGGTTTAAAAGCAAAGTCTCTAAATAAAATAGAGTTCGAAAATTTGTTTTTATGTGAAGATTTCGATCTGTTCATTTTGTCAATTGGAACGAATGATTGTTTTAATAATTTCTTTGATAGCACCGAAGTTTTTAATTTTTATAATAATTTCTTTACTCGTCTAAGAAGAATAAAACCAAATATGCCAATTCTTGTAATTATACCTATGAGCTTTTATAATAACAAGAATAACGAGCCTGAGAAAAATATTTTAATTGTAAGAAACGTATTGGTATATTTATCGAAAAGATGGAATTATGCCTACTGGGATTTATTTTCTGTTGCAGGTGGGTTAAATGCTATTAATTACTGGTTCCAGAATAATCTTACGGTATCCGATAAAGTACATTTAAATAAAAATGGATATTATTTACTTGCTAACTTATTTTTTGAAGCATTCTTTAAAACATATTTATTAAAATGAACTTATTTTCAAGCATATTTTTATACGACGAAAATAAGCCTTTATTGTTTACTAAACCTTTTTTCTGGTATTTTTTTCTCATAGTTTTATTATTCTATTTTTTTATAAAAAACAAAAAAGAATTAAGGAGCTTATATCTTTTACTTGTCTCTGTATTTTTTTATTATAAATCAGGTGGTTATTTTTTTGTGCTTTTATTACTTTCTACGCTTATAGACTATATGGCTGGCTTGTACATATATAGAGCTAATACTAAAACAAAAAAGAATTTGGGTTTAGTTGTTAGTATATTTAGTAACCTTTTTATTTTATTTTATTTTAAATACACATATTTTGTTATCGACATTATCAATTCGCTTCTTAATACTAATATTAATACTTTCAATATACTTGCAGATATAAGTAATCGTTTTTTTAATACCGGCTTTGATGTGTCGAATATAATACTTCCTGTTGGCATTTCATTTTATACTTTCCAGTCGATGAGTTATACAATAGATGTTTATAGAATGAAAATAGCTCCAGAAAAGAGTTTTATTAATTTTGCTTTTTATGTGAGTTTTTTCCCACAACTAGTTGCTGGACCAATTGTACGAGCAAAAGAATTTTTATCGCAAATAAAAAAAGATTATTATATAACCAAAGAAATTTTTTCGTATGCAGTTTTTTTAATACTAAATGGGTTAATAAAAAAAATAATTATAAGCGATTATATCTCTGTGAATTTTGTTGATAGGGTATTTGAAAATCCTTCGTCTTTTTCTGGTATTGAAAATTTGTTTGCAGTATATGGTTATGCTATACAAATATATTGCGATTTTAGTGGTTATTCTGATATAGCTATTGGGCTGGGTTTAATTATGGGGTTCAGGTTACCTGTAAATTTTAATTCACCATATAAAGCAACAAGTATAACCGATTTTTGGCATAGATGGCATATCTCATTAAGCACATGGTTGCGCGATTATTTGTACATTTCTTTAGGTGGTAATAGAAAAGGTAAATTTAGAACATACATTAACTTAATGATTACTATGTTACTCGGGGGCCTATGGCATGGAGCAAATATTAAATTTATTTTATGGGGGGGGTACCATGGGGTGTTGCTGGTAATTGAAAAGTTATTTGACACTTCAAACGAAAAAAAAATGTTTTTTTTTGAATTAATAAAAGCTTTTATTACTTTTCATTTAGTATGTATTGGTTGGATATTTTTTAGAGCCAATAATATTAATGACTCATTTAAAATAATAAGCAGTATAAGTGAAATAAATTTAGCTAGCATGTATGGCTTCATTGGAAGTTATACTAATGTGGTATTTTTGACTATTGTTGCATTAATTGTACACTTATTGCCAAATAAGATTAAAGAAACTTATAAAGGTATATTTATACGTTTGCCTATGCCATTACAAGTTATAATTTCTATTGTAGTTATTTATTTTCTTTATAATTCTGCGACAAGTGAACTTCAACCTTTTATTTATTTTCAATTCTAGTTTCAGATTTGTGTTCAATGTTCAACACTACTATTAGTGCAGTAAAACCAAAAAATAATAAAGAAAGTTTATCAGTATCTAAAAAATTATTAAGCAATCCATGAGTATAGTAAGTTATTAGAGCAATAATTGCCGACAGAGTTAGAATTCTAATGTAATTATTCTGGGTATTGTGGTACGTTTGTAAGGCATAATATAAAGTAGAAAACACAATAGCCATAAAAAGAATCATTCCTAAAAAACCTTGTTCGGAAAGTGGGCCTAGATATTCGCTATGTGCATTTCCAACATCACCAAAGTCGGTACTAATAATAGTTTTTTGATAAGATAGTTGATAGGGCGCATATTTGAATTGATACGTACCAGGTCCAAATCCAAAAATAGGTTTATCTAAAAACATTCTATATGCACAACTCCATCTATTTAATCTTTCAAGATTACTTGCATCGGTTGTAATATTAGTTATTGATTGTAATTGTTCATATAAGTCGCTTGAAGCATCTTGTTTATTTTTCTCAAGTTTAGCTACTATATTAGGAAAAAATACAATAACAAAAAGAATAAAAGCTGTAAGCATAAATATGATAGTCTTAAATTTTATTTTAAAAAATATTATTATAAATGAAATAAAGGCAGCAAATAAACTAACCCATGTTGCTCTGGTGTAAGAAAGAATGATAGCTATACCTAAAATTATAAGTACAATAAAAGCAAGAGAACGTTGAAATTTTGAATATTGCTTTAAAAAAATCAAGCCCAACATGAAAGGAAAGATCATTGCTAGCGCTGCACCATAAGCTGTGTGATCGTTATAAAAAGGTTGTGGTGCGCGGTTTGCAAATTGCTGATCAAATAATCCATATGAATATTGTCGTGATATAGTGTATATAATAACGATGAGTAAACCTATTGTATAAAGCCAAAAATATCTTCCTATGTTCTTATGATTTAAAAATAAATGAGCGGCAAATATGTAAAAACCAACAATAAACCAAAGTCTTACTATAAAGAACTTTATTGAAACAATAAACATAGTACTAGTAATAGAAGTTATTAAAATCCAAAATAAGTGTAAGTAAATTATTATACTTATAGGATGCTTTAATATTCGTTTATCAAAGTTTTCGTTAAGAATAAATTTTAGCAAAAAGATAATTAAAATTCCAAAAAGTAAAGGTTCTGTTGGTAAATATAAATTTACAGGTAATTCTGGTATAAAATGTTTTAATTCGAGCGATAGAGGAGTAAGAAATGAAATTAATAACAATAATTTGTCTATTGAAAATAGGAGTAAATATATGAAAACAAGGAGTAAAGGAAGCATTAGAAAATAATATTGTTTGTTATAAATAAAAAATATGCAACTAATCCAATATATTGTTAGAATGCTATAAATATAAAATGTTTGAGGTAATTTGAAATTAATTTTCATGATTTATAACTACCCAAGATAATCTTTATTATTAGGTTTGTTATATTTAAGTTTGTTAGTTTCAGCAAAAGATACTATAAAAACGAACAAAAATAAACTAACAGACATAGTAATAACAACAATTAACCATCTGATAGGATAAGCTTTTTTATCGGGTATAAATGGTTTAGATACAACTTGTGCGTAAGTAATTTTCTTATTAGCTTCATTTTTTGAAGTTTCTAATTGCCACAGATACCATTTGTATTGAGCTAGATTTAATTCATACAAAGTATCTAATAAATGGTAATAATTTTTATATTCGAGAATGTTATTTAGAATTTGTTTTGCTTCAGGATTTCCGTTTAATGCTTTGTTAGAAACTTCCTGAATATAATAACTATTAAGAAGGACTTTTTTATTCATCTGAATATCTTTGATTTTAATTAATAATGTATCTAAATGTTTTAGCTTGTTTTTTATTGCATTTTCAGTTATGGTAATTAATTCTTTATGCTTAGTGCTGTGTAACTCTCTTATTTTGTCGTTATAAAAAGAAATAATTCCATTTACCATTTCATAAGCCATTTTAGGATCTTTGTCGTAAACAATTATTTCAATAGATTCATAGTCTGTTTTTTTTATCTTTACTTTATCGTTGTATTCATATAGAAAATACGAAATAAAATGTGGATCTTTTCTGTTTAGGTTGTAATGCTTATCAAGCTTAAATTTTTCTAACATCTTAAACTTAATGTCGTTCGACAATAATACTTGAAACATTTGTTCTGTTGTTGATTCCTTTGAATATTCGTAAAGATTTACTGGATAAACAATAGCCGAAGATTTATAAAGAGGTGTAATAAATAATGGAGAAGAGATAATTACGCCAAGTATAAAAGATATAATAGTTACTAATATAAAATGTAATTTCCATTTACTTATGATGGAAAAAAAAGAACTAAATTTAAAAAAATCGTTCATATGCTTAACATTTAATTTTTGAATACTTTTCAATAATAACAAGAATAAAAAAAGTTAATAGCAAAGAAAACAATAATCCACATGAAATTATTAACCAATATATGGGATAATGAGCTTTTTCGGGAATTGTTGCCTTACTTACAGTAAATTTATAAGGTACAAATTCTTCTGCGTCTATTTTAAGTTGCGAAAGTTTTTCATTAAAGTTCGAAATTCTTTTTGCTTCGTATGTTAAAATTTCATCGTATGTTTGATAAATACTACCGTATTTTTTTAATAAATTCAACTTTTCTTCAATTAATCTTGCACCTTTAATATTACCCTGCGATAAAGCTTCGGCATAAGCTTTACTGTACATTTCGCTCTGTGCTTTAAAATTATATACTCCATGTTCTCTTGCATAATTTAAACTATCTTGAATAGTCTTTAAAAATTTAATTGCGTTCTCATATTCTTTAAAAATAACATTGTAAACTTTTTTTGCTCTTTCTTGTTTTATTTTATTAATTAACGAATCGGAAAATTCTGCTATACTGTTAGCTAAAATAGCAGCAAATACAGGGTCTTTATCGTAAACTGCTATTTCTATTGATAAAAATTGTTTCTTTCTAAACTGGATGTTATCTTCCCACTTTTTTTTTAGTTTTGTTTTAGGATATTTGTCTTTTATAGTATCTATTTCATAATGTTTGTATAAGTTAAACTTTTGCGTTATGTAATTTCTTAAATCTTCGCTTTTAAGAATTTGTAAGTAATATTCAATGTCTTCACTATCTCCAAATTTTGTTACTCCTTTAGAAGATAAGTTTTCTGAAAAAACTGAATGAGTGACAGATTCGTTAACTGCTGGAAATATTATTACCTCTGCCCTATATTCTTTGGGAAGTATTATTGAAATAAATGTAAATAAAATTAATGATGAGATGGTTACGATAATAAATACTTTTTTATATTTTTTTAGTATGTAAATAAACTCTGAATTTGATTGAAAAATATTACTCATCGTGTTGCAAAGGTAATTAATTTATTTCATAATAACAGAATTTTTTTGAAAAAATTGTTTTTTTTAAAAATAATGTAATAATTTTGTGAATTAAAATGCATTTAATAACTTTACGTATTAAAACAAATAGTGTGGCATATAAAATAAAATATATGAGTTCGTTAATTAAAAGAGGGTATTTATTAATATGTGTTGTAGTTATTTTTTTTGTTTTTGATAGCTGTAAAAAAGGGCCCGAAGACCCTTTCTTCTCATTTAGAAGTAGAAAAGATAGAGTTGCTGGTGACTGGAAAATATCAAGTTTTAAAAGCGAAATTTTATATACCACTGGTTTAACACAACCACAAAAAGCTAAAATTACCACTACTATTGATGGTGAAAATATCACTATTCAAGTGGATTCAATAGAAACACAGCACGATACTACCAAAATTTGGAAAGGTACAATTAAAGATTGCGAATACAGATTCGATAAAAATAGTAAAATGACTCATCTTTTAAAGTACGAAATAATCGATGCAAAAGAAAAAATTGATGAAGAAACAGGTATACGAACCGAAGAAAAAATTATAACAACTTATGAAATTAAAGGTTCAGGTACGTGGAATTTTCTTGGTAATGTTGAAAAAAATGGTATAGAAAAGTATAAAAATAAAGAAAGAATTTCTCTTATATATGAATATTATTATGTAAAAATCGACAGTATTTATCAAAAATTTGTTTACGATGAAGAAGGTAATATAATTGGCAATCAAACAGAATATTGGGCATCGCAAAATGTTTTGGCTAATGGTTATGCAAATGGGAGAAGAGCTGAAATATGGAGAATAAGAGATCTTCGTAATAATAAAATTGTAATGGAACATAAAGTGGATGATTATGAGGTTACAAATATTATAATTCACAATCAAGCAGGACCTGCTACTTCCAATCGTTCTAAAGGGCAAGAAATTATGACCCTTGTGCCTATACAATAATAAAACATTTTATTCTTGGGTGACAAAGCATTTATTTGCTTTCTTATTATTGATCACGATAGGATGTTCGGTAAGTAAATATTTAAAAGAAGGGGATATACTTTTAAGAAAGAATGTTGTTCAAATATACCCACATAAAAGTTTTGACGATATTTATTTTTACATTAAACCTAAACCTAACCAATATTTTCTTGGTTTTCCTTTAAAGGTTTATTGGTATTACAAATTGCAAAATAAGAAAGAAAACAATTTCTTCTATAAACTTATTAAATCGAGTATTGAAGAACCATCCTACTATAATAAAGAATATGTTCAACATTCAATAAAACAAATTTCTGAATACTTGAAATTACAAGGTTATTATAATTGTAAAATTTACGATTCAGTTAAATTATCAAATAATAAAGCAAAAGTATTTTACATTATTAAGCTTGGTCAACCTCTTGTTATTGATAGTGTTGTATTTGAAACAAGAAGTAAAATTTTTCTTGATTACTTAAAACATGTAACAACAAGTTCGTTACTTTCCAAAAATAAGATAATTACAGACGAACTTTTGCAGAACGAGCGAGATAGAATAACCTCTTTTTTTAAGAAAAATGGTTTTTATTTCTTTAGTCCAGATAACATATATTTTGAAGTAGACACTGGATCAAAAACTACAATAAAGTGTATTATTCTTTCCGATATTATAACTGAAAAACAATACATTATCGATTCATTGTTAATATATTACAACTTTGACAGTAAGTTAGCATTACAAGAAAGAATGTCTTACTATAAAACGTTTGATACTGTACAATATGGGAATATATATTTGGTTGGTAACGGCCAATTAACTTTTAATCCTAAATTTTTAAATAGATTTTGTTTTATTCAAAAAGGAGATGTATATGATTATACAGAAGCTCAAAAGACATATGAAAAATTTATGTCAACAAATAATTTTAGAACAGTGAATATTCAGTTTGATACTATACCTTATTCTAATTTTCTTAAAGCTTCGGTTTTTCTTACGCCATTATTTAAGCATTCTTACAAATTTGAAATTGAAGGAACAAATTCTTCAGGTAATATTGGGGCAGCTTCTAATATAGTATACTATAACAGAAATATTTTTAAAGGAGCTCAAACTTTAAATGTTATTAATCGTTTTCTTTTTGAACATCAAACCCAGATTATTAATCGTGTAAATGAAGGTGTACTACAGAAATTTTATTCTTTTAATACATTTGAGTATAGTCTTGATTTTAAATACCAAGAACCTAATATGTTATCGCCTTTTATTTCAGAAAAGTTTAAAAAGAATAAATATCCGTCTACTATTTATCAGCTATCTTATAATTTTCAGCACAGACCAGATTATAGAAGAATAATATCTCAGTTATCGTTTGGTTATGAATGGATGGGAAATAAAAATTTAAAACATATTGTTTTGCCAGTAGATTTTAATCTAGTACGTATACCTTATATGTATTGGAAGTTTGCAAGAAACATAAGAGGAACCTTTCTTGAAGAAAGCTTTATAGACCATTTCGAATTAGGGTCAACATACATGTTTGTGTTCAGAGATCCAAAGGTTGGGAGATCTAAAAATAACACAATATATGCAAGAGGGAAACTTGAAACTTGTGGAAATATTTTATATCTCTTAAATAAAAGGAAAAAAACACAACCATTTTCTTACTTTTCAATACCTTTTTCACAGTATGTTATTTCAGAAATTGATCTAAGATATTATAAGAATTTATATTCTAAATCGAATGTTGTTTACAGAATTTTTGCTGGTTTTGGATTGCCGTATGGAAATATGGATGTTTTACCTTTTAATAAGAGATATTACATAGGTGGTGGTAATAGTTTAAGAGGTTGGTCGCCTCGTAGCTTAGGGCCGGGTGCTTATATTGATACTTCAAGCTCTTTTTTCAATCAATCGGCCGATATAAAGTTTGAAACTAACATTGAATATAGGTTTGGATTATTATGGTATTTAGAAGGTGCAATATTTGCCGATGCTGGTAATATATGGGATGTCTATTTAAGAAAAGAAAGACCCGAAGGAGTATTTAGGATTAATAAATTAGTAAATGATTTGGCCGTTTCTTATGGATTAGGTATAAGGCTTAATTTTACTTACTTTATTTTAAGATTTGATTTAGGATTTAAAGGAAAAAACCCCGAAGAAAGCAAACAGTTTTTATTTATTCAAAGAAAAGCCCGAAGTGATGATTTTAATTTTAATTTTGGGATTGGTTATCCTTTTTAAGTATTGTAATTATATGTTTTTTATTTCATATGTTAAAGCACAATTAATACAATCACTAAAAGCAACTAAAAAGATCTTTTATCGTCTTAATATAAAGATTAATTATTATGAAACATAATTTTGTGTTAATTTTAACATTATATACTATTAAAATATACTCCCAATTGAATATAAATACAAGTTATACTCCACAGCAATTGGTTACAAATTTTTTAGTTGGTGGGGGTGTTAATATTTCTAACGTTACTTTTACGGGGCAATCTTCTCAAATTGGGTATTTTACTAATGGTAATTCAACTCCACTTGGCATTAATGAGGGAATTATTTTAACAACAGGTAATGTAACTAATGTGGCTCAACCTGGAAGTGCTTTTATGTCTGATAATCTTGGTGGTGCTGGTGTCCCAGAATTAACAAATATTGCAGGATCTACAACTTACGACGGTGCGGTTTTGCAATTTAATTTTGTTCCACTTGGTACACCTATAACTTTTGTTTATGTATTCGGATCGGAAGAATATCCTGAGTGGGTTGGTTCTTCATTTAATGATGCTTTTGCTTTTTTTGTCTCTGGTCCTAATCCTAGCGGCGGTAATTATAATAATGTTAATATTGCTCTTATACCTGGAACTTCTACACCGGTAACAATTAATAATGTTAATCAAAACTCATACTCTCAATATTATGTTAATAATAATGGATCGAGCACACATCCAGTCTTTGATGGGTTTACTACTCCACTTGTCGCTCAATTAAATGTGGTTCCGTGTCAAACCTATACTATCAAAATTTGTATTGCCGATGCGGGCGATCAAGCTTTTGATTCAGGTGTTTTTCTAAAAGCTAATTCTTTTGGTTCCGTTGCTTTAAATGTACAGTATCCTCAGGCAAGCAGTGGTGAAAATTATGCAATAGAAGGTTGTACAGGGGCTATTATAAATTTCACTTTACCAGTACCAGCTCAGCAAAATATGGTACTAAATTTAAATTACAGTGGCACAGCTACCAATGGTGTCGATGTTAATCAATTACCTTCGAGTGTTACGATTCCTGCAGGTCAAACAAGTGTGTCATTAAACGTAACTGCAGTTTACGATGGGATTTCTGAAGGAATGGAATATTTAATTATTTCGATACCAACACAATGTGGTCAAAATTTTGTTTCAGACACTGTTTATATTGTTGATGCTACTCCATTATCTGTTAATGCTGGAGCCGATCAAACAGTTTGCGATTATAATTTGCCGGTTTCACTATCTGTAACTACACAAGGAGGTAGTGGATCTTTAAATTACCAATGGAGTACAGGACAAACTACACAAAGCATACAAGTAACACCTCCTGTTGGTTCTTCTCATTATGTTGTAACTGTATCCGATGCTTGTGGTCAAACAGCAACAGATGCAGTAGATGTAACTGTTAATCAAACTCCAACTTCAACATTTACTGCTACCAACATTTGTGCAGGGGAACCATCTACTATTACGTATACTGGTAATGCTGGACCTAATGCAACATATAATTGGAATTTTGCTGGTGCTACAATAATAAGTGGTGGTACAGGGCAAGGGCCACATCAAATAACTTGGAATACACCAGGCACTTACACTTTAACTTTAACAGTAACACAGAATGGCTGTACAAGTCAAACTACAAGTGTACAGGTTACAGTTTATGGTTTGGGTAGTCCTATGTGCTGTTCTTTACCTACACCAAATGCAGGGCCAGATAAAACAGTATGTGGTTTATCTACCACTCTTGAATGTATACCATCTATGAATGGAAGTTGGTCTGTTACGCCTTCTAATGTAACATTTTCGAATGTTTCTAATCCTAATGCTACTGTGACGGTTACACAAGAAGGGACATATCAGTTTGTATGGACAGAAACAGTTAATCCATCGTGCTGGAATGCTGATACTGTTGTAATAACTTTTTATCAGCAACCAGTGGCAAATGCTGGTAATAATTTTTCGGTATGTAGTCATCAGTTTCAGTTAAATGCTTCGATGAATGTTGGTATTGGTACCTGGTCGGCAAATCCTTCGAATGGTGTTACTTTTTCTAATGTTAATAATCCTAATACTACTGTTAATGTTCAAAATGATGGTGTCTACACCTTTACTTGGTTTGTTAACAACAATGGTTGTACTGCCAGTAGCACTGTTACAGTTTCGTCTTATCAACAACCAAATGCTAATGCAGGTAATGATACAGCAGTATGTGGTTTAACTTATACTTTGAATGCTATTCCATCGGTAGGAAATGGTGTATGGTCTACAAACTTGCCTAATTTGGTTATGTTTAGTAATATATATAGCCCTACCACTCAGATTTTAGTGTCACAAACTGGACAATATGTATTTGTGTGGACAGAAAACAATAATGGATGCATTGATTCCGATACTGTTGTTGTTCAATTAACAAGGATACCAAGTAGTACTTTTACAGCAACTCCAATAAAATGTTTTGGAGATGCTTCAACAATAACATATACTGGCGTGGCAGATGGTGTTCCTCAGTTTATTTGGAATTGGGGAGGTGGATATGCAGCGCCGGGTACAGGAATAGGCCCTCATCAGGTCTATTGGCCAACAGCTGGGCAACATAGTATAAGTTTGCAAGTGAGCGTGAATGGTTGTTTATCAACGATAACAACTGTTAATATTATAAATCCCGATTCATTATCATTATTTTTGTCTAAAACCGATGTACTATGTTTTGGTCAAAGTAATGGCAGTGTTACAGCAAATGTAACAGGGGGAACTCCTCCTTATACTTACTATTGGAGTAATGGTGCAAATACTTCGGCATTAAGTAATATACCTGCAAATGTGTATCTTGTTACTGTTTTAGATAATAATGGTTGTAGTAAAGTTAGTGGAATAGAAGTTAAACAACCTCCTAAATTAATTGCAAATGTAACTCCATCACAAAATATTTGTTTAGGACAGTCTGCAACATTAACTATTAACGTTTCAGGAGGAACTCCACCATACAATTTTTTCTGGAATGGAGAACAATCTAATCCAACAATAATAGTCTTTCCAGAAG
Source organism: Bacteroidales bacterium (assembly GCA_026416095.1). Classification (GTDB taxonomy): domain Bacteria; phylum Bacteroidota; class Bacteroidia; order Bacteroidales; family GWA2-32-17; genus Ch61. The sequence goes on along the minus strand of JAOAFV010000017.1, from coordinate 101,472 downwards.
AGAATACTACTTACTATGCTCAGGTTGTAGATTTTAATGGTTGTTCTACAAGTATGTTAAGTACAACTGTTTATATTGCACCACCAATTCAAACTCAATTAGTAGCAAATACGAATATAGTATGTCCGGGCGATCCTGTAATGTTATCTCCAATAATATGGGGTGGTGTAGGTCCTCCTTATATTATTTACAATCAAGCAGGAAATGTAGTTACGCCTCCAATTATTATAAATCCACAAGAAAGTGGTTATTATTGGATACTTATAGAAGATGCCTGTGGAACAAAAGATACTTCGAGTATATACATTCAAACATACCCCTTACCGTCGATCAATGTAATTGCCGATACTGTGCAGGGTTGTGTACCATTAACAGTTCATTTTCATGAAACTAGTCCAGATAGTGGGCAAACTTATCTTTGGAATTTCGGAGACAATAGTAACTTGTCGATACAAAAAAATCCAGTTCATGTTTATAACATTCCTGGTACATTTACGGTGCAATTGACAGTGACTTCAAAAGAAGGGTGTGAATTTTCAAAAACTTATCCTAATTTTATAAAAGTATGGCCAAGGCCTACCGCTTCTTTTAAATGGGAACCTCAAGTTGTGAATGAAATAAATGCTGAAGTGCAATTTGAAAACATGAGTAATGGTGGTAGTATTTACATATGGGATTTTGGAGATGGCGATAGTTCAACTAATAAGCATCCTATTCATAAATATGAAAAAGCAGGCGATTACATTGTAAAATTAATTACTATAAGTGAAAAAGGATGTAAAGATACAGCAACTGCTTTGTTAACAGTAGTTGAACCCCATACATTTTATGCTCCCGATGCGTTTAGCCCTGATGGAAACAAGGTTAATGATTACTTTTTCATAAAAGGGCATGGAATAAAGGAAGAAGGATTTTTATTAGAAATTTACGACAGGTGGGGAAATGTAATATGGAGTACTAATAAGTTTTATGTTGACAAAGAAAGAAGTGAAGGTTGGGATGGTAGAACAACTACTGGAAAGTTTGTTCCACCCGATGTTTATACATGGAAAGTTATTTATAAAGATAAAAGAAATTTAGAACACGTTGAAAGTGGCAGAGTTGTAGTATTACGTTAAAGTGTTATTTAATCTACTTTTTTTCTGAAATATGGATTTTCGTCGTTTATTTCTAAGTGGTTGTCCTTAATAATTATGCGCGATGGTTGTTGCGTAGAGTTTTTGTGATCTTTTAACTTTTGATTTCTTAAAATAGCAGGTTTTTCATCGAATTCGTCAATTTTAGAATTATCTTGTAGATCTAAATTTATGGGGACATAAACCACAGGTTCTTCATTTTGAATATTAGTATTAAAATCTATGACTTGTTCCTGAGGTTTATGGTGTAAGATTTTGTTATCGTTTTTTTCTATTATGTGGACTTTAGGTTTTTGCGATTCTGGAACAACATCTTCGGCATCGAAACCAGTTGCTATTATTGTTACCGAAATTTTATTTTCAAGAGAAAAGTCATCGTTTACTCCTAAAATAATATCGCAACCTTTTGTACTTTTTTGTATAAAATCGCTTATTGAATATATTTCATCAATAGTTATTTGGGGTTCGCCTGATGAAATGTTTAATAATATGTTTTTTGCCCCCTTTATATCGTTATTATTTAGTAAAGGAGAATTAAGAGCTTTCTTAACAGCATTGATTGCTCTATTTTCGCCTTCGGCAACTCCTGCGCCCATAATTGCTACACCACTATTTTTCATAACTGTCTCTACATCGGCAAAATCAACATTAATATATCCGGGCACGGTAATGATTTCTGCTATTCCTTTGGCAGCGGTTAGTAATATTTCGTTTGCTTTTCCAAAACCTTCCTTAAATGGTAAGTTGCCATAAATTTCACGAATTTTTTCGTTATTAATTATTAGGAGTGAGTCAACGTTATTTTTTATTTCTCTTATTCCTTCTATGGCATAATTATATCTTTTTTTTCCTTCGAAAACGAAAGGTAGAGTTACAATAGCAATAGTAAGTAATCCTAATTCTTTAGCTCTTTTTGCTATGATGGGGGCAGCTCCAGTACCAGTTCCTCCACCAAATCCTGCAGTAATAAATACCATTTTAGCTGTTTTTAATGCTTCTTCAATGGCATTTATGCTTTCGATAGCGGCTTGTTTACCTTTTTCGGGGTTACTTCCTGCTCCAAGTCCTTGAGTGAGCGATTGCCCAAGTGGTATTTTAGTTGGAATAGGGCTACTTCGTAGGGCTTGCAAGTCGGTATTACATACAATAAAATCTACACCTTTAATACCCATATTATACATGAAATTTACTGCATTTGTACCACCACCTCCTACACCTAATACTTTTATTATAGAAGGTGCATTTTCTTCTATCTGAAATTCTAAAAATTTGTTATTGTTTTCCATATGCTTTATTTTTTAAAAGTTATTATCGTCTGGTTTAAAAATCTCGCCTATTTTAATGATAATTTTATTAACTTTTTTCTTTTTCTCTTTTTTTAAATTAACATCGTATTTTTCATTGTTTTTAATGGTAATAGGTTTATTACTTTCGATAATTGAGGCTGAGTTTATAGTATTGTAAGTATTTTCTTTGATCGAGTTTAAATGTTTGTTAGCAAGTAAAATCAAACCGATAACGGTAGAATATTGTGGTTTAAGTAGTAACGATTGATATTCTTGGTCAATAATGACATTTGAATGTCTTATTTTAGATATTGTTCCAAAAATTTGAGAGGAAAGGATATCGATTCTTGAAAGCAATGCTCCACCCCCTGTTAATACTATACCGTAATTAAGATAATCGCTAAGCTTGGTGTTTAATACTGCCGAAACTTTAGCATCTATTATTCCAAAAATTTCTCTCATGCGTGAACCAACGATGTTTGTAAGCATTGATGTTTCGATTTTTATTTCTTCAAGTTGTTGAGTTTGTGATTTTAGAATAATTACTTCTTCCCGATCTTGGGAGGTGGCTATTGCTTTCCCGAATTTTATTTTTATTGTTTCTGCATCGTTTTCAAGTAATTTAAATAGTGTTTTAATATCGTTGGTGATATTATTACCACCAAAAGGAATAATTGTAGTGTATTTAATAAAATTATCTTTATAAATAATTACGTCGCTGGTGCCACCTCCAATGTCGATTAACATTATACCCCCAATTTTCTCGGCTTCAGATAAAATGGCTTCGGCAGAAGCAAGTGGTTCTAAGAATATTTTTACTACATTTAAATTTAGTTCGTTCAAACATTTTTTAATTCTGTCGATATTTTGTTTTTTACCATATACAATAATAAAGTTAGCTTTAAAATTGGTACCAAGTGCTCCTATTGGTGAATCGACTTTTTCATCATCTAAATAATACTGACTTGGGAAAATTTCTAAAATTTGTTCATCTTGTTTAAGGGGTATTGAATATTGATCGTTAAAAATTTCTTTTAGTTCTTCGGCAGAAATTGGTATTTCTGAATTACGTCTGGTAATATTCGTGCTATTTAGCATTGAATCGATACTTTGTCCTGCAATGCCTATGTAAACATTTTCTATTTTTATGTTTGCCATTTGTTGGGCTTTTTCTATAGCTTTTTTTATTGATTCTTTTGCTTCAATTATATTAAATATGTTTCCCCTTTTTATACCATTTGACTTTTCTTGTCCAAAACCCAAAATTTTAATTTTATTGTCAGTATCTACCTTGGCAATAATACATACAATTTTAGTTGTTCCAATATCTATTACTGAAATAATTCCATTATTCATAATGTTGTATTTATTTTTTTACATACTATTTGATTCTTAAACATAAGATTTACTTTTTCAATGCGATAGGTTGAGTCGAGGCGAGGGTAAATTTCTTTATAAAAAATAGATATCTTTTTTAGTTTTTCGTTGAGCGAAGTTGTGTCTCCTATAATAAAGTTGAATTTTCCTATTATAGGAGTTAATTCAATTTGCATTGCAGTATTATAATATATTTGACTTATTAAAGGATTCATAAGTGAGTCGTTATAAATTGCTTTTGCAATTTTATATATTTCAGAAATGTGGCTTCTTGTCTTTTTTATCTTAGTGATCGAATCTATTTCATTTACGTTATTTGTGTTATAAGAGTATATGTTTTCTCTTATGTACCCAGAAGCAATAAGAGTATGTGCAGTGTAGTTGTTAGATATGGGGAAAATATACCCTTCATTGTCAATGTAAAAGCTAAAAAAGTTATCGGTGATTATTCTTACAATTGGCTTTCGTTGTGTTATTTCTATAGTTAGAGTACTGTCGATGGTAGTATAAACTTCGGCATTTTTTACCGAAGGTATGTTTTTAAGTATTTGCTCAATAGAATAGATAGGTAAAGAATGTAATTTTTGATTAATTATAGAAATATTTTTATTTTTTAATATCTCTAATATATCAGAAGCCGAAACGAATTTTACGTCGGCAGAATCGCGTATAAAAATATTTATTCTTTTGCATATAATATTGTTGTTTTTTCTAATAGTGAAACTAATAGTAACGATGAAAAATAGTATTATTAAAGAGTTTAGTAACATTTTGTAAACAATATTTATTATTTTATTGTTCATTTATAAATTTCTATAAGTGTTTCTTTAATTTTATTAATATTGCCAGCTCCCATAATAATTATTATTTCTTGATTATTTTTAACAATATCTTTTTTTATATTATCAAAATTGGATAGTGTCTTAAGAGGTATTTTTATTTTGTCGAGTATAATAGCAGAAGAGACGTTTTTAATAGGTTTTTCACGTGCAGCATATATATCGAATAGTATAACTTCATCTGATAATGATAAAGATTCGGCAAATTCATTATATAAGTGAAGTGTTCGTGAATATAAGTGTGGTTGAAATATTACTGTTATCTTTTTGTTTTTAAATATTTTCCTTGCTGTTTCTATTGTTTTAGCTATTGCAGTTGGATGATGTGCATAATCGTCGATTATTGTAATATTATTTGTTTGATAAACTATTTCGAAGCGGCGTTTTACTCCTTTAAATGTTTCTATTCCTTCTTTTATTATGTTGTTATCGATGTTTAATAATTGTAGCAAAATTGTTGCAGCAAGCATATTTTCGTAATTGTGGGTACCATATAATAATGGTCTAACTTTGTTAATTTTTCCAAATTCTGTTTGTATATCTATGTAAAAATAATTATCTATTAATTTTACATTTGCTATTTTGTTTACTTTAGAATTTCCTGAATAGACAAAAATATTGTCATTAGTAAAGTATTTAGCAATTGATTCATGAACAACTAAATAGCCATTACGATTAATCAATCTCGCAAAAGCCTGAAAAGCACTTATTATTTCGTTATATGAATTAAAAGTATCGAAGTGATCGTTTTCAATAGACGAAATAATTGCAAAGGTAGGATTTAATAAGAGAAAGGAGTTATTGAATTCATCGGCCTCGGTTATAATATATTTTGGATTTTGGTTATATAAAAGGTTTGTATGGTAATTTAAACTAATGCCCCCAATAAAGGCAATAGGTTTGTAGGGAGAAATATTTAATATATGTGAAACTAAGGCTGTAATTGTAGTTTTACCGTGTGTACCAGCAATAGCAATTTTGTTATTATAACTATTAAAGATGTTAGCCAATACTTCGGCTCGTTTGTACATCGCAAAATTGTTGTTTCTGAAATAATTGTAAATATTATTTGCACTGTCGATTGCAGGGGTATAAATGACTAAAGTATTTATTGGATTAAGAGATGTAATAATATCGGTATTGTCGGTATAAGAAATAGAAATATTTTTAGATTCCAAGAGATCTGTAAAGTCAGATAAATTTGCGTCGTAGCCAAAAACATTGTAATTTAAAAGTTTAAAATATTGAGCTAATGCGCTCATACCAGCACCGCCAATACCAATAAAAAAAATATTTGATATTTTATTTAAGTTCAACATAAGCGAGTTTTAAAGCTTCTTTAGCTATAATTTCAGCTGCATTCTTAAATGAAAGTCGTGAAATATTATTTTTGTAAACTTTTAATCTAAATTCATCGTTTAACAATTTTATTGTTTCGTCGACAAGAATTTGACGAGCAACAGAATCGGGGACAAGAGTTGCAGCGTCGTTTGCTACTAATACCATAGCATTTTTTGTTTGATGATCTTCGGCTACGTTAGGCGATGGAACTAAGATGGCAGGTTTAGCTACACTTGCAAGTTCAGAAATTGTAATTGCTCCTGCCCTTGATATAACTACATCTGCAACAGCATAAGCATAATCCATTCGTTCTATAAAGTCGAAGACTTTAACATTCTGAATATTTTTTGATTTTATTAAATCGAGTGCTTTAAAGTAAAAATTTTTGCCAGTTTGCCAAATTAATTGTATGTTGTTATTAGTAAACTTTTCGATGTTATTATAAATACTTTCATTTATTGTTAAGGCACCTAAACTGCCACCTAACGACAGAACTGTTTTATTTTGGCTATTGAAACCAAAATAGGAGTATCCTTCTTGACGTAATATGTTTTGATTTTGTAGTATGTCTTGACGTATTGGGTTGCCTGTAAGTTTAATTTTATTAGCAGGAAAATATTTGTCCATATTTTCATAAGCCACACAAATAAGATTAACACGGGGAGCTAAAATTTTGTTAGTAATACCAGGGAATGAATTTTGTTCTTGAATTATTGTTGGAATTCTTTTTTTTGTTGCTACCCTTAATATAGGTGCAGAAGCAAAACCACCTGTGCCAATAACAACATTTGGTTTAAATTCTTCTATTATGGCTTTTGACTTTTTTAAACTAATATATAAGTTCCATAGTACATTAATATTTTTTAATGTTATCTTTCTTTGAAAGCCTTTAACAGGAAGGCCAATAATGTTGTAGCCAGCAGCAGGTACTTTTTCCATTTCTATTTTGTTAAGTGCTCCAACAAATAAAATTTCGGTTTGAGGTAAAAGTTTTTTTATAGCGTTAGCAATTGCAAGAGCAGGATAAAGGTGGCCTCCTGTACCACCCCCACTAATTATAACTCTTATATTATTTACATTATTCATATTCATTGTTGTTTTGAAGTTTTTCTTCAGATTTATTTTTGGTATCGTTTTTACTGTTAACGTAGGTGCTTATATTTAAAATTATACCGAGCGATAAGCTTGTAAAAATTATTGAGGTTCCTCCCATACTTACTAAAGGTAGTGGCTGTCCTGTGGTCGGAATTAATCCAATATTTACTGAAATATGCACAAATGCTTGAATTGTTAAAATTATTATTAACCCAAGAGCAAGAAAAGCAGGGAAAACGCGTGTAGATTTTTTTACTATTTCTCCAGCTTTGTAAACTAAAATTAAATATGCCAAAATAATTAATATTCCGGTTAATAAACCATATTCTTCAATAATAATGGCAAATATAAAATCGGAATAGGGGTGTGGTAAATAGTTTCGCTGAATGCTATTTCCTGGTCCTTTCCCGATAATGCCCCCATTTGCAATTGCAATTTTAGCTTGAGTTAGTTGGTAAGTGTCGTCTTTATTTTCATGATTATCTTGATAGATGAAAGATTCTATGCGATTTTTCCATGTAATAACTCTTGTTTTATGTTTAAAAAATATTAACGAAATTCCTATTATAATGGCTCCTGTAATTATAAAGTAGGTTGAAAGTTTTAGAATATATTTGATTTTTATTTTGCCAAGTAATAACAATATAATAATTGTAATAAATAAAATAAATGATGTAGAAAAATTATTTGGGAAAATTAGACCACAACATAAGATTATAATTATGCTCAGAATATTGAAATCGAAATTAAACTTTTTTTTGTCGAAATTATTTTCGGGTAAATATTTTGCAATAAATTTTGAAACAAAGACGATAAGAGAGAATTTAGCAAAGTCGGATGTTTGAAAGCTTAATTGAATTAAAGGAATAGTAATCCATCTTGATGCTTCATTTATATTTTCTCCCTTTACAAGAGTATATACAAGTAAAATAATAGAGAAAAATACTAAAAGAAAAGCTAATCTATTGTATATTACTATTGAAATATTTTGGAAAATTATTATTAATATAAAACCAAGAAACAATATTGAACTATGCTTAAGTAGATAGTAAAATAAGCTATCGTATTTATGTTTAAAAATGAGGGTACCTGTAGAGCTATAAACTGCAAGTAAGGAAATAGAAGTTAGAAAGAAAATTATACCCCAAATAACTTTGTCTCCTTTAATAATATTGTTTAATATACCGTTCATACTATAGTTTAAATATCTCTGACAGCTTTTTTAAATCTTCTTCCTCTGTCTTCGAAGTTTTCAAATAAATCGAAGCTTGCACAAGCAGGAGATAGTAAAACAGTATCGCCTGGCGAAGATATTTTGTAAGCTATTCTTACAGCTTCTTCCATTGATTTTGTTTCGTATATTGGTTTGTTAAATTTTTTAAGTGCATTAATTAATCTACTATTATCTTTACCTAAACAAATAATTGCTTTAACTTTTTTTTCAATAAGTTCGTAAAGAATAGAGTAGTCGTTACCTTTGTCTTGTCCGCCTGCTATCCATATTATAGGAGGCTTAAAATATTCTAGTGCATACCAAGTAGCATTTACGCTTGTTGCTTTTGAGTCGTTAACAAATTCAACACCTTTAATTTTCATAACTCTTTCCATGCGATGTTCAAGACTAGTAATACCACTTAAAGCATCTCGTATAAACTGGTTGCGAATATCGCATAACTTAGCTGTAATACTTGCAGCAAGGGTATTATACTGATTATGTTTCCCCTCTAATAATAATTCGTTTATATACATAGTAAAAATTTTTTTATTCAGTTTAACAACAAGTTTATCGTTCTCTACAAAGCCTCCAATATCGAGTTTTTCGGTTAGACTAAAAGGAATTAAAGATGATTGTATTTTATTATTGTTTAAGTAAGTTGTAATAGTTTTATCGTCTTTGCAATAAATAAGATAATCGTTCGAAGTTTGATTTTTAATAATGTTAAACTTAGCTTTAACATACTCGTTAAAATTGTAATTATAGCGATTAAGATGATTTTGAGTAATATTTAAAATAATTGCTATATTTGGCTTAAAACTAAAAATGTCTTCGAGTTGAAAGCTACTAACTTCTAATACATAATAATCATAATTATTTTGTAATACCGATAGAGCAAAGCTATTACCAATATTGCCTGCAACGCCAACATTGAGGCCAGCCTTTTTTAAAATTGTATAAGTTATATGAGTAGTTGTTGTTTTTCCATTACTTCCAGTAATTGCAATTATAAAAGCGTTTGTATATTTATATGCAAATTCTATTTCCGACACTATTTTTATACCTTTTTCTTTAATAGCTTTTACAACATCAGAGTCGTTACTTATACCGGGGCTTTTAATTATTAAATCGGCCTTTAATATTTTATCGAGAGAATGTTTACCTTCTTCAAAATCAATATGATTTTTTATAAGGATATTTTTATAATTTTCTTTAATAAGGTTTATATCGCTTACAAAAACATTAAAATTTTTGCTTTGTGCAAGCAAAGCTGCACCAATTCCACTTTCACCAGCACCTAATATGACAATTTTTTCGGCCACTGCTAACGTATTTTTAAAGTTACTATACTTAAAACAGCAAAAATCATTGCGACTATTAAAAACCGTGCTACAATTTTAGGTTCTGGCATTCCCTTTTTTTGAAAATGATGATGGAGTGGAGACATTAAAAAAATTCTTTTACCTTGGCCATATCTTTTCTTTGTGTATTTAAAATATGCCACCTGTAACATTACAGATAAGGTTTCTATAAAGAATATGGCACATAAAATAGGAAGTAGTATTTCTTTTCTAACAAGAATAGCAAAAACAGCAATTATTCCGCCAAGGGTTAAACTTCCTGTATCTCCCATAAAAACTTGGGCAGGATAGGTGTTGTACCAAAGAAAACCAATAGATGCGCCAACAAAGGCAGAAGCAAATACAACCATTTCGCCTGAATAAGGTATATACATTATATTTAAATAATCGGCAAGAATGATATTACCAGATACGTATGCAAATATTCCTAATATTGCACCAATGATCGATGAAGTCCCTGCAGCCAATCCATCTAATCCGTCTGTTAGATTTGCTCCGTTTGATACGCCAGCTAATATGAATGTTACTGCAATAATAAACACTATCCACACGTATTTATATCTTTCTTCTTTTTTTAACCAGAATAGTAAGTATTCATAATCGAATTCATTATTTTTAAAGAATGGAATAGTGGTTTTAAGGCATTTTTTATCTTCCGATAATGCAATTATTTGTCGTGAGTAAGAATAACTTATTTCTTTTCCATCGCTTATGCTAACCGATTCTTTTTTTATTTTTTCGCGAATTACGATGTTAGGGTTTAAGTATATAACAGTGCCAATAAAAATACCAAGGACTATCTGTCCAAAAATTTTTGCTTTACCGTGTAGCCCTTTTTTGTTATGCTTGAAAACTTTTATATAATCATCGATGAAGCCAATAATACCTAACCAAATTGTGGTGATAAGCAAAATAATAATATAAATGTTGCTAATATTTGCAAAAAGTAAGGTAGAAACCAAAATAGCGGTAATGATAATGATGCCTCCCATAGTAGGAGTTCCTTGTTTACACATTTGGCCATCTAAACCTAAGTCTCTTATGGTTTCACCAATTTGCTTTTTCTTTAAATACTTAATAATGTACTTTCCAATAAATAAGGCAATTAAAAGAGATGTAATTATAGCCATGCCCGATCTAAACGATAAATAATTAAACAACCTTCCACCTGGTATATCGTAATATGTGTTTAAATACTTTACCAAAAAATATAACATATACTTTATATTTCTCTAATAAAATTTTTTACAACTTCTTTATCATTAAAATAATATTTAATACCATTAATTTCTTGATATGTTTCATGGCCTTTTCCAGCGATTAGTATTATATCGTCTTTTTGAGCTAGTTTTATAGCTGTTTTTATTGCTTCTTTTCTGTCTATAATAACAAGAGTTTTTTCGCTTAGTTTTTCGTCGAGTCCCGATTTCATGTCGTTAATAATATCTTCGGGCTTTTCATTCCGAGGGTTATCGGAAGTTAGAATTAAGGTAGAACTCATTTCGGCAGATACTTTTGCCATTTCTGGTCTTTTAGTTTTATCTCTATTACCACCTGCTCCAACAACAACAATAATCTTAGAATTTTCTTTTTTTATATCGTTTAAAGTTTTAAGCACATTAAACAAAGCATCGGGAGTGTGGGCATAATCAATAAAAATGTTTATTCCGTTATTAGATTTTATTAGTTCTAATCTACCATCGACAGGATCAAGTAAAGAAATATTAGAAAGTATTAAATCTTCGTTAAAGCCCAGAAGCACAGAGCAAGCGTAAATAGCAAGTATGTTATAAACATTATGTGTGCCTATTAATTTTGTCCATAATTCCTTTTGTTTTATTTTTATAAGAGTTGAATCTATATGTTTTTCTAAGATTTTTGCATTGAAATCGGCAAAATTTTTTAGCCCATAAGTGTAAATTTTTGCTTTGGTATTTTGTACCATTATTTTACCGTTTTTATCGTCGATATTTGTTAAGGCAAAGGCACTTTCTGGCAGGTTATCGAAAAATGTTTTTTTAGCTTTTAAGTAGGCGTCGAATGTTTTATGGTAATCTAAATGGTCGTGCGAAAGGTTGGTGAAAATTCCGCCTGTAAAATGTATTCCGTTTATGCGATGTTGTACAATTGCGTGCGAGCTAACTTCCATGAAGCAATGAGTGCATTTTGCTTCTACCATTTTATTCATTAAACGTTGAATTTCAACAGGGTTAGGAGTTGTATTAGTGGTTCTATAAAGTTTAGAATCGACATAATTTATTATTGTCGAAAATAAACCTGCTTTTTTCCCCATTAGTCTAGCTAATCTGTATAAAAGAGTGGCAATTGTAGTTTTACCATTTGTACCTGTTACACCTACTACTTTTAATTTTTTTGAAGGATAGTCGTAATAAGCAGCAGCAACTTCGCCTGCTATTTTTTGAGTGTTGTTTACTCTGATATATAAGACATCCGACATTGTATTTGATGGAAAATTCTCGCACAATATAAATTTTGCTCCGTTCTTTATAGCATCGTCTATATAATTGTGACCATCTTGATTGTTACCTTTTATTGCAATAAATAAAGAATTATGTTTAACTTCGGTAGAATTTATAAAGATTTTATTTATTCTATCGTTGTTTATTGTACCTTTTATTTCTATAGGTTTAATAACATCTAATATTTCTTTTATTGTTTTCATAGGTATTTTAATTCAAGATAAACAATATCGTTTTTATTTACAGGCATGTTGGGGAGTGGTATTTGGTTTATTATTTCTCCACTACCTCTGAATTTAACTTCTAAACCCATATTATTTAGAATGAAAAGAGCATCTTTAATATTCATTCCTCTTACGTCGGGCATTTTATTTTCTTTAATTTGAAAAGGTTTAGCAATAATTTTATTATTTTTACAATTAACAATTGCAAATTGGGTTGGAATTTGCTGGTTTATAGAAAGATTAAAGAATTTTTTTAATTTCAACATATCGTCGAAATTAACTTTAGTAAACAGACTAATATAATTAAGCATTTTATTGGTTGAAAAATTCTCATAGAATTCGATTTTTGAAAAATAAATGTTATCGGCAATTTCTTTAAAGACGGGAGCGGCCACTAAAGCCCCGTAATATTCTTTTTGGGGATTTGAAATCATAACATAGCAGCTGTAACGTGGGTTATCGGCAGGGAAGTACCCAACAAACGACGATATATAAGACTTTCTTGAATTATTATCTTTGTATCCAAATTTACCCTTTGCTATTTGAGCTGTACCTGTTTTACCTGCTATTTTGTAAAGTTTTGATTGTATGTTTTTTGCAGTTCCTTTTTCTACAACTAATTCAAGCATGTATTTTAAATCGGTTAAAGTATTTTCAGAACAAATTGAAGGTATAAGTACGGTAGGCTCAAATTTTTTAATAATAGTGTTTTTGTGTTTCAAATATTCAATCAATAGAGGTTTCATTAAAGAACCATCGTTTGCAATTGCATTGTAATACGATAATATTTGTAGTGGAGTTAATTTAATTTCGTAACCTATTGAAATCCATGGAAGAGAAGTTCCGTACCATGTTGTATCTGAAGGGTCTTTAATTAAGGGAGTTGCTTCTCCTTTTATATCAAGACCTAGTTTTTCGTGTAGTTTAATTGCGTATAAACGACTTATAAATTGCTTTGGATTTTGGGCAAAATTATCGTATATAATTTTTGAAATACCAACATTAGATGAATAAGCAAACACTTCAGCTACAGAAATTTTGCCATAACCACCCTCTTTTGAATCTTTCATTTTTATGCCGAAGTAATTTATTTCGCCATTACCTGTATTAATTGTATCAGTTATTTTTACAACTCCTTCTTCGAGAGCACACATTAACGAAAATAATTTAAATGTAGAACCTGGCTCAATTCTTTGACCAATTGCGTAGTTATATTTTTCTGTATAAGCGCCTGATATAGTATCTTTTTCAAGGTTAACAATTGCTTTTATTTTACCTGTTTTTACTTCCATTACAATAGCACAACCATAATCGGCGTTATTTAATTCTAATGCTTTGTAAAGTGCTTCGTTAGCAATATCTTGAATATCTAAGTCGATGGTAGTTACTACATCGAAACCATCTTGTGGTTCAATGTTATTTTCGGAACTAACAGGTACCCATATATTTCCAGGTAATTTTTGTAATAATTTTATACCATTTTTTCCTCTAAGGTAGCTATTGCATGCACCTTCTAAACCAACGTTTATATTATTTGCTGTTGTATACCCTACAGTTCTTGAAGCTAAATCGCCGAATAATTTACTTCTATAATATTTTTTCTCTGCAATGAATCCACTTTTATTTTGTCCTAAACGAAAAAGTGGAAAATTTTTAAGTAATTTGTAGTGGTCGAAGCTAATTTTTTTAAATAAATTAAAATATCTATATCCTCTGTTATATCCTCTTAGTAGAATTTGTTTATATTCGTTTTTACTTTTTTCGGGGAATAATTTTGAAAGGCAAATAGAAAGCGAATCTAAGTTTTTTAAAAATAGTTCTTTTGTTAAGCCATTGGCCCGGAAATCGATATAGATATCGTAATAAGGTATTGAGGTTGCAAGTATTTTATTGTCTGAAGAAATAATATCTCCTCTAATTGCTGGTATAATAACTTTTTTGTAAGTCGACTTATACATTTGTTTTAGAAGAACATCTCTTTCGAAAAATTGAAGTTTAATGATTTGAAAAATAATTACAAGAGAAAATGCTCCCATTAAAATATATACAAAAGCAATTCTTCCTAATATTTCTTTTTTTACTTCTGACATTTTACAATAACTATTTTAGGAGGAGTATTGTTGATAGAAAAGTTTAATTCATAATTTTTAATTTGTTTGTTAATTTCACTTTTTCTTAAGCAATTTGTTAATGATGCTTTAAGAAATAGAAGTTCTGTTTTTAATTCTTCTACGTCTTTTTGCAAGGTGGCATTTTCTCTTATAATTTTTTCGTTATAATTACGTATAGCAATAAATATTGTACAAAGAAATACTATAAACAAAATAAAAGAGACATTTTTAATAATAAGTTCACCATGTATTAAGTTACCACTAATGAATTCCTTTAGTAGCTTGTTAAAATTATATTTCTTTTTTTCATTCATATTTTTCGGCAATTCTTAATTTAGCACTTCTAATTCTTTTATTTTTTTCTATTTCTGTTTTATCTGGAACAATGGGTTTTTGAGTAATGGCTATTAAAGGGGTTTTTAATTTATTACCTTTTAAATCGCATATATTTTCGCCATCGAAATTTCCGTATTTAAAAAAGCTTTTTACAATTTTATCTTCAAGTGAGTGATATGTTAGAATAACAATTCTTCCACCTTCTTTTAATCTTTCGGGGACTTTTAGTAACATTTCTTTTAGTGCCCCAATTTCATCGTTTACTTCTATTCTTATGGCTTGAAATATTTTAGATAGTTCTTTATTAAGTCTTTTGTGGGGAATTAATTTTATAATAGCTTCTTTTAATTGCCAGGTAGTAAGTATTGGTTTGGTTTCTCTTTTTTTTACAATTGCTTTTGCAATTGCAAAAGAGTTAAACACATTTCCATAGTTTTGTAATATATAATGAATTTGTTCTAGAGAGTAATTATTGATTATATATTCGGCGGTAATTGAAGATTTAGAATTCATTCTCATATCAAGTGGAGAATCGTAACGGTACGAGAAACCTTTTTGAGGGTTGTCGATTTGATGCCAAGAAACGCCCAAATCGGCTATTATTCCATCTACTTTATATATTTTGCAATAATCGAGATAGTTTGGGAAATACCTAAAATCGGCATGAAATATTGTTAATCTATTATCGTTTATCTTATTTTGTAAGGCATCAATATCTTTGTCGAGTGCTATTACTTTAACTGAAGTAGCAGAATCGAGAATTGCTTTTGTAAAAGTTCCAGAACCATAGGTTAAATCTACATAAATACCATCTTCCTTAATGTTAAGGCCCTTTATGGCTTCTGGAAGTAGTGCTGGTATGTGATATATATTATTCATTATTGTTACCTAATATTTTTTCGGCGAGAGTAGCAAATTCATCATCGCTAAGTGTTTGTGCTTCGTAATTTTCTTTACTCCATATTGCTATTTTATCGTCCTGTCCGGCAAGTACAATTTCGTTTTTTAAATCTGCCCATTCTATTAGCCTTTTAGGAATTAATATTCTATTGTTATTATCTAAGAACACTTCGGCTGTTCCTTTATAAAATTCTCTTATAAAATGCACATGTTGTCTATTATAGGGGTTTATTTTGCTTCTTAAAATATTAACCTGTCTTTCCCATTCTTCGTATGGATAAAGAAGCAAACATTTTTCAAAGATCGACTTTTTAATAATAAATCTTGTGGTAAATGCATCGCCCATTTGTTTTTTTAAAGTAGAAGGGATCATTATTCTTCCTTTAGAATCTATCTTACAATAATAGTCGCCGATGAAAGAAATCATTTAATTGATTTTATTTCCCAAAGTTAATATTATTTTTACCACTTTACAACATTTTTTACCACTTTTTACCACTTTGTTAATAAATTATTAATTTATTGGAAATAAGTTAATTAAGATGTAGTTTTATTAACAATTAATTGTTAATTGTAGGTTATTCGTTAAAAGTCTGAATTAATTTGAACTTTTATGAGTCTATGATAATAAATTGGAATTATTAGCTAATTAAAAAATAATAACATCAATTAATATATATTTAGTAAAAAATTTAAAATGCATGTAAAGAGTGTTAAAAATATGAAAGAAGTCGGGGCGAGAAGACTCGAACTTCCGACCCCTTGCACCCCATGCAAGTGCGCTAGCCAACTGCGCCACGCCCCGTTTCTTATGCAAATATATATACTTTTTTTAATTTTTACAATAAGAAATTTTTGTTGTTTTTTAATTAATAATTTTAAAGACAATGTAAATTTTAGTTAAGTAATAAAGAAATCTCTTTTGTATAACTAAAATTTATTAACAATATGCTTCTTAATCGTGTATATTTAGAATTTCTGTTTTCCTGCTATTAATGTCTTTGTGAAAATAAGATATCTTTAATATATCCTTTGTAAGTGATTTGCAAGGGCTCATAATATTTTGATGTAATTTAGTTTTTTATTATATTTTAATTGAAAAAATTATTGGATAATTTTACAAAAAGTCTTATAAGTAAGATGTACTGCTTTTCTTTCTTATCTTTGGAGTATCTTAGCTAATTTTGTGTTATATACGCTTATGCTGTATAAGTTTTTATCTTAAAGAAACAAACCTTTAATTGTATTAGCTAAATTTTCTACATATTTTCTTCCACCTTTTAAACTGAAACCTAATTATTTCTTGTATCTTTTTTATATAATTATTCCTTTTAGACTTGCACACATAACGCCTGAAACATATTTTTTTAAAAAACACTGTTTGAAACCTTAGCGAAACTATCTGAAAATAACTTCTTTATAATTAATATAATTAAAAATCAATGTTTTCCAAAATTCTAAGAGGCTTTTACAAAGAGTTTTGTAAAGGTCTTTTTTACTATGATTTCGATGTTTATTTAATAATTAACTTCAGTATCATTGATCGTATTAAAGCTTACATCTTGTCTGTACCCAATTTAATTATCTTTGCATAATTCTTAATTTTTTGTTCTTTTTTATTATTGGACTAGATTTACTGTTTTCATATTTTAGATGACAATAGCTTATATTATCTTAGCTACATGAAATTAAAGTAGTATTTTGGAATGATTACTATTCTCTCAACAGTACTAAGATTTTATCGGCGATTTTTCTATCTTGTTATATCACATTTTTTTAAAATTTCTTTTTAAAATATTTGTTATCTCTTTTCTACTAAATTTAAGATATCTTTTTTTGTTGTATTTTTCATTCTAAAGTTTTATTCCCTTTTTACTTAAAAATTTATTAATTTTTATGGAATTTTATGAAAAGAAAGAAGTATTAAAAAATAAAAATTCCAACTTTTTCAGAAACCTTTAATATTAACCAAAGGTTTAATTTTTTCTAAAATATTTACAGTTGGTAATATAGATTTTTCGATTATTTTAGGATCTTTATATGCAAAAGGGCTTTCGTCGATAGTATGTTTGTTTATAGATGTGGAATATATACCTTCCATACTTTTACGAAATTCTTCGAGTGTAATTTTTTCTTTTGCTTTATTACGCGACATTATGCGACCTGCGCCATGCGGAGCAGAATAATTCCAATCGCTATTTGATTTACCTTCGCAAACTAATATGCCATCTCGCATGTTTAATGGTATAATTACTTTTTCGTTTTTATACGAGCGTATTGCTCCTTTGCGTATAATAAAATCGTTGAAATCAATGTAATTATGGATTGTTTCTATTGTTTCGGTAATTTCCCAATCGTACTCTTTGGTAATAATATCTAATATTGTTTTACGATTTACGTGAGCATAATATTGTGAAATTACCATATCTATTAAATATTCAAAAGCATTATCATCTGTCAAGTATGCTAATACACCTGGTATGTTTTTATTTGATGTTTCTTTTTTGGCTACTTGTTGCCAATACGATGCAATTTTATTACCGAAATGACGAGAGCCAGTATGTATTGTTAAAAAATATTCATTTTTGTTTTGTGTTTTTCCAAGTTCTATAAAATGATTACCACTGCCAAGCGTTCCAAGCGATCTATAAAACTTTTCTGGTGGAAAGTTAGTTTGTTTAAATTTATCTTTTAACCACTTATCGTTAACAGTGACTGGTGAATAACTTTTTTTAAAACTCTTATTATATGCTTTTACAAAATTGCGAATTCTGTTGTTAAGTTCATCAAAATCAAAATTATCTGGGATATCGTGTTTATGCACGTTCATGTCCATTGGAATTTTTCGTTTTACGAGTTTGTCAAAGTCGCTTAAGCTAATTTGTTTTTTAGATATAAAACGAGTGCTTAGCATTCCACATCCAATATCAACTCCAATAACGTTTGGTATTACCTTATCGGTTAGTTTCATTGTAAAGCCAATAACACTTCCAATACCACTGTGTGCATCTGGCATTATTCTTACAGGATTAGTAAATGCCGGATGATTAACTATGGTTTCTATTTGTTGAATACATTCTTTTTCAAGCTCTTCGATAAAAATTATTGCTTCGGTATATTTTCCTTTTATTGTTAACATAATACTTTATATTTCTAATTCCGATTCAATTTCTTTTAAGGCGTCGAGCGACAATTCAACAAATGTTTGTAATTGCAATCCAGTTTTTTCGCATTCCATTATATTTTCGCGTTTTACCGATGCAGCAAAACGTTTTTCTTTCATACGTTTAATAACAGAAGATGGTTTAACGTCGCTAATTTTCTTTGAAGGGTACACCAAAGCTGTTGCAAATATTAACCCCGATATAGTTTCGGCTGCTGCAAGAGCATGGTGAAGTAATTTACTACGAGGTTGTTTTGCCGAAACTTCATTATGCAATGAAATAGCTTCTATTACTTCTTCGTCTATGTTATGTTCCTTTAATATATCTATTGCTTGTTGTCCATGAATGGTAGGTTCACCGTTTGTAATTTCTACATCAATATCATGCAATAAGCCTGCTAATCCCCATTTTTCTTCGTCTTCGTTAAAATGTTTTGCTAGTTTTTTCATAATTGCTTCTGATGCTATACAATGCGCTATCATCTTCGGATTTTTAATGTATTGTTTCAACAATTCTAATGCTTCTTCTCTCTTCATTGGAAGATTTTTTTTTACAAAATTACTAATTTTATATTATTTTTCTCATTATCACAAATTCAGAACACTTTCGTTAAATAAATTACATTGAAAAAATAAAAATTTGTTTGCCAGATTCTTTTATTTTTTTATTTAAATAATTTATTAGCAATTACTTGCAATATAAGAAGGTAATTACTAAATTTACTTTTACAACACAAAAAAAACTTCCATATTTGCAAAAAAGTTTGTATGAAAAAAATTTTGAAAATTTTAGTTATAATAATTGTAATTTTATTCATTACGTTGCTGTTTATTCCTTTTTTATTTAAAAACAAAATATTTAACTTAATTAAGGAAGAAGCTAACAAAAATTTGAAAGCTTCATTAAATTTTACTGATTTGAATTTGAGTTTAATAAAAAATTTTCCTGATTTAACATTAGAATTAATTGATTTTTCCATAATAGGTAAAGAAGACTTTAGAGACGATACCTTGATATATACAAAAAAGTTTTTGTCGACAGTTAATCTTTTTAGCTTGTTTTCTGAACAAATAAAAATAAAAAAAGTTTACGTTGAGCAACCTTTTGTTAACTTATTAGTAACAAAGCTTGGTAAAGCAAATTGGGATATAGTAATTGAAGATACAACCACTACGAAAACTGAAGAAGATACAGTATCTTCGTTTAAATTATCATTAAAAGAATTTAAGATTAATAATGCAAGCATAAATTATTCCGATACTTCTTCAAATGTTTTTGTTAAGATCGATAGTTTAAATTTAATTACGTCCGGAAATCTTGATCAAATGGTAACTACATTGAAAAATAATGTTAGTGCGCAATTAACGATAACATACGATAATATAACTGTTTTGCAAAATAGTATTCTTAATATTCAATCTGACATTCAGGCGAATTTAGATAAGTATGAATTTTCGTTTTCAAAAACTAAAATATTACTTAATTCGTTCAATATATGTTTCGATGGTATTATTTCTATACCTAACGACGATATAAATATAAATTTGAATTTTAAAAACGAAAAATCCGATTTTAAGTCGTTTCTTTCAGTTGTACCACAATATTACTTAAAAAATCTTGACAATATAATAGCTAAAGGAAACATAGAATTTAATGGACATATTAAAGGCACTTATAACGATTCTCTTATGCCAGGCTTTGCTTTGAACCTTAAAATTGACAAAGGTTATATTAAATATTCAACGCTACCATCGGCAATCGAAGATATTAATATAGATCTTTCTGTGTTTAATTCTAATGGCAATGAAGACAGTACCACAATAAATCTAAAAAAATTTTATGCTTTGTTCGATAAAACACCCGTTAATGCAAATATATTTATATCAACCCCAGTATCTAATCCGTATTTTAATGGAATTATAAAAATTTTGTCGTTTAATTTAGCAAATATTCAAAAATTTTATCCTTTGGAAAATACAGAAATTTCTGGCTTATTGAATGTTGACTTTGCTTATTCAGCAACATTGAATGATGTAATTACTAATAATTTCAAAAATATTAATGCTGTAGGAAAGATAGACATAACCAATTTCGTTTATAAGCATTTAACGGAAAATAAAGTTTATAAAATACCATCGTTGCTTTTAATGTTCACTCCTTCTTATTTTGAGTTGAATAATTTAAAGTTAGTTACCCAACAAAGCGACTTTGAACTTAGAGGAAAAGTAACAAATTTTTTAGGATATTTGTTTGATAAACAACCACTAACTGCAGAATTGTTGCTGAATTCTAATGTAATAAATGTGAATGAATTTATATCTACTTCTGCGCAAAAAGCATCACCGCAACCGGCACCAGACGATACTTCATCTCTATCGGCTCCTGAATTGCCTGAAAATATTGATTTTACTTTTAATTGTCAGGTTAAAAAACTTATTTACGATAAAACAGAATTTACCGATGCAAAACTTTTTATCTCGCTTAAAGAGGGAAAGTTGTTAGTGAATAACTTGTACTCAAAAGCTTTTAACGGTGAAGTTAAACTTAGTGTAAAATACGAATATAAACCTGTTATTAAAATTGGAACATCGCTCGACATGAAAAATATTGATGTTGTTGCAATTGACAAATCAATTGGTTTAGTCAGTAAACTTGTGCCTTTTGTAAAAAATTCTACTGGGAAACTAAATATGATGGTAGAAATGGATATGCTGTTAACAAAATACTTAAATCCTATTTTAAACACATTAAATGCAAAGGGAACCATTAGCACAAAAAGCTTTGTGATTAAGAATTCGGCTTTAAACAATGAATTATTAAAGAAATTTGATTTAAAGAGTTTTGAAAACATAGCTTTAAACGATATTTTATTAAGATTTGTTATTGTTAATGGTAACATTACAATAGAAAAGCAAAAAGTAAAATTAAATAATTATGAAGCTTATTTCGAAGGAACTCAAAATATGAACTTAACATGTAATTATAACATTACTACTTCGTTACCATCGGCTATATTAACCAGCAAAACAAAACAAATAATTAATATAGATGCAACGAAAGTGATTCCCGATAAAATACCGGTTGCAATAAATATTTATGATAACGTAAACAATCCAAAAATAAAAGTTACTTTTGGCGAAATGCAAAAAGAGGTTATACAAAGTATAAAAGAACAGGCGAAAGAAAAAATAAATGAAGAAGCACAAAGAGTAAAGCAAGAAGCTTTAGATAAAGCTAAGCAAGAAGCAGAAAAGATAATAAGAGAAGCGAACGAGAAAGCACGTATTATTGAAGAAGAAGCCGATAAAGCTGCTCGGCAAATTGAACAAGCCGGAATTGAGGCTGCAAATAAGATTAGAGAAGAAGCAGAACAGCAGGCAAAAAAAGTAGAACAACAGGGAGCTGGTAATCCTATAACAAAAAAAGCTGCTCAAGAATCGGCAAAAAGAATACGAGAAGAAGCAAATAAAAAAGCTATTGAGATTGAAAATAAATCGAAGCAAGAGGCACAGAACAAAAGAAATATGGCAAAAATAGAAGCCGACAAAATAAGAGCCGAGGCACAGGCCAAGGCAAATAAATTAATTGAAAATGCACAAAAATAAGCAAACTTTAATCTTTTTGTTATTGTTTATTTTTAAGAGTTTATATAATCAAAACGAATGTCCTGAACCATCAAGAAAAGCGCGTAATTTTTTTGAAGAAGCTAAAAAAAGTTATAACAACTATAATCCTTCTTTAGCATATAAGTATTTATTAATGGCGGTAAAAGAAGATACTCAATTTGCTAAAGCATACTTGATACTTGCCGATGTTAATATACAAAATTATAAGAGTACTAATAATGCTTCGTTAGCAATAAATTATAAAAATAAAGCAATTGAATACTATAAAAAATCTGCCAATGCTTGTCCATCCTTAGAAAATTATAGAGCTTGTTATGAAGTAGGTTATTACTTATATCAAGATAAAAATTACTTAGAGGCTCAAAAATATCTAAATACTTTTTTAAAGAACACAAATAAAATGCATCCAAATTATCGAGAAGCAGAACAAATGCTAAAACATATAGAAATATATTTCAAATTAAAAAACAACCCTGTACCTTTTGATCCGAAACCAGTAGACTGTCTTCCAGAAAATAGTGAAAATTTTTTACCATATGTTAGTCCCGATGGAGAATTACTTTTTTTTACAGCGAGAACAAAAGGGATAGATGAAACAGGAGTTCAAAGAACTTTCGATTTATTTAACATTGCAGAACGCAATAAAAATACCAGCGAAATATGTTTTGAAAATGCAACGAAAATGCCATCACCTTTCAACGAAAATCCAAATTATAATCAGGGAGCAGTTTGTGTAACAATAGATAACAATCAATTATATGTTACTATTTGTGAAGGGCAAAATTGCGATATATGGGTCTCGTACAACGAAGGAGGAAAATGGACGCCATTGAAGAATCTTGGGAATTCTATAAACGGAAGAAGAAGTTGGGAAAGCCAGCCATCAATTTCTGCCGATGGCAAAACGCTTTATTTTGCATCTATCAGACCGGGCAATATAGGTTTTAATATTGATGATCCAACTACCCATACAAGCGATATTTGGATGTCGCGGAAGGATGAAAATGGTAATTGGCTGCCGGCAATAAATTTAGGGCCACCAATAAATACTCCTGGTAATGAAAAAAGCCCTTTCATACATAGCGATTCGCAAACATTATACTTTGCATCCGATGGTCATTATGGCCTTGGTGGTTACGATATATATTTTGCCAAACTTGATGCCGACGGTAAATGGAGCGAACCTCAAAATATTGGGTACCCAATTAATACCGAAGACGATGAACTTGGTTTAACCGTTAGTACCGACGGTAAGAAGGCTTTTTTTTCTTCTACTAAACTAAGTCCAAACAAAAAATGGAATATTTATTATTTCGATTTGCCCGAAAATGCTCGTCCTAAACAAGTAGTATTCTATAGAGGCCAAGTAAAAAATAGCGAAGGAGAAGTATTAACCGATGCAAAGGTAGTTGTTAAAAATATTACAGAACAAAAATCAACCGAAGCGTTAATAGATAAAATAACCGGAAAATTTTCGGTAGTAATCCCTGTTGAAAAGCCAAACGATGAAATGCTTGTTATGGTAAAAAGAAAAGATTATGCTTTTACTTCTGCATTATTTAAGGCAGATGAAATTAATATGGAAAAACCAATAGAAGTTAATTTTGAAGTTAAGCCTATAGAGGTAGGAACAACAGTAGAGCTTAATAATATTTACTTTGAAACAAATAGTGCAGAAATTAATAAATCAAGCTTAGCTGTGCTTGATAATTTTTTGGAATTTTTAAACGAGAATAAGAACGTTTATATAGAATTACATGGGCACACCGATAATGTGGGAGATCCAAAATTTAATCAAGAATTAAGCGAAAGAAGGGCAAAAGCAGTGGCAGATTATCTGATTTTTAATGGGCTCGACCCGAAAAGAATAGTTGCTGTTAAAGGATTTGGACAATATCGCCCTATTGCTACAAATAATACCGAAGAAGGTAGAGCTAAAAACAGAAGAACAGAATTTGTTATCGTAAAAAAATAATGATAATCTACCTATTTTTTTATAGTTTTTAATGCTTGTTATCTTTTAAAGTATAGGAGTAAAAGGAAAAAATAAATTCTTTATTCTTCGCAAAGCTCAATTAATACTCCATTAGTAGATTTTGGGTGCAAAAATGCTATGTTCAAGCTTTCTGCTCCCTTTCGGGGTTCTTTGTCGATTAATTGAATATTATTATTTTCCATTTCTTTTAGTGCTTCGTGTAAGTTTTCTACTTTAAATGCAATATGATGAACTCCTTGTCCTCTTTTTTCTATAAACTTTGATATTGGTCCGTCGGGATCGGTACTCTCTAAGAGCTCAATTTTTGTTTCGCCAATCTTAAAAAAAGCAGTTTTAACTTTTTGGTCTTTTACTTCTTCAATAGCATAACATTTTACACCAAGAATTTTTTCAAATAATGGTATAGATTCTTCAAGATTGTTTATAGCTATACCAATATGTTCAATATTTTTGATTTTCATACTTTGGTATATTTAAGTATTTTGTAATTACAAAATTAATAAATATTATTTTTAAGCAAGAGGTTTGTGTTAAAAAACGATTTTATCAAACATTTTTACATATTTTACTGAGTTTTAAACAAAATAAGTAACTTTGCAGAGTTATGAAAATACAAATTGCCGATCCTATAATAAATCAAATAGCACAAATTGCTCATATAAATAATGTTGAAATTTATTTAGTTGGTGGCTATGTTAGAGATATGTTATTGAACCGTAAAAGTAAAGATATAGATATAGTTGTTATTGGTAACGGACCTAACTTTGCCGAAATAGTTGGTAAAATGTTAAATGTAAAAAATATAAGTATCTTTAAGAATTATGGTACAGCTCATTTGACCTATAAAAATTATGAAATAGAAATAGTTGGTGCAAGAAAAGAAAGTTATAGCATCAACTCGCGGAAACCTCAGGTTGAACCTGGTACATTGGAAGATGACCTTCTTAGGAGAGATTTTACAATAAATGCATTAGCTGTATCCTTAAAAAACGATAATTATGGTGAAATTATTGATTATTTTAATGGAGTCGAAGACTTAAAAAATAAAATAATACGAACACCTACAAATGCTGATATAACTTTTTCAGACGATCCGCTTAGAATGCTAAGAGCAATAAGATTTGCTTCTCAGTTAAATTTTCATATAGATAACCAAACATTTAATGGAATAAAAAGGAATGTTGAACGAATAAAAATTGTTTCTTCTGAAAGAATAGTTGAAGAATTGAATAAAATACTTTTGTCCGATAAACCCTCAATAGGATTGCTTTTATTATTTAAATCGGGTTTATTAAAAATAATTTTGCCAGAAGTAGATGTGCTTCATGGTGTTGAAGTTCAAGAAGGTATAAGCCATAAAGATAATTTTTATCATACAATTAAAGTTGTTGATAATTTAAGAGCTAAATCCGATAAGTTATGGTTGTTATGGGCTGGTCTGTTACATGATATCGGCAAGTATCCTACCAAACAGTTTACAGAAGAAAAAAAATGGTCGTTTCATGGACACGAAGTACAAGGGGCAATTCTTGTAGAAAAAATTTTTAGAAGACTTAAAATGCCCTTACACGATAAATTGAATTATGTAAAAAAGCTTGTGCTTTTGCATTTAAGACCTATTTCGCTTGTTTGCGATGAAATAACAGACTCAGCAATTAGAAGATTAATATATGACGCAGGTGACGATATTGAAGATTTATTACTGCTTGCTGAGTCGGATATTACAACTAAAAACGAGGTCAAAATGAATACTTACTTAAATAATTTAAAAAAATTGAGAGAAAAAATAAAAGAGGTTGAATTAAAAGATAAAATAAGAAATTTTCAGCCTCCAGTAAGAGGAGACGAAATAATGAAATGGTTTAAATTACCACCATGTAAAATTGTTGGTGAGTTGAAGGACTCAATTAAAAATGCAATTCTGGATGGTGTTATTAGTAATGATCGTAACTCAGCAATTGAATATTTAAAGAAAATAGCTAAAGAAAAAGGATTGGAGTTTCATGAGGTGCCTTTATGACGATATCTTAACTGACACGGACAACCTCCATCGAGTTGCCGACTAATATCTTTAATTATTGGAAAATTGTTCTTTTCCCATTCTACTATTCCACCACCTAAAACGGCAATATTTTCGTACCCCATACTTATTAATTTTTGAGCAACTTCTCTACAATAAATACCACAAGTATCACAGATTATAATTTGCTTATCGTGTGGTAAATTATTTTTCCACTCTTCAATTTTGCTAAGAGGTAAGTTTAATAAAAAAGGAACATTGAAAGTTTTATAACTACTTATGTACTCTTCTCTTATGTCAACAAAAATTGAATTTTCTGAAATTCTAAATGCTTCTTCGGCTGTAAGTGATATTATACCATTTACTTTTATACCAATATTTTCAAACATACTACTTACCTTTCCCTTTTATAAGAATTAGAAACGTAAATATAAGAATTTTAAAATCTTCATATAATGACATATTTTCTAAATATATTAAATCGTATTTTAATCTTTCTATCATTTCATCGACATTTTCGGCATAACCAAATTTAACTTGCCCCCACGATGTTATTCCAGGTTTTACTTTTAATAAACGAGTAAAATGAGGAGCCTTTTTTACTATTTGTTCAATGAAATACTTACGTTCGGGCCTTGGTCCCACAAGCGACATGTCGTTTTTTAAAACGTTAAAGAACTGGGGTGTTTCATCGAGTCGCCACTTACGCATAAATCTTCCAAAAGGAGTAACTCTTGGATCGTTTTTTGACGATAGAGCAGGTCCGTTTTTTTCGGCATCAATATACATACTTCTGAACTTGTATATTTTAAAAGGTTTACCAAATCGTCCAATTCTTTCCTGTTTATAGATAATTCCACCTTTCGATGAAAATTTTACCCCTAAAGCAAGAAATATGTATAAAGGTATTAAGAGTATTATTGCAATTACAGAAAAAGTAATATCAAAAACTCTTTTCATATTCCATTCAAACGCCGACATCGGTTGTGTTTTTACCTGTATAAGCGGTGATGTGTATGGTGTTGCTAAAGCAACGTTACCAAATAAAATGTCGTATAACGATGGTATTATTTTAATAACTACGTTTTTATATTCAATTTTGTTAATAATGTTATAAATTTGTTCGTGTTCTTTTGTTTCAATTGCTATAATAATTTCTTCTATTTTGTTTTTGTCGATAATTTCCGGAAGATTATTAATATTCCCTAAATACGGTAAATATTTTTCAAAATGAAACTTCTCTTTGTCTGTTATACTAATAAATCCAACAAAATTGTTTCCTGTTCCAAAAGGAGACGATTCAAATTCTTGATACAACCTAATTGCTTCTTTATTACACCCAATTATTGCAGTATTAAATCCTATTTTTCTCTTTTTAATTTTGTTATTTGTAATAGTGGTTTTAATAACACGTGGTATGTAAGTAGTAAAAAATTGTAAAAAAAATAGTGTGCTAATAATCCTATAGTAATCTTTATATGTTTTAATATAGTCGTCAAGTAAGAGCACAAGAAAAATTAAAATTACTCCAATTAGAGTAATGTAAAAAGTGTTCCATAATTCTTTTAATCTCGACTTACGATATATATCGTTGTAATATCCGGAAAGGTAATATAAAAAAATCCAAAATAATGGAATAATTATAATGGAATAATAAAATTTAGTATCGGGTACAAAAGAAATAGGATATCCAAATCTTTCGGTTTCTATTACAGCTTTTCTATACCAATTAAAAATTACCCAAGAAATTTCTGCTGCCAAAAAATCGTGTATTACATATTTTAATGTTTGAATTTTTTTATTCATATTAAAAATGCAAAAGTTTTATATTATCTAATTCAATTTTGCCATAATTATAGCCACTTTGTAAAGTTGCCCTGAAGAAAATATTAAAATCAATTGCATCGGAATGATTAAGAATACAATGGGTTAAATTGATATAAATATGATTAAACGATGAGGGATGAGGATTAATTGTGATATATGGCTGAACAATAGAATTTTGTAATTTATTTGCAATAATACCAATAGTAAAAGGATGATTACACTTATAATCTACTTCCAGGTATACAGGAGAACCGTCTTTTGGTAGGCTAAAAGCATGAGATGATTTATAGTAAAAACGTTGTTTAATGGCATCAATTATTATTTTGCCTACTTTGTTGCTTGTATCTTCTGGCGAGATGAATAATATGGTATCGCTTTCGGGCATTTTTTCTAAAGTGTGGCCATTCAATTCAAAGTTTTCGATCCATGCAAACTTTGTTTCAGATTTATAAGTAAAACATGGTGTTAGGTTTATTATTTCTTGTTCAGCTAGTATTGTATCGAATGATATTTTATTGAAAAATGGAAAAATTACTCTACTTGCTGCTATGCCATTATCTTTAATACCTGCTCTAATTGTAACATGTCTTTTGCCAGTTTCTAATACTGGAAATATTGTTGGAATTTCGTAAATACCCTGTAATCTGGTATCTATGTTTATCCAAATATCGGTTATTTTATGTGTATTTTTGCCCTGGGTTTGCTCGTTAGTGATAAGTTTAGCTTGTACGATTCTTATATAAGCAGGTATTTTTTCTTTTTTATCTAAGTGACACGAAAAAAGTAATAATAAAGAAGGCAAATATAAGATTATATGTTTCATTTCTTTTTACATTAACGCAATTACCTTTCTTATTATTACTTTTTAACGAGATAATTTATTAACAAAAATTTTTTAAGATAATGTCGTTAATATCCATAGCAATTTTTAAGGCATTAAGTCCATGTTCGAGTGTAATTTTTGGAGTAGTGTTGTTAATAATTGCTTCGAAAAAAGAATTTAGTTCAACTTCAATTGCATTAAAGTTAATAATTTCAGGATAAAAAGATTCTATGAAAGTTGAAATTTTATCGTTATCTTCAATAGTTTTTGCGCTTATTATTTCCGATTTTTTATTCAAAAAGTCGATAGTAATACAGCTATTTTTCTGAAAAATTTTAAATATTCTGAGGTTACTGGTGGCAATTCTACTTGTGCTTAGATGTGCAATACAACCATTTTCAAACTCAATACGTACATTAGCAACATCGATAAAATTAGTGGCTACTTTAGCACCGCTTGCTCTGATTTTTGAAATTTTTGAATTTACAATATTTAGTATTATATCTATGTCGTGAATCATTAAGTTTAATATTACAGAAATATCCAAACTTCTGTTTGTGAATGGTTGTAATCGGTTTGCTTCTATGAATTTAGGTTCATTTATGTAATTTTCAATTGAAAGATAAGCAGGATTAAATCTTTCAATATGTCCGACCTGTGCTTTAATACCTGCTTCGTCGGCAAGTTTTATTAATTGCTCTGCTTTTTTTACTGTATGGGTAACAGGCTTTTCAATAAAAATATGCTTTTGTGCTTTTATTGCTTCATAAGCACACTCGAAATGAGTTACCGTTGGAGTAACAATATCTATTACATCGCAATTTTTTATTAATTCTTTATAAGAATTAAAAGACTTAACATTAAAGACCTCCGCAACTTCTTTTTGTACAATAGGATCTATATCATAAAAGCCCACTAGTTCAATAGTTTTAATATTTTTAAGTGCCTTTAAATGTAGTTTTCCAAAATGTCCTACACCAACTATTCCTACTTTAAGAGGCATCGAGAGTAAAATATTTGAAGTTAAAAATATTTTTAATAAATAATTAATTAATTGAGAAAAAATTTTTTTATTAACACAATATTTTTAATTATTTTTAATTATTGGCTATAATAAGTTAACCAAATTTCTTAATTCTTGTTCGTTATTTAAATCTGATATTAGAATTTGGTTATCGTTCTCAACTATTATAAGATTGTTTACTGAATTAACTATTACTGTTTTGTTATTTGAAAGTTGTATATAATTATTATGTGAATTATGTATTATGCATTTACTATTTGCTCTTACTATGTTATTATTGCTATCTTTTGGCAAATGTTCAAGTAATGATCCCCAAGTTCCAAGATCGGACCATGTAAAATTTCCTTTTATAACAAATACATTTTGAGCTTTTTCCATAATTCCATAATCAACAGAAATAGATGGCGATTCACTATAAACATATAAAAGCCCATTGTTATCTTTATTGTCCGATATATTTTGAAAATAATCTTCGAAAAGAAAATAAATTTCTGGTAGATGTTTTTCGTATGCTTCTTTAATAGATGAAACCGACCACAGAAATATGCCACTATTCCAGTAAAAATCGCCGCTCTTAATGAAAAAACTAGCCATTTCATGATTAGGTTTTTCTGTAAATGTTTTAACTTTTAAAATTTTACTTTTAGCCTTCTGATCTGGACTTATTTGAATGTACCCATACCCCGTTTCGGGTCGTGTTGGTTGTATTCCAATTGTTAGAAGACAGTTATTGTTTGCAACAAAATTTACACCTTCTTTTATGGTTTCTAGAAATAAGTCTTCATTACCAATGTAATGATCAGATGGACTAACAACCATAATTGCATTTTTATTCCTTCTTTCTATTTCTTTGTAGGCATAAGCAATGCATGGAGCAGTATTTTTTCGCAAGGGTTCAAAAAGAATATTTTCTAAAGGTAGTTCAGGTATTTGTTCTTTTATAAGGTTTTCATATAAAGAGTTTGTTACAATAATTATATTTTTTTCATTACATATTTTTTTAAACCTATCTACGGTTTCTCTTATTAATGATTTACCAGTTCCAAGAATGTCTAAAAATTGTTTAGGCGAATGCTTTTGACTTAATGGCCAAAACCTGCTTCCTATTCCCCCTGCCATTATAACTACATAAACTTCCATAAATTGATTTTTAGGCAAATGTATAGAAATAATGATTTTTTTACAATGATGCACATTTTAAGGTTAATTTTTTAGCTATTAAAAGTTTTTTAGTTTTTTGAAATTAGTAAAAGGTTCTTTTTTCTGCTTTTTATGATTTTTATTGTGAAAATTGCAAAATCTAAATTTTATGATAATAATTTTTTGCTATTGGTGTATTAAATTTTTTTATTAATCAGAATTTTGTATTTTACTTTTTTTTAAAAAAAAGTAATTTTGTATAAAATTTTTATAAAAATGAAAGGTTTGTTATTTTTTTTAATGGTCATTTCAACATTATTAGTATACTCTCAGGAGATTGATAAACTTGAAAAAAATTCTGTTTATAGGCTAAGTGTAAAAAAAAGTTACAAGCATGAAAAAATCAGACAAATTCCTTCTCCCTATCCAGATGAATATTATTTGAAAAAAAACAATGTCCCCGACAATTTTCCTCGTTACAAAAACACAGGTAATCCCAAAGAAGACTTAAATCGTTATCATAATGAAAAACAAAAATGGATAAAAGAGAATCCAGAAGAATATGAGAAAATTAAGCATTTAAATCTTTAAAATTATGTATTTATATGAAAAGTATAATTTTTTTAGGATTAATTTTTTTAATTTTCTTTAATTTACATTCACAAACCTTTACGAACAATACTAGTTATAGTATACCTGATGGCAACAGTACAGGTATTTATTCACCTATAAATGTAAGCGGAATACCTCCTACTGCAATTATAGACAACGTTACAATTAACATCACTCATACATGGGTAGGTGATCTTGTTGTTATACTAGTAGATCCCTTAGGATGGGAACATATTCTTGTTAATCGACGTGGCGGATCGGGCGATAATTTTATAAACACAGTTTTTAAGAATAATGCTACAATTTCAATAACAATGGGATCGGCTCCTTTTACGGGAGCATATATTCCAGAAGAGCCATTACCAACTGGTCTTAATCCTAATGGTACATGGAAATTGCGAGTTGTTGATTTAGTAACTACCGACGTAGGTACTTTAAATAATTGGTCTATTACTTTTAAAGCACCTCCATGTCCAACAGTTGGAATACACACACATCCAACAAGTGGTGTAACCAATTTGACTTGCAAAGATAGTATTTATATTCTTCCTAATGATTCGTCGGTTGCCGGTGGTGCCATTTATCCTACTCTTTACTTTGAGTTTCGTACTCATGCAAACGCTGTTAAAAATGCTATAAAGATTTTCGAAAATGGTCAGGTAATATATCAAGAAGATTATGGACAAATGGATCCTAATACTGTGTTGACAGTATATTGGCCAGGACCTGGAGCTAACCCTAATGCAAGTTATACTATACAAGTTTGCAATCAAGATGGGACAGCACCAATGGAATGGATGGTTTACGATGGTAATGGCACAATACATGGAAGTGGAAATACTCCATCTGGTTGTACAACATATGGCCCATGGAGCCCGATGGGTATTTTTACGTGGACAATTTCGCCAAATGTGTCGGGATTATATTCTACTCCATGGGGAATGGCTGGATTTTGGCCCGATGAATGTGGACCTGGTACTTATACAATAACGTATAATTGGAATAATCAAGGCACTGGTAATTATCATTGTACGGGGTCGGCATCTATTGTTTTTACAGTGACTAATCCTTGGAACGCTAGTTGGACAAATCCTGGAAATGTATGTGCTTCAAGCGGACCCATTAACTTATCTGGGTATATAACAGGTAACACCGGTGGTACCTTCTCTGGTCCAGGAGTTAGTGGTAATATATTTAATCCTGCCGGTTTATCTGGCAATGTTAATATTACGTATACAGTGGGAAACAGTAACTACTGTAAGGCACAGCAAACTAATACTATAAATGTAATTCCTCTTGCTATTGCGAATGCCGGACCCGACGCTACAATTTGTGCTGGAAGTTCGTATACAATAACAGGAGCAAGTATTGGTGGAAGCGCCACAGGCTGTTTTTGGACATCGTCTGGTACAGGATTATTACAAAATGCTAATACACTTACACCAACATATATACCAAGTCAACAAGATATTCAAAATGGTAGTGTAATACTAACAATAACTACTATTGGCCCGTGTGCTTCTGCTTCAGATCAAATGGTATTAACAATAACGCAAACTGCAAATGCTTCGTTTAATTATGGATCGGGTACGTTTTGTAAAACATCCACAACTAACCCAATCCCTTCTGTTGTTACTCAAGGTGGTACTTTTAGTGCTTCTCCTTCTGGAATTGTGATAAATCCAACTACTGGTGAAATTAATTTGGCAGCAAGTAATGCTGGTACTTATACCATTACATATACAATTAGTGGGCAATGTGGTAGTTCTTACTCACAACAAATAACAATAACCGAAGGATTCAATGCAGAATTTTATTACCAATCGCCTGTATGTAATAACTCTCCAAATATATTTCCACAGCATATCTCAGGAACAAACGGCATATATTCTTCTACTCCTCAGGGACTTGTATTCGTTAATACTTCTACTGGCGAAATAAATGTAAGTGCTTCGCAACCAGGAACTTATACTATAACCAATTATATACCAGCTTCGGGTGGTTGTGCTGCTGCAACTTATCAGTCAACGCTTGTTATAGAACCTGCACCTCAGGTTAATGCTGGTCCTGATATAACCGTATGCTCAAATAACAATGTTAATATTAGTAATGCGAGTTTCGGAGGCAGTGCTTCAAGCGTTACCTGGACAACGTCGGGTAGTGGTTACTTTAGTAATCCAGGTTCTATAAATACAACATATATACTAAGTCAATCCGATATACAGAACGGGATGGTTACTTTGACAGTTACAACTAACGATCCACCTAATACGTGTGGTGCTGTTTCCGATCAATTACTTGTTTACATAAATCAAGCAGCAACTGCTAATGCGGGTCAGGATGTTAATGTTTGTGGAAATAATCCTGTTACATTAAATGGAACAGTTAGTGGAACTTCTTTTTTTACATGGAGCTCGTCGGGAACAGGAACTTTTCAAAATTCTACAACATTATCACCAGTTTACATACCATCTAATCAAGATGTTTCTACGGGTATGGTACAAATTTTTCTAACAGCAAATGATCCAGATGGTAGCGGACCCTGTACAAGTGTTGTAGATACTTTGGTACTGAATATTATTCCTCTTGCGACAATCAATATTGGCGACGACATTGTTGTGTGCGAAGGAAATCAAATTAATTTAACAGCAACTATAGGGGGGTCGGCAACTTCTGTATTATGGACATCGTCGGGGACCGGTATTTTTACTCAACCATCTTCAATTAACACAAATTATGTGCCTTCGCAAAATGACATTCAAAACGGGCAAATTATGATATATGCTACCACAAATGACCCAGATGGTGCAGGCTCTTGTTTGCCAGCAAAAGATAGTATATTTGTTACTATAATTCCAAAACCAATAATTAACTCTGTAGATGTACAGAATGTTACAAGTTGTTCTGCTCCTAATGGGCAAATTATCATAAATGCTACAAGTCAGTTTATACCTTTACAATATTCTATTGACAATGGTGCTCATTATTCAACTGTTAATACTTACTCAAATTTATCGGCAAATACATATTATATTGTTGTTCAAAACAGTATGGGTTGTACTTCAACAACTATAGCGACAATTGTTAATGTGTCTGGTGTTCAGATATTATCGGTAAATAAAACAAATCCTCTATGTTATGGTGATTGCAATGGAACTATAACAATTAATGCAACTGGCGGAAATAATACCTACTATTTGAATAATCAAAGTCAAGGAAATAACTCAACTTTTATGAATTTATGTGCTGGTACATACAATATAATGGTCGTTGACCAAAATGAATGCATGGCTCAAACACAAGTAACTTTAACCAACCCTCCAGAATTATTTACGAGTTTTTCTACTTCAAGTATTATTTGCAATGATGATAGTACTGGCTTTATCGATTTATCTGTTGTTGGTGGTACTCCTCCTTATTCATATTTATGGTCTAATGCTAAAACCACAGAAGATATATATAACATACCTTTTGGAACTTATTATGTTACAGTTTTTGATGCAAATAATTGTATAATTAAAGATACAATAAAAGTAATTGGTAGTTCAACTATAAATATAAACTTTCATTACGACCAGGCAACTAGTGAACTAACTTTACAAATACTTGGAGGAACACCCCCTTATACTTTTGAATGGAGCAATAATAGTAATCTACCGTCAATTACTATTGATCAAGTAGGGCATTATACAGTTACTGTAACCGATTCGTATGGTTGCACTAATTCTGCTACCTACATATACGATGTTGATTTATTGATACCAAATTTTATAACGCCAAATAATGACGGTAAAAACGATAGATTACAAATTAAAAACATTCAATTTTATAAAAAGGTAAAAATTGAAATATATGATAGATGGGGAAACTTATTATATTATTTCAATGGAAAAGGCACTCAATATCTTAACCCAGAAAAACAATGGGATGGAAAATATAACGATAAAGAATTACCTTTAGGAACTTACTTAATCATAGTAACAATAGATGAAAGTAATACAATTATTAGGAACATTTCTATAATAAGGTAAATATTTTCTTAATAAATTTTGAAGAAAAATTTTTTTGATATAATTTTGCAAAAGGGCAAGTCCTATACGACCAGCTCCCTTCGAATCCCCCAGGTTCGGAAGGAAGCAAGGGTAGAAGGTTGTAGCGGTGCGATATAGGTAACTTGCCCTTCTTTTTTAATAATAATTTCTATATTTTAGCGTTTTATTTTTAATGAAAAATTTTATTATAATAATATTGTCTACATATGTGATA
Organism: Bacteroidales bacterium; assembly: GCA_026416095.1. Lineage (GTDB taxonomy): Bacteria > Bacteroidota > Bacteroidia > Bacteroidales > GWA2-32-17 > Ch61. The sequence continues at coordinate 65,272 of JAOAFV010000017.1, read as the reverse complement.
ATAACCTCCTGTTCAAGGAAAGTAAATACATCGCTAAGCAGGTTTTATCATAACTTAACTGCTCATTATAATGCGTACTTCAATGGTTACGAAGCTTACAAAGCAGGCATAAAAAAAATAAATAATAATCCACAAGATAATTATTTAAATATTCTGAACGTTTATCCTTTTTTAAACGAAAACTCATACAAACAAGCAAATGCCGATATGGAAAGAACGAAAAGTAAATGTGCTATAGTTATAAAAAAACATTCAATAACAGCTAGACCAAAGACAAAGGATATAAAAAATTTATCGCCTAAACAAAAGGAATTTTATAATAGAACTGAATTTTGTAACTGGGTGCCAAAAGCTTGGCTGCTTAATGGTAAAGCAAATTTTATTCAACACGATTGGTATGCAGCAGAAGAGAATTTTGAATATGTAATTAAAGAATATTCATGGGATCCAATAAAATACGAAGCATCAATTTGGTTGGCACTTGCTTATACGCAATTAACTAAATATAACGATGCATTAGCAATACTAGATCGACTTGAAGGTGAAAAAAATTTTCCAAAAAAACTTAGAAAAGATTTATATATTGGTTATGCAAATGTATATATTAAACAAAAAAAATTTAGCGAAGCAATTAATTCATTAAATAATGCTTTAGTTTTTCTAAAAAATAGGCAAGAAAAAGCACGTGTACATTTTATTTTAGCTCAGCTTTATCAATTAAATAATAACTATTTTAAAGCTACAGAACATTATACAAAAGCCATAAAATACAGCAATATTTATGAATTAACTTTTAATGCCCAAATAAACAGAGCAAATTGTTTCGATGCATCTTCTGCGAATGCTTCAGTGTTAAAAAAACAACTTCTTAAAATGGCAAAAGACGAAAAAAACAAAGAATACCTAGACCAAATATATTATTCATTAGGAAATATTTCTTATAAGGAAAACGATATTCAGCAGGCAATTGTTTATTACAGATTAAGCATAAGTAAATCGCAAAATAATATTCAAAAAGCAATTACTTATTATACTTTAGGAGATTTGTACTACAAAAAGAAAAATTACATTTATGCTAAACAATATTACGATTCTTCTCTTGCGTATTTACCTGAAACTGATTTACACTATTCTCGGGTTAAAAATTATTCCGAAAACCTTAAAGAAGTAGCTGAAAATCTGTTAATTGTTCAACAGGAAGATAGTTTACAAAGAATAGCTAAAATGTCTCAAAGCGAGCGTGAAAAATTTATTGATAATATCATAAAGAAAATAATAGAAGAAGAGCAAAAAAAATTACAAGAAGAGCAAGAACAAATATATGGATTACAATTTATCCAAAACAAACCTGATAACTTATTTTCTGCTCATCAAACAGGAAGCGGAAAGTGGTATTTTTATAATCCTGCCACAATAAGTTTAGGTGCAATGGAGTTTAAACGCAGGTGGGGAAATAGAAAACTCGAAGATCACTGGCGAAGAAAAAATAAAAACATAGTAGCTACTACAACTCAAAACGAGTCAGATACATCAACTTTTAAATCTGAAAAAGTAACCAGTAAAAATTATACACCTAAACAAAGAGAATACTACCTTAAAGACTTACCATTAAACGATTCTTTAATGGCTCTTTCTAACAAGAAAATAGAGCAAGCACTTATCGATGCAGCCGAAGCTTCTATTAATAAGATTAAAGATTATGATTTGGCTCGGGAGTTGTTAGAAGATTTTATTAAAAGATTTTCTTCTTCGAACTTCTTGCTTGAAGTATATTACAAACTATACAATGTATATAAATCACTGAATAATTCTCAACAAGCAGAAAAATATAAAAACATTATAATTACGAATTACCCCGAATCAAAATATGCACATATTTTATCTGATCCAGATTATTTGGTAAAATTAAATAAAGAAAGAGCCGATTTACTGGCCAATTATTCAAAAGCATACGACTATTATAAAAATTCAAATTATATTGAAGCTTTGAAGATATGTTACGATACTGAAAAAAATATAACCCATGAAAACCTAAATATTTTGTTAAAGTTTAAATTATTAAAAGCGTTATGTTATGGACATTCTAGACAGTTTCAGCAATATAAAGATGAATTAACTGAAATAATAAACAAATATAAAGGAACCGAAGAATGTGAACTTGCAAAATTACTTATTTCTAACTTAGAAAAGTATGATGCAAACTACCTTGCATCGTTAAATCAATTTACACCTAATCCTGCTAAAGTTCAGGACAATAAAATAAGCGAAAAATTATCGGAGCAACAACTACAAAAACATGAAGAAAAATATAAAGGAATATTTAAAGATGAAGAAAACGATAAATTTTATGTTTATATTTTAATAGATAAATCGGCAAACTTGAATATTATAAAATTTAATTTGTTTGAATACAATATCGATTATTTTAGTATGTTTGACTTTCAGATTTTCAATGGCATTTTCAACGATAAATACAATTATTTAAGAGTATTTCCTTTTTCCGATAAAATACAGTCACTTAAATATTACAAACATCTTGTTAAAAATAAAGATAGAATATTCGAAACTCTCAATGAAAAATTATATTATATTTTTATAATATCTGAAAGTAACTTACAAAAACTTCAAATAAATAAAAATATTGATGAATATATAACATTTTTTCAGAAAGAAATTTTAAAGAAATGACAAGGAAAATAAAAATACTATGGGTTGATGATGAAATAGACATGTTAAAGTCGTATCTCATTTTTTTAGAAGAGAAGGGATATTCTGTTACACCTGTTTATAATGGCATAGATGCCTTAAAGATTCTTAATGAGCAAATTTTCGATGTTATTATTTTAGATGAACACATGCCGGGAATCGATGGTCTTACTCTAACGAGCGAAATTCACAAAACTTACAAAAATATACCTATCATAATGCTTACTAAGAATGAAGAAGAAAATATAATTGAAAATGCTATTGCTTCTCATATTGTCGACTATTTAATTAAACCAGTAAATCCTAAACAATTATTATCATCGCTAAAAAAAATAACCGATACAGAAAAACTTCAACAAGAAAAAACTCTTTCCGACTTTTATCGAGAGTTTAAAAAAATTTTAAATTCTATAAACTACGCTCAAACCATTGAAGACTGGCTTAGTATTTACAGAAACATAGTATTTTACGATATTGAATTACAAAAAATAAACGATACAAATTCGTTAGAGTTAATTGAAGCACAATATAAAGAAGCCAATAATGCTTTTTCTAAATTTGTGAAAAATAATTATTTAACATTGTTAATCAACGATACAAATAATTCAATTGTAATGTCTCAAAACATTTTACAGCGAAAATTTTTTCCTTTCTTAAAACATAATAATAAAGCAATTTTACTTCTTATCGATAATTTACGATACGATCATTTATTGTTTATTCAACCACTAATTTCAAAGTATTATAATGTCGAGACAAACTTATATTTTTCAATACTTCCGACAGCAACTGCATATGCTCGTAATTCAATATTTTCGGGTCTTATGCCTTCAGAAATACAAAAATTATACCCAAACTTATGGATCGATGAAACTGAAGATGATTTGAAAAATCAGTACGAACAAGAATTATTTAATAGATTATGTATAAGAAATGGTATAAGAGAGAAATTTTTCTTTAAAAAAATAGTAACTACCGACGATAGCCGACGATTACTTAACGAGATTAATGGATTATTAAATAATTTTAATTATGGAGTTATTATATATAACTTTATTGATATTTTAACACATACTCAGCCACAATCGAAACCTGTAAAAGAGATGAGCTCAAATAATTTTTCGTATCGTAATCTCATATATTCATGGTTCGAGTACAGCTCATTGTACCAAATAATAAAAATATGTAGCGAAAACAATTTTAGTATTTTCCTTACTACCGATCATGGATCTGTTAGAATTGAAAGTCCAATTAAAATTTTAGGCGAAAAAAATATTACTACCAATCTTAGATATAAATATGGCAAAAATATAAAATATCCTGAGAAGGAAGTTTTTATAATTAGTAATCCGTCAAAGGCTTTTTTACCACAAACAACAGTTGCAGGTGAATATATTTTTGCTACAAACAATGATTTTTTTGCCTATATAAATAACTACAATCAGTATGTTAAATTTTACAGAAACACTTATCAACATGGTGGTATAAGTTTAGAAGAAATTTTAGTACCATTTTCTTATTTAACTTTAAAGTAATTATGAAGAAATTTATAGTAAATTCTATTAGTGAACTTGATAATATTGTTAATATCTTAATAAAAAATTATTCAGACGTAAAAATATGGGCATTTTATGGCGACTTAGGTTCTGGCAAAACTACATTAATAAAAAAAATTATTGAAAAATTGTCGGGATTTAAAAACACGTGTAGTCCTTCTTTTACAATTATTAATGAGTACGAATTTAATGGCAATATTTTTTATCATATCGACTTGTATAGAATAAAAAACGAAAATGAACTTATAGAAATTGGTTTTCCCGAATATCTCGATAAAAATGAATATTGTTTCATTGAATGGCCTGAAATTGCAGAAAATTATTTGAAAAATTATAATTATTTGAAAATACATATTAATTTAGAAGATAATTGTAAACGAATAATTACTTTCTAATATGGGTAAAACTATTAGCGATAAATTAAGAGTAACGGAATTAATGCCTCACGAAGAAATATTGGCTGTAAAAAAGGATAGTAAAAAGTTTATTATAGGTATTCCTATCGACGAAGATAAAGAAGAAAACAGAGTTGCTCTTACACCTTATATGGTAGACTTGCTTGTAAACAACGGACACGAAGTATTAATTCAATCTAATGCGGGCAAAAAAGCGAATTTTTTGGATATAGAATATAGCGATGTAGGTGCACAAATAGTTAAAGATAAAGAAACAATATTCAACAATTCTAACATAATTGTGAAAATATCAGCTCCTACCGAGAAAGAAATTGATTTAATTCGAGAAAATCAGATCATAATGTCAATTTTACATGTGCGAACAAAATCTAAAAATTATTTTCAGCAATTAATGAGCAAAAAGGTTACATGTGTGGCTTACGAATATTTAAAAGACGAAAACGATTGTTATCCTATTGTACGCTCTATGAGCGAAATAGCAGGTAGTACATCTATTCTTATAGCTGCTGAATACTTAAGCAATGTACATAACGGTAAAGGTACCATGTTGGGGGGCATAACAGGAGTAAATCCAACCGAAGTAGTAATTTTAGGAGCCGGCACAGCTGGCGAGTATGCTGCACGTACAGCACTTGGTTTAGGTGCTATTGTCAAAGTTTTTGATACATCAACTTATAAACTCAAACGGTTACAAACTAATCTTGGCCAAAGAGTATACACTTCAATAATTCATCCTGTTATATTAGCTAATGCTATTAAAAAGGCTGATGTAGTAATTGGAGCAATACGACTCATTGAAGATACTCCAAAATTTTACGTAACTGAAGAAATGGTTAAAATGATGAAAAAAGGTAGTGTTATCATTGACATTAGCATTGATCAAGGTGGATGTATCGAAACATCTAAAATGACAAGCCATTCTAATCCAGTTTATGAAAAGCATGGAGTTATTCATTACTGCGTTCCAAATATACCCTCAAGAGTTGCACGCACAGCTTCGTATGCAATAAGTAATATACTTACTCCTATTTTAATAGAAATTGGTAAATATGGCAGTTTAACCCATTATGCAAAAAATATTATAGGATTTCGAAATGGTATATACATATACAATGGTATTTTAACTAATCATTACATTTCTAAATTATATGATATTCCATATAGACCAATAGATTTACTAATTACTGCTTTTTAGAATTACTTATTGTTCAAAATAATATAATAAATAATTGTTTAAATGAAAAAGTATAAAAAAAATAATCTTTAAAATTTTTTTATTTGATAATTTTTAATATAACTTTGCAATAAAATTATTTAAGTATGAAAAGATTATTTATAACATTTATTATAGCGAATTTTAGTTTTTTATTTTTAAAAAGTCAGCAAGTTCCATTATATTCAATTTACCTTTTCAATAATTTTTTACTAAATCCTGGTATTACAGGCAGTGTTGATTATTTCCCAATACGATTAACTATACGCCAGCAGTGGGTAGGTATAAAAGATGCACCATCAACACAAGTATTAAGCGCACATTATTTACTTACTAATCAAAACATAGGGGTAGGTGGTTTTATTTTTAACGATAAATTTGGTCCAATAAGTGAAACAGGCTTACAAGCTAATTGTGCTTATCATTTACCATTAGAAGGAATAAATTCAAAATTGGGTATTGGATTAGCTTTTAAAGCATTTCAGTTTAAGTTCGATAAGAGTAATGCAGTATTAATTGATGCCGATGATGCAACAGTAGATAAAGGGATAACAACAAAATTTGTTCCAGATGCCGATTTTGGTGCATATCTTTATAATGAAAAATTAAACGTTGGCTTATCTGCAACTCAAATAATTCAAATGAAGTTAAATGTAAGTGATAGTAGCTTAGGGAAAAATCAACTTATAAGGCATTATTACTTATTTGGTGGTTATAAAATACCTGTTTCCGAAACCTTAGAAGTTGAACCTTCATTGTTAATTAAAGGAACTTTCAGAACTCCTTGGCAAATCGACATAAATACAAGAGTTATTTATAATAATCAATTTTGGGGAGGTTTATCTTATAGGACAAGTAAAGACCTTATAATAATGCTTGGTGTTAAATATCAAAAATTTTACGTTGGCTACGCTTTTGATTATACATTTTCTAGTCTCAATAATTATTCAAAAGGTAGTCACGAAGTACTCGTCGGATTTAATGTATTTGAGGGTAAACAGAAAGGATCTACTTTATTGTAAATACTAACCGCATTTATAATTAAGTTTTTAATAAAAATTTTTTAATATGAAAATAAAATGCATCTCATTAATATTTATATTGTTATTAGGTTATGAAATTGTTTTTTCTGCAACAATAGTAAGTAATGCTGTAACAGGCAATTGGAATTCTGCTTCGTCATGGGTTGGAGGGGTAATACCAACATCAAATGATTCGGTTGTTATAGTTAGTGGAGCTAATATTACTTTAAATGTAAATGCAACCGTTTATAAATTAAAAATAAACAGTGGTGGTGTGTTAAATATTGGCGATCATACTTTATCGCTTATTGGCAATACTGTATTAGGAGGTAATTTGGAAATATACGGGACTCTAAATCTTAATTCAGGTACAATTCAATTAACTGGCGATTTTATTTTATATGGAACATTTAATCATGGTACGGGCACTGTAACATTTAATGGAAACGATGCTCAAAGAATGTTGGGAAATAAGCCAACTTTTTATCATTTACGCTCTGCAAATACAAATAATAACCTCGGGAAAGGTGTAAGTTTACATCAAGACACAACTTTTATTAAAGGAAATTTTATTGCAGATGGCGTTTTTGCTAGGAATTCTATGAACTTTCCTAATGCTACAGTAGTTTTCGATGGTATCGATTCTTTAAAAGGTACTTATAGCTTCTATCTTAATCATGTGGTTATAAATAGTGGAGCTACAGTTTACGGCGGTTATAAGACTATTTATTTATATGGTAATTGGGTTAGTAAAGGAACCTTTGTTTGTGGATATAGCTCTTTAGTAATTAAATATGATAATTACAGCTCATGTCAGCCTAACAATCAGACAATATATGTAGCCAACCCTCAACAAAATCCCTTTTGGAACCTAACAGTAGACAAATCGCAAGGAAAGGTTTCTCCTATTGAAGGACCAAATAATTCGCTTGGAAATATTTATGTATTAAATAATTTTTCTGTAATTAATGGCACTTGGGATGTAAATGGAGTAAGGCAATTATATGTTGGTAAAAATTTTGTAGTAAACTCTACAGGGACTTTTGTTGCCAGTCAAGGTCGTCTTATATTAAATGGAACAAGTTTGACCGAAAAGCAACTTTTTTCACCTGGAAATAATTCTTTATATAAACTTACAATAAACAATACAGGGGCAGGTGTGCTTCTCGGATCTAATGTTACAGTAACGTATGATTTATACTTAACAAATGGTATTGTATATACACGCAATGGAAATAATTTTTATGAATTATACTTATCGAATAACTCTTCTTCAAGTTTAGCTGATTACTCTAATAATAGTTTTATTGCAGGTAAGTTTAAAAGAGCAATAACAACAGGAACCTATGTGTTTCCTGTAGGTACATCAAATAGCATTGTTAATAAATATCGTCCGTTAACTTTCAATTTTACAAATACTACTGGTACATCAAATTTACTAGTATACCAGGATAGCATAAATAATAATAACACATTTTATTCAAATTATTGGACTTTTATTCAACCAGATGCTGGAAATCCGCAAGGCACTGTTCAGTTTTCTTATAATTTGTCGTATGATTTTATTTCTACAATGTATGAGTGCATTATCTCAGTGATAAGGGGAACTTATACCCCAACTCCAAATTGGTCGTACGTTTTAACAACAACAATACCTGCAAGTGGCGGAAATAATGGTACAATTTCTGTACAGTTACCGTCTAATTATTCTCCTTTTGGATATATCTTGGGCGAGCCAAAACCTGTTGATCCAAATGTAACAATATGCGATGGCAATTCGGCAACAGTTACAATATCACAACCTTCTGGATATGGTAATTTTTATTGGTATACTACTCCACAACCTACTAACCCCATACATACAGGCTCTTCGTATATAACTCCAATTTTGTATGATACTACAACTTACTTTGTTGCTTATTTTAATCCTCAATGTGTTGGCCACACTACTCCTATTATTGTTAATGTTAATAATATACCCACAGCAACCTTTACAATTAATAACCCAACATGCAGTGGTGATAGTGGATTTGTGATGTATACTGGTACTGGAAGTAGTAATGCCGTGTATACATGGAACTTTGGTGGAGCAACAGCAACACCAGGTACCGGACAAGGCCCTCATATTTTAACAGGTGTAGCTGGTAATACTTACAATATAAGTTTAACTGTTACGGAAAATGGATGTGCTTCTCCACCATATTCGCAATCAATAATTTTTCCTACTAAACTTATTATAAATACTATGGTTAATAATGCTTCTTGTGGCAATAATAATGGAAGTGCATCGGTAACTGTAAGTGGGGGAGTACCTCCTTATTCTTACTTATGGTCTAACGGACAAACTTCACAAACAATACAAAACATAGGAGCAGGTACATATTACGTTACAGTAACAGATAATTTAGGATGTACTATTACATCGTCGGTAAATGTAAGTAATATAGGAGCACCAACAGTTACGGCAAATGTTTTATCGCATGTTACTTGTTATGGACAGCATAATGGTAGTGCAGCATTTACTGCTTCAGGATCGGGATTATTAACTTACCAGTGGTCGAATGGTGTGTATGGGCAAGGTTTCAATAACGTTGTATCATATATAGATACTCTTTCTGCTGGAACTTATTACATAACTGTAACCGATCAAAATAATTGTTCTAGTATCGTTTCATTAACAGTATCTCAACCCAATCCAATTGTTATAAATTATACAGTTAATAATGTAACATGCTATGGCTTGACAAATGGGTCAATTACTTTAAATGTTACAGGTGGTACTCCTGGTTATTTATATACATGGCAGCATGGGTCATCGAGTGCTAATCAGCAGATGCTTGCAGCTGGCAATTACACAGTAACTGTAAGAGATAGTCATAATTGTACTGCAAGTGCAACTATAACTGTTACTCAACCATCTCCTTTATCTTTTGAGGTTACTGTGACCGATGTGACATGTGCTGGCCAATCTAATGGTTCAGCAATTGTTAATGTTCATGGTGGCACACCTCCATATTCTTATTTATGGAACAATGGTAATACAACAAATTATCTGAATAATGTACCTGCAGGCGTTTATGTTTTAAATGTTGCAGACGCCAATAATTGTGCTACTGCGACCTCAGTAACCATAAATCAACCTCAACCTTTAAATATTAATTATACTGCTATTGATGTAAAGTGTCATGGCCATAATACAGGTTCTATTAACATAATTGTTACTGGAGGAGTTGAACCATATCAATATTTATGGAACAATGGAAACACTTCCAACATTAATTCAAATCTTGTAGCAGGTAATTATAGTGTAACAGTTACAGATAAAAATAACTGCACATTAATTGGAAATTTTGTAATTACTGAACCTAATCCACTAGTGGTAACTACTTCTTCTAATCCTGTTTCATGTTACGGTGGCAATAATGGAAGTGCCTTTGTGTTAGCTTCAGGTGGTACACCTCCTTTGAATATATTATGGAACACAGGTGAAACAACAAATTCTATTCAAGAACTTATTGCTGGAGTATATACAGTAACTATAACCGATGCCAACAATTGTACAGCAACCTCATCTGTTAGTGTTCTTCAGCCTCCGGCCTTGCATGCAAACATAGATGATTATACTCCGTTTATTTGTGCAGGTTTAAATGATGGTTTTATTTCTATTGTGCCTAACGGTGGTACTTCTCCATATAAAATAATATGGTCAAATGGTGATTCAACTTTTCAGGTGAATAACTTGAGTGCAGGAATGTATTACTTTACAATAACAGATCAAAATGGATGTCTTTATAGCGATACTGTGATTCTAAATTCTGTATCAATTATTGCTCAAATAGCTTTTGATAATGAAAACAATATAGCAAATGTAAATGTTAGTGGTGGCTTTTCGCCATATTCTTATATTTGGTCGACAGGAGAAGTTGATAGTAGCATATATATAACTACAAGTGGTCATTATTCGGTCACAGTTACCGACACTTTAGGTTGTATAGCCATTGCTGAAGCAGATTTTGATATCGATTTTATTATTCCGAATTTTATTACACCAAATGGAGATAATAAAAACGATAAATTTGCTATTAAAGGAATTGAAAGGTTTAAAGAAGTTACAATTGAAATTTACGATCGATGGGGTAATTTATTGTTCAAGTTTAATGGTAGTGGAATAGAATATAGTGATGTTAATAATCAGTGGGATGGTTGTTATAATAATAAAAAGCTACCAATAGGATCGTATTTTGTTATTGTAGATTTACACAATAATCAAAAACCTTACACTGGTACAGTTTCAATTATAAGGTAAAAGTGACATCGCACCATTGGCGAATTTTTTTTAACGGAATGAATTATAATTCAAGAGAGAATAAAAATTGTTTTGTTAGTTTTCTCTTTTTTTATTTCCAATAGAAGGGAAGAATTTTTCTTATTAATTATAGTGTTAACTTTTGCAATACATTTTTTATACTACTAATAAAGATAATCACCATTATAGGCAACAATTTTGTAGATCGAATTAACTGAGAAAAGTGATTATAAAAATTAATAGAAGTAAGAGAAACATTGGTAATAAAAGCTTATATCAGCTAGTTTTGACACTTAAAAATATTTAAATTACTATTAATTTTTTCATCACATCGTTTTATTTATATTTCAAATTAATTTAGAAATTTAACTGACTTATAACTAAATGCTCATTTTTAATATTTTATTTAAAAGTTCTGTAAGTATAAAAAAAGCCGTTGTTTTTGCAGGCTAAATTTTATAAATTACATTTTTAGTTATTTAAAACTATAATTATAAAGTTATTAAAGGTCATTGTTCAAAAAAAAACGTTGGCAGCATGATGGAACAAGTGTATTATCTAAAATATTGCATGAGAGAAACAAAAATAAGGTCAATTATTTAATATTATCTGTTAATTGAATTGAGCAAATGATAACAAAAGTTTCAATAAGATTAGAACTGTTTCGACATATTAGATATTTTAAATTTAGATTTTATATTTAAAATTTAGCTACGTTTGTTTTATTTATAATTTTTGTTGATCTTATAGAATGTTAAGAGATTTCACTAAAGTGAATATATACTATTAAAATAAATTTCGTATATTAAACTGTAATAGTTTACATATAAAAACTAAAAAATAATTAAAATTTTTCGTAAAAAAACCTACACACACTTAATTTATAACTAATTTTAAATTGTTTACATGATATCAAGCGATGAGCAAATTTTGGTTTTGATAGACTTCACCTAATTTTAAAATGTTTACATGATATCGGACTTAGTTAGGAAGTATTTATTTATTCAAAACTTAAAAAAAAGCAATAAAATTGTTTGAATTTTAAGCTGGTACTTCAATCATTTTAAAAGGCACTTTAATTATGCTTTGATAATCTTCGCCAGCTTCGAGCATATCTTCGTCATCTTCTTCGTAGTACCAATTAACAATTACTTTATGACCAGCATTGTGAATATTTTCAATTCTTTTAAAAATATCAAGAATACACTTTGAAGAACTTGTGTTAAAATATTCAAACTGAACATTAACAATTGTCTCAGGTTTTGGGTTTTCAGCATATTTTTCAATCCATTCGATAAGAGGTCGGTAAAATTCAATAGAATTTTCAGGTATAGAACGCCCCCTTATTTCTATTATGCCTTCGTTAGGATCAAAATTTACCGCAGGTGTTTTAGGTGTGCTTTCTATTTTAATTACTTCCATAGCAAAAATTTTTTACAAATATAGTTAATTTAAGTAAACTTTAAGCAAATAAAAATATAAATTTTTTTCAACAAAATAAAATTCAGGATGTAGCTTAGTTAATAATTTTCTTGTTACATCTATTAATCCTAAATTACCTCCTCCATGACGATTAAATCCATAATTACTTAGAATTTTCATGTAAAGTCTTTTTAGTTCTTCTTTTGTTAAAATATTCAACTGTTGAATTCTTTCGCTTAATAACATTGCTTGATCTTTATTCACTAAGTTTAAAAATTCCATTAAAATTCCATTGGGTAAGTGAATAACCTTTATACCTCCAAAGTTTTCTTTTTCTTCAAATTTTTGTGCATGATGATATATATTTTGAGTTAATTCTATTGCAACATATAGGGCTCTTTTGGGTTTGTCAACAATTTTATGGTTTTTAAGGCTATTCTCAAGCTTACTAAAAAAATCACTTATTACATTACTATTAATACTGCCAAGATAAGTGTAAATAAACTTTCCATTGTAAGGTTCATTTAACCATTTATCTAAATTTAGCGAAGTATGCTGTTCATACTGAATCATAAGTATTCAAACTTTCTTCCCTTTATTAGTTCTATATTAATACGTAAAACACAAACATTTTCAATAGATGGTTTAGAAAAGTTAAATGTTTTTGAAGTGTATTTTTGCATTATTAGATTTAAAGCTTTTACTTTCTCATCATAATTTTCTACAATATGCATTTTGCCCCAAGCTATTACGCTTTTGTACTTCATTCTGTAAGAGCATGCAACTTCTTCGTGGTAAGCAAATAATTCACGGAATGCGTCGAAAAATACACAAACATTATTGTTCTTTTTGATTATATCTAATTTTTTACCTGTTTTGGATGTATGTAAATAGATATTCTCTGTATCAAACCCAAAATTAAATGCTAATACATATGGCTTATTGTCATCAACAAAACCTACATAACATACTTCGCAATTGTTAATGACTTCATAAATTTCTTCTTTCCTAAAAATTTCTCTTACACTTCTATTACTCATTTACTTTTTAGTATTCATCTTCGTTAAACAAAAAGTCCTCTTTTGTAGGATAATCTGGCCAAATGTCTTCTATACTTTCATACACTTCTCCATCATCTTCAAGTTCTTGAAGATTTTCTATTACTTCAGCAGGTGCCCCTGTTCTAATAGCGTAATCAATTAATTCTTCTTTTGTTGCAGGCCAAGGGGCATCTTCTAATTTTGACGCTAATTCTAATGTCCAATACATAACTCACTGATTTTCAAACTTTTATAAAAGTTGTTTTTTCAATGCAAAGTTACATTATTTTTTTTATTAAACAAATTTTTTAGTTATTTTTTAGAAATTTTTATTTTTAATTTTTTGGTCTAATAAAAATTTAAAATCTTTAAGTTAATCACTAAGCATAATTATACCGTAAAATTAAAATTATAAAAAGAAAAGTTTAACTAATATGATTAATATAATCTTGTATAGTAATTTTTTGAAAAGTATAAGTAATTTTTTTAAATTATAATTTTTAACCATATATACGTTGTTTTTAAGCTTTTCTTTAATTAAATGTTTTTGTAAGTTTTATATGTGCACAAGGTAAATAGAATACTAAAATTTCTTCTTTAAACATGTTATCGTTCTTTGATCTACAATGGTAATTAACAACTAAATATAAAAATTAATATGAAATTTGTAATCGTAAAAAAGTTAGAAGCTCTAAAAGGCAAATTTTAAGGTTATATCAGTAGTATTCGCAAAATAGTTTATTATAAAAGATTTTGATATTTATTACATATTGAAGCTTCATTAGCATTATAAAAAAATTAATATTAAAAAAGGAAGTGCGACGATTATTAACATTATAAAGGAATTGACTTAAAAGTTCGATCTTTTCCTGTTTTCTTTAATATGGGCTTTTGTATTTAAGTACTCATTGGAAGTATATAAAAATGATTACCTTTATTGTTGAATTGTTTTTATTTACATTGAATTAAAATTTTTGTGTATCTTTGAGTTTATAATAACATGAAATGCTTTATGCGTTTTGTATGCGTATTAATTTTGTTTGTTTTTTGTAAAATAACTATTTCGCAAGTTTTATCGGGTAAAATAAGAAACTTTAATAACAAAGCATTTAGCCTATTTATAGTTTATGGTGATAGTTTAATTTTTATTGATTCTGTTTATACTGATGCTTTTGGCTTTTATAAATACGACTTAAAGAGTGCTAGTGAAAAAGTCGTGTTCGATGATATTAAATTACCTCAGAAAATTATTGTAAGATTGCAATTTAATTGGAATCAATTTGCCGACCTAATAGTTTACAATACATTTTCGCAGAGTAATAATGCATTAAAGGTACCAAGAAAGGAAATTCCTCTGAAAACAGATATAGAAAAAGATATAATTTTCAATACAACATTTCGACCATCTCAATGGAATAATTTTTCAATGGATAGTGGTGAAGTTGAATATAACTATGAAAATAAGATTTTATACGATTTTTTGAACCATTATCGTAAAGTTAAAATTGCCGATGGCTGGTTGCTTGAAATGGCCCGTTTGTTTCCATATAGCGATGAATTTTCGAAAGTATTAATTAAAGAATATGAAAAGCGTTACAAAAAGATGGAAAATTTTATTAAGGGGCTACTAAAAAAGCCAGATTCACCAGCAAAGCGTATTGCGCTTGCATACTATAGACCAAAAGTACCTCATTACACTACTCCCGATGGTTTACGTTTTGATACATTACGTATGCATTTCTGGGATTATTTCGATCCTAACGATAGTATATTTTTATTTAGCAGTGTATTAATCGATAAACTCGAAGAATGGGTTTTTTTGCATCACCATCATAAAAAAGATATTGCAGGTCTTTATCTTGATAAAGAAGATATTGTTAATGGAATTAATAGTTACCTTGCTAAAATAAATAAAAATAAACAAAATTTTGAGATGGTATTAAGATATGCTTTAAAAAAGTTAGATATGGATGAAGATAAAACTATGTTTGTCCAAGTTTACGATAAGTGGCTTGCATCGAGTTTTACAGAATGTGGTAAAGAAAATAACAAATGGGACTGGGCTCATCGGAAAGCAAATATATACAAAAATATAATACCAGGTAGCTCTGCTCCCGATTTTGAAATGTCGTTAGCTGGTGGAAAAGAATCTTTAAGTTTATATAGTATTCCTGCCGATTATATTATTATTGTTTTTTGGAGTTCGTGGTGTTTTCATTGTAAAAAAGAAGTACCACACGCAAAAAAGCTTATAGACGAAACAATTGCTAAATATCCAAATAAGTTTATTCAAGTAGTAGCTATTTCGTTAGATACAAATTTTTATGATTGGAAAAATTATGTTTTACAAAACAATCTTTCTTCTTGGATTAATTATTCTGAACTAAAAGGATGGAAAGGCGAAATTTCAAAAAAATATGGCATATATGCTACTCCAACTTTTTTCTTGCTTGATAAAGATAAGCAAATTATTGGGTATTATGGATTTATTGAAAAATTATTATATTATCTTGAAAAAGATATAAATGAACAAAATACAAACTAGCAAAGAATGAAAGATTATAGAGAAGTTATTAATAATTTTAGTAAATTTAATATTTTAGTAGTGGGCGATGTAATGCTTGATGAATATATTTATGGCGATGTAGAGAGAATATCGCCAGAGGCACCTATTCCTGTTGTGAACATAAAGAACAAACAACAACGTTTAGGAGGCGCTGCAAATGTCGCTCTTAATATTAGATCGTTAGGAGCTACTGTTTCGTTATGTTCCGTAATCGGTAATGATGCAAATTCCGAAATTATTGTAAATTTATGTCGTCAAAACAATATTAAAACGAACTTTGTTTTTAGCGATAACAGACCTACTACGGTGAAAACTAGAATAATCTCACAAAGACAGCATTTGCTTAGAATAGATAACGAGAACGACGATATTCTGAACGACAATGAAGAAAATAAATTTATAAAAACTCTCAATCATCTTTTATCGTCTGAAAATTTTAATGCTGTAATTTTTGAAGATTATGATAAAGGTGTACTCACAAAAAATAGTATTTCTTTCTTAATTGATTATTGTAATAAAAACTCAATAGTAACTACTGTTGACCCAAAATTTAGAAACTTTAATTACTATGCAAACTGTACTTTATTCAAACCAAATTTTAAAGAATTTTCAAGAGGTATAGGTAATTTAAGATTAAACAAAAATAATATAAACGAATTAACTAATTTTGTAAACAATTTTAGGATACAAAACAGTATAAAAATAATATTGATCACTTTATCTGAAAAGGGAATGTTAATAGTAACTGATAACGAAACACATTATTTACCAACACAAGTTATCGAAGTTGCCGATGTTTCTGGAGCAGGTGATACTGTTATTAGCATTTCTACTTTATGTCTTTTAGCTGGTTTGAGTGTATACGACATAGCATTTGTTTCTAATGTTGCTGCTGGAATAGTTTGTCAGAAAATTGGAGTTGTACCTATTACAGCAAACGAATTGTTAAATCATTTGCAACTACTATTAAAATAGTAACTTTTTCAGACCATTCTAATATATTGTGGATAGATTGTCTTATAATACATTAGATACATTTTATTAAAAAATATTGTATTCTTTTATGACATGAAGATTATGCAAATTAAGTTTTTATTATGTGCGAGATGAAAAATAAGACTTAGCAAATTTTTTAAAACAGCAAATAAAAGCTTAGATTAATGTTAGTGGCTTTTGCTGTACTTATGTACACATTTACCCAAAATGAAACTATGAACCAAAAATGTGTTAAAATTGGGTGTTTTATGAACAACTTTTGTTGTTTTACAGCATAGAATTATGAAAATTGTACATAATTTTTTTTGAATTTTATTGTAGAAAATTAAAATTTTGAATCATTTTTAAGTTAAAAAATTTATTTTTTGCTAAATTTGCAAAGATTTCAAAGTTTTAAAAATTTTGCTTAAGATAAAATTTTATTAATTTAAATACTACAATAGCTTATTATAAATTTTTATTAAAAAAATTAGTGTCAACATTTTAAGGATCTTTAATTTTTATTAATCAATTTCAATTTGATCAAAATACATTCCTCTGACATTAACACCTGGTTCAATTTTATTTAAGTTCGTAGCTACTAAGCCTGCTATAAGGATGCTACCTTGGTGGAGAGAATAAAATCCACCTTCACCATCAACAAGGTGCGAAAAAGCTCTTTGGTGATTGTAACTTAACTTATCAAAATGTTCTACAAGTACTATAATCCTTCTATCTTGAGGTAGTATTAAATTACTTATACCTTTTACTAAAATTCCGTCTTTATAATTTTTTGAAAAATCTGTTTTATTAACCCTTGAAAAAGGAGTACCATCGTTTGGTATAGATTCGGCCTTGATTGTATAAATAGGTAATGGGTTATCTGGAGAAAGGCATGTTGCAAGTCTATTAGCAATTTCTCTAAGAATATGCTCTTGATCGACTGATATTATAAGTAAAAGACCATTTTCTTCTTTTGGGCTAAGACTGCTTAACACAAACTTAGATACTTCGCAAATTTCTGATATTTTCATAAATTAATTTTTTTTAATTTATCACAAATATAATAAAAATTTTTTATTATATGTAAAAATAAAGTAACAGATATTAATATCTTTTTTAATGATTAATATAAGTAAACGTTCTATTTTTTAAATGTTCGTATTTTGGAATGAAAAATATAAAATTATTTAAATTTTAAAATTAATTGCGCCTGTTATTTTACCAACTTTAGTTCAGCTATTTGCATATTTAAATATGCTAACTATTTAAGTAATTTTCTATATTTTTAAATATTCTTTCTTCAATATTGTCGGTTTCAAGCTTATTAAACTTTTTGCCTGTTATATATTCATAGAGTTGTATGTATTTATTACTTACTTCTTCAATAAAGTCTTCTGGCATAGTAGGAGGTACTTGTCCAGGTTCACCTTTAAATCCTTGCTGCATTAACCACTCCCTAACAAACTCTTTTGACAATTGCTTTTGTGGTTGGTTATTTTTAAATCGTGTTTCATATTCTTCTTTTATAAAGAAGCGAGATGAATCGGGAGTATGAACCTCGTCGATTAAATAAATTTTACCATTATATTTACCGAATTCGTATTTTGTGTCGACTAATATTAGACCTCTTTCGCTTGCGATTTTAGAACCACGTTCAAAAAGCTTAAAGGCGTATTCTTCGATTTGCTGATATTCTTCTTCAGGAATTAATTTTTGTTTTATAATATCGTCGCGGCTTATGTTTTCATCGTGTCCGATTTGTGCTTTAGTAGTGGGTGTGAGTATTGGTTCTTCGAATTCCTGATTTTCTTTTAAATTATCTGGTAACTTAATTCCACATACGTTTCTTACTCCTTCTTTGTACAAGCGCCACAAAGAACCAGTTATATACTTTCTAATTATTATTTCTACAGGATATGGTTCACATTTAATGCCAATCATAACATTAGGGTCGGGGCATGCTTTTTTCCAAACAGGTACGATGTCTGAAACACTGTCTAAAAAGTGTTCAGTAATTTGATTTAGTACTTGTCCTTTGTATGGTATTCCCTGAGGTAATATAACATCAAAAGCAGAAATTCGGTCGGTAGTAATCATTATAAGAGTGTCATTTTCAAGAAAATAAACATCTCTTACTTTGCCATAATATACCTTATTTTGGCCTTTAAAATTGAAATTTGTTTTTGTTAAAGTTTTCATAATCTAAAAATTTTTTATTTAATCTTTTTATTCCAGTTATTAAACGACTTAACAATTTCTTTTACTAACTTATGTCGTATTATATCGGTTTCATCTAAGTTAACAAAACCGATTTCTTTAATATTTTTAAGAATTTTAAGAGCAAGTATCATTCCAGATTTTTTAGGGTCGACAAGATCTACTTGTGTTATATCTCCCGTAATTATGAATTTAGCATTTTTGCCCATTCGAGTAAGAAACATTTTTAGTTGCATTATGGTAGAATTTTGGGCTTCATCGAGAATTACAAATGCATTATCCAGCGTTCTACCTCGCATGTATGCAAGTGGAGCAATTTCGATGACTTTATCTCTAATATATTCTTCTAGTTTATAAGCAGGTATCATATCTAATATAGCATCGTATAAAGGTTGCAGATAAGGGTCTAGTTTTTCTTTTATATTACCAGGCAAATAACCTAAACTTTCGCCAGCTTCAACAGCAGGACGGCTTAATATTATTCTTTTTATTTGTTTGGTTTTTAAAGCCCTTACAGCTAGAGCAATGGCTGTGTAAGTTTTACCGGTTCCAGCTGGTCCTGTTATAAAAATTAAATCGTATTTTTCCACAAAATCTACTATCTTTTTTTGGTTTGGAGTATAAGTTTTTATTGGTTTGCCGTCTTTGTTGTGTATAATGATAACTTCTTCTGTATTATTTATGTCGACTTTATTATTATTCAAATTGACCATAAAATTCTCGATAATTTCTGAAGTTAAATACTTTTTTGTTTTATAAATTTCTATCAAAGATTTAATTTTATTAACTGCGTCGTCAAGGTGTTTTTTTTCGCCTTTCATTATTAATTTATTTCCACGAGCAATAATTTCTATATCTTTAAAGTATGATTGTAACGAGTAAAAGTTTACATGTTTTGGACCAAAAAAACCTGCAGGGTTATCAATATCTACCTTTAAAGATATTTTTCTCATTTTTCTAATAAAGTATTTTTCATTTTACAAAAGTATGAATTTTATTTTAAACTTTTAAAAATAAAGTTAATAATTTTATTAGTATCTGTTGGCTCAAACCAATTATAATTTTTATCGCGTTTTAACCATGTTAGTTGTTTTCTTGCATATTTATGAGTGTTAAATTTTATTTTTTTTATTGCTTCGTCTAAAGAGTATATTCCGTCGAAGTACAAAAAAAGCTCCTTATATCCAAAAGTATTAAGGGGAGTTAAATTTTTATAATTATAAAGTTCCTTGGCTTCTTGAATTAATCCTCTTTCGATCATTTGATCGACACGGCTATCAATTTTATTATATAATAGGGTTCTGTTGGTATTTAAAGCAATCTTAATTATATTGAAATACCTTTGCTTTTTAGTTTTAGTAATGACTGTAGAATATGGCTTTCCAGATAAAATAGATACTTCAATTGCTCTGAGCATTCTGTTTTTATTATTCAGATCAATATGTTGATATGTTGTTTTATCGTAATATAATAAGAGCTTTCTTAACCATGATAATCCATATATATTACATTGTTTAATTAAGTAATTTCTTAAATTTGGGTCATAATCGGGCATTTCATCTATTCCATAGCAAACAGCATCTATATATAGGCCAGAACCACCAACTAAGAAAGCAATATTATTTTTCTTAAAATAATCGTCTAATAATGCCAACACATCTTTCTCGTACTTGTTAGCGTTATAATAATCCTTTATAGAAATAAATCTTATGAAATAATGTGGTATTTTTCTTAGATACTCATCTGGCGGTATTGCAGTGCCAATAAGCATTTCTTTGTAAAACTGTCTGCTATCGGCACTAATAATAATACTATTAAATTTTTGTGCTAGCTGAAAAGCTACTTCAGATTTACCTACTCCTGTAGGACCACTTATCACTACAAGATTAGGTCTGGGAATTGTCATAAACTATTTCTTTTTTTTCCCAGACTCTTTAGATTTTGTTTTGTTATTTTTCTTTGTCTCTTCATTTACTGTTTTGCTTGAACTTGTTTCTTTTTTTGGTAATAACGACTTTTTTTGCTTATTTTCTTTAATTTTTATTTTTTTTCTAGAATCTTCAGCTGATTTAATTGAATCAGATTTAGATTTATTTTTGATATTATCGGGTGTCTTTTTTGTTGTTTTATCTAATGTTTTTGCTTCTTTTAAAGGTTTAGCTTTTGTTTTACTTGACTCATTTGCGTCTTTATTTAATTTTTCTTTTTGGCCTTTTATTTTTCCTGTGGTTTTATTTGCTTTTTGTAATTTTTTTTCAGATTTTGTTTTAGCTTTTGAATTTGTTTTTTGATTGCTTTCTGGCTTTTGTTGAAGCGTTTCTTTAGTTAATTTTCTTTTATCTACTCTGTTAGTTGCTCTTCTTTTTGTGATAAATTCATCAAAAGCTTCATCGTCGAGATAATCTTCTGGTAGGCTTGTTATAATTGTTTCAGCTTCTTCGTCGTCAATTTCATTTTGAGATATATCGCTTGCTGTTGATTGTATATCTTCTTCTAATATTAAATCGTCGGAAACATCGGGCATACTTAAGCTGTCGGAAATAGCAATATTTATATCGTCTTCTATGTCGTTTTCAATGATTCTTGTAAAATATGCTGATTTTGAAAAATTTATATCGTCGTTTTCATTTTCTGTGTAAACAGGGCCAATTTGAGGAGGAATTTTTCCTTTAAAATTTGTGCATATAGGATAGTAAAGGTCAGGATTTTCATCTTTGGTCTCAATAAGTTCAAGTTTTAAGTATCTATTGTAAATATTATCAAAAAGATATAAAATTTTCTGATGAGCATCTTTTATATAGTCTTTTAAGATAGCATTCTCCATTGTACATACTTTTTTCTCTGAGTCGGGATTTATTATTATTTGTGGAATTTCGATGAGTGGCCGCCAGCTATGAGAAGCAATATAAAACGAAGCAAGATAACTTTTATCGTATTCTAATTCTTCTTGGATAAAAGTATGGAAATCATAAAAGGTGGAGTTGTCTTTAATTTCTATGTCCATCATAAATTCTTTGTCTTCGTCGATAGTAGCTCTAAATTTGTATATCATAGCTTTAAATATTTATCAAAAAATTAATAGTATCAATATTATCGGCATAATCCCATAAATTTGGCTCTTGGGTTTTTCCGAAAAAAACTGTTGGCAAAAATAAAACATTTTTTTTTGAAACAATACATTGAATATTATTTTTTTCGAGTTTTATTTTTTCTTCCAAGTTTTTAAAGTTATCGTAGTATTCATAAAATAATACGCCTACTGAAGCAGAAATTTGTTTATTTTCTTTTAAAATTAAAAAGCCAGTATCTATGAATTTTTCTTGGTTAATTAGATATATTGCTTTATGGTAATTGTAATTATTAGCATAATGATGGTTATATATAATATTACTCCACTTATTAAATGCGTTGATTAATTTATTGAAATTATAATTTTGTGGTACATATATTTTAGTGACATTGCGACAACCTAAACCAAAGTATATAAAGACATCGTTAGAGAGTAGTTCTAATTCTTCGGCAGTTTCTTCTTCTGTTAAAACAGCAATACTATGTCGGCTGTGCCTGAATAAATGAGGATATTTGCCAAAATAGTATTCGAAATACTTAATAGTATTATTTGTTCCAGTTGCTATTATTGCGTCAAACTCTTTTAGAAATTCTTCTTCGATTAAGGTTATGTAATTTGCTAATATAGGATTTTTATTGAAAAAATGTGTTAATATAAATTTTAATATCCTTGAATCTTTTTTTGAAAGTTTTAATTTTGTTTTATGCCCTGCGATAAACGAACATATTACGTCGTGAAAGCATACTAAAGGAATATTACCAGCTGCAATAATTGCAATGGTTTTTGGAAAAACTTGCTCAATTTTAGGTAAGTAAGGTGTTATCCATGTTTCAATATTTTCTTTTGTTAATATTTTTGCCCAGTATTTTAAAGCAAAAATTACATTGTCTTCGGTGAACCAATAGTTATGATTTTTTTCTTCTGTGATTATTTTATTAAATTCGTAATAAGTATTGTTATCGAGGTTATTAGTAAAGTACCTTCTTATAAATTCTCCTATTTCTGCTAAAATATTAATTCTATCTTTAAGAGAAAGGTACATTTTATGAAACTCAAATATCTTTTTTTTTGTTAAAAGAAACAATTATTTTTATTTTTTTTGAAAAAAATCATTATTTTATAAAAAATTGATTAGTAGTAGTTTTTTTTTAGGCTAATGTCATTGTTAAATGTTAATAATATTTGTGAATTAATAATGTTTGAATTATAATGAACAGGGAGTTGTTAGAATATATAACCGAAAACATAGAACCAGAAAAAGATTATTTGAAAAAATTACACAGAGATACAATTGAGAAAATATATAATGGACGAATGATATGTGGTCATATTCAGGGCAGGTTTTTGAGTTTTTTGAGTAAACTCATAAAGCCACAAAGAATACTGGAAATAGGAACGTTTACAGGGTATTCTGCTCTTTGTTTAGCAGAAGGGTTAAAAAAAAACGGTATATTGTATACTATAGAAAAAAACGATGAACTTGAAGATTTTATATATGAACATATTAAAGATACACCTTTTTATAAGAAAATAAAATTGCTTATAGGTGATGCTATTCAAATTATTCCTAAATTAAACGATACCTTTGATTTGGTTTACATTGATGGAGATAAAGATGAGTATCCATCTTATTACAATGTAACAATTGATAAAGTGAAAAAAGGAGGAGTAATTATTGCCGATAATACGTTATGGGCTGGGAAAGTTGTTACTACTAACGATATAGATAATAAAACAAAAGGTATAAAATTATTTAATGAAATCGTTAAAAACGATAATAGAGTTACTGCAACTATCTTGCCATTTAGAGATGGTATAACTTTAATTATGAAAAAATGAGTTTACTTAAAAATATTATTTACAAAATTAATGTCAAAAAATTTTTGTGTGAAACAAAACAACAAATGTTATGTAAAGCCCCTTTCTGTAATTTATATTTCGATTACAAAGGAAATGTTTATTGTTGTTTTGCCAATAAGATAAAAATTGGCGATTACCTTAATAATTCTATTCAAGAAATTTGGAATAGCGAAAAATTGAAAGAAATAAGAGAATCGATTATAACAAAGAGCTTAAACTTTGGTTGTTTTTTTTGCAAACAAAAAATACAAGATGGAGATTTGTTTAGTGTTTATGCGAGAAGATATAGTAATTTGATTTATAATAAACAATATTTTTTTCCAACATCATTTGAGCTTCAATTATTTAATTATTGTAATTCCAATTGTATAATGTGTGTTGTTTCTAAAGATGAATCTATTAATGTTAACATTCAAAAAGTAAAAGAAATACTTAATCAGTACTTACCTTATTTAAAAGAAATTTCATTTAGCGGTGGCGAACCTTTTTATATCAATGAATATTATGAATTGTGGAATTTTTTGCATTCTGCTAATCCAAATATAAAAGTTTCGGTGAATACTAATGCATCGATTTACAACGAAAAAGTGCAAAATATTTTAAGTAAGCTTAAGTTTAATATAACTATATCTCTTGATAGTATTAATAAAAGTACGTATGAGAAAATAAGAAAAGGTCTGAAATTTGAAATTGTTATGAATAATTTTTTTAAATTTAAAAATTATACAGAAGAAAATAATACACATTTTAATGTAAAATCATGTATTCTAAGAGATAATATTTACGAATTACCAGAAATATTTAAATACTTCAATGATCTAAAAGTAAATATTTTTTTGAACGAAGTTTTTTATCCTTTTGAGCATTCTGTACTTCTCTTAAAGTATGAGAAAATAAAAGAAATTTATAGATACTTGGTTCTTAATAATCCTTTTAAAAATAATGGTGAACATATCTATAATTTTATTAGATGGAAAGAGATGTTACGTACGTTAAAGAAAATACTCTCGCTAAATGAATTCATTATAGTAAATAAAAATAGAATACCATTGTTATACAAGGCTGTTATTAATAGATATAAGGAATGTTTTTTTCTGAAAAGATATGAATTTGCAAAAAAATTAAATGATATAACAAATCAGTTAAACAAAACTGAATTATTACTTTTTTATAAAGCATTATTACTCCTTCCAGTTGAGCGTTTGTTTTTAGAATTAGAGGTTAGAGAAAATGATTTTCTTTTATTCTTACTTAGAAACATTGAGAAAGTTGAAATTTAAATTATAAGAATTTTTTAAGCTACTTTAAAAAAATTGGTATCTTCATCGTTGTTTAAAAGAATTAATCTTTAATAATCGGGTATTTTATAGAGAGATATTAATTTTGTTTCTAATAAGTCTTGATTAAAAGTAGCGATTACATTATGTAATTGCTCCACGGCATTATTAATCTCTTTGGAACAAAGTTTTAATTTCGAAAATGTACACCTATAAGAATTAGTAAAACAAAATTCTTTACTTGATTTAATTTTTGAGTGAAGACTTTCAAATTTTTTATTACTTTTTACAACATAATCAATGTATTTTATCAGCGACATATAAGCGTTATGATTTTCTTTAAGCATATTAAAGTTTGGCATTTTGCATATTAAAAAGTTTTTTATTTTAAATAATTCAGCTAAACTTTGCTATGTAAAGAATATTTTATAGGGAAATCAACATTATTAAAAAAAATTGTTATACCTTTTTTGTTGAAAAAATTAACCATTTCGGGAATTTTATCCCAGTTTTGCTGTAAACTTAAAATATCGTTCTAATTGTTCGGCATATTTGCCACGGTTTTTGTAAAGTTTTATCCCTATTTTAGTTGTAGTTAAAATTTCATTAGTCTTAACATTTTCTTTATCGCATAATAATTCTTTTTTTATATTCCTTGTTTCATTATTTTTTCCTTATTGCTTGAAAATAATGGGATATTGCTCTTTTCGACACGATTATGTAATAAAACAATTAATTTTATATTTTGGTAAGGTTTTATATATTCTTTCGGCACACAGTGGATGGAAAAGGTAAGTAGGAATAGCTTCGCCTACAGCAGCTTTTTTCAAATGAGGTCTTTTAAGTGAGGAAAAGACCTATACCAGCTTAATGTTCTATGAAAATTATGTTCAAAATAGTGAATTTTTTTTAAATAGAATTTTTAATTTGTGGATGAGCTCCAAGATTATAAAACAAAGAAGCTGTACCACATTTTTGACCACCTATTATTAAGTAAGTTGGTAAATACCTGAAAGGAGAAGTTATTTTTCTAAAAATTAAATTAGTTTTTTTAATGCCCTCTGGATGTAATACCATATGTTTGATTTTATAAAAAATAAATAATACAATTGTGTATAAAATCCATATTCAATGTTTATAGGTGTTTCTGAATATGAAAGCTCTTCGTAGTGGCGAGCAATCATTTGATATATTTTGTTTTTGTAATGCTTGTAGTAGTTGTCAGATGATAAAATCTTATAGATTTTTATATTGTTTAACACAAAAAGTTTTTTATTTTCTGTTTTACTATAACCTTTTTTATGGTCATAGTATACCGACCAGGGTTCGTTAAAGTAATAAAATTTACTGTTTTTTATTATGTAAAGATGAAGTGCCCAACTTAAGGAATGTTGAGTTAGATTATACTTTTTATATTTTTCGAAAAATTCGTTTAAATCGACATTTCTAAATACTAATGATGCAGTTGGTATTATATTTCGTTCAAGTAATTGATATGGATAAAATATAGGAGTGTAATGGTTAAACTGACTATAATACTTATAAAAATAGATTATTTGATTAATTGAGGGGTTTTCGTAAGAAAATTCCGAGATAATTTTGGCATCGTGAAAACATCCTGCAAAATCTGGATTTTTATTTAAAAAATCTATTTGATTTTGGAGTTTATATTCATATATCCAATAATCATCTGCATCGAGCCAACTCAGGTACTTGCTTTTAGAGCTTATATATATTTGTACTGCTCGCTTAAATACACCTTCATTTTCTTTAAATATTAAAGGTCTTATTATATCTGGGTATTGTTGGCTGTATTTGTGAATGATATCTTGTGTGCCATCGCTACTACCATCGTCAACTAAATATATTGTATAGGAATATTTTGTTTTTTGATGCAATATGCCTTCAATGGCTTTTTCTATTGTATTAAAATGATTGTGTGAAAATATTGCAATGGTTATGTCGGAAACACTAGAATTTTTCATCTTGAGTTAATTAAATTTTATCATTTTCTTTAATTTCTTACAATGTTAGTAAAACTTATTAATTGTTTTTTTTCTCTACTTTTGATTTAATAATGTCAATTATATCGTTTAAGTAGTTAATTTTTTTTAGTAGCTCATTTTCTATTTCGATGTTAAATTTTTCTTCAATGTCGATAATGATCTCAACAATTCGTGCTGAATTAATTTTTAAATCGTTTATTATATGCGGATTTTCTGGCAAATTTTCTAGTTCTTCTTTTTTTAAAGTGTACTTTTTAATTATGTTCAACACAATTTCTTTAATCTCGTTATTATTCATAAGTTAAACTTTTTTAGTATTAAAACAGCATTTATATCACCAAACCCTAAATTTGCTTTTATTATAGTTTGCAAATATAAGTTACTTTTTGTAAAAAAAGGAATTTTAGTGTGTGATACAATGTGTTCTATTTCGGGGTGTAAATCTTCACAGTTTAGTGAAGGATGTAAAAAATTTTCATTCATTTGAATTATTGCAGCAATTGTTTCGATGGTACCAGCGGCACTTTGACAATGACCTGTTAGTGATTTTAAAGCATTAATATAAGGAAAGTCTTCATTATAACGGTTTAATGCTTTTGCCCAACAATATATTTCTTTTGTGTCGTTTGAAGTAGAAGTTAAGTGACCTGAGATATAATCTATCTCTTGTGCATTAATATTGGCACTATGAAGAGCATTTTGAATACAACTTATTAACCCCTGAGGATTGGAAGCTGTTATTGAGCCGCCATTTCTTTGACCACCGCTATTTATTGCTGCACCAATTATTTCGGCAAAAATTGGTGCATTTCTTTTTATGGCTACCTCTAAATTTTCGAGAATAATTATACCACAGCCTT
The DNA here is from genome assembly GCA_026416095.1 of Bacteroidales bacterium. GTDB lineage: Bacteria > Bacteroidota > Bacteroidia > Bacteroidales > GWA2-32-17 > Ch61. The sequence goes on along the minus strand of JAOAFV010000017.1, from coordinate 36,757 downwards.
CGGCAGGTACAAAACCACTTGCACTTTTGCTCATAGGACGACTTGCTTTAGTTGGTTTATCGTTATAATCGATAGGTAGAATACGTAAGGCTTCGAAGCCAGCCCATGCGTAAGGAGAATATATATCTACCCCTCCTGTAATCATTCGCTTTGCTTCTCCATTTTTTATTCTATTATAGCCAAGTATAATGGATTCTAATCCAGTAGCACAAGCCGATGAATTAAACCCAACATAATTTGCTGCACCAATTATTCCAGCAAGAATTGCCGATGGTGCGCTTATCATAGAATATTCTGTTGTTGTACTTCTAAGTTTCCTTATTTCTTTATTAATAACTTTTTGATAAATAGTATTAATGTAGTAATCTATTGCTCCAATTGAACTTCCAATAATTACCCCAGTATCAAAGTCGGGTTCTGAGTCGGGATCATATTCAAATTGTAAATTTGCAGTTTTAAATGCTTCATGTGCCGTAATAATTGTGTATTTTACAAATTTACTTGCAGACTCTAAAAAAAAATTTCTTAATATCTCGTCGTATTCAAAGGAGTAGTTTATAAGTCCACCAATTTGGCAACGAAAACCAAAATCTTTGAGTTCAGGAATATATTTTATTCCGCTTATGCCAGATTTTAAATTTTCAGTAAATTCTTTTATATTGTTACCTATAGGTGATAAAACGCCCATTCCTGTTACTACTACCCTGTTAGTCATAAATTATAAATTTTAATAAATAAATAGAGTGAGCTAAAATTTGGTTTTCTGAATTTTTAATTAAACATTTACATTTTAGATAATTAAGCCTGAAAAAAATAAGGTTACTTTCTATAAAAACATGTGTTTCTGGTAAAATTATTTTATTATGTTCCGATTCAATTGTTACCGCATAAACATCGAACTTTTTATTAGTAGTGTGAATATTTAAAAGATAAATGCCATGAGCTACACCTATTTGACCCATTGTTTCTATTTGAATTGTAGCTGGAGTTATTGGTTTATTTTTAAAGTGACCTTTATAAAAGAAAAGATCTTTACGATAGAAAAATTCTCCTATAATTTTTTTGTCGTCTACATAAGTTATTTTGTCTATGAATAAAAATGGTTCACAGAATGGCAAACAATTTAATATTTTTTTTGATAGTTCAGAATACATTTTGCTCACCTCCATCAATATGTATTACTTCTCCCGACAACCAATCTATTTTGTTTTTTACAATAGCACTTAAAAACGTTGCCACCTTTTCGGGTGTGGTTAACGTTTTGAATGGATTTTTTCGTTCTACTTCTGTAATAAAATTGTCAACATCAGGAAAAACTCTTATTGCTTTTGTTTTAGTTACACCAGGTGATAATAAGTTCACATATATTTTATATTGAGCTAATTCGTAAGCCATGTATTTGCATAAAGTTTCAAGTACAGCTTTTGCAGTTCCCACTGCCGCATAATTTTTTATTACTCGACGAGAACCTTCGCTTGTAAACCCAAAGATGTATGAATTTTCTGCAAACAACTTATTATCAAATAAAAATTTTGTCCAACTGTAAAAGCTAACGCCCATCGAGTTTAATGTGTATAAAAGATCTTCTTCGGTTAAAAAATTTTCATTTGAAAATAGTGGTTTAATATGTCCATCGGCTATAGAATGAATGAAAACATTAACATGATTTTTAGGAATAAGTAATAAATTTTCTTTTATTAAATTCTTGCTTTCTTCTATATTAATATTTGCATTTAATGTTTGAATTTGCACCGAATATTCATGGCGTAATTTTTCAACTTCGTCTAAAAAATTTCTTGTTGCAATTTTACCATCTCTGTGTACTATAAAAACATTATATTTTAATTTTACTAATTCTTTTACACATGCCCAACCAATACCACTTGAACCACCTAGTACCACGGCCCACATAATACACTAAATTTTCATAAAAATAATGTACTTTTGTAGAAAAAAAAAATGTATCATACCTTATACTTAGAAATTACCCGAAGGTGTAATAACTTATGTCCTTATTGCTCGGCAGGATCAAATAAAAAAGAAAATTGGGAAAAAGAAAAGCCCGTAAGCGATATAGTTAACTATATTTTAAAACCAGCAAAAAAAATAGGTACTCGTTTTATTGTTTTTTCAGGAGGGGAGCCTTTAATTTATCATGATTTTATTAATTTAGTTAAAGAAGTAGTTACTCATAACTTCAGATTTGGTATTGCAACTAATGGTTTATTGTTAAATCAAGATTTAATAGATGAATTGTTAAAGATTGCAGGTAATACCTTTGTTGTATCTCTTGGAATAAATTCTTTTGATGAGCAAAACAAAGAAACACGTATTACCGATTACGATTTTTTTATCGAAAAACTAAAATTGCTAAATAAAAACAACATAGCAGTTAATGTATCTGTAACGGTAGGTAAGTTTAATTCAGAAACATTTTGTAAAACCGTTGAAAAAATAAAAGAACTTGGATTACCATACAATAGAATACCTTATGCTCCACGAAATTCAGATAATAGAAAAGATATGCTAGATAAAAATGTTTTACAAAAAAAAATATACTGTGGTTATATTAGTTGTTTCAATGGTTTTACAAGTTATACACCACTTTTTTTACGAGAAGATAGTTATTTTAGAGTAACAGGAAATACGGAAAAAACGAGAGTACCTTTAAATCCTTCAGTGGGTTGTTGGGTAGGGTCGTTTTATGCAATTAACCCAGCAGGCGATGTTGCTCCTTGTCCGTTGCTCTCCGATAAAATAAGTGCTGGTAATGTGTATACTACATCGCTTGAAAGTATTTTGTATGAAAGTGAATTAATGAATAAAATTACTAATAGAAATAATTTAAGTGGTAAATGTAAAAAATGTAAATATGTGTGGACGTGTGGGGGGTGTAGGAGTATGGCTTATTATTATTCTAATGATGTATTCGAAGAAGATCCAACTTGTTTTATTGATGAGTTAAACGAAGAGGAATTAGCTAAATTAGAAGTCATAACTGAAAAAAATTTTAAAGATTATTATAGAATGTATTTAATGAGCAAATCGTTTAACTAATAAAAATTATTTTTCGAAAACTTCAAATTCTTTTACATCACGAGTTACTACTTTACCAGCTGGTATAATTGCATTATTTTCTATTGTTATCCCATTTAAAATAATAGAACCTGCCCCAATATACACGTAATTACCTATTGCGCATGGACCTATTATATTAACACCAGGCCCAATATTAACAAAATTGCCAATTTTACTCTTATGACCTATCGTGCTGTTAATATGAATAACACAACCTTCGCCAATTTCAACTCCCCATGAAATTCCTACCGAAGGTTGAATTATACAAAATTCAGGTAACTTATTGAATTGAAATATATGAGAGAATTTAGAAATTACAGACACAGGTTTTCCTCCAAAAGATTTTACTTTTTTGTAAATTTTTTCTCTCAATCTAGGAGAACCAATTGCCACTACAAACTCATTATCGAATTTTAAATATTCTAACAAGTCATTATAGTTATGTATAACTGTATACTTTTGATAGAGATTATTTATATTTTCGTTTTCATCGAAAAAAATTATATTATTTTTATAATTGTTTTGTATAAGAATACCTAATGTTTCTTGGCCTAAACCACCTGCACCAATAATAATCATATATAAAATTGTTTAATGGTTTCGACAATATATTTTACTTCTCTATCGCTTAAATGTGGATATATAGGTAAACTTAAAATTTTAGATGTAATTTTTCCAATATTGAACTCATTTAAGGTAGAGTGAGTTTCTTTAAATAATGAATAGTCGATTAATAAGCGTGGATAATGAATATTTGTTTCTATGCCTTTTTCCTTTAAAAATTTTCTTAACTCATCTCGTTTTTCGGTAAATATTACAAATTTATGAAATGTATGAAGAATGTGGTCTTTATAATTAGGAAAACTGATTTGTGGAATTTCAGACAAACTATTTTGGTATGTTTGTGCTATCTGATTACGGAAAGCAATATATGTGTTTATATTGCTCAGTTGCCATAATAGTAGTTCTGCTTGATATGATGTAATACGGCTATTAAAACCTACAGGATAACAAAAATCATTGTTATTTTTGCCATGGTAGCGATATCTTTTTGCAATATTGTATATTTTTTCATCATCTGTTAAAAGGGCTCCGCCTGTACCGAATGCATGTATAATTTTGCTTGGGTCGAAGCTTGTGCAACTTATTAAACCAAGCGAACCTGCTGGCTTATTGTAGAATTTTGCTCCTAACGATTGAGCAAAATCTTCGATAATTTCAATATCGTACTTTTTCTTTAAAGTTTCTATTTTGTTAAAGTCATTAAGATAACCATATAAATGAACAACAACAACGTAATTTTTCTCCTTTGTCGATAATTTATTTTCTAAATCATCAAAGTTTATTGTGAAATCAAAAGGATTTAAATCGTAAAAAATAATTTTACAATTTAAATACTTAAATGCCGATGCACTAGCAATAAAAGAATAAACAGGTACGTATATGGTTTTATTTCTTAAATTAAGTATATCACCGGCACATATTAAAGCGTCGGTACAGCTTGAAAATGTTACACAATATTTTCTATTACAAAATTCGGCCAAATAGTTCTCAAAATTGTTAACTATGTTGTCGTTAAGTATTTGACCATTACTTATATTTTTGTTGAATATTTCATTTATAGTTTTTTTGTTTATTTCATAAAATTTTTTTAAGCCATAAAAATCTATAACCATTTTTGGAATAAATATTTTAACAAATATACTTTTTTTATAACTTTACAAAAAAAATGTTTAAAATATTTTCGATAATTATTGTGGCTTTTTCGTTTAGCTGTAAAGGGCAAGATTATTCGAAGTTGAGAGAATTAATGGTTTCTGAGCAAATTGAAGCACGTGGCATAAAAGATAAAAATGTATTAAAGGCAATGCGAAAGGTGGAACGTCATAAATTTGTTCCTGCCGATCTTGTTAAATATGCATACCAGGATACGCCTCTTCCCATTGGTTTTGAACAAACAATATCGCAACCTTATATTGTTGCATTTATGACTGAGATAATCAAACCAAATAAGAACATGAAAGTGCTTGAAATTGGCACTGGTTCGGGATATCAAGCAGCTATTTTGGCCGAAATAGTAAAAGAAGTATATACAATAGAGTTGGTGGAACCATTGTATAATAGGGCCCGAAGTTTATTGAATGATCTTGGATATAAAAACATAAAGTTTAAATTAGGCGATGGTCATGAAGGATGGGAAGAATATGCTCCTTTTGATGCTATTGTGGTAACAGCAGCAGCGGAAAATGTGCCTCCGAAGTTAGTTGATCAATTAAAAGAAGGAGGAAGAATGATTATACCTGTTGGAAGCATTTACAGCGATCAATACTTGGTCTTAATTGAAAAAAAGAATGGAAAAACAGAACAGCAATATTTAATGCCAGTAAGATTTGTTGAATTGAAAAAAACAAAAAAATAGCTTAAATTTTCTTTATTAAGTTAAAAATTCTTTCAGCTGCTTCAAACGAAGTAATCTTGTTTTCGATAACTTTTTTTTCAAATTGCAATAATTTTGCATTGAGTTTTGGATTATTAAGCAAGTTATCTTTTATCAAGTTATTTATGGTTTCGTACATCCAGTATTTATTTTGATTTTGACGCTGAATGTGAAAATATCCGTTATTCTTTATAAAAGAAAAATACTCCTGTACTTGGTCAAATAGTTCTTTTATTCCCATATTATTTTTAGCAGAAACAACATGTACTTTGCATTTCCAACCTGATTCTGGTAACGGCAAATAATTAAGGGCTTCTTTATATTGGTGAGCTGCTGCAATGCATTTATTGTAATTATCACCATCGGCTTTAGTTATTACAATAAAGTCGGAGATTTCAATGATTCCGCGTTTTATTCCTTGTAATTCATCGCCAGCACCAGCAAGCATTAGAAGTATAAAGGTATCGGTCATGCTATGAACTGCTGTTTCCGATTGTCCTACGCCGGTGGTTTCTATGAGTATTACATTATAACCGGCTGCTTCGCATAAAAGCATAGCTTCACGGGTTTTACGAGCAACACCACCAAGAGTGCCGCCTGATGGGCTTGGGCGAATAAAAGCTGATGGATTTCGAGCTAAATTTTCCATTCTTGTTTTATCGCCCAGTATACTGCCTTTTGTTATTGTACTGCTTGGATCTATAGCAAGCACAGCTACTTTATAACCAAGCGATATTAGGTAATTACCAAACACTTCTATAAAAGTACTTTTACCAACGCCTGGCACACCTGTTATGCCTATTCGATAACTGTTGCCTGTATAAGGCAAACATTTTTCTATTATTTTACGGGCTATTTTTTGATCCGATTGTAATGAGCTCTCTATTAAAGTAATTGCTTTAGCAAGTATTGCCCTGTTATTCTTAATAATACCATTGTAATATTCATCTATTGAAATTCTTTCTTTTTTTGTTTTTAAAGTATTGATATATGGGTTTATGTTAGGAGGATGTGCTATGCTTTCGTTGATCTTTAGAGCCGATTTACTCCTGTTTTTCATTAGCCCGTGAAAATTGAAAGTTTTTATAATGTTGTTTTATATAATCTGCAAAATTTTTTCCAAATTCTTTAAAGGAAGAAAGGTTAGAAGAATTAAATTTAGCTTGAATACCTTCGTTTTTTACAACATTTAATTTTAATTCTTTAAGAGCAGCACTGATAATTTTTACTGCTTCGCCACTCCAGCCATAGCTCCCAAAAACACTTGCTGGCTTGTTTTTGTCTCTTATAGGATTTATTACAGCTAAAAATTTATATATAGGTAATAAAGTATTTTGATTAATGGTAGGTGAACCAATTAATATTGCATCGGATTGTACAATTAAACTTTCCATTTCGCCAAGGTCGGTTTTTTCGATGTCTTTAATAATAACTTTTAAATTCTCTTCTTTTATTGATTCTGCTATTGCATTTGCAAATTTGGCAGTATAACCGTAAGCAGAAACATAAACAATTAATACTGTTAAGTTATCGTGTTTAAGCGAATTAAGGTATTCTTTTGCATATTGCTCCGTTAATTCTATATACTTTTTAGGGGAATTGGTTAAAATGGGTCCATGACCAGTACAAAGTGCATTAATTTCTAAGTTTTTTATTTTTTCAATTGCTTTTAACATATATTGACTGTATGGCTTAAGAATAACATCGAAATAATATTTAAACTCTTCGTCCCATGAGGGAACTAAATGTTCAAACATACCTTCGTGGCAAAAGTGAGCTCCAAACGAATCGCAAGTAAAAAGTATTTTATCTTCTATAAGGTATGTGTACATACTATCAGGCCAATGTAAGTTAGGAGCCATAATAAATTTTAATGTTTTTTTCCCAAGCGATATAATATCGTCTTCTTTTACAGTTAGCTTTTTAAAAGGAACATCAACCATGTCGTCAAGATACTTCAATGCAGTGGAAGTACCTACTACAATTGCGTGAGGAGCTTTTCTTAGTAAATTTTTTAAAGCGCCAGAATGATCGGGTTCTGTATGGTTTACAATTATATACTTTATTCTCTCATAAGGTGTAATCTTTTCAATTTTTGCTAAAAATTCATCGCTGAATTTTTCTTTAACTGTGTCTATTATTGCAATGTCGTCCGATTCTATTAAGTAAGAATTATAGGTTGTTCCGCTTTTAGTTTCCATTACAATATCGAAAGTAACTATGTCGTAATCTAAAACTCCTACCCATTTTACGTCGTTTGTTACATTTAATATTTTAGATGATTCCATAATTTATTCTTATTTTTGCAAAGATAATTGCCAATATTAAAGAAAAAAAATGATAAAATTCAATATTATTTTAGAATGGTTTTATTTGATATCCTAATAGTATTAATTTATATCCCTGTCTTATTATATTCATGGATTATAATTATAGCAATATTTGGTATTAGTAATACTAAGTTTAAGAAAATCGATAAAAAATACTTAATAATAGGTGCACCTACACCACATTTTTCAATAATATTACCAGTAAGAAATGAACGAGGAAATATTGAACATATGATTAATCAAATTCTTGGTCAATCATTTATCGATTTTGAACTTATAATTATAGATGATCATTCTGAAGATGAAACCTTTGAACTTGCAGGGAAATATATCGATCAACGCGTAAAATTATTTCGGTTAGCATCTGAAAAAGAAGGTAAAAAAGATGCTATTATAACAGGCATAAACATAGCACTTGGTAAATATATTATATTTATTGATGCTGATGTTACAATAGATGAAGATTGGTTAGAAAGCTACTATATTAAAACTATGGATGATTATGATTTTATAATTGGTATGGTTAGTATAGAAGAGCTTGTAGATAACTTACTTGAGCGATTTCAAAGAATTGAATATGTTGCTATGCAACTTGTAAATATAGGATTTCTGTACTTCAAAAAACCATTTTTATGTAGTGGCTCTAATTTTTGCGTTAAACATACTGTTTTAGCAGAGCTTATAAATGACATTAATAATAAAACCCCTTCTGGCGATGATGTTTTTTTATTACATTCTTATTTGAAAAAAGGTAATAAAATTTGTGTAAATGACTTTTACAAATCAATTGTTTATACTTATCCTGCTTTAAGTGTTAGAAGATTTTTACTACAACGTATACGATGGGCATCAAAAACCAAATACTATAAAAACAAAACTGCCTTATTAGTGAGTATCGTGGTTTTTCTTACTTCGTTTACTTTAGTTTTTTCTTTTTTTTATTTATTTATCGATAGAGTCTTTCTAGGTGTTTTTTTATACATTTTTTGTTTAAAGCTAATAGTTGATTTTATTCTCATTAAGAAAGGAACGAAAAATATATTCAAAAATTTTAAGTTTCCGTTTCACGAGTTTTTATTATTTTCGTTTATCTATCCATTCTATGTTTTTGTAGTAGCAGTATTATCGTTATTTTTACCTGTTAAATGGAAAGGTAGAACTTGGAGAAAAAAAGAAAAAATGAATATTATAAGGCTTTAAAGTTTTTGTATTCCAGTAGAGCTGTGCTAATTCATAATTCGGTAAGAATTCATTAGCAAAGTTTTTAATGGTTACCTTATAATTAAACACAAAAACGAAAAAATATTATACTTACGATGACAATCAATTAAAAAATTTGATTTAACATTATAGAGTTGTGCCTATATTTTTGTTTAATGGTATTTTGAAATTATTAATAAGTATGAAATTAAAAAAATAAAATATATTTGAAATTTATATGTTGGATTTGTATAAAAAAATAAAAAAATTGCTAAACTGCATATTAGTTTTGTGTAATTAAAGTCTAATTTTTAATAAACTCAAAAATATTATGAATAACTTTTTCGGAGTATTCGAGATGTGGAAAGTGTTTACAATTATTTAATAATAATGTTTTGGCAAGACAGTATTTTTTTATGTGATTGATTTGATTAGTTGTGCCAAATTCATCGTTTTTACCTTGGATTATGAGAAGCGGAATTTTTATGTTTTGTAATTCTTTAAATATGTTCCAATTTTTATTTTGATGGCTTAACCAAAAATTATGCCATTTTTCAAATAATATTTCAGAATTGTTGCTATGGTATTTTTTTAATAATTCGATAATATGTTTTGAGTTTTTAATGTTCATTTTAAGTCCTGTTATGGTTTGGGGTTCTATAAACACATGAGGTGCAATAGCAATAATTTTACTAAGAGAGGAAGGGTTTTGCGATGCATGTAATAATGCAATTGTTGCACCATCGCTGTGGCCAAGTAGTATGTAGTTTGTAAGATTTAAGGTTTTTATAATTTCTGGCAGTATAATAAAAGCTTCATAATATAAGAAATTATGTGGTAAAGCTGTGCTAAATTTTTTATTATAACCTACACGATTATAAAGTATTAAAGAAATGCCTATTTTGTTATATAAAAGTTCAGGGAAATTTTTCCATTGTTGAATGCTCCCAAGCCCATGATGTAATAGAATAATGGTAACGTTTGTATTATCGGCCTTTGTGTTAGTAATTTTTTTAAATAATAATTCATGTCCATTAATATTCTTATAAAACCAATAAACTCGCATTTATTCTCTAATAACGATGATAGAATTATCTGCATTTACTTTAATTATCTTCGATGGTTTTTTTGTTGTTGTTTCGTCGATATTGTAATTAACTATATAATCTACCTGGCTTTTTATTTTTTCGTTTATTTCTTTAAAAGATAATGGAGGAGGATCGTTTGAAAAGTTAGCAGATGTGCTTACTATAGGTTTTTTGAATTGTTTTATCAATTTATTACAAAACTCATTTTTTACAATTCTTATAGCAATGCTTTTATCGGGAGGTAATAAGATTTCAGGTAAGTTTTTAGCTTGTGGGTATATTATTGTTAATGGTTCTTCTGTTTTTTCAACCAATTCGTAGGCTACTTCTGGTACTTCTTTCACGTACTTTAACACCATAGCCATACTGTGTACAAGTATAATATAGGGCTTTGAAGTGCGACCTTTTATTTTATTAATTTTGTTAATTGCATTTGGGTTAGTTGCATCGCAACTTAACCCCCAAATAGTATCGGTCGGACATAATATAACATTACCTTGCTGAAGGTGAAAAATACAATTTTTTATTTCTACGTCAATTTGAAATAAGTTTTTCATAAATTTCAATCAATTTTTGAGATTGATTGTTTTTAAGAAATTTTAATGAATTTAAACGTCCTTCTTCTATTAATTTTGCATATAGTTCTTTGTTTGTCAAGAGTCTTTTTATTGAAAGAGCAAGTTCGTATGGATTAGATGGGTCTATAAAACAAGCAGCTTCTCCGGCCACTTCTTTAAAACAGCCATTTTTAGAAGTTATTACAGGTACACCCGATGCTTGTGCTTCCAATATTGGAATACCAAACCCTTCGTAAAAAGATGGATAAACAAAAATTTTAGCCCCTTGATATATTGCAGGTAAAACTTCGTTTTTCACTTGGTCTATATGAATAAACTTGTCGGCCAGTGAAAGTTGGTTAATTAATGGTTCTACTGTTTTTGTATAATATTTTGTTTTTTTTCCTATGGCTACCAATGGTAAATTTATTTTTCCTATTTTTAAAGCTTCAACAATTAATGCCAAGTTTTTTCTTTCTTCAATAGTACCAACATAGAGTATATATTCTTTTGGTAACTTATATTTAGCTTTAATTTCTTCTATTTCTTGTGGTGAAAGAAGCTTGTAGAAAACGGGATTAAAATTTTGGTAAACTACTTTTATTTTTTCTTCGTTAGCGTTGTAAAATTCAATGAGATCTTTTTTTGTTTGTTCACTAATGGCAATTATTAAATCGGCGTATTTAACCGCATATTTTGTTTTTGTATCGTACAATTTTGTATCTATTTTGTTATACCACTGGGGGAATTTTTTGAAAATTACATCATGAATTGTAACAACTGTTTTTATATTTAAGTTATTTATACCAAATGGTATTTCATTACTTAACCCGTGAAATATTTGGGGTTTTATTTTGTTCATCTGTTCGGTAATAAGAAAAGAACGCCAATAGCTTTTGAAAAGTTTTCCAAATATATTATTAGGACAAATTACATTTACGTTCTCGTATTGTTCTACTTGTAATAATTGCGTTTTTTTAGGAGTAAAAAGCAAGAATTTATGAGATGGGTATTCTTTAAAAAGTTGTAACAAAAGATTTCTGCTGTAGTTGCCAAGCCCTGTTTTATTTGTATATGCTCTTTTTGCATCGAAACCTATAATCATTACACACTTAATTTAAATTTTCTTAAAGTTTCGTTTAACGATATTTTTAAATCGGTATTTTTATTTCTTTTTCCAATTATCAGAGCACATTGAACATAATATGTACCTGCTTTGAATTTTTTCGAGTAACTTCCAGGAATTACCACCGAATAAGGGGGTACAAAACCTTTATATTCTTTGGGTTTACTTTCAGTAACATCAATTATATGAGTTGAGGCTGTAATAACTACATTTGCACCAAGCACTGCTTGTTCACCAATAATTGCACCTTCTACAATTATACATCGAGAACCAATAAAACAACCATCTTCAATTATTACAGGATTTGCCTGTAGTGGCTCCAATACTCCACCAATGCCAACTCCACCACTTATGTGTACATTTTTTCCAATTTGAGCACAAGAGCCTATAGTTGCCCAAGTATCGATCATAGTACCACTGTCAATATATGCGCCAATATTTACGTAACTTGGCATTAAAATAACTCCTGGAGCTATATAAGAACCATATCGTGCAATAGCATGAGGTACAACCCTAACTTCGAGTTTATCGTAGTTTTTCTTTAAAGGTATTTTGTCGTAAAAGTAAAATGGTTCGTTTTCAATAACTGAAAGAGGTTGAATTTCAAAATATAAAAGTATCGCTTTTTTTACCCATTCATTTGTTTGCCACTTGCCGTCTTTTTTTTCGGCAGCTCTAATTTCACCTTTGTCTAAACTTTCAATAACTTTTGCAATGATATCTTGATTTTCTTTATTTTTTAATAGTACTTTATTCTCCCAAATTTTATCTATTTGTTCTTTATAATTTATATTATCAAACACAATTTAATTAAATACTTTATCCAAATAAATACTTATGCAAAATTACATTAAAAATTAGTTTTTTTTAAAATTTAATCATTTATAATTTTATTTTTGTCAAAAAAAAATTAAATTTATAAATTAGTTATAGACAACTTTTTTTGTTTTATCTTGTCTTTTAAGTACTGATATGAATGAAGAAATAAAAAAGCAATGGGAACAAGTATATAAAGAATATAGTAAGAAAATGTACGGAATTTGTTTAAGATATGCTCGTAATGCAAACGATGCAAAAGATATATTACATGATGGTTTTGTAAAAGCTTTTTTATGCCTTAAAGATTACAAAGGTATTGGTTCTTTTGAAGGGTGGCTTCGTAGGATATTTGTTACTACTGCTATTAATTTCTACCATAAGTTTATTAATCGTAGCTTTCTTGAGGAACCCGATGTTAATATTCCTGATGAAGAAAAAGATGAGCTTATATCGTTTGAAGACATGCAGCTCGAAGATATACTTAGAGAAATCAATTCTTTACCAGATGGCTATAGAATGGTATTTAATATGTTTGTTATTGAAGGGTACAGTCATAAAGAAATAGCACAAATTCTTAATATAAGTGAGTCAACTTCTAAAACTCAACTTTTTAAGGCTAGACGTTTATTAATGAAAAACTTAAATAAGAATTTAGATAAATGTAAAATAAAGAGCTATGAAAAATTATAAAGATTATAAAATAGAAGAGTTCGATAATTTTATTAGAGAAAAATTTAATAATTTCGAAATAACACCGCCTGATGATACTTTTGTGAAGATTATTAACACTATTAAAACAAAATATTTATGGAAGTATTTAATTTTAGGAAGTTTTGTTGTTGCAAGCATTGCAGCGATTTTGATTAAGATTAATGAATCAAAAGTATCCGTTATGCCTTTAATAGCACATTATAAGGAATTTAGATTGAACAATATTTTTTTTAATTTTCAAAGTGATCTAGTAAAGAACAATGAACCTTATAGTAAGATTGACATTCATAAGAACACCAAGGTTAACTTAAACCATAGCATTTACCGTGAATCCACTATTACAGAAAAAAATGATTACCCAGAAAATACAGAACATCAGATGAATAACACTAATAATTTTTATGATTATCGGGTTTATACTAAGCCTAATGTATGTAATAGTAAAAATGGAGGTATATACATTACCTGTAGTAATTGCAATGATATAGAATTTATACTTAACAACGAAATCATTCAAGGCAAAAAAGAGAATATTGCTTCTGGCTTTTATAAAATATATGTTAAAAAAGGGACAAGAATTATAGATACTTTATCGGCTTTTGTAAAGGATAGTTTAAAATTAAGTACAAATTTTAATATTTTTGAATTACCAGATAATAACTTCTTAACCGTATATTTAGAAAATACTTCTACAATAGATCGTAAACCTTGGTCTAATTATAGTAATTTAAGTTTTAGTTGGTATATAAATAATCAAAAAATTTCTGATGAAAGTAATGTTGTTTATCAATTTGTTCAAAATGGAACATATAATATTAAGCTTGTAAGTAATTATCAGAATGTTTGTAAAGATTCGGTGTTGAAAAAATATGTTGTTAGTATTCCTGTAAGTTATGATAAGATTCAGAATATTTTTACTCCTAACAATGATGGAATAAATGATTATTTTGAACCTGAACTTAAAGGATTAAAAATTGAAGAATGCAATATATTCGATAGGAATGGTATATTAGTTTACTCGGTTAAACATGAAACAATAAAATGGGATGGAAAAATTTTGAACACAAATACAGTAGCACCCGATGGGGTGTATTATTATGTTATTAGAGCTACTAATGCTAATAACAAAACTGTTGATATGAAGGGTATGATATATTTAAAAAGATAACTTATTAGTGTTTTTTTAGAAAAAAATTATTAGTACCTTCTGTATATGATCTCAAAAAGGAAGATCTTGAAAAGAAGTCGTATAAAAAATTTTTTGAAGAAGCAAATAAAAATCATAATTTAAACCCACTCCCTGTTAGGTAATAATTTAAGCTATAAAAAATTCATAATTATTATAGCACATCAGCGGTGTGGTAGTACTTATCTTGTTAACTTATTAATAAGTCATTCGCAGGTTGTTTGCTATGGAGAAATATTTAAAAACTCGTTTATTTATTGGAAACATCATAAGTTTGCAGAAAAAAAAGAAACACTTCAATAAGTATCCTTTATACTACAATATATCGTAATTATAATGATAATGCTAAGGCTGTTGGTTTTAAAATTATGTTTGATCAATTAGATTATAATAAAGTATGTAAAATAATTTCAATATTAGACGCAAGTGATGTAATTATTCACATTAGAAGAGAAAATTTACTAGAAAGCTTAGTATCATTGAAAATAAGGCAAAAATTATCTAAAGGAGTTTTTTTGTCTAACGATAACATAAATATTTCTCTTAATCCTTTACATATTGATTATAAAGATGTGTTTAGATTATTTTAGAAAAATTGAAAAATTTAACAATAAAATAGAAAAAAATTATTAACAAATGACTTCCAAAGATTTTAAAGCTTACTTATGAACAATTTGTTAATGGAAGAAAAAAGACACTAGTAATCATACAAGTTGCTCTTAATCTCGATTATGAAGAACTATTTTTAATAACAAGAAAAATTAACAATATGAAACCACAGGAGTTGATAATAATTACCATGAGCTAAGAGATAAGTTCAAAGGTTCGAATTTTGAAATCTATTTTCGATAAAAGTAATTATTGTATTTTTTATCTATTGCAAATCTACGAGAAAATTGTTTAAAAATGATCGAAAATTCTTGATCGTTTAGAAAGATAGCAAGACCTAAAATAAATGTTTTAATTTCGTCAAAATCTCCTATATTTGAATTAATAATAAGAGAATCAATAGCAATAAGTCGGGTTTTAATTTTTATAGTATCAATGGTAGGTTTGTTATCAAATGTGAGTGAATTGTTTTTTAAAAGTGAATAAGCTTCGACAAATTTATTAAATTTCAAGTGTTTATTTTTTTTGTAAAAATTTAATATCTCATAAGAATAATGGTCTAACCATTGAATATGATTGGCCTCGAAATCACCATCTAACTTTTTATATTTAAACTTTTTAATTTTAAGAATTTTGTCGGAATTAACTAATAATTCGTTTTGATTCGACAATTTAGTAAATCTGGGGTTTAACGCATATATAATTGCAAAATTAGTATCTTTTGGGATTACGGTTATTGTTTTTAAAGGATAATTACTTTTGGTTAGATAAAATTGAAGTTTTTCTCTATCGTAAGGTAGATTAAATGTTTTATTTTTTATTTTTACTACTCCTTTCCCTTCGAAATCAATTATTACTAATGTATTATTCTTAATTAAATATTCATTGAATTCTGAAAACTTCAATTTTGCTTTTGTGTTGTATGGGTATATATCTGTCGTATAATTTGGTTTATATGGAAAAGAAAAATATGATTTTGGTGGTAGGGTTATCAAAAAGGTATCTTTAAACTTCCAATTAATGTTTCTGAAAAAATTATCTGATGTGGTTCTTATGATATTATAATACTTTGGTTTTAATGAAGAAAAATTAGCAATTTTAGAATTCAACGAATCTGTTATAAGTTTTAATACTTCTGGCTTATTTACAATATCTTTATAAGAAAGCAATCTGTTATTTAACTTAAAAAAATGTTTATGACTAACATCGACTAATATTTTCTTATTGTTTTTATCTTTTATTTCGCACATAACATGGCCAGTAAGTTCAACTAATTTTGCTTCATATCCAATTTTTTTACATAATAATCCATATATTGCTGATTGTTTGTCGCAAAGCGCATAGCCAAGTGAATTTATTATAGATAAAGGATTAAGTTCCCAACTATTAAAGGTTGAGTTTTGTACTAATGATTCTGTTATTAAATTAAAAATTTTTTTAAAATCATGGTTTTCATTTTTTATCTGTAGTGCTGTATTAATGATGTCGTTAGTTGAATAGAAAAATAAATTGTTTAATTTGAAATTAAAATTAACTTCTGTATTTGTGTTATTATATATCGTTACTATTTCATTGTTACTAAAGTAAACTTTTTGAACTATAATCGAGTTATTAAGAATTTTTTCTTTTAAAAAAAAAATTATTAAAAAAAATATTAAAACACTTACAACAACAGTTAAATATAACTTACGTTTCATTTTTTAAATAAAACTTAAGTTACAAATTTTCTGCAATTATTTCGCTAATATCTTTTATAATAAAGTTTTCGGAAGATTTTTGGAATGTTTTTTTACATAATGGACAAGCAGTAATTACTTTATTAACTTTTAAAGTATTTATTATAGTTAAGGTATCTTGAGCAATTTTTATTTTTTCTATTTCATTAGTGTAAAAATTACCTAAACTTCCACCACAACATAACGAGTTGTTTTTAGAAAATTTACTTTCGGCTAAATCATATATAGCAGTTATTACTCTTCTAGGTTCTTCGTAAATACCTGTGCCACGTCCTAATTCGCAAGGGTCGTGATATACTACGGTTTCGTTTGTTTTTTTTAAATTTAGTTTCCCAGCATTTATTAAATCTGCAAGCCATTGTGAATGATGAATTACTTTTGTATTTAAAGCATTATAATCTTCTTTAAAAGTTTTATAACAAATAGGACATGAAGTTATTATTAAATTCAAGTTTAAACTATTAAAATATTCGGTGTTTTTGGAAATTATGTTTTTGGCATCGTTTAATTTACCTGCTAGTTTTAAAGGTCTGCCACAACATATAGTACTGTCTTTATCTATAAAAACACATTCTGTATTTAATTTTTTGAAAATTTTATTTAGAGATTCTATTATAGATGGAGTTAAGTGTGTCATGCAACCTGCAAAATATCCAATTTTTGTATTATTGGAATTAATGATTGGATATTTAATAAAAATATAATTCTGAAGTAGATTATTAATATATTTTTGCCTAAGTGTACTTTTAATTTCCAAAATATCAATTTTAACAGGACAAAATTCTTCACATCGTCCACACATCAGGCACTCATAAGTACTTTTTTTAGTGGTTTCGTTTTTGCGAAGGTTATATAAGTAATATGAAGGAACCATAGAAGATTTATTTAAATAGTTATACATTTGGCAATTACTAATACATATGCCACAACTTGAACAAGAATATATTTCTATATTTTTTATACCTTTATTTTTTGTGTTGAATTCGATACCTGCTTTTTTTAATGTAATAAAAAACATTTCAGTTGGTATGTGCATGTAGCGGGTAAATGGTAGAAGTGTAAAAAATAAAAATAGAACAGACGAATATGACCACCATGTATAAATTTCTATTTTTTTAGGATTAACTATAACATTAATAATAGATGCAAAATTTTGAGTTAAAAAGTCACCGTTATTATATATAGCCGCTGTTGTACTTTCGGCAATTAGTCTTAACGGAAATATTAACCATAACGCTATAAGGGCAATTTTATTAAGTAAATTTAATTTTGTGTTTGTTTTTATACCAAAAATTTTTTTATAAAGCCTTTTAAATATTGCCAGTGCTATGCCTGTTAGAATATATAATAGAAATAAGTCCATTAAAAAGTTTATTGTTTTGTTATATACTTGGTGATGAAAAAATTTAAAAAAAATTGGTTCATAAATCGGGTGTATTAAGGTTTTATAATGTAACGTGGTTTCTAAAAAACCAAAAATAATAAGTAAAAACCAACCAAAAGCAAAACTCGAATGCATGTATCCTAAAAGTAAGTTAGTTTTAAATATTCTGCGGTGTAGTAGTGATTCTAAAAATATTTCTGTTGCAATAAATATAAGTTTCTTTGGTGATTTGAATGTTTTAAAGAGTTTCCTTTTCTCGAATGAATCTAATTTTTGGAACCATTGGATAAACTTTATGATAATTGTAAATATGCAAAATATAATGCCAATAGTAAATGGTATTACAAAATAATTGAATTTCATATTGAAGAAACTTTAAGAAAAGAGAGAATATTTAGTATTACATTTCTTGTATTAACGTTTCTTGGGCAGGTAAGTTGACATTTGCCACATAAGAAACATTTGTTTATTTCTTTTGCTATTTGAACATTTTCGCCTCGTCTCACATAAAGCATTATTTTATGAAAATTTAACCCTGAATTTATACCACTTGGACATGTTGCTGAACAAGCCCCACATGCTATACACAAGGTTGTTGTGGGTTCTACTCTAATAAGGTAATAATAAAGAGCCCTATCGTTATTATCGTAATTTATTTCACGACTTTTATTTACCGAAAAACCAAATATATTCATTCTTATAAATTTTTAATATACTTTATTACGCTTAATGCACATGCTTTACTATCGGTAATTGTATGATCAATACTTTTGGGCGATGTTACCGTACCAGTAACGAATACTCCTTCTGTGTTTGTTGCATTAGAATTTATTTGTTCGTTTAAAGGTAAAATAAAATTATTGGTATTTAGAGTAAGATTAAGTGCTTTTGCAATTTTTATAGTATCTTTTGATGCAATAAATCCAACCATTAATACAAGTAAATCGAGCGACATTCTTAAAGGGCGACCCAGTAAGGTATCTTCAACTTTTACAATTATCTTATTTTCATGATCTTTTGATACTTCTGATACTCTTCCTCTTATAAAGGTTATGTTATATTTTTCTTGTGATTCGTTATATAATTCTTCGAAAGGCAAATCATACATTCGTAAGTCCATATAAAAACAGTATGCTTCTGAAAAGGGCAAAAGTTTTCGTACTTCGATAGCTTGTTTAACAGCAGTTACACAACAAATACGCGAGCAATAAATTACGTTAATTTTTTTATCGCGCGATCCTACGCAATGTACAAAGCCAATTCTTCGAGGATCTTTGTTATTATGTTTTAGTTTTATTTCTTTTTTCTTAAACATTTCTTCGAGTTCAGCAGATGTTATAATATTTTCATAAATTCCGTATCCATATTCCTCTTTAATTCTTGCATCAAATAAGTCGTAGCCAGTAGATAAAACTAAAGCATCCGACTCAATTGTCTTATTTGTGTTGGTTTGAATAATAAATTTATTATTTTGTTTTTTTATATCGTTCACAATGGTATTTGTTAATATTTTTATTTTTTCGTTGTTTTCTATATTGTTCTTAATGTTAGCTAATAATTGTTGAGCGTCTTCGAAATTAGGGAATAATTTATGCCACTTATTTAATTTACCACCAATTTCGTTTTCTTTTTCAATTAAAATAACATTTATTCCGAACGACGCTAATATATTAGCGCAATTAATACCTGCAATTCCTCCTCCTATTATTGTTACAGTTTTATTCATTTGTAATAAACTTTTCTATGTTAATATTTGGTTTTTTTTGTCCTAAATATTTTTCTTTTTTATTATATTTAACTCCCAGTTTATCAAGCAAAGGTTCAACAGGTACCACATGCATTTGTAATCCTATTTCCCATGGGTCATAACCAAGAAGTAGAGCAGTTATTTCTTCGAAGGTTAGTACTGGTATTGGCAAATTTTCATTTCCATAATATTTTTTTTCGGTTATAGCTGCAACATACTGCCACCTATCGAGAAAGTAATTACAACCAGGACAATTTGTAATTATTAAATCTACATTGAAAGGCTGCATCGATTCAAATTTCTTCTTGGAATGGTAATAACTGTATCCTCTATTTGCTTTAATTAAATATTGTCGAAACCCAAACCCACAACAATGCCTACGTTCAGGATAATCGATAGGTGTACCACCAAAAGCAATAATTAAATCGTATAAGACTTTTGGGAATTCGGCTCCTCCTATTCCATATTGAGGGAAAATTTTTGAATAATGACAGCCTACATGTTCCACCACCTTTAAAGGTTCATTAGTTTTTATATTTATTAGTTTATATTTTAACTGCTTTGATATTTCATGCCTAAAATGATGAATGATATCGCTTGCATGTACCAGAGTTTCAGGTAAATCGAATTCTCTGCCTGTTGCCTTATATAGGTTTTGGCGAGTTTTTTCTAATATTTCTGGATTATGTTTCCATGTTTCAAGTACTTCAAGGTACAACCCAAAAGAAGTAACACACGAACAAACAAAATTTTTTAAACCTTCTTCTTTCATTAACGAAAACTGGCGCGCAACAACAGTCATTGATGTTTCGAAAGGTACTATTGCCGTGTGATAACCAATTCCTGTACAGGTTGTATGATCGGTGTTGTCGCAGATATTTTTTTTTAGATTATTTTTTATAATCTTAACAAAAGCTTCTTCTGCTAAGGGAAAAAAATTTTGCCTTATGCAACTTCTAACGTAAAAATAATTATCGTCTGGTATTTTTTTTGTTGAGTTGGTATATTTATTCATTGTATAACTTGTTAAACAATTCGTCTTTTTCGTAAGTAGAATAAGCTATATTGTTTTGTTGTGAATATTCTTTTGCAATTTTTTCAATTTGGTTGAAATATTCTAAACCGCCTGTTACTTCAAAAATTTTTCTTAGTTCAATAAGCGATTTATCGGGAATTTTTCTTAATGGACCTGGTTTTTCGCTGTTATATGGAATTCCAAAATTTTCGAATAATAGGTTATAATTTTCTTTAATCCAATCCCATACTGGCCCTTGTTCTGGAAAAAGTTTGGTGTCGATATGACTAAAATGTACGCAGTAACCAGTGTTAATAATGGTGTACCCTACCATTTTAAGTAAGGCAATTTGTTGTAAGCCTTTTTTAGAGAATTTAAATAAACCAGATTTGACAGATAATGTTTTTAATGATTGTATAATATAAGCAGGTACATTTTCCTTAGGACATCGAGCTTTGCAAGATATACATTCTCCACAATACCAAATAGTATCATCTTTAAGTAAATTTATTATCTCTTCTTCTTTCTGGCGTTGTACTATTTCCATTATTTGACGTGGGTCATATTCGTAATACTCGGCTGCCGGACAAATTGCAGTACACATTCCACAGTTAATACAGTTTTTTATTCCTTCCTGAAATCTTATATCTTTTTTTAGTTCTTGTAAAAAATTCATTTATAAATTTTTAGCAAGTATAAATTCTTTGATAATAAAAACAAATGATAAAACATGAGTAAAATTAATTACAAATGTCAAAAAGAATTTATTATTCTTGTTATGAAAATAAAATAATTACACTTATCACTTATTGCATCTATGGCATAAACTTTTTATCTATATTAAAATAGCTGATAGTGGGGTAAAAGTTTTTATGTTGTTTTATTAACTTTTCTATAAGTTATTAAGTAAATTGGTTATATAATTGTCGGTTGTTTGGATCATTTGTATATTTATGGTGGTGTTTTGAGTTGCTTGAAATTCTTTATAAAAATAAAATAATTCCGATAAGTTGTTTATACCTATTGCAAATGATTTTATGTTTTGGTTCTTAGGAGTTTTTGGAAACCCAAGATTTGCCGTAACTAAAGATTTAAAGTTAGGAAAGTACATAAATATAGGAACATTTGAAAGATCGTCGGTAGTTGAAGTAAAAGAAGTATTAACCAAAGAAAAAGTATTATAATTATCAGGAATTTTAGCACATGAAAACCATCCTAATTGCTTAATTTCTCCAGCATAACCTGTGGATGTGGTTATAAAATAATTACTATTAATGTCGACCCAATTGTTTAATGATGTTGAAATAGAATAAAAGCATTTCATGTTATTAGAAGGGTTTGATGCTGGTATTTCAATATACCATGTACAGTTAGGCTTTAGTTGTAATTGTTGATTGTTTTTTGTGGCGGTTAATTTAATAACACAGTGAGTGCTTAAAATGGTATCGTATTTTTGGTTTGATACTTGATAGTAAACCATTTCTTTAGGAGAATAAAGTTCTATAAGTCTTACTTCGAAAGGGTAATGAACATCGTTTCCATTTGGAAACATTAATTTAGATTTGTCGGCGTAGATTCTTGTGCCATGAGTGCCAACAATTGCTCCTGTACCATTGGTGTCGACTACAAATATTTGTTCTGGTTCTTTTTTTGTGTCGAAGTAATTATTAATGGGTTCATACGTATTTAATTGTTGTTTTTCTTTTATTCTTTCTTTACTGCATGACATAATAGCTATTAAAAGTAATACTTTAAAAATCGTAAGCAGGACAAGTTTTACTTTTCCCATATTTATAATTTTTTGCACTTTTTGTCTTTCCACTTTTGCATCCAAATTTGTACATAAATCCTAAATTAAAATTAGTTTCCTTCCATTTAATGTTGTACCTATATTCAATGAAAGGAAATATACAATGAGTTGTTTTTAAACCTGTGCCTCCTTCCAAATTCCAATTAGAATATTTTGCGTTCTTTACGGCTGAATTTTTATAATTTATCCATCCATTATAGCCCCCATGAATTACAACATAAAGAGTAAGTGTTTTGTAGAAAACCATATCGCGTTGAAAGCTTATGCCAATATAATATTCGTGAATTTTATTAAAAGAAGGGTAATAAGTAACTTGTGGCACAATACATAAAGAATTTATTTTATATGAAAACCTAAAATTTGCTCCAAAACTTTCGGTTTGAGGGTTAAACACTGCAGCTATTCCAATGGCATTGTTTTGAGCATATTGAATAACGTACCTAAAAGTTATTATTAAAGTTAATAAATATTTCACTAAAGATGTTTAGTTAATAATCAATTTATAATAAAGAAGTTTATTGTCTGTTGTTATTCTTATATGATACACTCCTTTATTTAAATTGTAAAGAGATATTTTGTTTGTAATTGGCGATTTAGCATTAAATACAAGCTTTCCGTTTGAATCAAAAATCTCTAAAATGCGAATTTTTACATTTTCTGGTAGAATTAAATAATTATTGGCTGTAGTACTTACAATTATTGAAGAAGAGAAGTAAATGTCTTTTATATTGGAAACAGTAACATATATTGTTTGTTCGGTAGTGTCGCAGCCACATTCGTTACATGCTATTAAGTGTACTGTATAACTTCCACTTATAAGATATGTATGAATAGGATTTTGAACAGTATCGCCTGGTATATAAGGGTAATAGTCGAAGTCGCCGAAGAACCAAAGCCACTCATTTGCATTGCTCGATTGATCGTTAAAAGCTACTGTACCATTCTGATCAATTTGCTGATAAGTAAATGCAGCAACAGGTAAAGATGTTGGGCATTCTGTAGCAACAGGTAATGTAATTGTATCGCACCCACATTCATTACATGCTATTAAGGTTACATTGTATTCACCATATTGTTGATATGTATGTGTAGGATTTTCGGTTGTATCGGAAGGAATAATTGGTATCAATTCATCGCCAAAATACCATTGATAAGAAGTTGCATTTATCGACAAGTTTATAAAATTAACTGTTAAATCGTTTGCGATGTATGTAAAATTAGCTTGTGGTAGCTCATACGGACATTCGAGTGTTATTAGCTGATACAGAGTATCGGTTTGACCACAAGAATTGTAAGAAATTAAAGTAACCTGGTAAGTTCCGTATTGAGCATAAGTATGAACGGGATTCGTAGAAGTATCGCCGGGCGAAAATGGCGGTGGAAATAGTTCATCGCCAAAATACCAAAGGTAAGAAACTGCGTTTTGTGAGGTGTTAATAAAAGTAACTTCTAAACCATTTTGCTGATAAGTAAAAGAAGAAACAGGTAAAACAGAACATGTATCAATTCTTATATCAAAATTGGTTTGAGGAGTTATAAATGAAACACTCGACACAATTATATAGTATGTTTGGCCTTCGCTTAAGGTAGCTGTTACTGACGGATTGCCCATAGGAGATGTATTATAGGCAATACATTGGACATTTGGAGCGTCGGGGCATGCATTGGTAACAAATAATCCAACACTATATGATGTGTTACTAAGCTTTATAGTATAACTTACAGTTTGGTCGGGAATAATTTTAAAAAGAAAATCTTTACCAGACATGTAATTTGCAAACCCCGAACCACTGCATGGCAAGCTATTATAAATTGTTCCTACAGTTGTTAAACCCGAAGCCACATAAGGAATATCGTCGATAATAACAGCTTCACTGCACGTAGCACCGGGTTGAGCATATATATTTACTTGTATTAATCCTAAACACACTACAAACAAAAAACACTTTCTCATATTTTTTTTTCAAAATTACTAAAAACTTCATTAAAATAAAATATTGATTTAATGGTTAAATAATAATGAACCATCGCCATAGCTTAAGAATCTATAGTTGTTATTTATGGCATGTTGGTATATTTTTTTCCATTCATTGCCAACGAAAGCAGCTATTAAAGCTAATAAACTACTACAGGGTTGATGAAAATTTGTGATTAAACCAATCGACGATTTTATTTTATATGATGGGATTATCATAAGCTGTGTTGAAAATGAAATAGTTTTTATGTTTTTCTTTTCCATAAAATTAAGTAAGTCGTAAAGAACTTGTTTAAAGTCGTTTTTATATGAGTTATCGAACTCGATCCATTGCTCAACTAAACATAACTTTTCATTGTAAAGTTTTTTATTGGCAAAATGATAAAGACTTTCTAAAGCCCGTAGAGTGGTTGTGCCCGACGAAATAATATTGGGGTAAAATAAAATTAACTTTTTTATTAATTCCGATGAAATTATAACTGTTTCTTTATGCATTGTGTGTTGTTCTATAAATTCAGATTCAATGGGTTTAAAAGTCCCCGCTGTAATATGTAATGTTATGAAATCGTAATGAATATTTTTCTCATTAAATTTTGAAAATTCTTCGTCGGTGAAATGCAAAGAAGCAGTTGGAGAAGCAACGCTACCTTTGTTACGTGAAAAAATTGTTTGATAGTCGTAATTATCTGAGGGTTCGGGGTCTCTTTTGATGTATGGTGGTAAGGGAATCTCGCCTATTTGTGAAAGCAAGTTTTCAAATGATGAATCGGAATTCCAGCTTATTTCTATTTGAAATGTGTCGTTTATTTTTTGTTTTTTTAAAAAAGTAACTTCTTCGTTTGTATTATTATTAAGTTTTAATTTTAGGATAGAAGTTTTCCACTTTTTAGCATTTCCGATAAAACAGTACCATTCACAACATTTTTTTGAATTAAATATTTTTTCATAAGAAGGAGGATTACAAGGCTCAAGTAAAAAAATTTCTATAATAGCTCCTGTTTCTTTAGGAATTTTTATTCTTGCTGGAATAACCTTGGTGTCGTTGAAAACTATTAGTGTTTGTGGTTTTATATAATTGTGTATGTTTTTAAAAATATCGTCTATTATTTTATTGTTTTGGTAAATAAGGAGTTTTGAATGATTCCTTGGATTCATTGGAAATTTAGCAATTAAATTATCTGGGAGGTCATAATATAATTCTTCTTTTCTTATTTTGGGAATAGAATACATTTTTTTAAATTTGTTACAAAGATAATTTAAATTTTTGTTTTGAACATAATTAAGAGCTTTATTGGCTTTTTTTGATAGCAAAAATGTTGTTTATGTTGTACTCCTAAAATAGTATGTTATTTACTAACAGAAAACTTTTTATTTAATTTGCGCAAAAAATGTTTAAAATAGGCGATAAAGTTAAGTTTAAGGACGAAAAAGGAGAAGGTATAGTTTCGAGAATTGATGATAAATATGTTTTTGTTACTATTGAAGAAGGATTTGAGATACCTTTTAAACCTGAGCAATTAATTTTAATAAATATAGAAAATGAAAATAATAGAAAAAGTGAGCATATTAGGGTTAATGTAGATGAAAATAATAAATGTATAGAAGAGAAATATTTAGCGAATTTAACTGAAGAAGTTTATGTTGCAATAACCATAGAAAGTGCAACTACAACCACGGTCGAAAAAGTGATACTAAATTTAGTTAACGATACTAGTGATTTTATTTTATATTGTGTTTTTATAATTCAAGATGGTGAAATTAAGTATTTAGATAGTGATAAACTAGAACCGGCCACGACAATTAGCATTACAGAGTTTGATAAGAGTGCATTTATTAGGATCGAAAAAATTTTGTTACAGTTTATTAAATATAATGATAGTAGAAATGAAAAAGGATTATTAATTGAAAAAGAATTGGAGATAAAGGGATTTACTCTTATCGACCCTAAATCGTACATATTGAATGATTTTTTTAGCCAAAAAGCTGTAATTTTTCCGATACTAGGTATAAAGGAAAAAGAAACAATGTTGCAAGTAGCAGAAAAAATGGGAAAAGATTTAGATGAAATAAAAGATGATAGCGAGGAAAATAAAAAAGAACAGCTTAAAGCATCTGAAAAAAGAGGAATTGTAGAGGTTGACTTACATATTGAAGCTTTGTTAAATGACTATAAAAATCTTTCTCCTTATCAAATTTTGAATATTCAATTAGCTCATTTTCGTAAGAAAATGGAAGAATGTATAGACGATAAGAATGTAAAGAGAGTTGTTTTTATACATGGAGTAGGAAATGGAACCTTAAAGCTTGAGATATGTAAAATATTGCAAAAAGAATATGCTCATTACGACTACCAAGATGCTCCATATTCTGAATATGGTGAAGGAGCAACAATGGTAATTTTAAGAAAGTAGGTTACGTAACAATTGCTTCTAGGTCGTAATCGTAACTATTTATAATATAAGCATTGTAGAAGTTTCCAGTCTTTAAGTTATTATTTTTTATATAAACAACTCCGTCGATTTCGGGAGCATCGTATTGCGTTCTGCAAATACATAAATTTTTCTTTTTTTCGTCTACCAATACTTCTTGAATTGTACCTATAAATTTTTTTAATTTTTCACGAGAAATTTCTTGCTGTAGTTCCATTATAGCATGATATCGTTCATTTTTGATATTTTCAGCTACATTATTTTTATAGTGATTAAAAGCATAACTCCCTTCTTCGTGCGAATACTTAAATACACCAAGCTTATCGAATTTAAATTCTTTTATAAAATTTAATAATTCATTAAAATCTTTTTTTGTTTCGTACGGATGTCCTACAATTACAGTTGTTCTAATTACAATATTAGGTATAGTATTTTTTATTTTATACAAGGTTTCTTTTAATTTATTTGCAGAAATATTTCTACGCATTAACTTTAACATTTTATCGCTTATATGTTGGATAGGTAAGTCTATGTATTTACATACTTTTGAGCTTTGTTTAATAGTATTTAATAATTCTTTAGTTATAAACTGTGGGTATGCATAGAGTATTCTTATCCATTTTATTTTGTCAATTTTTTCAAGTTCGTTAAGTAAAATATTCAGCATAGGTTTTTTGTACAAGTCGTAACCATAATAAGTTGTATCTTGAGCAATAAGAATAATTTCTTTAACATTATTTTCAGTTAAGTATTTTGCTTCATTAATAATGTTGGTAATTGTTTCGGAGTGATATTTTCCTTTTATGTTTGGAATAATGCAAAAGGAGCATTTTCTATTACAACCGTCGGCAATTTTAATGTATGCTGTAGCAGGGTTTGTATTGTAAAATATTCGTCCATATTTATTTTTTAATGGGAATGATTTTGGATTAATTTCTTTTATTAATTTATTATATTCACCTATTTCAAAGAAACCATCTATTTCTGGTAGCTCTTGTTTTAATATTTTTTTATTATTTTGTACAAAACAACCAATTACATAAATTTTTTTTATTTTGCTTTTGTTTTTAAGATCTATTGCTTTTAGTATTGTGCTGATTGATTCTTTTTTAGCATCGACAATGAAACCGCATGTATTTATGATTAAAATTTCGGCTTGTGATACTTTATTAGTATGTACAATTTTGTAATTATTTAATTTATACGATAATTTTTCGGAATCAACTAAATTTTTAGGGCAACCGAGGGTAAGAATTTTAATTGTTTTGTTCATGAAAATAGCGACTCAACAAAAGCATACTTATTAAATATTTCAATATCGTCTAAAGATTCGCCAATACCAATGTACTTAACAGGAATGTTAAATTCGTGTGATATTCCAATTACAACGCCCCCTTTTGCTGTTCCATCGAGTTTAGTTACGCAAATAGCATTAACTTGGGTTGCTGCAAGGAACTGACGAGCTTGTTCAAAAGCATTTTGGCCAGTTGTTGCATCTAAAATAAGTAAAACTTCGTGAGGAGCATCTGGAATAACCTTTTGCATAACTCTACGTATTTTTGAAAGCTCATTCATAAGATTAACTTTGTTGTGTAAACGTCCAGCAGTGTCGATTATTACAACATCAAAGTTATTTTTGAGAGCTGAATTTAATGTATCGAATGCAACAGCAGCAGGATCGGCGCCCATTTTTTGTTTTATTATTGGTACACCTACTCTGTCGGCCCATATAGAAAGCTGGTCAATAGCAGCTGCTCTAAAAGTGTCGGCAGCTCCTAAAAGTACTCTTTTATTTATTTTTTTAAATTGGTAAGCTAATTTTGCTATTGTAGTGGTTTTTCCTACCCCATTTACTCCAACAATCATAAATACGTAAGGTTTGTGTTTTTCTACAAACGAAAAATCTTTTATCTCACCAGCGTCAATCATTATATCGGCTATAACTTGCTTTATATGTTGGTTAATATCGTCTTCGTTGTAAATTTTGTTTTTATCAAAATATTCTTTTATGTTATTGATAATTTTAATAGTGGTTTTAATGCCAACATCGGCACTTATTAAGGTTTCTTCTATCTCGTCAAGAGTTTGTTCGGTTATGTTGGGTTTATTAAATATAAGATTTTTAATTTTTTTAAAAAAGCTTTCTTTAGTTTTTGTAAGAGAATTTTCAATTTTTTCTTTTTTTTCTTTACTGAATAAGTTAAGCCATTTCATTTTTATAGTAAATAAAAAAAGCCCTTCTCGTCTGAGAAAGGCTTTTTATTTTAAAATATTATTCTTCATTAATTATTAACCTTGTTTTGTAAGTATTCTTTTAGGTAATCGCTTCCAACCATTTCTTCTTTAAATGTATAAGCGTTTGTTTTTGGTGATTTTACCATTCTTATAACTTTAACAAAAGTTTTATTTTCTTTGCCAGATTTGTACGAAGCTACTACTTTTTTAGCCATATTTTATTTTTTTATTTTATTTCTCGATGAAGCGTATATTTTTTTAAGTAAGGATTGTATTTCATTAATTCTAATCGATCTGGGGTGTTTTTCTTATTTTTAGTAGTAATATATCTTGAAATACCAGGAACACCTGTCTTTTTTTGCTCAGTACATTCAAGAATTACCTGTACTCTATTGCCTTTTCCTTTTTTACCTTTAGCCATAACTTATTAATTAATAAGTTTTAATATAGCCTTTTTCTTTTGATTCTTTTAAAGCTTGATATAAGCCTTTTTTAGCTATTATTCTTAGTCCATGAGCAGAAACTTTCAGTGTTATCCAACGATTTTCTTCGGGTAAAAAGAACTTTTTGGTTTGCAAGTTAGGATAAAATTTTCTTTTTGTTTTGTTATTAGCATGTGAAACATTGTGTCCATTCATTGGTTTTTTACCTGTTATTTGACATCTGCGCGACATAATTAATGTTTTAATAACAAGTTGCAAAGTTATTATTTGTTTTTTTTATTTCAAAAAATTTTGATTAAAAAGTTTTATAAGCATCTAATTTTTGCATTTAATTCTTTTTCGTAAGCGTTTATTATTTTTTTCATTATATTATTTATTTCTTCATCTGTTAAGGTTTTTTCGTGCGATTGGAGGTAATAGCTAATTGCGTATGATTTTTTATTTTCACCTAAAGAGGGACTTATATAAACATCAAATAAATTTATATTTGTTAAGATATTTCCAGCAACCTTAAAAGTAAGTTTTTTTATATCTTCGTATTTGACATTATTATCTAAAATCATAGATAAATCGCGCCTTACAACCGGATA
Source organism: Bacteroidales bacterium (assembly GCA_026416095.1). GTDB lineage: Bacteria > Bacteroidota > Bacteroidia > Bacteroidales > GWA2-32-17 > Ch61. The sequence goes on along the minus strand of JAOAFV010000017.1, from coordinate 6,252 downwards.
TTTTGAAATTTCCTTGTATGTAATTTTGTCCTTATTTTTTATTATATGTATTATATTTTCCCAATTAAATTCGGCATACCATACCTCATCGTTAATTTCGAACTTTTTTAATTGATGCTTAGAAATCTTACCAAATGTGCATATTGGATTATTGCAAATAAAATAAATTAAACCAATTTCATAAAAGTAATTTTCAATTTCACTCAATGCATCGGGGGTAATATTTAGTCTTTTTAAAATTAGATCTACAAAATACTTTAAAAAGAAAAAATCGGATTTCAAAGATTTAACTAACCAATTTTGTTCGCTTTTATGTCCATAAATGCAGAATGCTAAATGTTGGGTTTCTACATAATTTTTTAAGTCTGCTGGATTGGTATTATCTTTAAGAAAATATGTTTTTCCGAATTCAAATAGTTTTAAGTTTTCAATTTGATGGTTTATATTAAACTTAACAACTTCAAGCATAGAATATAGCATTGTTTGTCGCATTACTGATAATTCATTATTAAGTGGGTTAAGGAGTTTTATTAGAGATGATTCATTAAAATGAGGTTCGTTTTTGTAATAATTTTCATTGGAAATAGAATTTGTAATAATTTCGTGAAAACCGTTATTAACAAGTAATTCTGAAATTAAATATCTATATTCTTCTTCTTTATTTTCTTTATGTGTAATAGTAATTTTTAGAGTATCTGGAATAGGTACTTCATTATAGCCGTAAATTCGCAATATTTCTTCGACGATATCTATAGGTCTAGTGACGTCAACACGATATGTTGGGACTTCTACTAAAACTCCTTTTTCTTTTTCTGCTAAAATATTAAATTCAAGGGAGCGTAATATTTCTTTTATTGTTTGAGGGTCAATTTTTATTCCTGCATTTTCATCAATAAAATTATAGTCTAGATTTAATATTTCGCCTTTTATTGGGTGTGGGTAAATATCGTAAATAGGTGAAAGTATTTTACCACCACATATTTGTTTAATTAACATTGCAGCACGTTTGCAAACATATTCTGTGTCGTTAGGATCGACACCCCTTTCGAATCGGTATGAACTATCGGTTATTATGTTATGATATCGAGAAGTTCTTCTAATATACAAAGGGTTAAAGTAAGCAACTTCGATAAAAATATCTTTTGTTTCGTTACTTATACCACTATAAAGCCCTCCGTAAATTCCAGCAATACACATTGGTTCAATTTCGTTGCAAATCATTAAATCAGTTGCCTTTAGCTTACGTTCAATATTATCTAGTGTTATAAAGGGAGTACCTTCTTCGGTGGTTTTTATTATAATCTTATTTCCCTTTATTTTTGCAAGATCAAAAACATGAATAGGATGGCCTGTTTCAAACATTACAAAGTTCGATATATCAACAACGTTATTTATTGGCTTTAAACCTATTGCTTTAAGATAATTTTTCAACCAATTTGGAGATTCTTTTACCTCTATGTCTTTTATTACGATACCTGTATATCTTTTACATCCTTCTGTGTTTTCAATGATAATATCTAAAATCTTTTTTTCTTCGTCGAACTTAAATTCGTCGGTTGAAGGTTTTTCCAGTATTACAGGTGTACGATGTTGTAAATAGGCTGCTATGTCTCGGGCTACTCCATAATGTGAGGTTGCGTCGGTTCGGTTGGGGGTTAAGCTAATTTCAAATACAACATCGGTATATGGTCTTATTATTTCTATTAGGGGGGTACCATTTTGAATGTTATTGTCGAATATCATTATTCCTTCATGATTGCTTCCAAGGCCAAGTTCATCTTCGGCGCAAATCATTCCTTCCGATAATACATTGAGAATTTTTACTTTTTTTATTTCTGTTAATTTGTTATTAATTAAAACTTTTGCTCCTTCTTTTGCAACCGCAACTTTTTGTCGTTCTTTAATATTTGGTGCTCCACATACAATAGTTAATTTTTCTGTACCAATATCAACCTTAGCTATTGTTAGCTTGTTTGATTCAGGGTGTTTTATGCATTCTATTGTTTCTCCAATTACAATGTTATTAAAGTCAAGTTTATAATTGCTATAATTTTCTATATTTTCAACTTCAATTCCAATATTGGTCATAATGTTTGCAAGATATTCTGGAGAATAACTTACTTTAAGATATTCAAGGAGCCATTTATATGAAATTTTCATAAGAATAATCTTTTTCAACCACAAAGGTAAAAAATTTAATTACAATTTTTTACGATCTTTAAAAACTAAATATAATAAGCCATAAAAGCTTATTAAAACTATTTTAATTTCATATTTTCAAAAATTTTTGCACATTTTTTGGACATCTGACTAAATGTTAAATTTAAACTATTTTGAATATCCAGCTAATTTCTGATGAGATGTTTATATATGTTAGAGTTTTGAGGTAGTAACTCAGTCCGAGACTTTTGCAAAACCTTTTATAAAGATTTCGAGATATTTTGAATAATGTTGATTTTTAATAATAATTTGGTTGTAAAAAACTATTTTTAAGAGTTTTACAAATGGCTTCAATTTTGCATTCATCGTTTAAATACTTTTAACTAAGATTTTATGCGATAGATCTTACTTTTTTCAATTTCTAAAATACTTTAAAGCGTTTTATATTCTAAGATTATTAGTATCGAAAAGATAATTTCCTTTATTTTTTATTTGTTTGAAAGTAACTCATTGTTGCCTTTTATTTTAATTGATTTTTCATGGAGATTTGATTGATATGTTTTTTAATAAAAAAGCTTAACATAGCTTTAATCATTATGGCAAATTAATTTGTTTTTACCATTAAAAACTTTTTAGGTATTCTTTTGGGTTCCTGAAATAGTAAGTAAAGTGATTAAAAAAATGTATAACTTCCCAAAAGGGTAGTAAATTAAAAAACTCACATTTTATTTTAAAGGATTTGTTACTGTAATTTTAATTTTTTATTGTTTTTAATCAAAATTATAATGTTTTCTAACAGGTTTTATTACTTTCCAAGTACAAGCAAGGCCTTTATTAAAGGTAACAAAGTCGCCTTTCTTTATATGAAACTTTTCACCTGTTTTTGTGGTAACTTCGACTTCACCGTCTAAAAAATAGCACTGTTCAACTGTATCGTAATACCAATCAAATTCTGAAACTTCTTTTTCCCAAATGGGCCAATTAAAAACACCTTTTTTTTCTAATTGTTCATTAGTTAGTGATTCTATTTTTACCATAGTCTTTTTTTTTGCAATTATACATTAAAAAATTGTCTTTTAAAAAAATTTTTATGCTATTTGAATCAAGATCTTTATTTTTTTTGGACAACTTTTATAGTTAGTTTTTACGAATTTAAATACAGTAAATTTTTTCATAGTTAGTATTTTTTAATATGTTGAAAACTTTGCAAAACCTTTTATAAATGTCATTAAACATTTTGGAAAATGTTGATTTTCAATTATGTTTAATTGTAAAAAACTTATTTTTAGGTAGTCTTGCAAAGGTCTCATGTTTTGATTTTACGTAATTTTAAAAATTATGGTTGTTTTTAAAAATGAAAATAAATGGTCGTAATAGAAGTAGCTAAAATATGAGAAAAGAGAATTTAATGATTTAAAAAAATATGACTTTTTTAGTGAAAAATTTGTCGAACATCAAGATAGTACAGAGCTACTTGTTATTTCGTATTATATTTATTTTTAATTTGTAAAGTCCATGCAAGGTACAGAGGAAAAGAAGAACAAAATGTATGAACTTACGTGAAATATAAAATTGAAGATTGCAAATATAACTCTCAACTAATTTAGGTGTTGTTCAATTTTTAATATAAAAACTTTTTTTAAACATTCATCATATACACCAAAATAAGTTATGCTTTTACATAATAATGTTAAATTGAGTAAGTTTACTATATAATGACTAAGCTACTAAATTGTCAAAATTTTGACTTTCTGATTAATTTTTTAATGACTTATTAAACTTTACCATTTTAATAAAATAGTAAAATTTTTAAAGTAACTTTTATAGTTTAATAATTACTTTTGATTTTTTAAATAATTCATCTTTACCAGAAACTAATGTTAAAATACCATGAATTAAAAATGTATAATTTAATCGAAAGTATTAATGTTGTTTCAATGAAATTAGTTAATTATTGACATGTTTAAATTTGTTTCTAAATTCGTTATCTTTATAAAATTTGGCTCATTACATAATGTTAGAAAAAAATTGTATTAAAGTTAAGTATATTGTGTTTTTTTGTAATATTTAGAGATTTTTAGCATAAAGTGTTGTTGTAATTTGATAACATAAAATTAAAGTCTTAACTATAAAGTTTGTAATTCTATTTAATAAGATAAAACTTTAATATATTTGCAAAAAAAAATTATGGTATCAAAAGTATTATTTTTTATTTTTTCCTTAGTGTTTTGTTATGTTTTCTCACAACATTATAGCATACATTATTACGAGAATGAATATTATAGACAGTTCAATATTTCCAATGATAGTGCGTGGAATTATATACGAGGTTATCCAGCAAAAGAAAATAAAAGGTCGAAAAATAAGAATTGTCAATTAAATAAGATTGTTTTTGGTTGGCATCCTTATTGGTGCAATGGTTTAGAAGTGAATTATGATTGGTCTTTAATAAGTGATTTATCATATTTCTGCTATGCAGTTGATCCATCAACTGGAAACCCAACAACAACAAATAATTGGGCAACGGCGAACGTTGTTACCCAAGCTTTAGCAAATGGTGTAAGAGTAAATTTATGTGTTACGTTGTTTTCAAACCACAGCACTTTTTTTAATAGTTCAACAGCTCAACAAACTTTAATTTCTAATTTGATTAATCTAGTTCAAAGTAGAGGTGCTCATGGTGTTAACATTGATTTTGAAGGAGTGCCTTCTTCTTTAAAAACTCAATATATGAACTTTTTAATTAATTTATGTAATCAATTTCATTCGGCAATACCAGGTTCTCAAGTGAGTATTGCATTACCTGCTGTAGATTGGAGTTCTGTTTACGATATACCTTTAATTAAAGATTATATCGATCTGTTTATAATAATGGGTTATGATTATTATTATAGTGGAAGTTCACAAGCAGGACCAACTTCACCTTTATATAGTTTAACTAGTAGTTACAATTATAATGTATGTAGATCTATAAATTATTATTTAAATGCAGGAGTTCCTAAACACAAATTGGTTTTAGGTTTGCCTTATTATGGTTATGATTGGCCTACTACTTCGAATTCAGTACCCTCAAATACTACTGGTTCTGGGAGTTCAAGAACATATAAAGCTATAAGAAACAATTCTTCAGGTTATTATACTAATTCTAATAAGAATTTTAACACAAATAGTTATGTGCCTTATTATGTATATAACGATGGATCTAGTTGGCGGCAATGCTGGGCAGACGATGCTTATTCTCTTGGCAAAAAAATGGAACTTGTTTGGAAACGTGGAATTGCTGGTATAGGAATTTGGGCTCTTGGTTATGATGATGGCTACCCAGATTTATGGAATAAAATTGAAGAAAAACTTACAACGTGTTTTACTCAAGCCTGTGTAGATACTATTTTTGATATGGGTGGTCCTGCTTGGAATTACTACGATAACGAAAATTATTGGTATACAATTTCTCCTCAGAACGCATCAACAGTTTCATTAACATTTAATTCGTTCGATGTTGAAGCAAATTCTGATACCTTATGGCTATTTGATGGTCCTTCTTTATCTTCACCACTATTAGGTGCTTTTACTGGCACAAATAATCCAGGAGTTATTACCACAACTCAACCTCATTTGACTTTAAAATTTAAAAGTAATGCCTCTACTACTCGTCCTGGTTGGATGGCTATATGGCAATGTAACATTGATAATGTGCCACCAGTCACTTCCGTTACTACTATAGGCGAATGGAAAACCCAAGATTTTGTGGCAACATTTACCGATAGTGATAACAATCAAGTAGAGAAAGCATTTTATCAGGTTCTCGATTACGATGGGCAGTATTGGGGGGCAAATAGCAAGCGTGGTTTTTTTGGCGACAATTTCGACATATTGCAGCCTCATTGGCAAATATACAATGGTAGTTGGACAGTTAGTAATGGTCAATTAATACAAAACGACACTACTCTAGCAAATACTAATATATATGCTTACCTAAATCAAACATTATCGAATAGATATTTGTATCATTTTGTAGCTAAAGTTACAAGTGGTGGTACAAATCGTAGATTTGGTTTTCACTTTTTCAGCGATAATGCCAATTTACCTAAC
>JAOAFV010000050.1 GCA_026416095.1 Bacteroidales bacterium | reverse complement strand
TTTTTTTCTTTATTTACTTTGAAACATAAAAAAATAAAAATTCATCGAAACATTTGGGAAAATAATACATAAGTACATAAAGTCGCGTCGTTTAAAGATAACACACGTGGCCGAAAAGCTTAATATTCCGAGACGTACTTTGTATGAAATTTTTAAAAAAGACAGCATCGATTTAGACATTATTCATCGTCTGTCAGGTATCTTAGAGATTGATTTAATTAATGAATATTACAAATACATTGAAAAAAAAGCTCAACAAAAAGAGGATAAAACTCATTTTAAACCAAACGAATTAAAAATTTTCCATATATCTTATTTGCCTTCAGAAAATAAATATCCAAAAATTTATTTTGTCAAAAAACTCATAAGCGAAATAAAAACTAAAGTATTATACCTTGAAAAAGAACTTAATGAAATAAAAGAAATTTTAAAGCAAATGGAAGAAAATCTTTAACTCTTTTAATCATATTTTAAATTTAACTTGTTTTTTTCTACTTTTGAGAAAAAAACTTGAAGAATTTAGTTGATACATCACTAACATTCTGCAATATAGGTTTTTCACAAAAATTTACACTACAGCAATGTATAAATTATGCCTTAAAAAATAATCTTGGAATAAAATCAAGCGAATTAAACATAAAATCTGCTAAATTAAATCTACTTAAAACAAAAATGAATTTATTGCCTACTTTAAATTTTAATTCTAACGAAACGTTTATGATAGGAAGAACTATTGACCCACTTACTAACGAATTTGCCGAAAGCAATGTTACTACAACAAGTTTTTCCCTTATTTCATCAATAAATATTTTTAGTGGCTTTCAAAACTTAAATACAATAAAACAAAACTATTATATTGTTAAGTCGTCTGAATTTGAATACAAAAAAATTAAAAACAATATTTCTATTACAATAACTTCTTTGTATCTTCAGGTTTTGTTAGCAACAGAATTATACAATAGTGCAAAAAAACAAAAAAAAATATTGGCACTAGAAGTAGAAAAAAATAAAAAATTACTCGACGCAAATGTAATAAACCGTAGTACTCATTTAGAAGCTGTTTCACAATACAACAACGAGCATTTACAACTGGTAAGTTCAGAAAATACTTTAAAAATTTCTCAGCTTGCTCTTATTCAAGCCATGGAATTAGATACACTCGATACAATTGAAATTCTAATAAATATTGATATAGACACATCGTATTTAAATAAATCTATTAATGATATAATTCTCTACACCATTAACGACCATCCATATTTAAAAAGTTACTACTTTAAGCTTCTTGCGGCCGACAAAGCTATAGATATCTCTCGTTCTGGGCGACATTCTAAGCTTTATATTACAGGTTCGTATGCAACAGGTTATTCATCACAAAGAAAAAATATTGTAAATATAATTCCATCGCAACCATTATTAACTAGCTTCTCTTACGACAACAATGGAAATTTACTAGAAGTATATTCATTTACATATAAATACGATTACGAAACAATAAAATTCAAGAATCAACTAAAAGATAATTTAAGTCGTTCATTTAGTATTAATCTAACAATTCCAATATTTAATAATTGGCAAGTAAATAATAATATTAAATTAGCTCAAATAAACTATAAAATTTCCCACTATAATTACAAAAGAACAAAAAAGCAAGTTATAAAAGATGTACAGCAAGTATATTATGAATATATACTTGCCTATAACAAATATAAAGCATCTGCAGCAGCTTATAAAGCAACTTCTGAAGCATACTATTTGGCCGAAGAAAGGTATAATAGCGGCTTAATATATATATATGAATATAATCTATCTAACTTATTCAGATTAAAACCTGAACTCTCAAAATCTAAACATGAATTAATTTTCAAACAAGAAATTCCTGATTTTTACTGTGATAAGCAGATAAAATTATGATAAAAAACACAAAAAAAGTTATAAAACGGTTAATAATAGCATTTATCGTAGTACTTATTTTTGTGATATTTGCTAGACGGCTTGGATTAGGCATAAGCAAAGGGATAGAAGTAACTACCAACCTTGCAAAACTAAGAACAATAATAGAAGTAATTACAGTTTGTGGCAAAATTCAGCCCGAAATAGAAGTAAAAATTAGCTCAGATGTTTCTGGCGAAATAATTGAACTCAATGTTAAAGAAGGCGATTATGTTAAAAAAGGTCAAATACTTGTAAAAGTCAAACCCGATATATATGAAACAACTTTAAACAGAATAGAAGCAAATCTTGAATCTACACGAGCAAGTTTAGAAAATTCAAAATTCAGATTAAAGCAGGTTGAAACTCAATTTTACCAAGCTGAGCAAAATTATATTCGATATAAACAATTATACGAAAAAGGTGAAATTGCTAAAGTAGAATTTGATACTTACTTAATGGCGTATAACACTACCAAAGCAGAATTAGAAGCTGCTAAACAAAATATAGTTGTTGCCGAACATAATGTAAAAAGCAACGAAGCAGCACTTACCGAGACAAAAGCAAATCTTACAACAACAGTTATTTATGCCCCAGTTGATGGTATTGTTTCGAAACTAAATGTAAAAATCGGCGAACGAGTGATTGGTACTATGCAAATGGCTGAGACTGAAATACTTCGTATTGCCGACTTTTCTACAATGGAAATAGTTGTAGACGTTTCCGAAACCCAAATTTTACGTATTCATAAGAACGATACCGCACATATCGAAATAGATGCTTATCCTAACGAAATTTTTAAAGGTATAGTAACAGCAACTGCAAATTCTCCTACTGTTCAAACTTCGTCAATAACATCATCCGATCAAATTTCAACCCACCAGGTACACATAAGAATTCTAAACCCTCAAAATAAATACAAAATTCTTCCGGGAATGTCGGCAACTGTAAATATTTTTACTAATAAAAAACACAATTTGGTTTCACTACCTATTCAAGCAGTAGTAATGAGACCCGATAGTCTAGTACATCTAAATAATAACTTTCTTAAAAATAAACAAATTGAGTGTATTTTTAAAGTTACTAATAATAAAGCTATAATCATTCCAATTAAAACAGGCATTCAAGACAATAAGTACATAGAAATTATTAGTGGTATAAAAAACACCGATATAATAATAACAGGTTCCTTTAATATTATCTCCAAACGATTTAAAAATAATGAACTTGTAAAAATTATAAATTTAAAAAAATAAAATATGGAAGAAGTCATCATTTTGAATATTGAAACTTCAGGCGATGTTTTTTCAATTGCAATCTCAAATAAAAATTTTATTATTGAAACAATAGAAATAGCAGATAAAAACAAACACTCCGAACTAATTGCATCTGAAACAGATAGAATTCTTAAGAAAAACAACATTACAATAAATAATCTGAAGGCAGTAGCTATAAGTAAAGGGCCTGGGTCTTATACAGGACTACGTATAGGTACCTCTTTTGCTAAAGCGTTATGCTATAGCTTAAAGATACCTTTGATAACAATAAGTACTTTAAAAATACTTGCAAATTCATTTTTATTAAAAAACAACACAAAAAATTTTTCTTACTTATGCCCATTAATCGACGCAAAAAAAATGGATGTTTATTTCGCTTTATTTGACTCAAATCTAAATTACATAATATATGACACAGATGCAACCATAACTAATGAATTTTTCAGCAATTTACCATGTGGTAATATTTCATTTTTTGGCTCTGGTTCTAATAAAATTTCTGAGTTCGTTAAGCATGAAAAGAATTTAACAATTTTTCAAAATGTTTATCAAACTGCTGCTGCTATGCCAGATCTTGCATGGAACGATTTTATAACAAATAATTTTGCCGACATTAAAACATTCGAACCATTTTATATAAGAGAATTTATTCCTAACCTTTTCAAGAAAAAATAAAATGTTTGATAAAAATAAGTTATTTATTAGCTTAATCACTTTATTTTTTAATATTACAAAATCTCAGCCACATATTGCTTTTAAAGATAAAGAAACACTTGAATATCTTGCTTATTACGGTTTTATTGATGGTGGTTACGCAATCTTAAAACTTAATGAATACGAAGTTAATGGTAAAAAATATTTCTATGCCATTGCTTCTGGTTATTCTATTGGTCTTGCAGATAAATTATTTAAAGTAAGAGATGTTTACGAAACTTACGTAAGTAAAGATACTTGGTTACCTATTAAGGCTATAAGAAATATTTCTGAAGGCAACTATAGATATTACGATGAAATTATTTTCGATAGATCTCAAAATAAAGCACTAACAAAACGAAAAGGTTATGTAGACATACCCGAAAATACAATGGATATTCTATCTGCTTTTTATTATGCAAGAAATTTCTATTTTAAAAACATTAAACCAGGTGATATTATAACCTTACAAACATATTTCGACGATGGCCTATTTTTACTTCAAATTAGATGTAAAGGTTTTGAACAAATAAAAACTAAACTTGGCAAAATAAATTGTATTTTACTATCGCCTGTAGTAGAACCTGGTCGTATTTTCGATACACAAGACGATGTCAAAATATGGATCTCAAACGATGGAAATTTTATACCTATAAGAGTACAATTCGATTTACTTGTTGGAAGTATTAAATGCGATCTGGTAAAATATGAAAATTTAAAATATAAGTTAAATTTTATTAAATAATTTTTATGCTTAAAGAGCAACCATTTAGAATTTTTCCTGTCTTTATAAATAAAGAATGAGCAATACCATAAACGATTATTTTGGAACAATTATTTTTAATACATCGTATAAATTTTCAAATATGAAAAAGTTTAAATACATAATTATATTTTTATTTTTTTTAGTATACTCATTAAATTTATTTTCGCAAAAGATAGTAAGCATAAACGATGGCATAAAAGCTAATGAAATAGAAATTCTGGAAGAGCAAATAAAAGTTAAAGGTAATTTTGGAATATTAGTAAATTCTACAAATGTTAGTTGTTACGGGCTATGTGACGGCAAAATTACCATTTTTATTACGGGAGGTTCACCTGTTTATCCAATGCAAGTTCGTTTAACCTATCCACCCGATTTAGGTGGTGGAATTGTTTTTTTCAACAACTTACAACAAACCGATTTTCCATTTACCATAACTGGTCTATGTGGAAGTCAAAGCCAATATTTAATAAGAGTTAGAGATGCCGATGGGCATAATTCTTATTCACAAGCTTCAATTATGGCTCCCGCTCAAATGTTTATCGACGATTACACAATTACAGATGAATCTTGTAATGGCTCCTGCAATGGTAGTATAGAAATAGAATTCGTGTATAACGCTAATTATCCAATACAATATGTTTGGTCTTCTGGCGAAACAGGCTCATCTTCAGGTAATCCATTCGGTATTCATTCTAAATGTGGTGGTACTTATTATGTAACTATTACCGACAATAGTGGTTGTACCGAAGATTTTGAATACACAATAACATCGCCTACATTATTAAATATTGATTCTGTTAAATACACCTCGGTAATTTGTTCACAAGGCACAGGTCAGATAACCATATATGCAAGTGGTGGAACTCCTCCATATTATTATGATATAGGTACTGGCTTTCAAATATCAAATACTTATAATAACCTCAATTCGGGTACATATACCATCACTGTTGCAGATAATATGTGGTGCATTACTACTTACGGACCAATAACTATACAACTAAATCCAGCTTTTACTTTATCGGAAACTCATACTAATGTACAATGTTATAATTATAATAACGGTAGTATAAATTTAACTGTTAATGGAGGTACACCTCCTTATAGTTACTTGTGGAGCAATGGTGCAACAACCGAAGATTTAAATAACTTATCGCCAGGCATCTATACTGTCACCGTAACCGATGCTTCAACATGTACTGCAACATTATCGATAACAATAACATCGCCCCCACCATTAACTGTTACAGAAACTCATACCAATGTAACGTGTTACAACGGAAGCAATGGTTCTATAACTCTATCAGTAAGTGGTGGAACACCAGGTTATTCCTATACATGGACAGGACCAAGCTGTCCGTGTGCAGGTCCAAACCTAACAAATATAAAAGCAGGTACATATAACGTAACCGTAACAGATGCAAATGGCTGCACGAAAACTCTATCAATAAATATAACCCAGCCCCCTGCAATCATTGTGAATGCTACAAAACAAGATGCTACCTGTTATAACACTTGTAATGGATGGATTAACCTAACAATTACTGGTGGAACACCAGGCTATACATTTAATTGGACTGGTCCATTTGGTTATACCTCAACAAACGAAGATATTTACAACTTATGTGCCGGATGGTATTACGTTACAATAACCGATGCTGCTGGATGTACTGCACAACGTTCTTTTAATATAGCCTCTCCTCCTGCTATTAATGTGAATTTTACAAATGTTGTGAACCCAACATGTAATGGTTACTGCAATGGAAGTTTCAACACTATTATTTCAGGTGGTACTCCCCCTTATACTTATGCTTGGAGTGGCCCAAGTTGCCCATGTTCTGGATTAAATTTATCTAACCTATGTGCCGGCACATATACCATTACAGTAACCGATTTTAGAGGATGTACAAAAATTGCTCAAAGAACATTAGTCGATCCACCAGGCATGTCGCTATCGGAAACACATGTAAATGTTAATTGCTATGGCCAAAATACAGGTAGCATAAACTTAACAGTAAGCGGTTCTTATTCATTACCACTTTCTTACATGTGGACCGGCCCAAATGGATACTCCAATACAACAGAAGATATTTCAAATTTATATGCAGGCACATATACAGTGACTGTTACAGAAGGTGGTGGATGTACTAAAACCTTATCGGTAAATATTACCGAAAATAATAAATTATTAGTTAATGCCATTGTTACAAATGTATCTTGCGCTGGGGCCAACAATGGATCAATTAACATTACTGTTTCAGGCGGAAATCAACCTTATAGCTACCAATGGATAGGCCCTAATGGTTTTAATTCTACCAACGAAGATATATCAAATCTAGCTGTTGGAACTTATAATTTAACAGTTAATGATGTGCTTGGTTGTACCAAAGATACTTCTTTCAATGTTTCAGAAACAACTCCAATAACAATTATCGATTCAATAATTAATGTTAAATGTTATAATACCTATACGGGTTCTATATATATTACAGTAAACGGAGGTAATCCACCTTATTCGTATCAATGGCAAGGCCCTAATGGCTTTAGTTCTACTAACGAAGATATTATAAACCTTCAAGCAGGCAATTATTTTTTAACAATAAGCGATGCTGCAAACTGCTCCAAAACAGCAAGTTTTAATGTAACTCAACCCTCTAATTTCGTTTTTTCCGAAATACACCAAAATGTTTTATGTTATGGCAATACAGACGGATGGATCAATATTTCGGTTACAGGAGCAACTCCACCTTACTCATTTTATTGGCAAGGTCCAAACGGCTTTTCTTCTACAAATGAAGATATATTTAATTTAACACAAGGAGATTATTACTTAACAATCACCGATCAAAATTCTTGTACATATACAACTTCAATAACAATAAATTCAAATATTCAATTAATTATTACTGAAACTCATAATAATTTAACTTGTTACAACAACAATTCGGGCAACATAAATATTAGTGTTAATGGTGGTACGCCGCCTTATTTTTACAATTGGAATAATGGAGCAACAACCGAAGATCTTGTTAACCTACCAGCCGGAACTTACAAAGTTACCGTTACCGATAGCAATGGGTGTAAAGATAGTTTAACAATTGTATTAACTCAACCATCAGACTTATATTACACTTCGTTAGTTAATCCACCTTTATGTTTTGGTAATTGTAATGGCAATGCTGTTATTACTGCAAATGGAGGTACGCCACCTTATACAATAATAATTAATGGCTGTTTAGGTTACTTTGCTTCTGGCAATAGCCCATTGAATCTAACAAATCTATGCGACTGTGGTATAAATGGATATAATATTCAAATTATCGATAACAACGGTTGTATTAAAGATACAATGCTTACCATTACCGCCCCATTATTGTTAAATGTTACAATAACAGGAGTAACATATAACAACTGCTCAATAAACTGCGATGCTACAGCATCGGCATCTTATTCAGGTGGAACTGCTCCTATATCTCTTACGTGGAGTAATGGTCAAACAGGAAATACTGCTACAAATTTATGTGCAGGCTGGGTATATGTTACTGCTCAAGATGCTAATGGTTGTAAAGACGTTGATTCAATTCAAATTACTTCGCCTAATCCAGTAAATTTAAATATCACCAATATACAAATGTCTTGTTACTCTCCGATTACCGGACAAGCATTAGGTAATGGTATATATGTACCAGATGGCCCAAATTGTCCGCAACAATGTTATAATGCAACAATAGATGTAAATTTCTTTCCTCCTGGCGCTACTGTGCAAAGTATATCTGATATACAATCTATTTGCATTAAAATGGAACACTCTTTTGCAGGCGACCTATCTTTTAAAATTAAATGCCCTAATAATCAAAGTGTTTTTTTGGATAGTTTTGATCACTCTGGTGGTGCATATTTAGGACAAGCAAACGATTACGATTGCTTGTCTTGCAATACTAATCCTACCAATTGCCCTCAAGGCATTGGGTGGAACTACTGCTGGAGTCAGATTTTCCCACAGCAAGGCTTATTAAATGTTCTTGATGGAGGAGCAAGCCCAATTCCTCCTGTAAATTTCAATAATAATACCAACTATTTTACTCCAGAAAATTCTTTAAGTGGCCTTATAGGTTGCCCATTAAACGGAACATGGACTTTAGAAGTATGTGATAACTGGCTCATAGATGATGGATGGTTATTTTCGTGGCAAATTAATTTTAATCCTGTGTTGTACAATGTCGAAAATTGTAACGGAAGTGCTACAGTTGTTCCAAATGGTGGAACACCACCTTATTCTTATCAATGGTCAAATGGAGATAATACACCTACAACCGATAGCCTATGCGCTGGTACCTACTTTGTAACTGTATCTGATGCTAACGGTTGCTCAAATACATCTAGTGTTACAATTCAAGCAATAAATGTACAAATTACATCAATAAGTAAAACTAATGCTGCTTGTAGTGGAATATGCAATGGATCGGCTACTGTAAATTACACAGGAGGGCTTAATCCTACAACAATAACATGGTCTAACGGACAAACTACTGCCACTATTAATAATTTATGTGCAGGCTGGTATTATGTAACTGTTGAATCATACGGATGTAAAGACATAGATTCTGTTCAAATAACTAATGGATATACTTTAAATGTTCAACATAATATAACAAATCAAATTAAATGTTTTGGTAATTGTGACGGTAGCGCCATAGTATTTGCTACTAATGGTTCACCGCCATATTCCTATAATCCTTCTGCAATTTTAACGAATAAATGTGCTGGTGCATATACTGTAACCGTTACCGATGCTAATGGTTGTTCGAATACTACCACTGTAAATTTTGTACAACCACCTGCTCTTAATATCGATAGCATAAAGAAAAACAATATACAACCATGTTACGGAAACAATAATGGTAGCATAACAATTTATGTATCAGGAGGAGTACCTCCATACTTGTACAATATAGGTTCTGGTAATCAATCTTCAAATACCTTTACTAATTTAGCTCCTGGTGTATATACAGTAACTATTACCGACGCTAATAATTGTACAAAAGTTACTAATCCAATTACAATAGTTCAGCCACCACAACTTGTTATCGATTCAATTACAAAAACAAATGTTTTTCCTTGTTATGGGAATTCAAATGGAACAATTACTGTATACGTGAGCGGTGGTGTAGAACCATACACATACTTATGGAGCAATAACTTTACCACTCAAACTCTTTATAACTTATCAGCAGGTATTTATACCGTTACTGTAACTGACAATAACGGCTGTTATTCTTCAGCAAGTATTGAAATTATTCAACCAGAGGAAATTACCTTAACAATTAATTCGCTTAATGCATCATGCGAAAGTTGTTGTGATGGTTCAATAGATTTAATTGTAAGCGGTGGTACAGGTGAATATATTATTCAAACTAATCCAAATATAGGTAATCAATTCCCCAATAATACCGTATGCCCTGGAGTTTACGAAATATGTGTTACCGACCAACACAATTGCAGCAAATGCATAACAGATACTATAGATTATCAGTCCATTGCTAATACTAACATCTCAAACGATATAGAGTGGTTGATATACTATAATCACATACAAAAGGAATTAAACCTAAAAACAAAAAATAACAAAATTTTACAAAATGACTATAAAGTAACAATTTACAACATATTAGGAAAAACAATTAAAACATTTAATATTACAAAAGGTAAATATAGTGAGAAAGTAAATACTACAAACTTTAATACTGGATATTATATAATAAGGATTAATAATAATCATAAATCAGAAGCGCATTATATTTTTATATTTTAAAAATCTGCTCTGATAATTATTATTCATAAAAATTTTACTGTCAAAAAGAGCAACTTTTAGTTTTTTTTTCCGTCTTTATAATAAAACATCATAAAATGAAAAAATTTTATTTTTTATTCTTATTACTAAATTATGTTTCTTACACTAAAGGCGAAGAATTCAGAACAATATGGTCGGCCAGGTTAAAAAATTTGCGAGCAATAATCGAAA
>JAOAFV010000039.1 GCA_026416095.1 Bacteroidales bacterium | reverse complement strand
GGGACTCGAACCCGCGACCCTCAGCTTGGAAGGCTGATGCTCTAGCCAACTGAGCTATTCCCGCCTCTATGGGGAGAGCAGGATTCGAACCTACGAAGGCATGCGCCAGCAGATTTACAGTCTGCCCCGTTTGACCGCTTCGGTATCTCCCCATAAAAAAGAGCCGACGGAGGGACTCGAACCCCCGACCCGCTGATTACAAGTCAACTGCTCTACCAACTGAGCTACGCCGGCATTTCAATGAACCTTTTAAAAATTAGTTCACAAAGTTATAGGTTATTTTTTTAATAATCAAATTTTTTTTTGTTTTTTTATCTTTTTTCTTTAAACTTTTCTAATTGCCGATGAAGAACTGTAATTGCTTTATCAGTAGCGTCTTCAAAAGTATCGGATTGTTTTTTTACAAAAATATTATTTCCTGGAACTTCCAATAAAATCTCAGATATCTTATTATTATTTGTTTCTGGCTTTTCTATTTTTAAAGTAATATCGGCCGATATCACAAACTTGTATCTGTTTAAAAGCTTATTCATTTTTTTTGTTATAAACTCTTCCAATTTTTTATCGGTATCAAAATGTATTGAATGAATTCTTACTTTCATAATAATCCTCCTTTTTTAGGTTCTTGGATGATATTTATTGTAAATATTTTTCAATTGTTCTAGAGAATTATGGGTATAAACTTGTGTTGCAGCAAGATTTGCATGCCCTAAAAATTCTTTTATAGCATTAATATTTGCTCCTCTATTGAGTAAATGAGTTGCAATAGAATGGCGTAATACATGAGGACTCTTTTTTGATATTGTTGAATAAATCTTTAAGTATTTATTCACTATTCTATAAATGAATTTATTGTATGCCTTTGTACCTTTGTTTGTTACAATTAGATTATCGCATTTTGGTTGTAAAGAATTTCTAAATTTTAAGTACTTATTAATTTCGTTTATTATCTTATCGCTCAAAGGAATTATTCTTTCCTTTTTTCTTTTTCCAAAAATTTTAATTGTTTTTCGTTCACTATCAATGTCCGATATTTTAACATTAACAAGTTCGGCACATCGCATGCCCGTATAATATAAAAGTGTTATTACTATTTTATCTCTTTCATTAGAATATTCTACATTATCTAACAGATTTATTATTTCTGCCTCATTTATAAAGACAGGTAAACGTTTATGCTTTTTGGGTAATACAATATTTTTAACTGGAATATCACTAATCAATGATTCACGTTGCAAGTATTTGAAAAATGTTTTTAAAGAAGATACTTTTCGTTGAATAGATGATGCTGAAATTTTTTTATTATATAAATAAATTATCCACTTTCTTATATCGTTTTTTGTTGTTTTTGTAATTTCTTTTTCTTCATTAATATTCAAAAAAGATATAAATTGCTTTATATCGGTGATATATGAAGAAACTGTACACTCTGAATATAATTTTTCTTTTTTTAAAAAATCTGAAAAATTATTTAAGATATTCATTATTAGAATATAAACTACTTTTTCTTCTTGATAAGACCAGCCTGAAGTTTTTGAATAAAAATTGCCCTTTGAATTTCGTTTCTTCTTTTTTCAGATGGTTTTTGGTAAGCCTTTCTTTCTCTTAATTCTTTTAGGATATTAGCTTTTTCATATTTTCTTTTATAACGTTTGAGTGCCTTATCAACAGTTTCGCCTTCCTTAACTGGTACAATTAACATACTCTAACATAAATTAGTTTGCAAAAATAGAATATTTTTTTTAGAAAACAAAATTTTTTAATAAAAAAAATTTTTTATACCTTAAAAAAAACATTAAAATTTAAATTAAAATTTAAAGATTAATAAGACAATTAATTGATAAAATTTTAACTAGTGGGAGCTAATGGATTCGAACCATTGACCCCCTGCTTGTAAGGCAGGTGCTCTGAACCAGCTGAGCTAAGCTCCCAAAATTTTTTGCAAATTAATATGATAGCAATCAAAAAAACAAATTTTTTTATTGTTTTTCAACCTGTAATTTTATAATTTTAATTTTAATAATGTTAATTAAAAAATATATAAGAAAATTAATAACATTTGAAAATTAATATTATTTAAAAATAAGTTAATAATTAACTAATTAATTGTTCTTTCTTTATTATAAATTATAACATTCTTTGCAATAAGATTTATTGTACTTTTAACACAACAAAAATTTAATATAAAAAATAAAATTCATAAAACTTTTAATTTTTTAAAATTTCTGCTAACTTTGCATTTCAATTTTTTGAAAATTACTAGTTATGAAAGTATTTAAAACAGAAGAAATAAGAAATATAGCATTGTTAGGTAACTCATCGTCTGGAAAGACAACATTAAGCGAAGCTATATTATATGTAACAGGTATAATATCGCGAAAAGGAGATGTATTACAAAAGAACACTGTATCAGATTACAATGAAGTAGAGATGAACAATGGATGTTCTATATTTTCTTCGCTAATGTATACTGAATACAAAGAAAAAAAAATAAACATACTCGACACAGCTGGGCTAGACGACTTTAACAATACAATACATTCTTCTTTAAAGGTTGCCGATGCATCTCTTATGCTTATAAATGCTCAAAGTGGTGTAGAAGTTGGTACACAAGTACAAATGCGCTATGTAGAAAAATACAATAAGCCACTTGCACTTGTAGTAAATCAACTCGATCATGAAAAAGCAAATATTGAGCAAACGTTCGAAGCCATACAATCTTTTTTTGGCAATAAAGCAGTAATTATTCAATTCCCTGTTAATACAGGTTCAACGTTTAATTCAGTTATCGATGTATTGAATTTTAAGTTATACAAATATAGCGACGAAAGTGGGAAGGCAAAAATTGAAGAAATACCAATAGAATTTAAAGAGCAAGCCGAAAAATACAGAGAAAAATTAATTGAATCGGCTGCAGAAGGAGATGAATCGTTAATGGAAAAATATTTTCAGGAAGGCACTTTAAATGTCGACGATATAAACAAAGGGCTTAAACTAAGTTTTAAGTCTGGCTCTATATATCCTGTATTTTGTGTATCAGCTAAAAAAAATATTGGAATTGATATTTTGTTAGATCACATACTTAACATATTTCCTAATCCTTCAGAAACGTTACCAGTAAAAACAAAAGATGGTCAAGAAATAAGAATTGATTCTACAGGTGTTCCTGCTATTTTTGTGTTTAAAACGTCAATTGAGCCTCATATTGGAGAAATATCATATTTTAAAGTTATATCTGGTGAATTAACAGAAGGTATAGATTTAATAAACAACAATAATCAAACTAAAGAAAGGTTAGCACAATTATTTATATCGTGTGGCAAGAATCGTATTAAAGTTGAAAAAATTGTTGCTGGTGACTTAGGTTGCACTGTAAAATTAAAGAATACAAAGTATAACCACACATTGACAACAACCAATGTTGATTGGATTTTTGAGCAAATAGAATTTCCTGAACCTCGTCATAGGATGGCTATTAGAGCGCTTAACGAGAATGACGATGAAAAATTAAGTGAAGTTCTTAATAAATACAGAAACGAAGATCCTACAATTGTTGTAGAATATTCAAAAGAATTGAAACAAACCATAATATATTGTCAAGGCGAATATCATTTAAATATATTAAAATGGCATCTTGATAATATATATAAGATACCTTCTGAATTTGTGAATCCAAAAATTCCTTATAGAGAAACTATTACAAGACCTGCATACGCAGGCTACCGTCATAAAAAACAAACTGGTGGAGCTGGACAATTTGGTGAAGTTCATATGGTAATTGAACCATATATTGAAGGTGCACCCGACCCAACTAAATTTAAGCTACCAGAAAGAGAAATTAACTTAACAATTAGATCGAAAGAAGAATACGATTTACAATGGGGAGGCAAGTTAGTGTATTATAATTGTATTGTAGGCGGTGCTATTGATGCACGTTTTATGCCATCGATATTAAAGGGCATAATGGAAAAAATGGAAGAAGGTCCTCTAACGGGCTCGTATGCTAGGGATATAAGAGTAGCTGTATTTGATGGTAAAATGCACCCTGTAGATTCAAATGATATTTCGTTTCGTTTGGCTGGTAGAAACGCATTTAAAGAAGCTTTTAAAAAGGCGGGGCCAAGAATACTTGAACCAATATACGAGGTAGAAATTTGGGTACCATCGGAATGTATGGGAGATGTAATAAGTGATTTACAAACACGAAGAGCAGTTGTGCTTGGAATGAGTAGTAATAAAGGTTTTGAAATAGTAAAAGCTAAAGTACCATTGGCAGAAATGAATAGATATTCTACTACTCTTAATTCTTTAACAAGTGGTAGAGCAATGTATTTTATGAAGTTTGCTGAATATGCCCAAGTGCCATCAGAAATCCAAGAGAAATTAATAAAAGAGTTTGAAGCACAACAAAAAGAAGAAGAATAATACTCAATTATTATTGTAAATTAATAAAATTGGAATTATTTATTTTATTATATTTATCAAGAGTTCCAATTTCGTACCAAAATGAATAATTATCAATAAAGGATATAATGTTTCTATTTGGACATACTTCAAGAAATAATTGTGTTAAAGTAAATACTTCGTTGAAAGAATTAGTATAATTAAAAATCTCTGAAGAAATTACAGATATACCAGAAAATGCATAGCGGTTTAATTTTTTGTAAAAATTGTTTTTTATTATTTTTTCGCCTGTTTGAATATTTTCCCAACCACATAAATAATTACACTCATTGAACAAAAAATATCTGTGTGTGATCCTCTCGCGAGTAACAACTGTAGCAATGCAATCATTTTTAGCATGAAAGCTTATAAGGTCGTTAACATTTATATTACTTAAAACATCAACATTATAAGTAATAAAAAATTTTTCGCTGCAAAGAAAGTTTTTTGCTTTTTTCAATGCTCCTCCTGTTTCAAGCAACTTTTCTGTTTCGTCGGAAATTTGAATATTAATACCATATTGTTGCTCTAATAATTTACACTTATCTATAATCTTGTGGGCAAAGTGATGAACATTAATAACAAAATCTTTAATATTGTATTTTAAAAAAAGAAGAATAGCATGCTCAATTAATGATTTATTATTTACTTGAACTAAGGCCTTTGGAATTGTGTCAGTAATTGGTTTTAACCGTGTGCCCATTCCTGCACAAAAAATAAACACTTTCATTTTATACTTCCCATTTATCCTTATTTGTATGAATTACTTGTATTTGTATATCATATTTTTCTTGAATAAGTTTGGCAAACTTCTCAGCACAATACACCGACCTATGCTGACCACCAGTACAACCAAAATTAACCATTAAATTAGTAAAATTCCTCTCAATGTAATTGTCGATTGTAACAGAAACCACATTTAAACAATGATGCAAAAATTTTTTAACTTCTTCGAATTGTTCCATATAATCTATAATAGGTTTGTCGATCCCTGTAAATTTTTTTAAGTTTTCATCTTTAGCTGGATTAGGTAAGCCTCTACAGTCGAAAACAAAACCTCCGCCATTACCACTTTCATCATTTGGAATACTTTCTTTATATGAAAAGCTTGTTATTGTAAGTTTTAAATTTTGTGACGATTTTTTAGTACAAAAAATATTTCTATTATTAACTAAAAACTTTAATACGTTGCTTAATTCGGGCAAAAAAGTAATATTTATGTTTGCTAATATTTTTTCGATATTGTTAATTGCAATAGGTATACTATCGATAAATTGTTTTTTATTTTCGTACTTACCTCTATATCCGTATGCACCTAATGCCTGAATAATTCTGAACAGAGCAAAGTAGTAAAAATTGTATAAAAATTCATTGTATGAAATATTAATTTTAGATTTTTTGTAATAGTAGTTAAGCAATTCGATTTTAATATCGTCGGATATATTGGCTTTTGCATCAAAAACAAGCGAAGCTAAATCGTAAAATAGCGACCCTTTTCTTGCACTCTGAAAATCGATATAATAAATTTTATTGTTATGTAACATAATATTCCTTGATTGAAAATCGCGATATACAAAATAATTTGAATAACAGTTATTTAATAAAGATGCAAATTTTTTAAAATCGTGTTCAAGTTTTAATTCATTAAATGGAATGTAATATAGTTTTAAGAAAAGATATTTAAAATAATAAAAATCCCATAATATAACTTCCTTACTAAATTTTGAAACAGGATAACAATTTTTAAAATTAAAACCTTTAAATGACAAATTTTGAATTTTCCACAAATCTGTTAGAATTTTAAAGTATAAATTACGCAAATAATTTAAATCATTATTTTTGTATGTCTCAATTATACTATATAAACTAACGTTACCAAGATCTTGCTGAACGTATATAAGCTTATTAGAACTTATATGATATATTTCGGGGACATTTATATTATGATTTTTTAAAAATTTTTGTATATAAAAGAATGATTCATTTTCTTTAACATCAATATTATATGTGACAATGTAAGAATTATTATTAATAAAGAAACGCCAATATATTCTATTAGATCCGTTATTTGTTAATTTTGTTATTGAAGTAGGTGAAACACCATATTTTTTTTCAATAAACGAGAGTACTTCATTTTCTTTATAGTTCATTATAATAAAGCAGTTTTTAATTTAATGAGTTTAAATAATAATTGCTCTACCATTGATATTTCAATCATGTTAGCACCATCTGATAATGCTTTAGAAGGGTCGATATGGGTTTCGAAAAAAATACCATCGACACCAACAGCTATACCTGCTTTTGCAAGTGTTTCGGCATATTGAGGTAATCCTCCTGTTACACCATTATTTAGGTTAGGCTGTTGTAAAGAGTGTGTTATATCTAAAACTACTGGCACATTAAATGATTTCATTAAAGGTATTGATCTAAAATCGACCACTAAGTCAGAATATCCGAAAAAGGTCCCACGCTCGGTAAGTAATACTTGATGATTTCCTGTACTATAGACTTTTTCGAGAGCAAATTTCATTGTAATAGGCGAGGCAAATTGACCTTTTTTTATGTTAACCGGTAGCATAGTTTTACCTGCTGCTATTAATAAATCGGTTTGACGACACAAGAATGCAGGTATTTGTAATACATCGACCACAGCTGCAGCAAAATTAAGTTCTTCGGCTGAATGTATGTCGGTTAAAATGGGTAATTCAAAATGTGTTTTAACTTTTTCTAGGATCTTTAATGCTTCAATTTCGCCGATAGTTGTAAATGAATGTATGCTTGTTCTGTTCGCTTTTTTATAAGATGCTTTAAAGATTAAAAATAAATTAAGCTTTTGTGTTATTTCTTTAAGTTTTTCTGCAATTAATAATGTAATGTTTTCGTTTTCAACAACACAAGGCCCTGCAATTACAAAAAAAGTTTCTTTTAAGTTTTTAATTTTTTGATAAAGCATTATGCTGAAATGTTATTTTTTTTGAGTTTTTCAAATTTACTTTTCTTTATTTCAAAATAGTTAGAAAGGTCGGGAGTAATACCTTTTTTATTTAATTCAACTATTTCTTTTACTTTGTCTATAGTAAATGCAAATAAATTAATTAGAGAATCTTTTTCTGTTCCATAAAAAAATATTTGTCTGAATATTTCTACTTTTTGACAATATAAGGTAGTATCCTTAAATACCAGTGTTTCGTAATTTTCTGGAAAGTTTTTGCGAGCGTCGTAATAAACATCGACTTCGAAGTTTAAACAACATTTAAGTTTACTGCATTGACCGGTTAGTTTTTGTGGATTTACTGTTAATTCTTGCACATGTATGCACACAGTGGGTACAGAAACATATTTTCTTAACCACGAAGAACAACAAAGTATTCTCCCACAAGTTCCTATACCACCTATTCTACCAGCTTCTTGTCTTACGCCAATTTGTTTCATTTCTACTTTTATACGGAATTCAGCAGCTAAAATTCTAATAAGTTGACGAAAATCAACTCTTTCGTCGGCTATGTAATAAAAAGTTGCTTTAAGTTTATCGCCTTGGTATTCAACATCGCCTATTTTCATTTCCAATCCAAGTGATTTTGCAATTTGTCGTGATTTAATCATTGTGTAATGTTCTAGTTGTATTGCCTCGAACCATTTTTTTATGTCGTTTATTGTTGCTTTTCTAAGAATTTTTTTTTCTATTTTACTTGGATCTACACCATATATTCTCATTTGTTCGTATACAAGATCTCCAATAGCATTTACGATACCAATATCGTAATTGCCGAGAGTTGTTTCTACTACAACTATATCGTTCGTTTTTATATTAACATTTAATGCATTTATAAAAAACTCTTTACGAGTATTTTTAAACCTAACTTCAACAAATTTTTTTGTAAAAGGAGATTTTGGTAAATTATCTGTGTAATCGAAAACGTTATGCTTTATGCTTCCTTTAAGAAAACTACATGTTACTGTGTTATTTTGAGACAATATAAATTTACATCCTCTACTAAAACAATTAAAACTTTTTTCCATAAGTAATTGTTCTGATATGATTGAAATTGCCCAGGTTAATAATCTTTATAATGAAAATATAAAACTTAATTAATTAATTAATTGATTATTATTATCCGATTTTTCTACATCATTATTAATGCTTTTTTTCGTTTTTTTGCCTGCTCTTCTTGTTTTCTTTACCTTTGTTTTTTCTTTTGTAGCGGTAGTTTCTGCTGACGGTTGTTTTAAAGCATATTCATTATAATCAACTAGTTCAATGATTGACATTTTAGCATTATCGCCTGGTCTATTGCCAATTCTTAGTATTCTTGTATAGCCACCGGGTCTGTTTTCTATTTTTTTTGAAATTTCGTTAAAGAGTATTTTTATTGCTTCTTTATTTTGCAAGTAACTAAAAACAACTCGACGGTTATGGGTTGTATCGTTCTTAGATCTTGTTATTAATGGTTCAATGTATTTACGTAAAGCTTTAGCTTTTGCTAAAGTAGTAATAATTCTTTTATGTTTAATAAGCGAAACAGCCATATTAGCTAACATTGCTTTACGATGTTCGCTTTTTCTTCCGAGATGATTAATTGTTCTATTATGTCTCATATAATTTATTCTTTTTCAAGTTTAAATTTACTAATATCCATATTAAAAGAAAGTCCCATACTTGATAGTAGTTCTTCGAGTTCGGCAAGAGATTTTTTCCCAAAGTTTCTGAACTTTAGTAGGTCGTTTTTCGAATACTGTACTAGGTCGGCCAATGTTTCAATTTCGGCAGCTTTAAGACAATTCAATGCTCTTACAGAGAGGTCGAGGTCAACAAGTTTTGTTTTTAATAATTGTCTTAATTTCAGAGTTTCTTCGTCAAATTCTTCTATTTCTTCGGGCTTTTCTAAACTGAAATCGAATTTTTCATCACTAAATAACATAAAATGATAAATCAAAATTTTTGCAGCTTGCTTTAGAGTTTCAATTGGGGCAATGGTACCATCAGTAGTTATTTCAATAATGAGCTTTTCGTAGTCGGTTTTTTGGTCGACACGTATATTTTCGACATGATATTTTACATTTCTAATAGGGGTAAATATTGAATCGATAGGAATTATCCCAATTTCGTCGCCTTCTACTTTATTTTCTTCGGCCGAGACGTATCCTCTACCTTTGTTTATCCATAATGTCATGTGAAGTTTAACATTGGGTTCCATATGGCAAATAATGTGATCGTGATTAACTACGTTAAAATTATTTAAGAATTTATTAATATCGCCCGCTTTAAATTCTGTTTGTCCGCCTATTACCAGGTTAACAACTTCGCTATCTACATTTTCAATTTGTTGTTTGAATCTAACCTGTTTAAGATTTAGAATAATTTCAGTAACATCTTCTAAAACTCCTTTAATGGTTGAAAATTCATGATATATCCCATCTATTTTTATTTTTGTAATTGCAAAACCTTCGAGCGAAGATAAAAGCACTCTTCTTAATGCATTTCCAATAGTTACACCATAACCTGGTTCAAGAGGTTTAAATTCGAAACGTCCTACTTTATCGGTCGATTCAAGCATTAAAACTTTTTCTGGTTTCTGAAAAGGAATAATTCCCATATTATTAATTATTTTGAATAAAGTTCAACAATTAATTGTTCATTAATATTTTCTGGAATAGCATCTCTTTCAGGCAAAGTTAGAAGTTTGCCCGACATTGTTTGAGGATTCCATTCAAGCCATGGATATTTTGAAACGTTACTATTAGCTAACGATTTTTGAATTACTTCTAATGATTTCGACTTTTCTCTTACAGAAACAATGTCGCCGGGTTTAAGAATTGTTGAAGGTATATTATTTATTTTATTATTAACCATTATATGACGATGAGTTACTAATTGGCGTGCAGCATCTCTTGTAGGAGCTATTCCAAGTCGGTATACAATATTGTCTAGCCTTGATTCAAGTAATTGTAAAAGTATTTCACCTGTCTTACCTTTTTTACGTGAGGCAATTTCAAAGAAACGTCGAAATTGCCGCTCTAGTAAACCATAGGTATATTTAGCTTTTTGTTTTTCTTTAAGCTGAGAACCATATTCACTTACCTTTCTTCTTTTATTTAATCCATGCATTCCGGGTAAGTGTCGTTTTCTTTCAAAAACTTTATCGGCACCGTATATAGGTTCGCCAAATTTTCTTGCTATTCTAGTTTTTGGTCCTCTGTATCTTGCCATTTTATAAAAATTTTATATATTACTAAACTATATTCTTCTTCTTTTTGGTGGTCGGCAACCGTTATGTGGGAGGGGAGTTACGTCGATTATTTCAGTTACTTCTAGTCCTAACGAAGCAATTGTTCTTATTGCAGCTTCTCTACCAGCACCTGGGCCTTTTACAAATACTTTTACTTTTTTTAGGCCACTTTCAATTGCTGGTTTTGCGGCATCTTCAGCAACAACCTGAGCTGCATAAGGAGTGTTCTTTTTAGAAGAACGAAAACCCATTTTGCCGGCACTTGACCACGAAATAACGTCGCCATTATTATTTGTTAAAGCTATTATTATATTGTTAAATGAAGTAGTAATATAAGCATGGCCCGACGCTTCAACTTTAACATTTTTCTTTTTAGTTGTTGTTTTAGTTGTTTTTTTTGCCATATTTCAAAAACATTTTTAATTATTTCTTAGTTGCTTTCTTTTTATTAGCCACAGTTTTTCTTTTACCTTTACGAGTTCTTGCATTAGTTCTGGTTCTTTGTCCTCGTACTGGTAATCCACTTGCGTGTCGTATGCCTCGATAACATCCAATATCAATTAATCTTTTAATATTCATTTGATATTCTGCGCGTAATTCACCTTCAATTTTAAGATTTTGAGAAATATAATTTCTTATTTTAGTTGCTTGTTCATCTGTCCAGTCTTTTACTTTTAAATTAAAAGGAACACCTGTTTCCTGTAATATTTTACGAGCAGTGCTTCTACCTATTCCATAAATGTAGGTTAAAGCAACTTCACCAATTTTGTTATCAGGAATGTCTACACCTGCTATTCTTGCCATACTCTTAAAAATTTATTTCGCAAATATACAAAAAATTATGGTTGTCTTTGTTTAAATTTTGGATTTTTTTTATTAATAATATATAATCTCCCTTTTCTTCTAACAATTTGACAATCATTACTTCTTTTTTTTAAAGAAACTCGTACTTTCATTTTTATATAAATTTTATTTGTATCTCATTATTATTCTTCCTTTAGTTAAATCGTATGGCGACATTTCAACTTTAACTTTATCGCCTGGTAAAATTTTTATATAATTTAGTCTCATTTTACCCGATATATGGGCAGTAATAATATGCCCATTTTCAAGTTTTACTCTAAACATAGCATTAGAGAGAGCTTCAATAATAATTCCATCTACTTCTATCGACGGTTGTTTTGGCATATACTAATAATTATTATTTTTTATATATTTATATGTTGTTAAAATTTTATTACCATTTTCTGTAATAACAATAGTATGTTCAAAGTGGGCACTTGGTAAACCATCGGCAGTTACCACTGTCCACTTATCTTTAAGATTAATTACCTCTTTTTTTCCGGCGTTTACCATGGGTTCTATTGCAAGTGTCATACCTTTAGCGAGTTTAACTCCTGTGCCTGGTTCGCCGAAATTCGGTACTTGTGGGTCTTCGTGAAGATTTTTGCCTATTCCATGACCAACTAAATCGCGTACCACGTTAAAATTGTTACTTTCAATATAACTTTGAATTGCGTATCCAATATCGCCAATAGTGGCACCGGGCACAGCTTTTTTTATTCCAATATATAAAGCTTTATAAGTTGCATTAACAAGTTTCTTTTTAAGTTCATCTGTTTTACCTATAATAAAAGTATAGGCCATATCTACATGGTAGCCTTTGTAAAAAATGCCGCCATCTATGGAAATAATGTCTGATTCTTTAAAAACATAATCGCCAGGAATTCCATGAACTACTTGTTCATTTGGCGAGATACAGAGGGTTGCAGGATAGCCGTGGTAACCTTTAAAAGAAGGTAGAGCATTTTTTTGTAGTATAAATTTTTCGGCGTAATAATCTATATCTTTAGCAATTGCGCCTGGCTTAATAAATTGAGAGATGTAACCAAACATTTGAGAGAGTATTTCGGCGCCTTCTTGCATTATTTCAATTTCTGTTCTTGTTTTAATAACAATCATTCAAAGAACCTTAAATACTTGCTATTTGTGGACTACGTCCTTTTATTTTACCAGATTTTAAAAATCCGTCATAATGCCTCATAATGAGATAGCTTTCTATTTGTTGTAAAGTATCAAGGACTACACCTACAAGTATTAAAAGCGATGTGCCCCCGAAGAATTGAGCAAATTGTCCACTAATTCCAATTAGTACAGCAAAGGCTGGCATAATAGCAATTATTCCTAAAAAAATTGCACCTGGCAATGTTATTCTTGATAACACTTGATCTATGTATTCAGCCGTTTTTTTTCCAGGTTTAATACCAGGAATAAATCCTCCATTTCGTTTTAGGTCGTCGGCAATTTGTATAGGATTAAAAATTATTGCTGTATAAAAATAGGTAAAAGCAATAATAAGAATGAAGAAAATTATGTTATAAGTTAAGCTTGTGTAACGTGTAAAAGAGCCTAAAAATCCTGCTGCAGTATCTGAAGTAAAGCCTGCAATTATAGTAGGAATGAACATTAACGATTGAGCAAAAATAATTGGCATTACACCAGAAGCATTTATTTTTAAAGGTAAAAATTGACGTACGCCACCATATTGTTTATTTCCTACAATTTTTTTAGCATATTGTACAGGAATTCTTCTTGTAGCTTGTACAAGCATTATAGAAGCGGCTATTACAAAAAGAAGGAATAGTATTTCGAGCAATATTACAATTAATCCACCAGCCCCAAGCATTCTAGTTTCCATTTCAGCTACAAAGGCATGAGGGAAACGTGCAATGATTCCTATCATAATTATTAATGATATGCCATTACCTATTCCTTTGTCTGTAATTTTTTCTCCAAGCCACATTATAAAAATTGTGCCAGCAGTTAGGATAATCATACTTGTAATAGTAAAGGAACGACCTGTGAGAATGAAAGCCGATTCAGGTAAAGTATAATGTAGGCTTGTAAGGTAACTTGGAGCTTGTACTAAAAGTACAATTACAGTAAGGTATCTAGTTATTTGGTTTATTTTTTTTCTTCCGCTTTCGCCTTCTTTTTGCAATTTTTGAAAATAAGGTATAGCAACTGTTAAAAGTTGTACAATAATTGATGCTGAAATATATGGCATTATACCAAGGGCAAAAATTGAAGCATTAGAAAATGCTCCACCCGAAAACATATCTAAAAGTCCTAATAATCCTTCACTAGTAGCATGCTTTAATTTTTCGAGTTGAGTAGGATCTATGCCCGGAAGCACTACATACGAGCCAAATCGGTAAATTAATATTAAGCCTAGTGTATATATAATTCTTTGTCTTAATTCGTCAATTTTAAATATATTTGATATTACCTGAATTAATTTTTTCATGAATTATTAAATTTTTATAGCTTTTCCTTCTACTTCTAATATAGCTTTTTTTGCAGTTCCACTAAAAGCATGTGCTTTAACTTCAAGTGGTTTAGATAATTTTCCAACACCAAGTATTTTTACTTTACAATTTTTAGGTATTAGACCGTACTCATATAATATCTGAGGATCGATGGAAGTTAAATTAAATTCATTCGCAAGCTTTTCGATTGTTTTAATATTAACTATTTTATATTCAACCCTATTAAAATTTTTAAAACCAAACTTTGGTATTCTTCTTTGTAAAGGCATTTGGCCTCCTTCAAAACCTCTTTTGTTTTTATAACCTGATCGTGATTTATGACCTTTATGACCGCGAGTACATGTTCCTCCTTTACCTGAACCTTCTCCCCTACCCAACCGTTTTTTTTCCCTGTGAACCGAACCTTTTGCTGGTTGTAAATTACTCAAGTCCATATATATTAACTATTTTTTATAATTTCCGTTTTAACTAAATGTTTAACTTTCTTAATCATTCCTTCTATACAAGGGTTTAAATTAAATATTTTTGTACTATTAATTTTTTTTAAACCTAAAGCTTCAAGAGTTCTTTTTTGTTTTGGAAGTATTCCAATTTTGCTTCTAATTAATGTAATTTTAACTTTATCCATAAGTTAACCATTAAAAACTTTATTTAAACTTATTCCTCGTTGTTTTGCAATAGTTTTAGCATCTCTTAATTCTAGCAAAGCTTTAATGGTTGCTTTAACTACATTATGAGGATTAGAGCTTCCTTTGCATTTAGCAAGGATATCTTTAACTCCAACACTTTCGAGCACAGCACGCATAGCTCCACCTGCTTTAACTCCTGTACCGCTTGCAGCAGGTTTCATGAATATTTTAGCTGCTCCGAATTTTGTTTCTATTTCATGAGGAATTGTGCCTTTATAAATATTTACTTTTATTAAATTTTTTTTAGCATCTTCTACACCTTTAGCAATAGCTGCAGTAACTTCATTTGCTTTTCCTAGCCCATAGCCAACAATACCATTCCCATTTCCAACAACAACTAAAGCTGAAAAGCTAAAATGACGTCCTCCTTTTGTTACTTTAGTTACTCTTTTAACAGTTACAAGCCTTTCTTTTAATTCAAGATCTGTGCTTCTAATTTTTCTTATTATTTGCATAGTTAACAAATTTAAAATAATAAACCATTACTTCTTGCAGAATCTGCAAGTGCTTTAACTCTTCCATGGTATTTATAACCATTTCTATCAAAAACAACTTTTATAATACCTTTTTTTAAGGCTTTTTCAGCAATTATTTTACCAACTTCGGCAGCAATTTGGGTTTTCGTACCTTTGAAATTTTTAAATAACGCAATACGCGACGATGTTGCAACAAGAGTATGGTGTTTTGTATCGTCAATTATTTGTACGTAAATATGTTTATTACTTCTAAACACACACATTCTTGGTCTTTCAGGCGTACCTTTAATTTTTTTTCTAATTCTCTTCTTTAATCTTTTTCTTCTTTCTATTTTAGTTAAAGCCATATTTTAAATTTTATTTTTTACTCGACATTCCAGCACCGCTTCCTGCTGTTTTACCAGCTTTACGACGAATTACTTCTCCAACAAATCTAATACCTTTGCCTTTATAAGGTTCTGGTGGACGTAGTGATCTTATTTTTGCTGCAACCTGTCCGAGTAATTGTTTATCTGGGCTGGTTAATGTTATTATTGGATTAGCACGTTTTTCAGTTACAGCAGAAACTTTAACTTCAGGTGGCAATTCAATTACTATGTTATGGGAATATCCTAACGATAAAGTTAATAATTGTCCACTTGCTTCTGCTTTATAGCCTACTCCTACAACTTCTTGTTTTATTGTCCACCCTTGTGTTACACCAATTACCATATTATTAATTAACATTCTGTAAGTTCCGTGTAAAGCTTTATCTTTTTTTTCATCTGATGGTCTTTCAACAAAAATTTGATTATTATTCAAATACACCTTAAATCTTTTATCGAAAGTTTGTGATAACTGACCAAGTGGTCCTTTAACAGTAATGATACCTTCTCCTATAATAACTTCACATTTAGGAGGTACAGGTATTGGTAATTTTCCTATTCTAGACATAGCAAAAAAATTTTAATATACATAGCAAATTACTTCACCACCAATTCCTTTTACTCTTGCTTCTTTATCTGTCATTACCCCTTGCGAAGTTGAGATAATTGCGATACCAAGTCCATTAAGTACTCTTGGAATTTTGTCTTTATTGACATAAATCCTTAAACTTGGTTTACTAATTCTTTTAAGGCATTTTATAACTGGTTCCTTAGTTTCGGGGTCGTATTTTAAAGCTATTTTAATTTTTGGCTGTGAAGTACCATCTTCAAATTTATAATTTAGAATATATCCTTTTTCATATAAAATTTTAGTTATTTCTTTTTTTAAATTTGAAGAAGGCACTTCAACAATTCTATGACGTGCTTTTAATGCATTCCTTATACGTGTTAAATAATCGGCAATAGGATCGCTCATATTTTATATATTTTTTAATTTATTACCAGCTAGCTTTTTTAATACCAGGAATTAAACCATTACTAGCCAATTCTCTAAAAACTATTCTACTTACACCAAAAAAGCGCATATAACCTCTTGGCCTCCCAGTAATTTTACAACGGTTACGTAATCTAGTTATTGAGCTATTGCGTGGCAACTTTTGCAATGCTTCCCAATTATTTTCTTCTTTTAGTTTTCTTCTAATGGGTTCATATTTTTCAAACAATTTTCTTCTTTTAACTTCGCGAGCTTTTATTGATTCTTTAGCCATATATTATATAATTTATTTTTTTATATTTTTAAAAGGCATTCCAAAATGCTTAAGCAAAGAATACGTTTCAGAATCGGTTTTTGCATTTGTAACAAATGTAATTTGTAAACCCTTAATTTTATATATTTTATCAAGGTCAATTTCTGGAAAAATTATTTGTTCTTTAATTCCAAGGTTGTAATTTCCTCTTCCATCTGTTTTAAAATCTAAACCACGAAAATCGCGTATGCGAGGAATAGCAACACACACCAGGCGTTCAAGAAATTCATACATCATATTTCTTCTCAAGGTTACTTTTATTCCTATTGGCATTCCTTTACGCAATTTAAAATTTGCAATATCTTTTTTGGCTTTTGTGATTATAGGTTTTTGCCCTGTAATAGCAGCTATTTCATTAGCGTATGTTTCTATAGCCTTTTTATCTGTTACACCCTCTCCAACACCTTGATTAATAACAATCTTAAGAAGTTTTGGAACCTGCATTACATTTTTATACTTAAATTCTTTAATCATTGCAGGTATAATTTCTTCATAATATTTTTGTTTAAAATTTGGTATGTATTTATTTTTTGGTGCCATTATAAAATTACCTCCCCAGATTTTTTAGAATATCTAACTAATTTATTATTTTCATTTAATTTTCTTCCTATTCTAGTTGGTTTTCCTGTTTTAGGATCTTTTAAAAGGAGATTTGAAATATGAATTGGAGCTTCAACTTTAATAATACCACCCTTAGGATGTTTAGCAGATGGTTTTACGTGTTTCGATACTAAATTAACTCCTTCTACTATGGCAGTTAGTTTCTTATAATTAACAGAAAGCACTCTCCCTTCGGCACCTTTATAATCGCCAGCTATAACTATTACTGTATCTCCTTTTTTAATATGTAATTTCTTTCTTTTATTCATAATATTTTAAATTTATAAAACTTCAGGTGCAAGTGAAATAATTTTCATGTATTGTTTTTCTCTAAGTTCTCTGGCTACAGGTCCAAAAATTCTAGTACCCCTTAACTCATCGGTTTGATTTAGCAATACACATGCATTGTCATCAAATCTTATGTATGAGCCATCGCTTCTTCGAACCTCCTTTTTTGTTCTCACAACAACAGCTTTACTTATTGTACCCTTTTTAATGTCTGATGAAGGTAAAGCAGATTTTACTGTAACAACAATTTTATCGCCCACTGTAGCATACTTTTTACGGGAACCACCAAGTACTCTTATACAAAGTACTTCTTTTGCCCCACTATTATCTGCTACTATTAATCTTGACTCTTGCTGTATCATAGTTTATTTTGCTCTTTCAATTATTTCCACTAATCTCCATCTTTTCAGACGACTTAATGGTCTAGTTTCCATTATTTTAACAACATCGCCAATATTGCATTCATTATTTTCATCGTGTACATAGTATTTTTTAGTACGCTTTATATATTTGTTATACTTTGGGTGCTTAACTCTTTTTTCTTCACTAACAACAATTGTTTTATTCATTTTATTACTTGTTACAGTACCAATACGAACTTTTCGTTGATTTCTTTTAGTTTTTTCCATTTTGTTTTGGTTTTACTTGTTCAACATTTTTTAGTTCTCTTTTTCTTAGTTCAGTTAAAATTCTTGCTATATTTTTTCTTGTATTTCTAATAAGCATAGGGTTTTCAAGTGGAGAAACTGCATGGTTTATTCTTAATTTAGTAAGTTTTAATTTTTCTTCTTTCAATTTTTCTCTTAGTTCTTTTGTTGTATACTCTTTTATTTCAAGTTTTTTCATATTTCATTATAATTTTTCAGTATATTTTGGATGAACAATAAATTTTGTTGTAACAGGTAATTTTTGCGCTCCCAATTCAAGCGCTCTTTTAGCAACTTCTAAGGGTACACCACTAACTTCGAACAAAACTCTTCCGGGTTTTACTGGACTACCCCATCCTTCTACTGCTCCTTTACCTTTTCCCATTCTCACCTCATTTGGCTTTCTTGTAATTGGTTTATCTGGAAAGATTCTTATCCATAGTTGACCTTCGCGTTTCATATGTCTCATTATTGCTTGACGTGCAGCTTCTATTTGACGATTTGTTATAATTTTAGCTTGTAAAGATTTTATACCAAAATCACCAAATGCCAAACTACAAGCCCTATAAGATATTCCTTTTATACGTCCTTTTTGTTGTTTTCTATATTTTGTTTTTTTCGGTTGTAACATAAATTTAAATTTTATTTTCTTTTATTGGTAAATGATTTTGGTTTAGACTTTTTAATTTCTGTCATA
This sequence comes from Bacteroidales bacterium, assembly GCA_026416095.1. Lineage (GTDB taxonomy): Bacteria > Bacteroidota > Bacteroidia > Bacteroidales > GWA2-32-17 > Ch61. The sequence continues at coordinate 32,846 of JAOAFV010000039.1, read as the reverse complement.
GTAGACAAATCAACCTTACCGTATATTTCTCCTTTACATATCCATACTTTAATCCCCAACAAACCAGTTTTTGTTAGAGCTTCGGCAAAACCATAGTCAATATTTGCTCTAAATGTATGTAGTGGAATTCGCCCTTCTTTATATGTTTCTTGTCTTGCCATTTCAGCGCCATTAATTCGGCCGGAAATAGAAATTTTTATACCTTCGGCGCCATTTCTAATAGCAGCATCGATTGCCATTTTAATTGCTCTTCGGTACGATATACGACCTTCGATTTGTCTTGCTATGTTGGTAGCAATAAGGTAAGGGTCTATTTCAGGTCTTTTAATTTCGACAATATTTATTTGAATATCTTTTGAAGTTAATTTTTTAATTTCTTCTTTTAATTTATCGACCTCTTGACCACCTTTACCAATTATTGTACCGGGGCGGGCGGTATGAATTGTTAAAATCACAAGTTTGGGAGTGCGCTCGATTATAATTTTCGAAATACTTGCTTTGCTCAGTCGTGTTCTGAGGTATTTTCTAATTTTATAATCTTCTTCTACTTTATCGGCATATGATTTAGTATCGAACCAAATAGAATCCCAACCTCTAATAAACCCCATTCTATTGCTTATTGGATTTACTTTTTGTCCCATTTCTTTAAGATTTTTGTACTTCTAAACTTTTTTCATTTATATTTTCAATATTGTTTTCTTTATTCATAGAATCGAGAATAATTGTTACATGATTTGACCTTTTTCTTATTCTATAAGCTCTTCCATGTGGAGCAGGCAAAATTCTTTTAAGCATTCGACCACCATCTACATAAATTGTTTTAATAAATAAGTTTGCATCTTCCAATCTTTTATCTTCGTTTTTTTGTTGCCAATTATTTATAGCCGAGAGCAGTAATTTTCTTAGCGGAAGAGCTTGTGCTTTTTTAGAATATTTCAATATATCCAAAGCTTTATTAACTTCTAATCCTCTTATTAAGTCGGCTAGAAGGCGCATTTTTCGAGGCGAAGCTGGGTAATTTTTTAAAGAAGCAATAACCATTTTCTTTTTTTCTTCTTTTTTTATTTCAGCTGCTATTCTTTTTCTTTTACCCATAAATATTTAATTTTTACTTTCTTTTCTATTTACTTTCTTTTCTATTTCCTGGATGACCTTTAAAAGTTCTTGTTGGGGCAAACTCTCCTAACCGATGCCCTACCATATTTTCTGTAATATAAACTGGAATAAATCTTCTACCATTATGAACTTTAATAGTAAGTCCAACAAATTCTGGAGTAATCATTGAAGCTCTAGACCATGTTATAATTTCTTCTTTTTTACCACTTTGTTGCATTTTAATCACTTTACGCATTAGTTTATAATATACGTAAGGTCCTTTTTTTAACGATCTACTCATAGTTTATTTACTTTTATTTTTATTAGCTGGGCGTCGTTCAATAATGAATTTAGAAGTTGGATTCTTCTTTTTTCTTGTTTTTTTACCTTTAGCATATAAGCCTTTTCTACTTCTAGGATGACCACCCGATGCTTTTCCTTCACCGCCACCCATAGGATGATCGACAGGGTTCATAGCAACACCACGAGTTCGCGGTCGCCTTCCCAACCATCTGCTTCTTCCAGCTTTTCCGCTTGTTTCTAATATATGATCGGGATTCGAAACACTACCAATGGTAGCTTTACATGTAAGAAGTACTTTTCTTGTTTCTCCAGAAGGCATTTTAATTATAGCATATTTGCCTTCTTTTGTTAATAGAGTAACAGAACAACCAGCACTTCTAGCAATTTTACCTCCTCTACCAGGAGATAATTCAACATTATGAATAACACTACCCAAAGGAATGTCTGAAAGATACAGGGCATTACCTATTTCGATAGGAGCATTTTTACCAGACATTACTTGCTGACCAACCTTTAAGCCATCAGGAGCAATAATATATCTTTTTTCGCCATCTTTATATGCGAGTAAGGCAATTCTCGCACTTCTATTTGGGTCATATTCAATAGATTTAACTATTGCAGGTATATCATCTTTATCCCTTTTAAAGTCGATTATTCTATAAAATCTTTTGTGGCCACCTCCTCTATACCTCATTGTCATTTTTCCCTGGTTATTACGGCCACCTGTACTTTTGAGGGGAACAATTAAAGACTTTTCGGGAGAAGTTTTAGTTATCTCCTCGAAAGTACTTATTGCTTTAAATCTTGTTCCCGGTGTAACTGGTTTAAATTTTCTTATTGCCATTGTTTTTAAATATTACTAAAAAAATCTATTTTATAATTTTCTTTTAATGTTACATAAGCTTTTTTAACAAAGGGTTTACGTCCTCTACTAAACCCCGTTTTTGTATACCTAACTATTCTTTTTCCTCTTTGAATAATTGTATTAACTTTTTCAACTTTTACGTTATACAATTTTTCAATAGCTTTAGCAATTTGTATTTTATTTGCATTTTTATGAACTATAAAACCATATTTATTTAATTTTTGACCTTGATTGGTCATTTTTTCCGTTATTATTGGTCTAATTATTATGTCTTCTATTCCCATTTTTTTATGTATTTAATATTTGTTCTAAACTTTTAAGTGCCTCTTCTTCCATCATTAATACATTAGCATTAAGTATATCGTAAGTATTTAATTGCGAGACACTTAAAATATTAGAACATTTTAAATTTCGAGCCGACAAAATTACATTATTTTTAATTTCATTCAAAATTAAAAGTAGTTTTTTTTCAGTAATGTTAAAATTTTTCTTTAATTGTACAAAATTTTTTGTTTTGGGCGAGTCAAAGTCGACCTTATCTACAATTATTATTGCATTTTCTTTAGCTTTCGAAGACAAGGCAGACTTTCTTGCAAGTGCTTTTACTTTTTTATTAATTTTAATACTATAATCTCGTGGTACAGGCCCAAAAACTCTACCGCCTCCTCTAAAAAGGGGATTTTTGATGCTTCCAAATCTAGCTCCTCCTGTACCCTTTTGTGGTCTTATTTTTCGGGTACTACCAGCAATTTCACCTCTATGTTTGGTTTTACTTGTACCTTGTCTTCTATTGGCCAAAATTCTTTTAACATCTAAATAAATAGCATGATTATTTGGTTCAATGCCAAATATATCATCATTTAACTTAACAGTACGGCCTACTGTTTCTCCCTTAATATTATAAACTTGCAGTTCCATTTATTTTTCTACTATTACATACGATCCATTATAACCAGGTACAGAACCTTTAACAACTAATAAGTTATGTTCGGGCAGTATTTTAATTATCTCAAGATTAATCATTTTAACTCTTTTATTTCCCATTCTACCAGCCATTCTCATTCCCTTAAATACCCTTGACGGGAAAGAGCTTGCTCCTAATGAGCCAGGTGCTCGTAATCGATTATGTTGTCCATGGGTTTGTTCACCTACACCAGCAAATCTGTGTCTTTTAACAACTCCTTGAAATCCCTTACCTTTTGAAAAGCCAGTTACATCAACATATTTATCAGATTGAAATATTTCTACCGTTATTACATCACCTAATTTATATTGAGTATCCCAGTTTTTTATTTCTTTTACAAATCTTTTGGGTGTAGTATTAGCTTTTTTAAAGTGTTCTCTTAATGGTTTAGGTGTATTTTTTTCTTTTTTATCATCAAATGCAAGCTGTAAAGCGTCGTAACCATCCTTTTCTTTTGTTTTAACTTGTGTAACAACACAAGGCCCCACTTGTAAAACAGTGCACGGTATCCATTTCCCGTTGTCACTAAAAACCGAAGTCATTCCAATTTTTTTGCCCAACAATCCAGCCATTTTATTTATATTTTATAATACCTTTATATCAACTTCTACACCATTTGGTAATTCTAGCTTCATTAATGCTTCTATAGTTTTGTTTGAAGTGTTATAAATATCTAATAATCGTTTGTGAGTACATAATTGAAATTGTTCGCGCGATTTTTTATGTACGAAGGTAGAGCGGTTTACTGTAAAAATTCTTCTATGGGTTGGAAGTGGTATTGGTCCTCTTACAATTGCACCAGTTGCTTTTATAGTTTTTACAATTTTTTCTGCCGATTTATCTACTAGATTATAGTCGTATGATTTAAGTTTTATTCTAATTTTCTGATTCATATTATTAATTTATTATTAATTCTTTACCAGTAATTTTTCTCAAAATTTCGTTTGCCATTTGAGTTGGCATTTGTTCATAATATGCATATTGTAACGTTGAAGAAGCTCTTCCCGAAGTAAGCGATCTTAAAACAGTAACATATCCAAACATTTCTGATAAAGGGACCAATGCTCTTATAATTCTTGCTCCATGTTTCATTTCTGTTTCTTTTATTATTCCTCTACGTTTTGTAATGTCGCTTAGTACATCACCAACATATTCTTCAGGCGTTACCACTTCTAGGTTCATTATTGGTTCTAATAATGTTGCTTTTATTTTTTGACATACTGAACGGTAGGCCATATTAGCTACTATTTCGAACGCAAGAGTGTCAGATTCTACTGGGAGGTACTTTGCATTATGAAGTACTACTTTCATATTATCCAGAGGATAACTAGCAAGAGGGCCATTTAGCATAGACATTCTAAAAGAGTTTTCTATTGCATTTAAATATTCTTTAGGGAAGTGTTTATCTTCTATTTCGTTTATGAACTGTAAACCGCTATATCCTTTATCAGCATTCCCAATTGTTACTGTTATTTCAGCATATTTATTTTTATTAGCAATTTGTTTTTTAAGAATTTCGGTATGAGTAACAAAATTGAGAAAAGCTTCTTTGTAAGCCACCATGGGGGCACCTTTATTAATAGAGATATTAAATTCGCGTTGTAAGCGATCGGTTACTATATCAAGGTGTAATTCTCCCATTCCTTGAATTATTGTTTGGCCAGTATTTTCATCAAATTTAACTTTAAATGTAGGGTCTTCTTCACTTATTTTAATTAAAGTGGTATTTAGCTTTTCTATATCACATTGATTTACTGGTTCAACTGCCATGCTAATAACAGGTTCTGGAAATGTTATACTTTCTAAATAGATTGGTTTTTTTTCGGAGCATAAAGTGTCGCCTGTAAATACATCTTTTAATCCTACACAAGCACATATATCACCGCATTCGATTTTTTCGATTGAATTTTGCTTATTTGCATGCATTCTAAAGATACGAGTTGTACGTTCTTTCTTTTTTGTTCGTGGGTTATAAAGTAAATCGCCCGTTTTTAATGTTCCTGAGTAAATTCTTAAGTATACAAGTTTTCCGAAGTAAGGATCAATGGCAATTTTAAATGCTAATGCTGTAATGGGTTCCTGGGGATGAGTTATTGCTTGTACTTCTTCGTTTGTAAATGGATTAATTCCTTTTACGGGTGGTATGTCGAGGGGGCTAGGTAAATAACGAACAACGGCATCTATTAGAGGCTGAATGCCTTTATTTTTAACTGCAGCTCCACATAAAACAGGTACTATTTTAAGTTCAATAGTAGATTTACGTATAGCTGAATGTAATTCTTCTTGAGTTATTGTCTCTTTATTAGATAAGTATTTTTCAAGAATATAATCGTTATTTTCAGCTAATTTTTCCAAAAGATTTTCTTTCCATTCTATGTATAAATTTTTGTAATCAGATGGTATTTCAGAAATATTATACTCAGCACCTAATGTTTCTTCTTTCCATGTTATTAATTTTCCATTAATTAGGTCTATAACACCTTTAAAATCATTTTCACATCCATAAGGAATTTGTAATGGAACTGGTACTGCATTTAATTTTTTTTCTATTTGAGTTATAACAGAATAATAGTCGGAGCCAATTCTGTCGAGTTTATTTATAAATGCTATTCGTGGTACATTATATTTATTTGCTTGTCGCCAAATAGTTTCTGATTGAGGTTCAACGCCACCAACACCACAAAATACAGCAATCATGCCATCAAGAACGCGCAAAGAACGTTCTACTTCAACAGTAAAATCAACATGCCCTGGGGTATCAATTATATTTATTTGGTACTTTATGTCATTTAAAGTCCAATATACAGTTGTTGCGGCCGAAGTAATTGTAATACCTCTTTCCTGTTCTTGTATCATCCAATCCATTGTGGCAGTGCCTTCATCTACTTCGCCTATTTTGTAATTAACTCCGGTGTAATATAATATTCGCTCAGTTGTAGTTGTTTTACCTGCATCTATGTGAGCAGCAATACCAATATTTCTTATATGTTTAAGATCTACACTCATACATTAAAAACGAAAATGAGCATACGCTTTATTAGCTTCGGCCATACGATGAATTTCTTCTTTACGTTTAAATGCACCACCTTCGTTGTTATAAGCTGCAATTATTTCTGCTGCAAGTTTTTCTGCCATCGAACGGCCATTTCTTTTTCGAGCAAATTGTATTAAATTTTTCATGCTTAAAGATATTTTTCTTTCTGGGTTTATTTCTGTTGGGACTTGATAAGTAGCACCACCTATTCTACGACTCCTAACTTCAACTTGAGGAGTAACGTTTTCAAGGGCTTTTTTCCAATATTCAAGTGGTGTTAATCCAACTTCTTTTGCTTTTTTTTCAATTAATTCAAGGGCAGTATAAAATATCTTTGCAGCAACAGTTTTTTTCCCTTGTTTCATTAAGTTATTGATGAAGCGAGTAACCATTACATCGTTATATCGGTGATCAGGGAGCAATATTCTACGCTTTGCTTTACCTTTTCTCATAATTTATTTATTTTGCAACAGCAGTTTTTTTCGGACGTTTTGTACCATATAACGAACGACCTCTTTTACGGCCTTCGACACCTGCAGTATCGAGGGCACCTCTTATAATATGATAACGTACGCCTGGCAAATCTTTTACACGGCCTCCTCTTACCAGTACAATAGAGTGTTCTTGTAAATTATGTCCTTCGCCTGGAATGTAAGCTATAACTTCCTCTTTATTGGTTAATCTAACTTTTGCAACTTTGCGCAATGCAGAATTTGGTTTTTTAGGTGTTGTGGTGTAGACTCGTAAGCATACACCCCTTTTTTGGGGGCAACCATGTAAAGCAGGCGATTTGCTTTTCCTTTTCTTTTCTTTTCTTCCTTTTCTTACTAACTGTTGTATAGTTGGCATATATTAATGTTGTTTTCAAAAAATGGTTTGCAAAATTAGTATATTATTTTCATATTCACAACATTTTAAAAAAATTTTTTTAGTTTTTTTTTAAACAATTATTAATAAAAAAATTTAAAAATACTTGCAAAATAAATTAATTAAATGCTTAAGTAAAAAAAATTATTGAATAAACTTTTGGCTATTTTTTGACAACAGTTAGAGACAGATTAGTAATATTTTTTATAAACCAACAACTACCTGTTATTTGCAATCTGATTAATATGGCATGATTTTTTATCATGAGTTAAACATCAAAATTTAAGTAAAAATTTAAAATATGTTTGTTGTAAAAGAAAAATACTAATTTTGCAAAAAAAAATATGATTGTTAAGGTATATGCTGAAAATCCATCGCAAAAGATAATAAAAAAAGTTGTTGAAGTATTAAAAAATGATGGAGTAATAGTGTATCCTACAGATTCTTTGTATGCATTTGGTTGTGATATTTTTTCGCACAAAGCATTCGAGAAAATAGCAAGATTAAAGAATATTGACCCAGAAGAAGCACAGTTTAGTTTAATTTTTTCAAACATAAGTCAAATAAGCGAGTTTACTAATCCATTAAGTAATGAAATTTTCAAATTATTGAAAAAAAATTTGCCTGGACCGTTTACATTTATAGTTGAAGCAAACAACAAAGTACCAAAAATGCTTAAGTTAAACAAAAAGAAGACGATAGGTATTAGAATACCAAACAACAAAATTTCGCTTGAAATTGTTAATGCGTTAGGTAATCCTATTTTTTCAACTTCAGTAATAGCTTTTGATGATATACAAGAGTATATGACCGACCCTGAATTAATTCACGAAAAATATAAAAATGATGTTGACATTGTTATAGATGGTGGCTATGGAAATTTAATTCCATCTACAATAGTAGATTGCACTGGCGATAAGATTGAAATAATAAGACAAGGAGCAGGTGAATTAAAATTTTAACTATAAGCTCTAATGTTTTTTCCTTCTATGTAATTAATAAAGGCAGTGTTTACAATTTTATTTCCACCAGGAGTAGGATAATCTCCAGTAAAATACCAATCGCCTGTGTGGTTTGGACATGCTTTATGTAGGTTTTCAACTGTATTATAAATAATTTTTAATTCGGCTTTTATTTTGTTATCATGTAACATTTCAGCTATTTTTTTTGAAATTTCATCATCGGTAAATTGGTCGTATATCAATTTTACGTAATTTACAATTTCTTCTTTAGGCCAATTTTCTTGTTCTTTGCATTTTTTATAAATATAGTTGAGTAAATTTTCCATTTTCTTTTCTTTAAGTAAAGCTATAGCTGCCTCAAATGCAATAAAATCTTGTAATTTAGCAATATCTATACCATAACAATCTGGAAATCTTATTTGTGGTGCCGACGATACAATTACTATTCGCTTTGGATTTAATCTATCGAACATAGTTAGAATACTTTCTTTAAGGGTAGTACCTCTAACAATTGAGTCGTCGACAATAACAACTGTATCCGATGGGTTAACTACGCCATATGTAACATCATATATGTGTGCTACAAGATCTTTACGATTATCATCGGCAGTGATAAAAGTTCTTAATTTTAAATCTTTAACAGCTAGTTTTTCTATACGTGGATGTATCTTAAGAATTTTATCAATCTCTTGTTCCGTTAAGTTTCTGTTCAAGAGTTTCTCTTTTTTTATTTGATCGCAATACTCTCTAATTGCCTCGATTAACCCTAAAAATGCATCTATAGCAGTATTAGGTATATATGTAAAAATGGTATTTTCAAGATCGTAGTTTATTTCATGTAAAACCTTAGGAGCAATTAGTTTCCCTAACATTTTTCGTTCGTTGTAAATTTCTTTATCTGTACCCCTTGAAAAATATATTCTTTCGAAGCTACAACTCTTTTTTTTATATGGCTCTATTATTTTTTCTAATTTATGTTCTCCATCGTATTTAATTATTAATGCATGACCTGGTGGTAATTCTTCGACATCATCGAATTTTACATTAAAAGTAGTTTGTATAGCAGGTCTTTCACTTGCAGCCGCAACAATTTCTTCATTACAGTAATAATAAGCAGGACGAATACCCCAAGGATCTCGGAATATAAAAGAATCGCCATTTCCAATAATACCTCCAATTACAAATCCCCCATCCCACCTCCATGCTGAATTGTTTAATATTCTTACAATATCAATCTCTTTCGAAATATAATCGGTAATAGTTTTATTATCGAAACCTTGTCGTTTATATTTATTAAATATTCTTTCTACCTCGTCGTCTAGAAAATGAGCAATTTTTTCAAGTATTGTAACAGTGTCGGAATATGCCTTCGGATGTTGTCCAAGTTCAATAAGATGCTCAAAAAGTTCCGAAGTATTTGTAAGATTAAAATTACCTGCTATAATTAAATTTCTTGTTTTCCAATTATTCTCTCTAACTAATGGGTGAACATAATTTATGTCGTTATTACCGAATGTACCATATCGTAGGTGTCCTAAAAATACTTCGCCTGCAAAAGGAACATTCATTTTTGCCCAAGTAGGATCTAAAAATCTTTCTGGATTTTTGTTTTTAATTGTTTCCAAAGTAGAAAATAATTGCTCAAATATATCTAAAAGTGACTGTGAATTAACAGATCTAATTCTATCGATATACTGACTACCCGGTTGAGGATCAATTTTAACAACAGCTAATCCAGCTCCATCTTGTCCACGATTGTGTTGCTTTTCCATTAAAAGATAAATCTTATTTATACCATACATCCATGTTCCATATTGAGAAAAATAATATTCCAAAGGTTTTCTTAATCTTAATAGAGCAATGCCACATTCGTGTCTTATTTCTTCGCTCATAAAATGATTTACCTATTTTAATTAGCACAAAGTTTGGCTAAATTTTAATAATAACCAAATTATTTTATTAACAAAAAAATGTAACTTTGTGAAAAAAATGTCAATAAAAATTATTAATGTAACAAAGACTTATAATAAACAAGTTGCATTAGACAAAATAAATTTCACCGTAGGAAAGGGCGAAATATTCGGTTTTATAGGACCAAATGGGGCAGGAAAAACAACTTTAATGAAAATAATCATGGGAATAATACCACCAGACGAAGGAGAAGTTTTTGTAAATGAAAAAAACATATTATTAGATTCTATAAAAGTGCGAAAAGAAATAGGTTACTTACCTGAAAATAATCCGTTATATTTGGATATGTATATAAAAGAACTATTATACATAAGTGGACAATATTATGGTTTAAAAAAAAGAGAGTTAAAAAAGAGAATTAACGAAATTATTGAACTTGTTGGTTTAGGTTCAGAATTACGAAAAAAAATAGGAGCATTATCGAAAGGATATAAACAACGGGTAGGACTGGCAGTAGCTTTGCTACATAACCCATCGGTACTTATTATGGATGAACCAACAAGTGGACTTGACCCAAATCAAGTAATCGAAATTAGAAATTTAATAAAAGAACTTGGAAAAGAAAAAACCGTTTTACTTTCTACACACATTATGCAAGAAGTTGAGGCAATATGTAATAGAATTATTATTATTAATAAAGGGAAAATTGTTGCCGATAGCAAAAACGATGATCTTAGGAAATTTGCAGAAAGTTTTAATAAGCAAGTAATAATAGTGGAATTTAAAAATAGTGTTACTAAAAAAGAACTCGAAAAAATAAAAGGAATTACACAAGTAAAAGAAATAAGCAAGACAAAATTTATTATAGAGGCAAACTGTCAGGACGATATAAGATATATTTTATACAACTATTCAGTTACCTCAAATAACCCAATTTTAACAATGCAAAAAAAAGATAAAGGCTTAGAAGAAATTTTTCATGAATTAACGAAGGGATAACTTTCAGTGCCCAGGACAGGACTCGAACCTGCACGCCTGTTACAGCACCAGTCCCTCAAACTGGCGTGTCTACCAATTCCACCACCTGGGCTTAAATTGCTTTGCAAAGATATTAAATCTTTCTAAAAATAAAAAATTTTATATAAGTTTTTTTTCCTTTTTATTACTTTTGTTTCATAATTTTTGCCCAATTTTATATGAAAAAAGTTACTATTAAAGATGCTAAAAACTTAGGGTTACTGCCCGAAGAATTTAAAATGATAAAAAAAATTCTTGGGCGAACTCCTAACTATACAGAATTAGCTATTTACTCTGCTATGTGGTCGGAACATACGTCATACAAAAATTCAATAAAATGGTTAAAAACACTACCACGTAAAGGAAAATGCTTACTCGCCGAAGCAGGAAGCGAAAATGCTGGCATAGTAGATATAGGTGAAAATTATGCTTGCGTTTTTAAAATAGAATCGCATAATCATCCTTCGGCTATAGAGCCATATCAGGGCGCAGCAACAGGTGTTGGTGGTATTAATAGGGATATATTTACTACTGGAGCAAGACCTATTGCCCAACTCAATTCTTTGCGCTTCGGAAATATTGCTTTAGAAAAAACAAAATGGTTGTTAGATGGTGTTGTACGCGGAATTGGTGATTATGGTAACTCTTTTGGTGTTCCAGTAGTTAGTGGAGAAGTTTATTTCGATGACTGTTATAATGAAAACCCTCTGGTAAATGCTATGTCGGTTGGTATAGTTAAAAAAAATAAGATTATATCAGCAACTGCAAAAGGAATTGGGAATCCGGTTTATATTATAGGTTCCCAAACAGGCAAAGACGGTATTCATGGAGCATCATTTGCAAGTGCCGATCTCAATGAAAACTCTGCCGAAAAAATTACTAGTGTTCAAGTTGGCGACCCTTTCATGGAAAAAATACTGCTAGAAGCAACACAAGAGCTTAACGAACAAGGCCTAATAGTAGCTATGCAAGACATGGGAGCCGCAGGTATTATCTGTTCTACTTCGGAAATGTCGGCTAGAGGAAAAGTAGGAATGAAAATTCACTTAGACAAAGTACCTTTACGTCAGCAAGATATGGAACCATGGGAAATACTTTTATCAGAATCTCAGGAAAGAATGTTAATGATTGTTGAAAAAGGTAACGAACAAAAAGTTGAAAAAATACTTGAAAAATGGGATATTGGCTATGCAATAATTGGCGAAGTTATAAAAGAAGATAAACTTTATTTTTACTTTAATAATAAAATAGTAGCAGAAGTACCTGCATCATCGCTTGTTTTAGGAGGTGGAGCCCCTGTTTACGAAAGAAAAGCAAAAAAGCCAAAATATATAAAAAAATTGAAAACTTTTAATATTAAAAAAATTAAAAAAGAAGAAGAAAAATACATTGAAGCGGCAAAATTTCTTGTCCAGTTACCTACAATTGCCTCTAAAAGATGGATTTATGAACAATACGATACTATGGTAAGAACTAATAACATAACAACTAATTTCCCGGCCGATGCAGGACTAATAAACATTAAAGAAACAAGCAAAATACTTGGAGTAACTGTTGATTGCAATTCGCATTATGTTTGGGCCAATCCTTATAAAGGTGCTCAAATTGCAGTAGCCGAAGCAGCTCGGAACTTAGTATGTTCAGGTGTAAAGCCACTTGCTATAACAAATTGCTTAAACTTTGGAAATCCATACAACCCCGAAGTATATTGGCAATTTGTTGAAGTAATAAGAGGCATGGCAAAGGCATGTAAAGCTTTTAATACACCAGTAACAGGCGGAAACGTTAGCTTCTATAATCAAATAAAAAAAGGAAAGAAAATAATACCTATATTCCCTACACCTGTTATTGGTATGCTTGGAATAACAGAAAAAGAAAACATAATGACTTTAGCTTTTAAACAAAAGGGCGATATGATTTATCTGATAGGCCCAATTAAAGACGATATAAATCAATCTCAATATCTAATAAATTATCATAAAATAAAAGAGTCGCCTGCTCCATTTTTCGATTTGAAATGGGAAAAGTATTTACAAAAAATTATGATAGAATTAGTTAAATTAAAATTAATAAATTCAGCTCACGATGTTTCAGAAGGTGGTCTATTTATATGTCTTTTAGAATCTGCTATACCCAATAAACTAGGATTCGACATTACTACAGATAGCGAAATTCGCCTAGACTCTTTTCTTTTTGGCGAAGCCCAAGGAAGAGTAGTTGTAACTGTTAGCAGTAAAAACGAACCTTATTTTTTGGACTTTATGATCGAAAAAAAAGTACCATTTATTACTCTTGGGCATGTTACTAAAGGTGAATTTAGAATTGATGACATTTCTTACGGTTTCGTTAGCGATTATGAAAATCTATACATGAATGCTATTAATAAAATAATGGAAAAAAATGTTTAAATCACATTCTTTTGTTACTTCGGTTTTTAATCCAATTTCATACAATTACGATAAAGTTAATAGCATAATGACTTTATTTCTAGATAAACTATGGAGAAGAAAGGCCGTAAGTTTATTAATGAACTATAACCCTCAAAAAGTACTTGATATTGCTACTGGTACAGCAGAAATGATTATAGTTTCTTCTAAATTAAATAATACAATTGAATATACTGGAATTGATATATCTGAAAAGATGCTCGAGATTGCTCAAAAAAAAATAATAAAAAAAAGAGTAAAAAATTGTTCACTTATTTTGCAAAGTATAGAAGATAATAATTTTTGCGATGAATTTTTTAATGGTGCCATGGTTGCATTTGGAATAAGAAATTTCGAAAACCTTGAAAAAGCCCTTACACAAATTTATAGAATTCTAAAAAAAGGATCCCCTTTTGTGATTTTAGAAGCAATACGATTCAAAGATAATCTAAATATTTTTTTAGAGTTTTATTTGAAGTATATAGTACCATTAATTGGAAAAATCTTTACAGGCAATAAAATATCTTACAATTATTTCTATAAAAGCATAAAAGAATTTTATACTGCCAACGAGATAATTGAACTAATAAAAAAAAATAACTTTAAAATTGTATATAAAAAATCATACTTCAATATAATTGGTATCTTTGTATTTGTAAAATAAATATTAAAAAATATCGTTTTTAATTTCTTGTGAAGAAATTAGTTAATATAATATTTAGTGTTTTTTGCTTAATAAATTCATATACACAAAACAAGGTTCCAATGAATTTACAGAAATACGATGTTGTACCTCTTCATTTTGGCATGGCACTTGGTTTTAATTGGATGGATTTTACAATTCATAATTCTGGTGAATTCTGGTATTTAGATTCTGTTTATTCAGTAGAAAATATTCCACAATTAGGCTTAAACATTAATATTGTAAGTAATTACAATTTCTATCCAGATTTTTCTCTTCGCTTTCTACCTGGTTTAAATTTAGGCCAACGAAATTTAGAATATTGGGTACGAAAAGACACAATAATGTTCACCCATACAATGAAAATTGAATCTACTTTTCTTGATTTTCCATTGTTGATACAATATAAAGGGAAACGTTTAAATAACTTTAGACCTTATCTTATAGGCGGTGCAAGTATTAAAATTGATCTTGCTTCGCAAAAAAGAATTCGTGAAGAAGAAATGCCTAAAATTCGTCTGAAACGATATAGTTACTATTACGAAATTGGTTTCGGTTGCGATTTTTTTCTTCAGTACTTTAAATTTGCAATAGAATTAAAATATGTAGTTGGGCTTAACAATGTAATTGTGCCCGATAATACTCAATATACTCGAGCCATTGAATATATGAACAGCAAAATGCTTATGTTATCTTTTACTTTTGAAGGTAGCGATATAAAGTTTATTCAGCTGTTTTTAAAACGAAAAGGAAGATAGTTTCTTCATAAAACTATAAAAAGTGACTATTTGGCAGTAAACAATTATTGGTATTTTTTTTGTAGTTTATCACACCAAACCATAAACCTATGAAAGGTAAAATAGGAGTAACAACCGAAAACATTTTTCCTATTATAAAAAAATTTTTATATTCCGATCAAGAAATATTTTTAAGAGAATTAATATCTAATGCTATCGATGCAACAGAAAAATTAAAAGTCCTTGCCCGAAAAGGAGAGTATAAAGGCGACGTTGGAAATAAAAAAATATATGTAAAAGTTGATAAAAAGAACAAACAAATTATTGTGTCAGACTTCGGAATTGGAATGACCGAAGAAGAAGTAAATCAATACATAAATCAAATTGCTTTTTCAAGCGCCGAAGAATTTCTTTCTAAGTATAAAGACGAAGTTAATTTGATTGGTCATTTTGGATTAGGTTTTTATTCAGCTTTTATTGTAGCTAATAAGGTTGAATTAATTACAAAGTCTTATAAAGAAGGAGCAAAGGCAGTTAAATGGATATGTGAAGGTACACCTGAATTCGAAATAAAAGAAGCTGAACGATCTGAACACGGTACCGATGTTATTCTTCACATAACCGACGAAACATATAAAGAGTTTCTTGAAGAAGACAAAATTGAAGAACTACTTAACAAATATTGTAAATTTTTACCAATCCCAATAGTTTTTGGCAAAAAGAAGGAATTTAAAGATGGTAAACTTGTTGAAACAGACGAAGATTATATCATTAACAATACAAACCCATTATGGTTGCAAAAACCACAGAATCTTAAAGACGAAGATTATAAAAAATTTTATAAAGAACTATATCCTCGAGAATTTGAAGAACCTATGTTTCATATTCATTTAAATATCGATTATCCTTTTAATTTAACAGGAATTTTATACTTCCCCAAAATAACATCGCCTTTCGATATTCAAAAACGAAAAATCCAATTATATTGTAAACAGGTATTTGTTACCGATAATATCGAAGGAATTGTTCCCGATTATCTTACTTTGCTCCATGGAGTAATTGATTCACCCGATATCCCATTAAATGTTTCAAGAAGTTACTTGCAAAACGATCCAGAAGTAAAAAAAATATCATCGCACATAACCAAAAAAGTAGCCGATAAATTAAACGATATTTATAAAGATAATAGAGCAGATTTTGAAAAAAAGTGGGAAGATCTAAAACTCTTTATACAATATGGCATGATTTCCGATGAAAAATTTTATGATAGAGCTATTGCCTTTGCACTATTTAAAAACACAGAAAATAAATATTTCACACTCGAAGAATACAAAAAATTAATAGAATCTAATCAAAAAGATAAATATAAAAATATAGTTGTACTTTATACTACCGATACCGAAAAGCAATATACATACATACAAAGGGCCAAAAACAAAGGGTACGATGTTTTAGTACTTGACGGACACCTCGACATCGCTTTTATTAATCATCTTGAAACTAAAGAAAAAAATTTAATTTTTAAACGCGTCGATTCAGATATTCTTGAAAAACTTATTGAAAAAGACGACACTCAAAAAACTCAGTTTTCCGAAATAGAACAGGAAAACTTTAGATATGCTGTATTTGCAATACTTCCTGATAAAGAAAAATTTCTTGTTTCGTTCGAACCTGTAGCAGATTCAGAAATGCCAGCTTTGATAACTCAAAGTGAATACATAAGAAGAATGAAAGATATGTCGCAATTCTCGCCTTCACATATATACAGGAATGTTTCTGATCTTTTTAATTTCGTTGTAAATACTAATCATGATTTAATTAAAAAAATAAATTCCGAATTACATGAAACCTTAAAAAAACAATTAGAACCTTTACAACAAAAAATTGATAGCCTAAAAAAAGAATTAGAAGAATTAAGAAAAAAATACGACGAAAATAAAACGGTTATAGAAGAAAAAGACAAAGAACTTGAAAGCATTATTAATGAAAAAAAGAAAATAATTACCGATTATGCACAACAAAACGATTTATTAAGCCAGATAATTGATATAGCTCTATTGTCTCATAATCTTTTAAAACACGAAAGATTCGAAAACTTTTTAAAAAGAAGTATTAAGTTATTAGAAAAAAATTGAAAAACTAAGAAAATAAAAAGTAGAGATATATCATTTGTAGAGAATTAAAAATTAGTCGTAACTAAATAAAACAATGTGTTTGACATCTAAAATTACAATATTTTAATCAAAAAACTTACCTCTAAATTAAATAAGTGTCAGAAATAATGAGATTCATTTGGTACTTTGCTTTGCAATAAAGTTAAGTAAAACTCTTACCAATAAAAAGTTATTTAAACATTATATAAACATATGGCTTAATACTAAAAAACTATTATAAACACAATGTTGTATTATATTTAAATGCCAAACTCATAAACATATTAAATACACACAAAAAAAAATTTAAATATATTACCTTACTAATTAGCCTTTTAACGAGTTAATCGTACATTAACATAGCAAACAAATACACCTGCATTAGTAAGAACTAAAAGTCTTAAATAGGTATTAAAACACTTTACATTTTTAGCACATTAAGAACGTTGTTTATAAATTAGGCGATTATTAAATTCTATTAGTTGTCAAAACAATTTAAAGAATAAAAATTTTTAATTAAATAATAATTGTATTTACCATGCACATTATATACTTTTGCAATAATATATTAAGTTGATAAAGTGATTTTGTACAAGTTTAACAATAAAATTTTGGACGAATTACAAAAAAGGGTATTGATATTAGATGGAGGGATGGGCTCTGTATTACAATCGTATCGTTTATCTGAACAACAATACAGAGGCGAACTTTTTAAGCATCATACCAAAGATTTAAAGGGTCTTCATGATGTTCTAAATATAACCCAACCCAGCATAGTTATGCAAGTACATTTAAATTACCTTGAAGCAGGTAGCGATATCATAGAGACAAACACTTTTAATTCAAATAAGATTTCACTACAAGATTATAATTTATCTGAATATTCTTATAAAATTTCTTTAGCAGGAGCACAAATAGCTTGCAATGCAGTTAATGTTTATAAACAAAAACTTTCTAAAGACAAAAATATATACATAGCTGGTTCAATTGGGCCATCGTCGCGTTCATTATCTTTACCTGCTAATCCATCACAACTTACACAACGATATATTCAATGGGATGAAATGATAGAGATGTACATTCCCCAAATAGAAGGCTTAATTGATGGGGGAGTAGATTTTTTACTTGTTGAAACTGCATTCGACCCGCTAAATGTAAAAGCAATTGTTAAATCTATTCACATTGTCGAAAAACGAAAAAATAAAAAAATAAATTTCATCATTTCAGCTACTGTAAACCCAACATCCATGAAGCTTTTTACTGGTCAAGAACTCGATGCTTTTGTTCATACTATGATACAGTTAAATCCATTAGCAATTGGTGTCAATTGCTCTCTTTCACCAAAACAAATGTCTGATGTTATCGATTTAATTCACAAACTCGACATACCTCTTCCCATCATTGTTTATCCTAATGCTGGATTACCCGACGAAAATGGTTGTTATACAGAAAACATTAATGATTTCGTTCATGAAGTAAGTAAATGGGTACAAGAGAAAAAAATAAATATTATAGGAGGCTGTTGTGGAACTACTCCTAAGCATATTGCACAAATCTCAAAAATTTGCCACAATGTTGAACCAAGACAATGGACTAATTCTACTTACCATAATCAATTCATTTTAACTAACCTTAAATCTTTATATGTTGACAATTGTAAGCCTATATTAATTGGTGAACGTACAAATATATTTGGTTCATCATCGTTTAATAAAGCTATTCAAGAAGGTAACTATATAAAAGCCATAGAAATTGCACGCGAACAAATTAAACACGGGGCTCATATGTTAGATATAAATGTCGATGACCCTACTCTACCCCAAACCGAAGTTATTAAAGATTTACTTTTTTACTTTGGTTCCGATTCCTTAGTTAGCTCGGTTCCTTGGATGATCGATACAACTAATTATAACTTAGCTTTAGAAGCTTTAAAATACATACCTGGTAGAGCAACAATTAACTCCTTGTCGCTAAAAGATGGTGAACAAGTCTTCTTAACAAAAGCTTATGAATTATTTGAAAGAGGCGCATCTTTCGTTGTCATGCTTCAAGATGAATACAAACAAGCTATATTGCCCGACCAAAAAAAATCATTAACAATACGACTTGCAGAAATTTTCGAAAAACATAAATTTAATATCTCAAATATAATTATCGATATTGGTGTATTAGCTTTAGGTACTAAAAAAGACAATTACTTTATTAACATTCCTGACTTATTAAATTTTCTTGAATGGTTAAAAGCTACATTTCCACAATTAAAAACAATTTGTGGCTTAAGCAATTTAACTTATGCTTTTCGTAATGTAATAACATTTAGAAGAATAATCAATAAATTGTTTTTCGATGAGGTCAAAATACGAGGTATCGATTTTGTAATTTGCAATCCAAAAGAAATAAATACCGAAATAGAATATAACGATTATGTAATAAGCGTAAAGCAAACCTTACTTAATAAAACAGAAAATTTTATTGATGAACTAATTAAACTAAGCAAAATATCTCCCAATAATTTAGAAAATCTAAAATTTGACACAGATTATAATTTTAAAAAAAATACAGGAAACTTAACTCCTCAAGAACATTTTGAGCAATTAATTATGACAGGCGAAGAAACCAAAGCTCTTCAATTTCTTGAAAATATTAAGGTAAAATTCAATTATCAAGTAATATTAGACATTATAATAAAAGCAATGCAAAATATTGGTCAACATTACGAAAACGGCAAAATAGTATTACCTGAGGTTTTACGTTCTGCTTCGGTAGTCCATTCGATTCTAAAAAAATTACAACAAAATACATCAGTTTCTACTTTTAAACAGAAAACATTTTTATTAGCAACAGTTAAAGGCGATGTTCATGATATTGGGAAAAATATAGCATCAATGATTTTGCAAGCTAATGGCTATAATGTTATTGACTTAGGCGTAAATGTAGACAAAAATGAAATAGTTCAAAAAGCACAAATACATAATGTTGATGCAATAGGTTTAAGTGGTTTAATATCTCCATCGCTATACGAAATGCTCGAAGTTGCAATATCACTTAAAGAAGCAAATTTAAATGTACCATTATTATTAGGAGGAGCCGCTGTAACAGAAAAATTTGTAAAGGAAAAAATCTCTAAAGCATATAATGGTATTGTGTTAAAAGTAAAAGAAGCACCAATGCTGCCTACTATTCTTACTAAAATTTTTCCCCCTTCCACTGAAGAATATGATAAAATACAATCAACACAACACCCCCAAAAGACCGATAAAACTTTTACTTACGAAAAAAATATTATTTGTAGTAATCAAAATAAAAATAGTTTGTTTCGCGATATTGAAAAAAAACGCTTTATTGTACCTCTCGAATCGGTACCACCACAACCCAAATATCTTGGTATAATTTCACTTAATAATCTCGATTTAAATGTTATTAAACAATATCTAAACGTAAAAAAAATAATTTCTAAAGAACTTAAAAGCAAAAGTAATTTATTACAAATTTACGATTACGACTTTTATAAGCAAAACTTATTAACGTATTTAGATCGGATCATAAAGAATAATATTTTATGTATAAGGGCCAAAATAGGCCTTTTTCGTGCCCAAAGTACTCCTTTTGCTGTTCGTATAATCCATGAACAACAAGAATATTCATTATTTTTCTTACGTTCAGAACAACTAGATAAACAATTGCAATGCTATTTGTCATTAGCCGACTTTGTTTCTGGCGATCCTACCGTTAAAGATCATATTGGCTTATTCATAATTGTTGGCTACATTAATAATAAGCAATTAGAACATGAAGATTTAGCGACACAATATATATACCGAATAATCATCAATGAACTAATAGAAGCTTCATCAGAATACCTTCATACTTTGGTGCAGAAAGAATACTGGGGTTACGACAATCTATCAGCAAACTTTAGCAATACAAAAACTACGATAATTAAAGGTATTCGTCCAGCACCTGGTTACCCATGTTGCCCAGATCATAGCGAAAAAAAAACAATTCTTCATATTTTAGATCCTAATAATACTCTTGGTGTCACATTAACTGAAAATTACATGTTAATCCCAGAAACCTCGATTTGCGGTTATTATTTTGCAAATCCAAATGCTCGTTATTTTAACATTGGAAAAATAAGTAATGAACAATTACAATTTTACGCTTCGTTGAAAAAATTACCTATCGAAGAGTTAAAAAAAATTTTAATAAAACATGTGTAAAAAAGCATTCAGAATCGATCAGTATTTACAAACATTATCGAATACTGTTTTTTCTGTAGAATTACTGCCACCATTACGTGGGGCGGGTATAGAAGCAATTTATAACTTAGTTGATGAACTAATTCCATATAAGCCACTATTTTTGAGCATAACCTATCATCAAGAGGAGATTATTTACGAAGAATACGAAAATAATATAAGAAAGCGTAGATTAAGAAAACGACCTGGAACTGTTGCTATTGCAGCGGCATTGCGATTTAAGTATAATATCGAAGTTGTTCCTCATTTAATATGTGGCGGTTTTTCTCGCGAAGAAACGGAAGATGCATTAATCGATTTAAACTTCCTTGGCATACATAATGTTTTGGCATTAAGAGGCGATCCTCCTCAACATCAAAAATATTTCACACCCAAAAAAGGCGGTCATAGATATGCTTACGAACTAGTAGAACAAATTGCTCAAATGAACAAGGGAATTTTTTTAGATGTAGACACAGAATACCCCACCCCAACAAATTTTTGCATTGGTGTTGCTGGTTATCCCGAAAAACACCATGAAGCTCCTAATATACAAACAGATATTACATATTTAAAACTAAAAGTCGATAAAGGGGCTCATTTCATAATTACGCAAATGTTTTTCGATAATAAATACTTCTATAACTTTTTGAAACTTACTAATGAAGCAGGTATAAAAATACCTATAATTCCAGGAATTAAATGCATAACCAATTTAGATCAATTACACACTATACCTATGAACTTCCATGTTACAATACCACACGAATTAGTAAAAGAAATTCTAAAATTATCTAAACCCGAGCACATTAAAGATTTGGGTATTGAATGGACAGTAAATCAAATTAAAGACCTAATGGCAAACGGTATTAAATGTTTTCACTTTTTTTCTGCTGGAAAAGTCGATTGGATAACTAAAGTAGTTAACAAAGTATTTTAAAAATGAGCTGATATTTTTTATAATAACAAAATTTTTTCCTACTGTTAAATATTCTGTTAAGCTACTCATCAATCTGTAAAGTTTTTATTAAAGCTAAACCAATCTTACTTTAATCTTTATTTATGCACCTTTAGCAGAATAAAAATAAGAGAACCTTGCAAAATCTTTTGTAAGCGTCTCTAAGTATTTTGAAAAATATTGATTTTTAATTATATATAATTGCAAAAAAATTTTTTTTAGGTAGTTTTGCAAAGGTCTCAAAAGATATTTCGAAACTAAAAGATTGAAAAATAATTTTTATGGTTAAATTAAACCCAAGCAACATATTTTATTAAAAAAATTTTTAATTAATATTGAAACTAAAAAAATTTTATTCGAAAAGATAATTACTTTTTATATTTATTTCGTAAGATACTAAACTTACTACAAACATATAATGCTTGATATTTAGTAAATCAAGGTAAAGAAGTGCTGAAATATATCTATTAAAAAATCCATTAGGCCTCAATAATTTTAATAAAAACTTTTAATCGTTTATACTTAAATTCTTGTGTAACTAGCACTTGGTGCTAATTGTTTGTCTTTTTAAATTATTCAAACTTTGCACTTTTACTAAAAAAATTTTTTGAGCATATTGTATATTTGACTTTTAATATCTAAATTTGCTCTCAAAATATTAAACAAATGTTTGCAATAGTAGAAATTGGGGGCAAGCAAATAAAAGTTGAAGAAGGTAAAAAGCTTTTTGTTGACTTTATGAAAGATAAAAACACAGGCGATAAAGTCACTTTCGATAAAGTTTTACTTTTAAATACAGGAAGCTCCGTTGAAATTGGTGCCCCCTATATAAGAAACGCAAATGTGACAGCTGAAGTATTACAACATGTTAAAGGCGATAAAGTTCTTGTATTCAAGAAGAAAAGACGTAAAGGATATCAAAAATTAAATGGTCATCGACAACGTTTTACTCAGATCTTGATTGAAAAAATAAATTTAAAATAAATACATTATGGCACATAAAAAAGGTGAAGGTCGTTCAAATAATGGTCGTGATTCAATAAGTAAAAGATTAGGAGTTAAGATATTTGGAGGTCAGTTTGCAAAAGCTGGTAATATTATAGTCAGGCAAAAAGGTACAAAATATCACCCTGGAGAAAATGTTGGAATGGGTAAAGATTATACCTTGTTTGCTTTAAAAGATGGTATAGTTAATTTTAAAATAAAACAAGGCAAATCGTTTGTTAATGTTATACCTATAGAAAAAGAAGTACCTATTTCTTCGAATTAAAATCAAAAATCAAAAAATATTTTAACTTTAAATGTTACAATTAAAGTTTTTATTAGAAAATAAAGATATTGTTGTTTCGCGTCTAAAAATAAAAAATTTTAATGCCGAAAACATAATAGAAGAGATAGAAACACTTAATAATAAAAGAAAAAAAGTTCAAACAGAACTTAATAAACTTCAAGAAGAAACAAATAAAAATGCACGACTAATTGGCACACTTGTTAAAGAAAATAAAACAAAAGAAGTAGAAACTTTAAAGTTAAACCTAACAAATATAAAAGAAAAAATTCAAATTCTTGAAAAAGAACTAAAAAACATTGAAAAAGATATTAATGATAAAATACTCCAAATACCAAATATTCCTCATTTGTCTGTACCAGCAGGAAAAGGAAGTACCGACAACATAATAATAAAAACTGGAGGACCTGAACCAAAACCTAATAACTTATTACCTCATTGGGAGTTAGGTAAGAAATACAAAATAATAGATTTCGAAGCAGGAGTAAAAATTACAGGAGGTGGATTTCCTGTGTATGTAGAAAAAGGTGCTAAACTTCAAAGAGCTTTAGTTTCTTATTTTCTCGACAAAGCAATTGAACAAGGATTTAAAGAATACATTCCTCCATACTTAGTTAATGAAAATACCGCTTTTGGTACCGGTCAATTACCAGATAAGGAAGGTCAAATGTATAAAATAGAAGAAGATAACTTATATTTAATACCTACTGCAGAAGTTCCATTAACTAACATATATAAAAATACAATTTTAAACGAAGATGAGCTTCCAATAAAACTTACTGCATATACACCTTGTTTTCGTCGCGAAGCAGGATCGTATGGTCAAAATGTAAGGGGTCTTAACAGAATTCACCAATTCGACAAAGTAGAAATCGTTGTTATAGAACACCCCGATCGCTCTTACAAACAACTAGAAGACATGGTAAGTTATGTCGAATCTATTGTTATTTCGCTTAACCTTCCATATAGAATTGTTAAACTTTGTGGTGGCGACTTAAGCTTTACATCTGCACTTACTTACGACATCGAAGTGTTTAGTATGGCTCAAAATCAATGGCTCGAAGTAAGTTCTATTTCTAATTTTGAAACATTTCAAGCAAACAGAATGAACTTAAAGTATAAAGATAAAAAAACAGGGAAAAATTTTTTATGTCATACTTTAAATGGCAGTGCACTTGCCTTACCTAGAATAGTAGCAGCAATTTTAGAAAACAACCAATTCGAGGGTGGTATTAAAATTCCAGAAATACTAATACCCTATACAGGCTTTTCAATTATCGATTGATCAACTTTTGTGCTAGAAATTTTATTTTTAACAACTGAATATTCTTTCCATTTATCTTTTCTGTAAAAATAATACGATAATATACTTCCAGCCACCCACGATATTGGAATAGAAAAACATATACCCATAAATCCTATGTACTTCGATAGAAAATATGCCGATGGTATTCTTAATACCCATAAAGAAAATAACGTTATTAACATCGGCACTAATGTATACCCTGCTCCTCGTAAAACAGCATTATTGTTAAACATATAGTTAAAAACTACATAAAACACCGGTACTATGTAAAAATATGTTTTTGTGAAATGTCTTATTTCTTCGTTTGTAGTAAAGAGTGCACCTATACGATATCCAAAAATAATAAACAAAACAGAAAACAAAAAAGTTAAAGCAAAACTAAGCTTTTTCACAAAATTATACCCCTCCTCTATTCGCTCATAATTCTGATTGCCAATATTTTGGCTTACAAATACCATTAAAGTGTAAGAAATATTCATAATAGGCATTAATATCAACGACTCAGCTCTATATGCTATTGTATATGCCGAAATGCTTAATACTCCCAGATTATTAACTATACCCACAATTACTACTGAACTCAAAGCAATAAATAACTGTTGTAAAGCAGTAGGCAAGCTAACTTTTACAGATTGCTTTATTAACTTAACATCTAAGCTAAAAGAAAAAAGATTTATTTTAAAAAATGGCACCTTTTTATTAATAAATATTATCGAAACTATATATGTAACTCCTTGCGATATTATTGAAGATAAAGCTACAAACCTAATATCAAGTCTTAACGATATTATGAATATGTATAGTAAAATTATATTTAATAATGTTGAAAATAATATAAAAAATAGAGAGGTTTTGCTATCCCCTATTGCACGTAAAAACATTAAATTAATATTGTAGCCAAAAAAGAAATAAAAACCTAAAAAATACATTCCCAAATATTGCCGTGCATATTCACTAACAGGATACGGTGTTGATAATATACTTACAAAAAAACCCTTTAAAAGAGAACAAATTATAGTCAAAAAAATGGCAGTAATTAAAATTAAAGTATTTATATTATCTATAACTTTTTGAACTTTTTCATAATCCTTTGCTCCATAATATTGCGAAATTATAATATTGAAGCCAAATGATAAACCAACTATAAACGAAATTATAGTAAATATTATTGGAAAAGTTACGCCCAGCGATGCTAAAGCACTTTCGTTTATCCCCCTTCCTACTATTATACTTTCAACATTAAAAAATAAATTTTGAATTATGTTACCAACAAATAAAGGAACTACAAAATATATTATACTACTTTTTATTTTATCTTTCGTAAAATCTATCATCACACAAAATTGCAAATTTCAACATAAATTTTGAAACATTTAATAATATTATTTCGTATATTTGCAAAAGGTTTAATTTAACAATATATGAAAAGTTTTTTTAAATATTTATTAATAGCGTTATTATTATTAACAAAAAATACTTATACCCAACACGATATTGATTTTACTAAAGTTTTTGCTTACCGCCAGGTTCAAAGAGAAGAAAAACTTTTTAAAGTTACACTACTTATAAACACACACGGTTTGTCAAAAGATAAGATTTTAAAACTCAAAGAAAAATACCCTCAAGGTTTAAAATGTCGAGTTATAGAAGGTTATGGAAGTACTCACGTAATTAGCGAAAATTCTGTTTTGTTTATTTGGTCTGTTCTTCCTGCTGCCGACTTATTTATAATTAAATACGAATTAGTTTCGACCGATTATATTTCTGAAAATATAAATATTTCTGGTAGCATTTCATATCTTATAGAAGGTGGTATAAAGTTTGTTAGTGTTGAACAAATTGATTTCTTAAATAATGTTACAGTAGTGAATAAAATAAAAAATATTCCTCCTTATCAACCAGGAGCTCAACCATCTGAAGTATCACAAGCAGTCTCAAAACCAGTAAATGTACAAAAACAAGAAGAGCAAGCATACGAACCACCTAAACCAAAACCACGTCCTGGAATTGTAGATAATCCTACTGACCAAACTCAAGCTCAACTGCCAGCTCAACAACCTGCTGAGCAAAAACAAACACAAATAGCTCAACCAACTTATTCACAAACTCAAACAACTTACCCAAGCCAACAACAAATTTCCCAACAACCAACTTATCAAAAAGAGGAAAAGGTAATAGAATTACCTCCTAAAACTTATACACCATCAACAACAAAAGCTGAAACTCAATCTTCTTATCAATCTAAATCAGTAACAACCACTACTTCAACTTCAGGATTTTTTTACACAATACAAATAGGTGCAAGTACTTCTAAAATGTCTTTATCTTACTTTCACAAATATGGCTTCGATCAACCTATTATAGAAATGTTTGTAGACAATATGTATAAATATTCGGTAGGAAAATTTTCTACACTTAAAGAAGCTAAAGCATACCAATCTTCTTCGGTTACTCCTAAAGGTATTCAATCATTCATAGTGGCTTATAATAACGGAGCTAAGATATCTACAAAAGAAGCTCTAGCTATTTCGAAAGAATAAATTATCTGATTTAATACATTATTTTATTTGACTTTCGTCATTTGTGTTAGACGTTATTAATTTCATTTTTGTAAAAACTTATCAATGAAAAGTATTTTAAATCATCCAATACTCGATATTCCAAAAAGGCCAAAAAAAACAATTTACTTTGAAGGTAAGGCTATAGAAGCTGAAATTGGTCAAACCATAGCTACGGCATTACATAGAGCTGGCTATACTGTACATAGTATAAGCAACGATGGGCGAAACAGAAGCTTAGAATGTGGAATTGGCAAATGTGGAGCTTGCGAAATGCTTGTCGATGGCAAAGTTAAAAGAATATGTATTACAAAAGTAGATAATGTTAACGAAGTTAAAAGAAAACCAAAAAACTTTATTCCCGACATTGCAATAAACCAACAAGCCGAAATAAAGACGTTTATTACCGATGTTGCAATTATTGGAGCTGGTCCGGCGGGGCTTGCTGCTAGAGAAATTTTAAACGAACACAATGTGTCTAATATAGTCATCGATAGTAATGCAACAATAGGTGGGCAATTCATAATGCAAACCCATCAATTTTTTTTCTTCGAAAAAAAACAAAAATATGGCGGACTACGAGGTTTCGAAATTGCTAAAAAACTTGCAGGCGACAACAGCAATGGAATTATTTTAAATACTGTTGTATGGGATATACTCGAAAATAATCTTATTGCCTGTAAAAATATTATAACAGACGAAATATTTTATATCGAAGCTAACTACCTAGTAGTTGCTACAGGAGCTATACCTTTTATTCCAGCTTTTATTAATGACGATGTACCAGGTGTTTACACGGCCGCTGTAGTTCAAAAAATGATGAATATAGAATACACTCTTTTAGGCAAAAGAGTACTTACTGTTGGTGCAGGTAACATAGGATACCTGACTTCGTATCAATTAACTCAAGCAGGTGCAAAAGTAGTAGCCATAATCGAAGCAATGGATAAAGAAGGAGGGTTCCCTGTTCAAGCAAATAGAGTACGTAGACTTGGTATACCCATATTAACTTCAAAAATTTTAACTAAAGTTATACCTAATAAAGAATTTACAGGAATAGAAGCAGCTATTATTGCCGATTGCATAAATTTTGAACCTATTAAAGGTACAGAAAAAATAATCGAAAATATCGATATCATAAATATATGCACAGGGTTGTTACCAGACAATAAGTTACTTGTTAAAGGTAGGGAAATTTTTGGGCATAAATGTTTTGCTGTTGGCGATGCTAACAGAATTGGTGAAGGTACCACTGCCCTACTTCATGGTAAAAAAATAGCCTACGAAATTATTGAATTACTTGGTAAAAAATACGATTATGAACAATATCTTCAAATATCAAAGGAATTCATTGACTCACAAAAACACCCCGAAAAACTGCTCGATAAACCACTATTACCCGATGCACATCGACAACAAAAACCATTTGTTGTTATTGATTGCTTATATGCTTTTGCCTGTAATCCTTGTGCCTTTGTTTGCAATAAGAATGCCATAATAAAAGAAACTACAAACACTATACCCGTCGTAGATTATAGTAAATGTACAGGTTGCATGGATTGTGTGTATCAATGTCCCGGACTTGCTATTTTCGGTTACAATATTAAAAACAATTTAGTATTTATTCCAATTGAACATTTTTTTACTGAAAATAGAAAAGTTGCTTTGGTCGATAATAATGGAAAAAAAATTGGTGAAGGAATTATCGAAAAAATATTACACAAACCTAACAAAACAAATATTGCACGAATTAAAGTAACCAAACTTTTTGATAATTCTAATTTTACAGATATAAGAGGATTAATATATATTGAAGATTATACAGAAAAACCAGTATTTAAAGATATCGAAAATTTCGAAAATAAAGACGATAAATTATATCTATGCCATTGCGAAGATGTTACTATCGACGAAGTATTAAAACAAATAAACAATAGAAATTACATTACAATCGATGAAATAAAACACACAACACGCTTAGGTATGGGGGCATGCAGAGGACAAAGATGCATAAGAAGATTAAAACAAGTATTACAAAAGTATAACATTGAACTTATTGGAGATGCCACTCCACGAGCCCCAATGTCTATACAATTACATTTATCAGATGTTTATTCTACAAATAATAAACAAAAAATTGTTATAAACTCAAATAATCTTAAAAAACTTGAAACAAAAGTATTAATAGCAGGTGGAGGTATTGCCGGTAGCGCATTATTTAGATACTTTTCCGAAGCTAAATATAAACCCATTTTAATAAATCATTATGCTGGTTCGTCGTGGAGAAATATTGCAGGCGGACGACCAGCTTTTACAGTACCAGAAATATCCGATATAGCTATCCATAATCTCGAAATATTTGAAGAACTACAAAAAATTGAAAATATTAACTTCAAAAAAATTCACTATATAACCTTTGCTCACGATGAAGAAACATATCTTAACCTTCAAAAATCTACTCAATGGAGCGATGCATATATTATTGAACCAAAAGATTTCCATAAAGAAATATCGCCTTATTTAAATCGTAATTTAAAAAAATATGTTGCAGCACTTATTACACGTAATTGCTGGCAAGCAACACCCGGCCTTGTAATTAACTTAATAAGAAAACTCGGTCTTCAGAACCATGGCGTTATTTTTGAAAATACTAAATTAATAAGTGTTGAAAAAATTGGTAATAAATTCAAATCGGTAATTAAATTTAAAAACGAAGAATACTACGAAGTATATTCCGATTACTTTGTTAATGCTTTAGGTTACAATGCAGACAAGTTTGCCAAACAACTTGGTATTGAAACAGGAACATACCCAGTAAGACATCAAGCATTCATCACTAAAAACTTACCAATGCTTGGAATAAATAACGATAACCTTGGAATGCTAATAGATCGTCGTAAGTATAAAGGCTTTTCTGCTGTATATGGTCAGCAGCTTCACGAAACCGGCCAAATAATTGGTTGCGCTTCACCGGCTATCGACCCTACAGAAACAGAAAAAAATATAAAACTAAATACAAAAGACTTTATTGAAGTTGTATCTGAAATATTTACAGAGTGGATACCAGCCTTATCAAGCATTAGCTTTCAAGCTTTTTGGAGTGGATACTATATTGAACCACGCTACATAGTTGACCCTGAACTAGGTCTTTTTATTGGTTTGCGAGGGCATGGCTTTATGCTCGCTCAATACCTAGCTAAACTATATGTCGATTACATTAATGGTAAAAATGTTCCTTCTTATTTTAATCGACTAAAATTATCGGGTGACGGTTTACCTGAAACAGTATTTAAATAATCTCATATTTATTTTAATTATGAAACAATGCAGCTAATTTACTTTCTTTGAGAATAATCACTTGAAACCTCTACAAAACTAGCTGAAAATAACTTTTTATAATTAAATATAATTGAAAATCAATATTTTCAAAAATACCAATTAGCCTTTGCAAAAGTTTTGGCAATAGTCTTAATATGTACTTTATTTTGTGAAAATGGTGCTGGTTTATTGGGTAAAGGTTCTACTATGGCAATTTTATACATTTCGTGCGTTATTATTTTTTTGTCTAAAAGTTTTTTTAACAGGGCATTTCTTTTTATTAGGAGAATTTTTTCGTTTTTACCCGGATAAACAAGTGATGGAGAATTAGTAAGTACTGCTAACGTAGCAGCCTGTCACCATGTGAGCTTTGATGGATCAGTGTTATAATAACGCCACGAAGCTGCTTCTATTCCTACAATATTACCGCCAAACGGTACATGCGAAACATATAAATTTAATATTTCGGCTTTTGAATATTTTAACTCAAGAACAAAAGCAAGTATAATCTCAATAAATTTTTCTGTTATTGTTCTTTTGGGATTTTTTCTATATAATCGTATTACCTGCATTGTGATAGTACTACCACCACTAACAATTTTTTTGGTGCTTAATATTTTTATACAATGCTCTTATAAGAGAAGGGATATCAAAGCCAAGATGATAAAAAAAACGTGCATCTTCGTATTGAATAATGCAGGTTTTAAATTTTTCGGGAACCATATTTATTGTTGGGAAGCGCCATTGTTTGTCGTCTGCAATTATTGCCGATAATAGTTCTCCGTTTTCGTCTTTAATTACCGTACTATAAGAAACAGAAAAAAGATTGTTGGGTAAAATGTTTATATAATGATAAAAAAACATATATAAACAAAAAATATAAATAAGAATAAGAAGCCCTATATGTACAACTTTGTAATGGCTTTCCTGCTTTTTCAATGCTATGGCTTTTACTTTTTTACAAAATTAAGATAAAATATCCAATCTTCAATAAATACAAGGGTACAATACAATAACAGAGAGCAATTTGCTAAAAAATCAGGATTATAAAATATTTATATATTTATTTTACTGTCATTTTTCGAGTTTCAATTATTTTATTGTCTGCTATAAGGTAGTAGAGATAGTTACCACTGCTTAAGTCTTGGGCATAAACTACAAGTTCGCCATAACCGCGTTCTTTTATTTCTACTTCCGCAAGAATATTTCCGTAAATGTCGGTAAATACTATTTTAGCATTGACAACATATTCGGGTATTTGGAATGTAATAATTGTTTGTTCTTTAAATGGATTTGGTTGGTTCTGATTTAACACAATTGCTTTACGATTGGTGAGTGTTATATTTTTAGTAAACTGTGGAGTAATATTCTGTTGTATTTTTTCGTTAGGTGGACAGCATACATTATACAAATACTGCGATAATCCATTTACTTCGGCCCGAAGGGCAGCAATTTTATTTTCTTGTTCTTTTATTGCAGATATAAGCAATGGTACAAGACGGCTATAATCAATAGCATAATCGCCTTTTTCGTTAACTTTAATAACTTCGGGTACATACGATTGAACGTACTGAGCTATTAAACCAATTTGACGGTTACCTTCTTTCAATTCGGGATACTCTGCAACGTTCCAGTAAAAATATACAGGGTTTAAATTATTTATTATATACATGGCAGAATCGATATTCGAAATGTTAGTTTTGTATTTTATATCGGATAAAACCGGCTCTTTCAATTTAAAAGGTAAGATAAAATAAAAACTACCGATTTGCGACATTTCGCTTTCGGTATTACAAACATTTATTGCCTTTACCCACCAGTAGTAACGGCCACTTTCTAATAAACTTGCATACATAGTTGTATCTCTTACCATGCCTTTATAAACAATGCCACTTTCGTTTGGAGTACGCGATATATAAACGCTGTAATTTACCGCATTTGCAACCGAATGCCATTTTAGTACAACCTCTTTTGTAACTGTATCGTTATTTACGGGGAATATAAGTTGAGGTGCCGAAACAGGGTAATCTATTGTAGTAAAACGCCAGGTGTTATATTGCTGCGAACTACCTGAACAATTTTGAGCCAATACTGTCCAATATAGAGTAGTGCCACAATAAGGAATATCGACAACAGCAAAGGTATCTGTCTCTTATACACATCT
>JAOAFV010000006.1 GCA_026416095.1 Bacteroidales bacterium | reverse complement strand
AAAAATAAGTTAGACTCTTGAAATTGAAGTAAAGCTCTAATTGCTTTCTTACTCAAAAGTCTATAATCAGCGTGATTTTTTATAATTTTAACTCCCATTAATTTCATTATTTTATAAAAAGCTAGTGCAGTTGTTTTTTTGAATACATTATCAGTTCTTCTATCATTTCTAACTCCGTAGATTACATCTTTACCTGAGGAAAATTTATCTATAAACTCTTCAATTTTTGTTACATCTTGCTGTAAATCTGCATCAATTGAAATCATACAGTCGCATTTATCCGATACATACTCGATACCTGCCATTAATGCATACTGATGACCAAAATTTCTTGATAATTTTAAACCTTTTATAAAATTGTTTTTTTCGTAGAACGTTTTTATTATTTCCCAAGTTTTGTCTTCACTACCATCGTCTACAAATAAAATAAAACTCTCTTTCGATATTTTTTCCTTATCGCATAATTTTTTTAAAATGTTACTTAATCTAAATATAGTTTCAGGCAAAACTTCTTCTTCATTGTAACAAGGGACTACAATTGCAAGTTTTGACTTTACCATTTTTATAACTTTTTATTAAAATTTAATAGCTTTTGGCATTACAAAAAACTTTCTTTAGTTACTCCAACACCGTCGATAAGGTACAAATTCATCAAAAATTTCAAAAACTCCTTTTACAAAGTCATCTGCTGTCCATTTTAAAGCATGATTTTTACCTTTTTGAATTAATGTTTCACGTAACTGCGGAGATTCCAAAAGTTTTTTAATAGCAAGAGCGATTTCGTAAGGTTTAGAAGGATTAACCAACAATGCAGTATCTTTAAGTTGTTCGCGAGCTCCGGGTATATCGGCAGCTATAACAGGACAACCCAAAGCAAAGGCTTCTAGTGGCGGTAAGTTTTCTGGACCACAAAACGACACATATACAAGAGCAAAAGCATTCTTATACAAAGATATTATATCATCTTGCGAAACAAAGCCCAAAAAATATACCTGATGTTGTAGGTTAAGAATGTTTGTATAATTCTTAACATGCGACATTGTTCCTTTATCGGAACCTACAAATACGACCGGAATTATTTGGTTATATTCTTCTTTTAAAATTTTTATTGCTAACAAAAGATTTACATGATTTTTATGGCTCCAAAATTGAGCAGGATAAAACAAATATAAGTCTGGAATTTTGTATTTATGTAAAACGCTATTATCAGTTTCTTTTTGCTTTTCAAGGCAATAAGTTGGAGTAGGATGTGGTAGTATTTTAATTCTTTCTGATGGTACTTGATAAAATTTTTCAATTTCCTTCATTCCAATTTCTGTGCCTGTTATTATTTTAAAAGCTCTACGAAGAAACCAAGAATAAAAAAGTTCCCTTTCTATCCATCCTCCGTTGGCGCTTACTTCTTGAAACCAAGGATGAGTTCTGTGAATTAAATCATATACCATTCCTATATAAGGTACAGAGTCTAAAAAGTAACCGCCAGCGCCTACAAACCACATTAATTCAACACTATTTTTTAAAGCTAACTTTTCGAAACGTGTTTTTATTTTCCCTAATTTAAAAATTGGCAAAAACAAATTCCATTTAGAGATAATTTTATCAAAATAATTTTCTTTATAAATAACAATATCAACAGATTTTACATTGTAAATGTTTAGTAAATTTTTAACCTCTATTACATTATTTTTATCACAAAAAATAATATAGTCATGATTAGTATTAGATAAAAGTTTCACGAAAGCACGAAAAATATCCCATTTAATAGTATATCCTCCACCGGTTTGAGGAGAGACGTAAGTTACACAAACACCTATTCTCATTATTTAGTTTTTTGAGCTTTTTTTATTGTTTCGCAAATATAAGCGATAGTTTCTTCTTTAAGGTTAGGACTTGAAGGTAAATACAAACCTGTTTCCCATAATTTTTCTGCAACCGGGCAAGGTACGTAACGCATCTTTTGACTTTTTAATAGAAATGGTTGTTTATTTATAGGACAGAAAAAAGTACGAGTTTCTATTCCCTTTTCAGCAAGAAATTTCATTAAGTCGTCTCTACTTATTCCAAACTCAGGTTTAATAACAATGGCGTACATCCAGTAAACATTATAACAATTTTCCAACTCTACTGGCAACTGTAATCCTTCAATATCTTTTAAATAAAAATTGTAAGTTTTTGCTACTCTTCGTTTTTCTTCTATTATTTTATCAATTTTCTTTAATTGAGCAAGTCCCATAGCTGCTTGATAATTTGTTAGTCTAAAATTATATCCTGCTTCTTCATGATAAAAGCGTGGCTTAATAAAAGCTAGATTTCTAAGCAAACGTGCTCGCTCAGCAAAATATGGATCATTTGTTGTTATCATTCCACCTTCGCCTGTAGTTATTATTTTGTTAGCATAAAAACTAAAGCATCCCATATGGCCAAAACTACCAGTTATTTTTCCTTCGTATTTTGCACCATGCGATTCAGCACAATCTTCAATAATTAACAAATTATACTTTTTAGCAATTTCGCATAATTTTTTCATATTAACCGGGTGGCCATAAAGATGAACAACTATAATTGCTCGAGTTTTTTCGGTGATAAGCGATTCAATTAAATCTAGGTTAAGATTCCATGTAACTTCTTCGGAGTCGACTGGTACAATAACTGCTCCATTATGAAATACAGCTAAAGCCGTTGCAATGTTAGTTGAAGCACTAACTAGAACTTCATCGTCTTCTTTAATTTTTGCCACTGCAACAGCTAAATGTAAAGCAGTAGTGCCACTACTCACGGCAATACCATATTTACACCCAACGTAGCTTGCAAAACTTTCTTCAAACTCATTTAATTCCTTTCCAAAACTTCCAGATATTTCTTTTCTTCTTAAAGCATTAACTACTGCTTGAATTTCATCTTCTGCAATAATTGGTTCATAAACAGGTATCATTTCTTTACCTCCATTATTCTTTTATCGTATTCAATACCAATAAATGGCCCTTGTTTAACAGTAATACATTGGGCATCTTCTAAAACTCTTATAGAATGTGTACCATGAATCAATAAAATGGCATCGCCCGGACAAAGAACTACTTCTTTTATTTTATTTCCATCTTCATCGTAAAAATCTACAGCTACCTTACCGAATTGAACAACAAACATTTGCTGTAAATCGGTTATCTCTCTTTTAATAGATGGGTGACAATGGGGCTCTTCAACATAACCAGCTTTATGCGCAATTAATCCAAATTGAAAAGATGAGTCTGGTGAAGAAAAAAAAGTTGTTTTATCTACCCTTAAATTATTTCGTATTATTTCAGCATACTTAATATTGTTAAACTCTATTACTTCGTAGCTCATTTTTTTATTTTTTTTCCAAAATAAATCCTTTATAAAAAACTTTTGTTCTCTTAAACCACCTTACTCCATCAAGTGCATTAAATTCAGTTAAAATGCTATAATCGTTTTCCAAAAATTTAACAAAATTTTTTAAGCTAAAAAGCCACATAGGATAACTTGCTTTATAAATAACAGGAGAAACTTCCTGAACTGTTAATATATCTTTTTCCTTTTCAGTAAAAGGAGTACGGTCAATTATTACATGTTTAAAAATAGATTTCACTTTATCAAGTATGACATATGGTTTTTCCAGACATTGAAGAACACCAGAAAAAATAATAACCGTAGGGCAAGTTTTATTCAAACATTCATCAATACTATAAAAAAACTTTAACTCGTTATTTTCAAATAACTCTTTACCTACTTTAACAAAATTTTCTTGCTCAACCACATTCCATTGAATTTCTTTAAGACCATGAAAAAAATCGCGACACTGAAAATAAGTGCTTCCTAAAGAACCCCCAAAATCTAAAACATTTAGTTTGCCTGAATATATAGATGCAATGCGCAATAATCCCGAAAGTAATGGAAAAGGATAATCTTTAATATAAAACAGAACACCATCTCTTTCATAAGCTGCTTGTTTGTTTTTTACCTTTAAAGCAGCTTCTTTTACTTTGTTTAAAATAATCTCAGAATCGTAACCCGTTGAGTTGGCTAAAGCTTCTTGCCAGCTAACATAATTACCTTTAAATTTTATTGAACTATTTATTTTATATAAAAAAATTTTTGTTATTGTTTTTAAGCTATTAATCATAAAAACAAATCAACAGCGAAATTTATACATTTTTTATTTTTTATTAAGTTCTTAAAAATACTTTAAACAAAATTTTTACGAAAATACTAATTTTTATTTATTCTATATTAAAAAACAATTTACTAAATTGTAAGATTGAAAATAATTTAAAAAATAAACAAACTTTAAGCTCCAATTTCACAAAAATAAAAGCTTAGTATTAAAAATTTTTAATATTTTAGTTTTCTTAACATTAATTGGAATTAACGATTTTAATAATCTAATCCACCAAGGAGATTTTACACTATGTAAAAACTTTTCTATTCTTTTACGAGCAATACAATTTTCTTCTATTTGTGTTGGGAAAGTCCATGATTGTTTTTCAGAAATTTTAACATCATAAAAATTAACATTACCAAAATTTGTACCCTTTTTACCTATATGATTAACAAAACTTTCTCGTGGAAATAGTGTTAAACCATCATTTAAGAATATAGTAGCAGACCAAAATATACCCCATGATTTTAGTGTACCTTCGTAATTTTTAACTACCTGATACCAGTATTGCCCTGAATTGTTAAAATCAAACCTTTTAATCATAGATTTCGTAAATGTTTTAATAAGTTTTTCTGGATTTCTTTCATAAAGGCTCCATGCTCTTTTCCAAGTAGCCCACCCCCAAGTTTGACCATCTTGAACAAAAAACAACTCTGGCAAGCCTTCGATTTCTATAGGACAATTATACCCAGAAATACACATAACTTTAGGTATATCAGCATAAAAATCAAGTGCTTCATTCATAAATTTTAAAAAGTACCTAGATGTAATTAAATCATCTTCTAAGACTATTACTTTATCAAACAAATTAACAATGGTAGTAACTCCATCAATAACATTTTCGGCTAAACCAATATTATATTGTCGTTCAATAATATGCAATTCTTTAAAATAACATATCGATTTTAAGTATTTGCGAACTTCTTTAACTTTTAATTCATCTTTTTCATCTTTCGGGCCATCGGAAAAAATATACAAACTACTTTCGTTAGCATAAACATTTTCTTTCAAATGTTCAATGGTTTGCTTTAAATAATCTAACCTATTATAGGTAAATAATACGACTGGCGCTAATTTCATAAATTAAATAATACTTCAATTTACTTAGCAAAAATTGATGTACTTTCATATAAAACCTTTCTTAACTTTTTTAATTTAGCAATTATAATTTGCAATTTTTATTGTAATTACTTTATTTTAATTCAAATTTTTTCACCATATGCGTAGATAGTGTTATACTTTCTATCTTGCAAATCTAACGACTCATCAAATTTATCTATTTTTACATTTTTAAAATTTGCTTTTTCCAATAGATACAGAAGATTTTCTTCGTCGAACATATATTTATGTGCACCATTCATATATGCAATGTAGTTAACAACATCTATTAATGTAGTATTATAAAAAGCATCTTTCACTTTAAAAAGATCATTGTCAATAACTTTGTTGCAATACATATTGATATATATCCTAGCATTAGGAACAGCAATGCGAATTTTACCACCCGGCTTTAACACTCTATAAAATTCATTTAACAAAAAAATTATATCGTTAAAACTAAAATGCTCTAGGGTATGCGAAGAATAAATAAACTCAACACTATTATCAGGAAAAGGTAATTTTCGTGGTAACATTACAAATAAATCACACTTTTTTGTAATATCTACTGTCAAAAAAGGCCTATTGCTGTTGCGATTACCACCACCAATATCAATACATATTTTTGCCTTTTGTTTTAGAAGTCGTTTTATTTTAAATTTTGTTATTGCACTTCTGTATTGTAGAAATAAAAATAAATAAAATGGCTTAAACAAATAAGTTACAAAAAAGTTTTTTTTTAAGTGCTCTTTTAATTTTTTAAAGGTCATCTTCTGCATATTGCTGTAAATAATTTATTGAATGCACAGGTATTTTATAATCAATACTAAAATTTCGGCTAATAAAAACGCTTGTTGTAGAGGTAAAGCCAGCAGCAACAGGAACAAAACCATGAAAATCGACTCTAATTAAATCTAAATTACTTGCAAGAAATTTTGCTGTATTCCGATACCAATCTGAATTATCAAGTATTATAAGGAAACCATTATTATTCAAGACATTACTACTGCCAACAATTTTCGCACACTCACCTCTCCAACGCCCATCAATAACCACCACATCAAAAAAGGTATTCTCTTCAATAATCGATCTTATATATTCATCTTTAGAATTAGCGAAAATCACTTTAACATTTGACAAACTTTTGCAATCATTTTTTATTTTATTATACCATTTAATATCATTTTCAACACTAACGACATACATTGCATTTTTTGCCCACCATATTGTTGAATTTCCAGAACCATATTCAAAAACAACCTTTTTTGAAAAATCTAAAGTGCTAAGATATTCTATGCAAGGATATGTATACCAAGGAATTGGTTCATTATTTTTATCAACTGGTTCCCATTTTTTAATTGATTTTAGCTGTGCATATTCAAAAGCTAAAATGTTAAAATTTCTTATTTGAGCATTTATATGACGTGGCATTACTTTTCTGATAATATTCATTATTGTTTTCATTATTCTTTTAATTTAAAAATGTAAATTGGAAAAAAAACTTTTGACTTCATGATAAAAACTATTTTAGTTTTACGACTTAACAAATCAAAAAAATAACCTGCTATTGCATAACTAATTAATGTTGAAATAGCAGCACCGTAAATTGAAAATTTTGGAATTAAAATAAAATTTAAAATTATATTTGACAGGGCACCTAGTAGGGTCCTATAGAAAGCCATCTTTGATAAATTTTCTGCCATATACCATCCAGAACTTGCCACTCCTAAGCATACAAATATACCACTCCAACCATGAATTTTTAAAACCGATGCTGATAAAATAAATTCCTTACCAAAAATTATTTTAACTATAAAACCTGCAAATATTGTTAATATTAATCCCACCAATATTCCAAACCATGTTATATATAGAAATAAATCTTGTAGTTTTTTATAATATAGTTCTTCTGAACTTTTTTTATATTCTATAATTTTAGGATAAATAGTCGTTGCAATCATCATAGGTAGAACATAACATAATTCACTTATTCTTACTGCAGCCGAATAAATTCCTACTTCTTTATTTCCTAACATTTCTTTTATCATAATTTGATCGATTCGTAAATAAATTATAATAGCTATTCCGCTCAATAATAATGGCCAACTTTCTTTCAACAAATATTTAGCTAAAGATAAATTGAACTGAATCTTTTTTAAAGGGAAAGAATATTTTTTAAAAAAGAAAATAACCAATAAAACATTAGCTATAATGCCTTCAACAAGCGCTGCTAATGCAAAAGAAACTAATGGTGCTTTTACTAAAACCAGTAAAATTCTGACACTAGACATAATAATAAAAGCTATATTTTGAGCCCAAACAGTATATTTAGACATTATTTTAGATTGAAAGTAATAATCAACAGTAGAGAAGACCTGTATTAGACTTCCAGCCGAAGATAAGGCTATTAAAGAAAATGTTAAAGCATCATTATTTTTCAAAATAAAAGCGGCCACAATACAAAGTATAAACGACAATGTAGCTCCAAATAATCGCAGAAAAAAGGTTGTACTTAATAATTCATCGGTTTTGTTTGGATATTTAACAAGCTCTCTAACTACAATCGAATCGAGTCCTAAGGTTGCGAATACCCCAAAAATAGAAGCAAATGCAATAGCATAATTCCATAAACCATACAATTTCGGCCCTAAATACTGGGCAACTAAAGCTATAACAAATATATTAATAGTAAACTTTAAAATTTTATCGAACGATAACCATGCTAAGTTTTCTACTATTTTGAGCAAACTTGGTCTTCTATCTATAAAATTTTTTAATAGAATATAACTTTTTAAAATTCGAAGAGTCATTTATAATCTTATAAGCACATTCAAAAGTAATTTTTTTTAACTAAATAAAAACTTACAATAAAGATAATTATTAATACATTTATTTAAACACAATTTTTTTTAAAAAAATTTTCACAAACAAATATCTCCAAGAAAGAGGTGATAATAGCCATAAAACCCGAAAAATTCCCCATGTTTGCAAAACAGGTAAATGTAAACATAATCTATAACTAAATTTTTGAATTAAATAATGTAAATGTAATAACACATTATTTTTATATAAACTTTTTTTGTATTTTTCATAAAGTGTTATAAAATCATGATAAAACCTAAAAGTAATATTTAGCGAAGCTGAATTTAAGTTTTTCCTATAATAAATAAGGTATTCATTTACATAACCAACACTGTAATTATTTAATAAAAACTTAAATAAAATGGGATCATCTTCAAGA
Organism: Bacteroidales bacterium; assembly: GCA_026416095.1. GTDB lineage: Bacteria > Bacteroidota > Bacteroidia > Bacteroidales > GWA2-32-17 > Ch61. Next base: position 6,659 of record JAOAFV010000006.1, on the reverse strand, counting down.
ATTTTAAAATCTTCATCAAAGCCGCCAACGTATGACAAAGATTTTTTATTAAAGAAAAAAACACAACCCGGCATTGTAAAATTTCCCTTAATTATTTCGTTTACTTTTTTTGTATTATCTACTTTATTATTTATTAAGTCTATACTCTTCAAGTATACTCTGTTATAACTTAACTTACAAACTTTCTTATCTTCATAAAACCTAATGAAGTTAGAAATAACTAAATCATAATTGTTTCTTTTCGCATACTCAACATATTTCTCAATAGCATCCTTTCTTAATATATCATCTGCTCCAATAAATTTAACCCAGACACCTTGTGCTTTCGAAAGCCCAATATTTGCATTTTTTGGTGTACCTAAATTTGTTGAATTTCTTATTAACTCACAATTTACAAACCTATTTTTATTGTTCTCAATCCATTCTTCGCATAACTCAAAAGTTTTATCATGAGAGTTATCGTCACAAATAATAAGTTCTAAAAGTGGGTATGTTTGTCTTTTAATACTTTCTAATGTTGCCAAAGCTGTATTATAAGAATTGTAAGCTAAAACAATTACTGTTACTAAATCAATATTTTGTAAAAAAAACATCTCAAATAACAAAAGTAGGTTTTTCTCCCTTATTTACCACCCAATTATATAAATTAATCATTTGGTTTGTTATTTTTTCAATGTTGTATTTTTCTTCAATAAGTTTACGTCCTCGTTTACCCATTTCATATCTTTCTTCGTCGCTCAATGATATAGCTTTTTCAATTGTTTTAGCAAGCGTATCAACATCATTATTAACCCACCACCCGCAGTTATAAATGTTAATTTCTTCCCAAGGAGTTCCTGTGGAAGCAATAACTGGTATATTATATTGTAATGCTTCAGCTACTACCACACCAAAATTTTCACTATGGCTAGGTAAAACTAGAATATCAATAGTTCGCATTAAGTAATTTTTTTGACTACCAGTGGTAAATTCTATAAATTTAACTGAATTCGAAATTCCTTCTGAAACTATAAGGTGTTTTAATTTTTTAATATAATTTTTTTCGCCCTGCCCTACTAAAAGTAATTCCCAATTTTCCTTATTTTTAACTTTTTTCCATGCTAATAATAAGGTATCTAAATTTTTAATAGGTTTAAAAAGCCCTACGTATGCTATTCTTTTTATAGGCACTTTTATTTTCTCTTGATTAGGTATTATTTCAATTGAATTTGGTATTACAGCAATTGGAGTATTAAAATTAAATTTTTTTAATTCCTGAGCTTCGTACAATGAAGTTACATGTATACATGCAGCTCTTTTCAAGTCTCTTTTTTGATATAACCATAAAGCTAATAACTTTTTATAATATTTAAAGCGCAAAGCCGATGTAATTAACATACCTCTTGGTGAAATAATGTACGGAATAGAATATTTTAAGCCTACTTTTACCATTTTATGAACATGTAATAACCATAACCCATGGCCATGTAAAATATCAGGTTTGTTTGCCTTAACACATTCTATTAAAAACGACTTAAAATTACTTCCTTTTACAAAAACAATTTCTAAATTATAATGTGGACTTTGTTTAAAATATGGTTCAACATCGTCGGTTGTAACAATCATTACTTTATGATTTTTTTTTGCTTGCTCAAGAGCTAAAACACAAACATTTTTAGATGGTCCGCCAGAATAAACAGAAATTGACGAAATAACATGAATTATATTCATTATTTAAATTGCTTTTTAACGTATGTATTTGTTAAAGCCAAAACGAGTAAATACGCTTCACCTACATACGACCTTGCCAAGTAATAAACAAACAATAATACAGATGTAAACAAAAAAAGAATTAATGTCTTACTTCTGACTTTTAAATAATAATTTATAGAATTATAAAATATAGCACCATTAAAAAGTAAAAATAAAATAAAACCAAAAATTCCCGTTTCAGATAAAATTCGCAAATAACCACTTTTACCAACAAAAACACTACCTTCTAAGTAATAAAATCCCATTATTTCGGCATAAGGGGCTGCTATATTATGTATATTACCCATGCCAGTTCCAAAAATTAAATATATAGGGTTATCTTTGAGTGCTGCTAAAACTACTGCATCCCAATCTTCAAGTTTATCTCGTTCTATAACACGGCTTCCGATTAAATTACTTAAAGGTTCGTAAAATTTAAAAATAAAAAAAATAATCAACACCCACGAAAATAATTTTCCTATTGTGATTTTGGGTAAAATATTAAAATACCGAAGCATTACTTCTGCCAAAAACCAAAGAAGTGGTAACGATAAAAAGGCACTTGTACTTAATGATAATATTAAAACTATTAGTAAAAGAATTAGTGCAAAATAATAATATTTAAAAAAAATTACATTTAAATTGTTTCCAATTTTTAACAAAATAATACCAATAAGTGCAAACATTCCAAGGCTCTTAGGTTCACCTGCCAAAGAACAAATACGTATCATGGGTATTCCAAAATCACTAAATACAGCCGTAAATTTCGGACCATCTTCTGTAACAAGTGGTAAAATATCGACTCCTAAAGTTATGAATAATACTTCTTGAATAAAACCAATAAATGAAACAGTTAATATTCCATAAAAAAGATATTTTAAAACATCAATAACTTCAGCGGCGTTTTTTAAAGAATTATAAGCAACAATAAAAATACCAAATGCATTAGACCAATTAATAATCTGGCTTATGTATCGACCTTCATTTCGCAAAAAACTTTCGTGTTTTGTTTGTATAAACTCGATTGCAAAAGTCGAAAGCAAAAATGCCGAGAAAAAAGCATAAAACAAAAATAATCCAACAGTAAAGTTTAGCCCTTTAAAAAGCTCTTTATTAGGTTTAATAATAAAAAAAAGTAAAACATGCAAATTAAGTAAAAACAAAAACAGCTGACTTAATGTTACACGCACACCAATATCATAATTAATACCATAAAACGGAATTAAAAATGCATGAGCCTGTAATAGCGTGATTTTTTTAAAAAATACAAGGGATGAAATTATTATTATAATAAAAATTTCTAAAAAAAATCTTACTTCAGTTATCATTTAATGCCAAAGCAACGATAAAGTACAACAATAGTTTTGAAAAAAAACTTATAATAAAAAGATTCTAAAAAAGTAATAGGTTCGAATTCAGAAATTATTCGACGTTCTAGTTGATATCTACCTGGTGGTGCCCAAACATTAGATTGATTTTGATGAATGCGAAACGTCGACAAAACCTTATTTACTCGAATTGTTTTTTTACTATATTTTAGTATTCTATAAAATAACTCTCCATCCATAGTAACAAAAAAACTAGGATTTAAACCGCCAATTTTTTGAAAAATAGTGCTCGACCAAAAGCAAGATGGTTGATACAATGGAACTATACCTAAAGCTTGAGCTTTGTAGTTGGTATAGTACGATTTCGCCCTTTTTATAGGATTATTATTTACATCAGTAATTAAACAATCGCCATATAAAAAATCGAACTTATGTTTTAAATATTGCTCAGCCACGAAAGTAAGAGTATATGGCATATAAGTATCGTCAGAATTCAACCACGCTAAAATTTCGCCAGTAGCTTTCTTAAATCCTTTAATTAAAGCATCGGTAGCACCTTTATCTGGTTCAGTTACAAAGTAAGAAAAATGATTTTTATATTTTTCTATTATTTTTAAAGAGTTATCGGTCGAGCCTCCATCGATAATAATATATTCCAAGTTAGGATATTTTTGATTAACAACCGAACAAATTGTTTCTTCTATAAGGTTACCTTTATTGTAATTAACAGTAACAACAGAAATCTTAGGATATGCTTTAATATCCATAAAGCCATTTCCTGACTTTATACAAAATATTTTTAAACGGAAGTAATTTTTTTAATTGTTTCCAAAAATTATTATTAGGCGAAAAATTGTTAATGTTAAGTAAAAATAAATATAACGCTTTAAGATAACCACCTAATGAAGGGTTAAGCAAATAATCGTCGACTGCTTTAGCGTATTTAAGGTAGCGAATATCGCTTTTTGTAAGTTTATCTTTATGATGTTCAAGGAAAAAAGGGATAACTGATTTACTATGCATAGCAAAATCTTTCAATTTTAATTTTGAAGTGATACCAACTCCTACTCTGTAATAGGTTGAAACAAAATTGGCAAAGTAATATTTAGGACAATGATAATAAAGTAAAGAATTTCTATACCAATCGGCCCCAAAGTTCATATCTACAGGAGCATACATATATGGTAATAATTTAGTAGAATAACCTATCCAACGTAAACTTACTCCCCCACGTAATTGCTCCTGAAAAATATTCCTACCTTTTAAACGATAATTATTCCAAATGGTAATTTTACCATTAGGATAATAATGAGCAGTGTTAGTAACAATAATAAACGACTCGTTTTTAACGTCTATGTTTTCTTTAATAATCACTTCGGTTAATTTAAAAAAGAGTTCTTTTTCAAAAAAGTCATCTCCTCCTAAAGCACATAAAATATCACCTGTTACTTTAGATAATGCAAAATTTAAATTTTTATAATAGCCAACATTTTTTTCTTGTCTAAAAGCCTTAATTATTGTAGGGTATTTTTGTTGATATTCTAAAATTATGTTCCAAGTATTATCGCTTGAACAATCATCGGAAATAATAAACTCATATGGCAATATAGATTGATTCATAACTGAATCAATCATTTCGCGAACATATTTTTCTTGATTATAAGTTACTGAAAGAGCAGAAAAAAGAATCATAATTTTTTATGTTTACTTAATTTTTTATTTCAATTCTTAAAATATTTAATGTTTACGAAAAGTATAAAAAATTCTTTAAACTAAAACTATTAAAAAATTTAAATTTTATTTCAAAAAATTAAAAAAATTCATGTTTAACTTTATATTATACTTCACAAAATAAGTACCAAAATATAGTTAATAACTTAATTTTAACGAGTTTTTAATTTTTACTTCTTACAAACTTACAGTTATACTTTTAATACACCATTAAACTTCGTTAAACATTACAATACATATTACAAACAATAGATAATACGTATTGCTCTTAGATTGTACTTATACAATAAAAAGCTTAGTTATTAAATTATCTGTTTTATCTGTTAAAAGTTGTCGCTGGTTATATTCATATAGTCTTTAACTACATTTATTACCAACTTGGTTATCTGCATATAAGTTCATGATTGTAATACAATTATCTTTCACTCATACCTATAGAGTGTAAATTTAACTGAGCCTATAAACTTATATATGTATAACCATATAATATTCTATACCACTTAACTTTTAGATTTACTCTTCAAACTTCTACTTTTTTACCTTATAGTTAAACAACTATCATAATTACTCTTTATTAAAAGCAACTTAAGTTATAAGAATATATTTAATTATCACTTGAACTTAATTCTAAAATCATTATCATTTATAATCACATTAAAAGCTTCTAAGCAGTCATTTGGTTCATAGTTAAAATTTACATGCTTATTCAACATCTTATTATAATGATAAATTTCATTAATAAAGCAACTAATAATACTTTAGTATAAATCGATTAAACATTACAACTATTATTCTTTTCCGATAATACAAAAGGTTTATGGAATTATGAAAAATTGTTAACTATATCAACTATATTATCGACTTCTTGCTGGGTTAAGGTGCTACTCATTGGTAAGCTTAAAACTTCATTATGTATTTGTTCGGTAATAGGTAACGATAAATTATTCCATTCTTTATAAGCTTTTTGTTTATGCGGTGGAATAGGATAGTGTATTAAAGTTTGTACTCCATTTTGCTCTAAAAACTGCTGTAGTTTATCTCTTTTATTACATCGTATAACAAATAGATGCCATACATGTTGTAAAGAATAAGGGTAAATAAATAGTTGTGGCAAGTTGTAATTGGGTAAAATTATAAGAGGGTTATTTATATTTTCGCAGTAATATTGAGCAATGCATCTTCTAATTTGATTTTCTTTGTCAATATATTTCAATTTAACAGTTAAAAAAGCGGCTTGAATTTCATCCATTCGGCTATTGAATCCTTTAAAATCATTTACGTATTTTTTAGAAGAGCCGTAATTTGTTAGGCAACGGCATACATAAGCAAGTTCATCGTTATTAGTAGCAATGGCACCTGCATCGCCAAGAGCTCCTAAGTTTTTACCAGGATAAAAAGAAAAGCCAGCCGCATCGCCTAAAGAACCAGTTCGTTTGTACTTAACAGTATCATTGCTTAAATTTTTACTTATATAATAGGCACCTATAGCTTGAGCATTATCTTCTATAATTTTAAGGTTATATTTTTGTGCAATAGCTTCGAGTTTATCGCTCCAGCAAGCCTGTCCATACAAATGTACAACCATTATAGCCTTTGTTTTGGGAGTAATGTAATTTTCTAAGCTATTTAAATTTAGGTTATAAGTGCTAATATCGGGTTCAACTAATATTGGTTTAAGTCTATTATCGCTTATAGCAAGAATCGAAGCAATGTAGGTATTAGCAGGCACAATAATTTCGTCGCCTTCTTTAAATACTCCCATTTCAATGTAAGCACGAATAATAATACGTAAAGCATCTAAGCCATTTGCACAAGTAATAACATGCTTTACATTAATAAATTCGGCCAATTTTTGTTCAAAAGCTTTAA
>JAOAFV010000028.1 GCA_026416095.1 Bacteroidales bacterium | reverse complement strand
ATATTACATTGGTACAACTAATTATTACTCACCAATAAATTTTTCTTTTACGGGAATATCAGGGGGAACATTAAGATGTCGTGCCATTGAAGGCGATCATCCCGATATTTACAGTACCGATATCGACCCCAACAAAACAGTTAATATTTACTGGAAGATAAACAGTAGTGTAGGAGGCACTACAAATATTACGTTTAATTATCCTTCAACTGCAGTAGATGCTATAGCCGACCCAAATAATTTTAAGGTTGCTCAATATGTCTTACCCGATGCCTCATATATTAATCCTTCAACAACTCCTACTTACACACAAACCCAAATAACAGGAATAACAAACATCTACGGCGATTATATAATTGGCGAAAAATATAATCCTGAATTTGTTTATAATGCTAATACTGGAAATATTTTATGGAGTAATCCAGATAATTGGATACAAATTCGTACAGGTACAATAAGTGCAAGTACTTCGAGCAACATAGTAACTGGTACTAGTACCTTATTTACAACAGAATTAAATGTTGGCGATAAAATTGCCCTTCAAAGTAATCCTACAACATACCTAGGAATAGTAGCTTCTATTGTAAATGATAATACTTTAATTTTAACAACAAATGCTTTACAAAATGCTACCAACGCTTCTTATGGTAGGAAAAAGTTACCAGAAATAAATGATATTGTAAATATTGGCTTTATGCCTCTTTCTTCGGCAAATGTAAATGTGGTTTTAGATATAGATGCAAATATTCACATGTTACAATTTACTCCTATGGCTCGCTCAAATTCTGTTACTTTTAATGATGGCAGAACATTAAATGTTACTACAAATGTTAATCTTAATGTTCCATCTACCGCAACAAATACAAATTCTATAAATGTTAATAATGGTATATTAAATTTAAACGGAAATTTAATAATTGGTAGAAATGGGAGTGCAAATAGAATAGGTACAGTTAATCTCATAAATGGGACGATAAATGTTGGTACAAATATTGTTTTTAATTCTGCCAATGCTGCCGCTGCAAATCTTAATATAACAGGTAATGGGAGAGTTAATTTGTCAAACACACTTATTATTAATGCAAGTCCAAATAACCAAGGAACTTTTAATCCTGGTACTAATGGAATATTTTGTTATTGTGGATCGTCTGTTGGGCAAACTGTTAATTTTAATGTTAATTACAGACATTTGTATTTTAACAATACTTCTGGTAGTGGAGTAACAATACCATCTAATATAACGGCAACAAATGTTACAGGCGATGTGGTTGTAGAAGGTGGCCTGTTTTATTATAATAATTTAAGCGCCACCGGCAATGCCGGAAGATTTTTTAGAGTTAAAAACGGCGCAACATTCAGAATGACAGGAACAGCTACGTTCCCAACAACATTTAGTTACGATTTTGAACCTAATTCTAATGTGGAATATATGCAAACAACTAATAATTTGACAATTACCCGAACAACCTATGGTAATTTATATTGTATTCCTGCAACAAATGTAACGCAACGTTTTCCAGCGACTGATATCACAATAGCAGGAAATTTAATAATAGGTGGACCTAATGGTTCAACATTAGATATAGCATTTAATGATCCTGACGTTTATTGTTCTGGTAGTGTAACTATAAATTCTAATACAACGTTGATGTTTAGTAATTTAACAAGAAATTTTACTGTTGGTGGCAATTGGATCAATCATTCTTCAATTATTCCAGTAAACTTAACTGCAACTACAGTTATTTTTAATGGTAGTGGTGACCAGCAAATTACAGGAACAGTTTCGTCGCAATCGTTCCCTTTAATTCAAATTAACAAACCAATAGGTACAAAGGTAACTGTTACAGGAAGCACTAACACCTTAAATACGGCTAGTATTACTGTTACTCAAGGCGAATTTGTGTTACCTCCAACTATAAATATTACAAACCTTGGGATTTCTAATGTTACAATTCAGGCAAATGGAATATTAAATGGTACAAATTCTAATATAACTTTTAACGGCAACTGGACAAATAATGGTGGTACTTTTGTGTATACTAATTCAACATTAAACTTTACAGGTGGAAATAATCAAAACATAAATGGTACTGCAACATATCAATCATTTAATGATGTTGTAATTAATAAAACTGGAAATAATGTAACTATTAGCGGTTCTACCAATTTTGTAGAGGTAGGTAATTATACACAGTATAACAGTACATTTTCATCATCTAATGGAAATACTACAATGAGGGTAAATGGAAATTTTACGTTAGAAGGAAACTCACAGTTTAATGGAACGAATATAACTAATTTGTATTTAAGAAAAAATATTACAAATAATTCAACAGGAACATGGACAATGAGCCAAAATGTATACTTAGATGGTAATGTACAACAAATAATTTCTGGTTCTTCTGCCATTCCAACGTTTACTAATTTAACAATAGATAATACAAGTATAACGAATGCAATAATTTTAAATAAGCCAATAACAATAAATGGAACTTTAACATTAATTCGAGGACAAATTGTTACAACATCAACTAATATCTTATCAATGGGTTCTAGTTCATCAGTTAATTTAAGCTCGCCAGGGGGTAATCAGAGATTAAGCTTTATTAAAGGGCCAATGCAACATAATATTAATGCAGCGGGGACAACTACACGAATTTTCCCTGTTGGCAAAGATACTGTATATCACAGAATAGACTTGCAGGTTACGTATGGAGCAGCATCTTCCACAAATTACATTGGAGAATTCTTTTTATCATCTGCTAGCGATTTGGGCTGGTCGTTGCCTCCTACACTTACTAGAGTGTCTGATATAAATCACTGGGAAATAAAAAGAAGTGGAGGCTCTAATCCTTCTCAAGCTTATGTAACTCTTTATTTCAATACTAATTTTGATGGAATAACCGATTTTACAACGTTAAGGGTAGCAAAAGGCGATCCTTCTGCGTGGGTTGATTTAGGTGGCAACGTAATTATACCTGCAACCGACGGGGCTATTAAATCTACTATACCATTTACCAGCTTTAGTAAATTTGCTCTTGCTAGCTCGCAATTAACAACTAATCCTTTGCCAATTGAACTTGCAGAATTTAAAGCATACCCATACGGAAAATTTGTTAAAACCGAATGGGTAACTTATTCAGAATATAACAATGATTATTTTGTAGTCGAAAAATCTACCGACTTACAAACATTTATTGAAGTTGGTAAAGTTAAAGGAGCTGGCTTCTCAAGTGTAATAAATAAATATGAACTTATTGATAATTATCCCATACCAGGAGTTTCGTATTATCGTTTAAAACAAGTTGATTTTGATGGAAAATATACTTACAGCGATACTGTTGCTGTGCTTTTCGAGCAATCGGTCAATGCAATAACTAATCCTTTATTAGAAATATATCCAAATCCATTGACATCAAATCCATTGTATGTAAAACTGAATTCTTTTCCACCTACTCAAGAAGTTTTAATTGTTGTTGCAAATGCTCTTGGTGAAATAATGTATTCAAAAGTAGTTATAACAGATATAGATGGCAACCTAATCGAAGCTACCGATCCATACGATTTATTATCACCTGGAATTTATTATGTTATTGCTTCTACGAAGAATTTTACACTTAATAAAAAGTTGATTATTAGAAAGTGATAATTATTTAATTATCATAGTTTTAACTTTAATCCCAGCATAACATTTTTTAAGAAGTATTAATATTAAAGAGTGCGATGAATTTTTAGTTTTTTTATTTATTATTTGTTTCATAAATTTGAAAAAAAATATGGAAATAAAACATTTAGAAACTCCTGTTGCTTATAATGTTGTACAGGAAACAATAAAAGAAATAGGAATAAAGAATATAGGCAAAGCAAGTATACGTGAACTTGTTAGGTTAATTAATGTAATAGAACAAAAAACAGGCATAAAGTTTGTAAGGATGGAAATGGGAGTACCAGGCCTCCCTGTTTCTGACATTGCTGTAGAAGCCGAATACAATGCTTTAAAAAGAGGTGTAGCTTCTGTTTATCCAATGATAGAAGGTGTAGATGAATTGAAAAAAGAATTCTCAAGGTTTTTAAAACTTTTTGCAAATATTACAATACCGCCTGAGTGTTGTATACCAACTGTTGGTAGTATGCAAGGAGCATTTGCAGCATTTATGATTGTTAGCAAGGCATATGAAAATAAAAATATTACATTATTTATTGATCCAGGATTTCCTGTACAAAAACAACAACATCAGGTTCTTGATATTCCATATGTAACTTTTGATGTGTATAATTATAGAGGAAACAAATTAAAAGATAAAATATTAGAAATTTTAGAAAGTAACAATTACAAGATTTCGTGTATTGTATATTCTAATCCAAATAACCCAGCATGGATATGCTTCACCGACGACGAATTAAAAATAATTGGAGATATTGCAAATGAGTATGATATTATTGTTGTAGAAGATTTAGCATATTTTGCCATGGATTTCAGAAAAGACTTGTCGCACCCTGGTATGCCACCATATCAACCATCGGTTGCTAATTATACATCTAATTATATTTTACTTGTTTCTAGCTCCAAAATGTTCAGCTACGCAGGACAAAGAATAGGAATCATTGCAGTTTCGCCTACATTATTTAATAGAAGTTTCGATAACTTATTAAGAAAATTTGGTAACGAAAAATTTGGATATAATTTAATTTATAAAATAATATATTCATTATCAGCTGGTGTTGCTCATTCGGTCCAATATGGGCTTGCAGCACTTTTAAAAGCAGTAAATGATGGCAATTATAATTTTGTACAAGATGTAAAAGAATATGGGAGAAGAGCAAATATTATGAAAAAAATTTTTACAGACAACGGTTTTTATATTGTGTATGATAAAGATATAGATGTACCAATAGCCGATGGATTTTATTTTACCTTTGGTTATCCTGGCTTTACTTCAGAAGAATTGCTGGAGCGTTTGCTTTATTACGGAGTTAGTGCTATTTCTTTATCAATAACAGGGAGTGAGCGTAAAGATGGAATGCGTGCATGTGTTTCGCAAGTTTCCGATGAAATGATAGCGGAACTTGAAAAGAGATTAAAATTATTTAACCAGCATCATAGTGGATGAATATAATACCCGTTACAATAGAGGAAGCAAAAAAACTGGGGTGGGATATTATAGACGTAATAATTTTTACGGGCGATGCATATATAGATCATCCTTCGTTTGGTGTTGCTATAATTGCTCGTATCATTGAATCTTGCGGTTTAAAAGTTGCTATTGTTCCACAGCCCAATTGGAGAGACGATTTACGCGATTTTAAAAAATTTGGTAAGCCACGTTTTTTTTTTGGTGTTACCTCAGGTAATGTAGACTCAATGGTTAACCATTATACTTCTTTTAAACGATTACGAAATGATGATGCTTATACCCCAGGTAATGTACATGGTTTTCGGCCCAATTATGCTGTTAATGTGTATTGTAATATATTAAAGAAACTTTACCCCGATGTGCCAATTGTAATAGGTGGTATAGAAGCATCGTTACGCAGGTTTGTACACTATGATTATTGGAGCAATAAAGTCATGCCTTCTGTATTGTTTACTAGTAAAGCAGATTTACTTATCTATGGAATGGCCGAAAAGCCTTTAAAAATTCTTCTTCAGCGATTAATAGCAAATAATGATTTTTTTACTGCTTCGAAAAATCTGCCGCAAAGTGCTGTACTATCTGAAAAAATAACTGTTGATAAATACATTAAAATTCCTTCTTATGAAGAGTGTTTAAGCAATAAGTACCAATTTGCTAAAGCATTTGTAGAAATTGAAAAAAATTATTCAAAGTATACACCCGACATAATAATTCAGCCTCATTTTGAAAAATATTTAATTGTACACCCACCTGTTAGATATAACCAAGCCGAACTTGATGAAATATATTCTTTGCCATTTACTTATGAACCACATCCTAAATATAAAAAAAAGAAATCTATACCTGCTTACGAAGCAGTTAAAAATTCTATCACAATTCATAGAGGGTGTTTTGGAGGATGCAGTTTTTGTGCTTTAACAGTACACCAAGGGAAATTTGTTGTAAGCAGATCCTTGAATTCAATTTTAAGAGAGGTAGAAATACTAATAACAAAGAGAAATAGTAATGTACATATTACCGATTTAGGCGGCCCTTCGGCAAATATGTACATGATGTCGCCTATTAATATTGAAAAGTGTAATATATGTTCCAGACCTTCATGTATATTCCCTGCTATTTGTAGTAATTTAAATACTTCGGTTAAGCCTTTGTTAGATTTATACAATGTTGTAAAAAATACAAAGGGAGTAAAAAAACTAACAATAGGTAGTGGCATAAGATACGATATAAATTTAATGTTATTAGAAAAAGATGTAAAAAATAAAATATATCTACAAAATGTTATTAAATATCATACATCAGGATGGTTTAAAGTTGCGCCCGAACATACCGAAAACAATGTTTTAAAATTAATGCGTAAACCATCTTTTGATTACTATGTAAAACTACTTGAGATTTTTAATAATATTTGTAAAAATAATAAGTTGAACAATAGAATTATGCCATATTTTATTTCAGGTCACCCTGGCTGTAAAATGCAAGATATGAAAAATTTAAGAAAAAAGTTAATTGATTTAAATATAAAACCAGAACTTGTTCAGGATTATACTCCAACGCCAATGACCTTGTCTTCTGTTATGTATTATACAAAAATGAACCCTTATACTTTTGAAAATATTTACGTGCCTTCTACAATTGAAGAAAAACGAAAACAAAAAGAATTTTTTTTCTGGTACGACAACTTTAAAAGAAAAAATAATTAATATTGCAAACAAAATTTTATAATGAAATTTATTTTTTATAATTGTTTTGTTTTTTTATTATTATTTCTTTCGTGCAATGTTCCGCAAGGTAAGCAACAAATAAAGGAAGAAGAAAAAGAAGAAAAAAAAGAAGAAATAAAAATTATTAATGGAGTAATTAATGTTTTAAACACTGAAAAGTCGAATCTTGAGTATTCATTGTATTTACCAAGCGATACTAATTTAAAGGAATTACCATTAATATTTTTTTTAGATCCTCATGGTAATAGTAATTATGTTATATCGCTATATCAGCACTTATCTGAAAAATATAAGGTTGTACTTATTAGTACTAAAGCAATTGCGAATGGTAAGTCGGTTGGCGAAATAAATAATATAATAAATGAAATACTTACTGAATGTGCTAGTTTAGTTAGCATCGATACAAATAGTGTTTACATTGCTGGTTTTAGTGGAATGGCAAGAGTATCGTACTTATTAGGGACAAATCTAAAAAGATATAAGGGCATTATATCAATTGGTGCAGGTTACGATAAGCCATTGCCGTGGAAAGATTCTTCATTTTGTATAATTCAAATGGCAGGATTTAAAGATATGAATTTTGCCGAAACATACCTGAGTAGTCAAATTCAACGAAATGTAAGCTTACTGTATACAGGCTTTTTTTACGATAACGACCACTCATGGCCAGTTGATACTGTTTTAGAATACCCATTGCTTTGCTTTTTTGCAAGTAGGTTTCCCAAATATAAAGATCAATTTTTTAATAATTGGTGTAATTATTTAAAAAAAATTCCTGTTCGCGATGAATGGAAAAAGGCGCTTTATGTTCAATCTCTATATAATCTTTGTCTTATTACAAAATATTATGGAAAAAATTTTAATGAACTAAATAACTTTCTTAACTTATATAAAACCAAAAAACTGTTAAAAGATTTCAAAGAGTTTTTGAAACAAGAACAAGTGGAGCAGCAAAACATAATAAAAAATATTATTGAAAAAGACACTTTATGGTGGCAGAAATATATTGGCATATTGACTACAATTACTAAAAAAGAACTACTTTCACCTAAAGATTATAAGGATATAAGAATATTGAATTACATTTCTTTAGTTTCTTATTCAATGGCCAATAATTTTCTTTCTCAAAATGATTTTTTAAATGCATATAAAATATTAAAAATTTATCGCGAAGCCGATCCTTCTAATGCCGATATGTTTTATATGTGGAGTGTTTATTGGGCTAAATTGAATAATGCAGCAAAAAGCTTATACTATTTAGAAGAAGCAGTAAAATTTGGTTTTAATAACTTACTTAAAATTCAGGCAGAAAGCTCTTTTGTATATTTGCGAAATAATCAAAAATTTAACGAAATAGTAGAAAAAATTAAAAAGCGATGAAAATATTTATACTTATTTTTTTGTTAATGAGCATGAATTTTTATTCTCAAAATTTAGATGTTAACATTTTGAGAAAGGTAAATAATAACCGTAATAAATCGTTCGACAACGAGTTTAACATTTTAAGTAATACGGTTTCTATTCCTATTATAGCAACTGGTCTTTATTATACTTATGATTATTTTAGAAGCAAGTCTATAATTGCAAAATATCGCCTCGAAGAATTTATTATTGGCTCGGGGTCGGTATTTTTAACAACTCAAGGATTGAAATTCATAATTAAAAGAGAAAGACCATATGTACAATACAATTTTATAGAGAAAGTGGGAAATGATTATGGTTTTTCTATGCCATCGGGTCATACATCTCAAGCTTTTTTTCTAGCTTTTAATGTTTCTTTTTATTCATCTAAATGGTACATTATTACACCTTCCGTATTATGGGCATCACTAATTGCCTACTCGCGTATGCATTTAGGGGTACATTTTCCTTCTGATGTACTGGTAGGTATTATTTTAGCATCAGCTATTTCTGTCGTTACTCATAGCTATTTTAATAATCGCTTTTATAAATATGTTGGAAGCAATTGAAAATTACGATTTAATTTTATTCAAACTTATAAATAGTAACCATTCAATTTTTTTCGATATTATAATGTTTTATTTTAGCAAAACCTTATTTTGGCTGCCATTATATTTGTTTTTGGCTTTTGTTTTAATTAAGCAATTTAAAAAGAAAAGTTTTATAATATTTGCTTTGATTGCTTTGCTTTTGGGAGCAACCGATCAGACTTCTGTTTTAATAAAGAATACAATTAAAAGGTATAGACCATCTCATAATTTAAAAATACAAAATAGTGTACATACCTATAAAAATGAAAGAGGAGGCTTATATGGTTTCGTTTCTTCGCACGCTGCAAACACCGCAGGAGTAGCCTTTTTTTTATCTTTAATACCTGTTATGCGACGTTACTTGTGGTTATTAACACTGTGGGTGTTTTTAGTTTGTTACAGTAGAATTTACTTAGGATTACATTACCCTTCCGACATTATTGGTGGCATTTTTGTTGGTATTATTATTGCAATAATTGTAAGATTTATTTTTATTTTTATTGTAAATAAAGTAACTTTGAATAAAATTTTAAAAGAATAAACTATGTATATTGTAGCTTTAGAAGCACTTGAAATATTAGATTCAAGAGGGAACCCAACTGTTAGTGTGAGCCTTGCATTAGAAGATGGAAGTTCGGGTTATGCAATGGTGCCTAGTGGGGCATCGACAGGCGAAAAAGAAGCATTGGAATTAAGAGATAAAGACTCGAAACGTTATAAAGGTAAAGGGGTACTTACAGCTGTAAATAATATTAACAATATTATTGTACCGCAAATTTTTGACCATGATTTTAATACTCAAAGAGAGCTAGATAATTTTTTAATAGAGCTTGATGGTACAAAAACTAAGTCGGCACTTGGTGCTAATGCAATACTTGCTGTATCTATGGCTTTTGCACGTGCTATGGCCGAAAGTTTAAATGTTCCCTTATATCAGTATTTAACCGGCCAGTGGGGATATATTTTACCAGTGCCTTGTATGAACATTATTAATGGTGGTAAACATGCCGACAATAATATCGATTTTCAGGAATTTATGATTGCCCCCCATAATACTAATTCGTTCAGTGAAGCAATAAGAATGGGTATCGAAGTCTTTCATACATTAAAGGAAATTTTGCATAATGAAGGATATACTACTGGTGTTGGCGATGAAGGTGGTTTTGCCCCTAACTTAAAGTCTAACGAAGAAGCTATTGAACTTATTTTAAAAGCTATCGAAAAAGCTGGATATAAACCTGGTGATGATATTAGCATTTGTTTAGATCCTGCTGCTAGTGAAATGTGGGATAATGGAGATTATGTATTTTTTAAAAGTACAAAAGAAAGAATTTCGTCCGACAAAATGATTGAGTTATATAAAAAGTGGGTAAAAAATTATCCTATTGTATCTATTGAAGATGGACTAGCAGAAAATGATTGGGAAGGGTGGAAAAATCTTACCGAAGAACTTGGAAATACAATTGAGCTTGTTGGCGACGATATATTCTGTACAAACCCCGAAATACTTATGGAAGGAATAAAAAAAGGAGTTGCAAATTCAATTCTTATAAAATTAAATCAAATAGGAACTGTTACGGAAACGCTTGATACAATAAAACTTGCCTATAGAAATAATTATAATATATTTGTTTCGCATCGTAGTGGCGAAACAGCCGATACTTTTATAGCCGACTTAGCTTTTGCAACTAATGCAGGTAAAATAAAAACAGGAAGTGGTTGTAGAAGCGAAAGAATTGAAAAATTTAATCGACTCTTGTGGATTGAACATGAACTAAAAGGAAATACAATGTTTGCTGGTATTGGAGCATTTAAAAATAAATGAATTTTAAATCTTTAATTTTTTTAGTGCAAATTTTTTTTGTTTTAATTTTTTCATCGTGTACTAAAAAAGAAGAAAAAACTTTTATTAAAGGTTATGTTTTAATTGCAGAAAATAAGCAGCCTGTAGATAATGCTGTTGTAAATTTGTATTTTCAAAGTGTAGCAACGGGTGTATACCAAGGAAATTACGAAAAAATTGGTTCTTATATCACATCATCGAATGGATATTTTGAGTTTAGTTTAGAAAAAAAGCAATATACTTCTTTGAAAATTGAAGTATTGAAACATAATTTTTTTACTTATCAGCAAGTACTTAATCCAGATAATGTTTTTGCTACTAAAACATATACACTTACTTTAAATGTTCATGCAAAAGGTTGGTTAAAATCGATAATTAAAAATCAACCTCCTTGTAGTAATAATGATAATTTATTATATATCTTGAATTACAATTATTCTTGTGGAGAATGTTGTAATATTGTAAATAAAGCATTTATTGGTGCTAATGTCGATACATCTTGGATATGTCCGTTATATGCTTATTCAAATGTAATATTATTGTGGGCATTTAATAATAATGTTCATAGCGATACCATTCATATCCTATTTGCTGATACTATAGTAAGATACATTTATTATTGATGAGCATAATATAACATTATCTCAGTAATCTCAAAAAACATTCGAATTTTTTAAGTATAATGGAATTTGTTTGTTGTTAAAAGTAATTTAGAAGTATAAACTAATTATGGTCTTTTGTAAGCGAACTGTTGAATTTTATTTGTATTAAAGTCTTTTACATTTATGGTACATACATAGTACTTAGCATTTTTAGCCATGAAATTATAGCTATAAACAGTATCGTGTTGAGCATAGTAAAATTGCCAGGGACCATTTTGCGATAATCCAACAAAAATTGAATCGCTCCTGTACTCAATTCTTTTTTCTCTTATGCATTGAAAATTTAAATTTTCTGGTAACTTAATGGTTCCCCATGCATCTATTTTGCTATCTACTTTTACCCTATGTCGAACTTTTGCCCAAGTGCCAGAGTAATTAACTATTTGCTCAAGCAACCCATCATCAATAAAATTTGTGTTGTAAGTTGAAGGAAACTTAATTAATGTTAAATTATTATCAAAATTTGCTTTTATTTCAGCAACGCCATCGTTTAAATAAAGACCAACCATCTCTATTTTATCTGTAGATTTGTTCAGGTACAAATAAAAATTATCGCCTACTTTTATTGCAATATTTGTATTTGTAATGTAACCAGCACCCGGTGTGTTTGCTGGGTTAGTTGTAACCATACTATCGATTGTATCTTTTACTAAATGCGAAAAGTTCCATGTAACATTAGCTCCTGCAGAACCTATATTCACTGAGGCTAATTTTGAAGTATCGTTAATAACTCCAGAATAAATAATATCGCCTGCACTAAAAAAGTCGTTTGCAGTTATGGATATTGCTGTTTGAGTAGGTGTTGGAGTTGGTGTATCTTCTTCCTTGTCTTTCTTGCAACTAATTAAAAATGAAAATGTAATAAAAATTAAGAATAAATTTTTCATAGTTTTTTTTCAAAATTATATGTTTTTATTTTAATAAAAAAATATATTAATAATAAAAATTTTTTTGCTTTAATTAATTAAGTATGGGCATAAAACTCATGTATTTAAGTATAAAACTTCTGCGTTTGCTTACGTAACCTTTTTTACTTTTAGGGTTATACTTTAGTGGATTCGGTAAAATAGCAGCAAGCGATGCTGCTTCGTATTTGGTTAGTTTAGAGGCTGGTTTGTTATAGTAATATTGTGAGGCAGCTTCTATACCGTAAACACCATTACTAAGCTCAATTACGTTTATATAAACCTCTAAAATTCTATTTTTACCCCAAAATATTTCAATTAATATTGTAAAATATGCTTCTATAATTTTACGTAAGTACGACCTAATTGGTAATAAGAACACATTTTTCGCTACCTGTTGAGATATAGTGCTTGCACCTTTTATTAGTTTTTTTTTCTTATTAAGTTGATACACTTTTTTCATTGCTTGAAAATCGAAACCTTTATGTTTAATAAATTTCTGATCTTCACTTGCTTGTACTGCCCTTATAAAATGTGGCGATACTTTTTCTATGTTAATCCAATCTTGTTGTAGCTTTATTCTGTCGCCTTTAAATATTTGTTGAATGGTACGTAATATCATTAAAGGGGTAATTTTAATGGGTACAAATCTTAATAATATTACAGAAGTTATGCTAATTATAAAAAAAAACTTGGTTATTTTGCCAATAGCTCTCAAAATTTTTTTGATATTCAGAAATGTTTTAATACACATTTTGTAAATTTGAAGCAAAAATACTAAAATTAAAATGATAGTAATAACAGGAGCAGCTGGTTTTATAGGTAGCGCATTTGTTAGTTTTTTAAATAAAGAGCGTTTTTACGATTTAGTATTAGTTGACGATTTTTCTAATGAAAGGAAAAACAAAAATCTTGAAAATAAAGTTTTTTCGGTAAAAATAGATCGTTCTCTATTTATTGAATGGGCAAGGAGAAATCAGAAGTATATAGAATTTATTGTACATTTAGGTGCTCGTACCGATACAACTGAATTCGATTATACTGTGTTCGAAAAACTTAATTTAAATTATTCAAAAGAAATATGGAATTTATGTGTTGAGTTCGGAATACCTTTAATTTATGCATCGAGTGCTGCAACGTATGGTAATGGTGAATTTGGATTTAGCGATGAAGATATAAACGTTATATATAAATTAAGACCTCTTAACCCTTATGGTGTTTCTAAAAATGAGTTTGATAAGTGGGCATTATCTAATCCTCAAAAGCCTTATTTCTGGGTAGGTATAAAATTCTTTAATGTGTTTGGCCCTAATGAATACCATAAAGGACGTATGGCTTCGGTTGTGTTTCATGCTTTTAACCAGATAAAACAAACAGGAAATGTAAAGTTGTTTAAATCGCATAATCCGAATTATGCCGATGGCGAACAAAAACGCGATTTTATTTATGTTAAAGATGTTTGTAATGTTTTATTTTTCTTTTTAAATAACCGTAAAAATTCGGGTATTTATAATTTAGGTTCAGGAATTGCTCGTTCTTTCAATGATCTGGCTAAATGTATATTCAATTCTTTAAACATGCCAATTAATGTAACTTATATTGATACACCTATTGATATAAGAGATAGATATCAGTATTTTACTCAGGCCGATATATCAAAATTAAGAAAAGCAGGCTTCAATAAAAGTTTTACTCCATTAGAAGATGCAGTTCACGAATATGTAACTGAATATCTTATGTATAATGCTTATTTATGAAATCAAAAGTTTTATTGAACAAAAATTATTTAAAAGGTATTTTTTATGCTTTATTAATTATTATTTTTTCGTTTTTTATTTTTTTTGTGTTGAATAAAAATTACCTTTTTAATGCTTTTTTAGCTAAAAAGATTAATTATATTGAAAAAAGGTATTCAGTTATAATCAATTATAAAAAAGTTCGCTTAAACTCTCTTAGTAATGTAAGTTTTACTGATTTTATTATAACCAAGAACAAAATCGATACTATATTATTTGCAGATACTATAAGTGTTAATATAAGTTTTTTTGAAGCAATTTTTGGTAAAATAAAGATTAAAAAATTATTTTCGGATAATGTACTATTAAATATTCAAAAAAATAATTCTTTATGGAATATTTCAACTTTTTTAACTTCTGCTAAAGAAAAGAATAGAAGTAATAATATAAAATTTTCATATAGAAAAATAATTGAGAAGTTAAAATTTTATTTTGAGTTTCTTTTTAATACAGAAGCAGAACTTAGAAATATTTTAGTTAAGTTAACAAATAATCAATGGTTGTTAGAATATATAAAAGTTGATACACTTACTTCGTTTAACGATTTAATTAAAACTAATATAAAACTATATGATTTACAGAATAACGAGCAAAATTATTTATTAACGCTTCAGAGGTTTTCTACAGAGTGTTTTCTTTTTAAATTAATATCGTCTGGAAATAATGAGAAAATAAAATATTTTCCGGGGTTTCATACTAAAGAGTTAAAACTTATTTTTGATACTATTAATTGTGTTATAGGGTTCAGCCAAATAAATGATATTTTACGGCTGTCAATAAATGGAGAATTGAAAAATCTTAGGTTATTTTATCCTTACATTTCGTATAAAGACGTGGCAATTAATTATAAAAAAGCGGGTATTGTGTTTTTTATTTCCGACAAAGAAATTAACATTCATAAAAATAGTATACTTCAAGTGAATAATATGACTTTTAATATAGCAGGTAAAATAATAAAAGATACATCGTTAAAAATTTCAATTAATGTTTTTCGAGAAAAATTTTTTGCTCAAGATTTGTTTTCTTCATTGCCAGACGGATTATTTAATAATTTACAAAATATAAAAACAAGAGGATTTCTTTCGTTTAATTTAAACCTAATAATCGACTTTAACAATCTCGATAACTTAATATTTAATTGGCAACTTAAACCTCATAATTTTTATGTTGAGGCGTGGGGTAATTTCCCCTTAAGTAAATTAAATAGCGAATTTTATCATTTAGTTTTTGAAAAAGGTGAATTGATTGATTCGATTCTTTTAAGTAAAAGGAATCCATATTATGTTAGTTTTAACGAAGTAAGTCCACTATTGATTAATGCAATCTTATGTACAGAAGACCCTTCATTTTTTGTACATCGTGGTTTTATAATGGAATCGTTTCAAGAATCGCTTATTGAAAACTTAAAACGAAAAAAAATTGTTAGAGGAGGTAGCACCATCACTATGCAGCTCGTTAAAAACTTATTTTTAAACAAACATAGAGTAATTAGCCGAAAACTCGAAGAAATACTTATAACATGGTTAATCGAAAATTTGCAGTTATGTTCTAAGGAAAGAATATTTGAACTTTATCTTAACATTATTGAATTTGGTCCAAAAATTTATGGTATAAGTAAAGCAACACAATTTTATTTTTCGAAAAAGCCTTCTATGCTAAATTTGAATGAAGCAATATTTTTAGCTTCTATAATACCTTTTCCAAAATATTTTACAAGTATGTTCGATGATTCTCTTAAAGTAAAAAAAAATTTTCAAAGGTACTTTAATATAATAGCAGAAAGAATGTACATGCGAAACATGATATCAGAAGAAGAATATAATGCTTTTAATCCCTCAAATGTAATTATTCGAGGTAAGGCAAAAGAATTTTTTAAAAACAGTGTCGATACTTTACAATTAAAACTTTATTATAATGAGTAAAATAAAATGAAAAATTATAAAATTGATAATAGTTGGTTGACCGCTAAACCGTTTTATATAACTGGACCTTGTAGTGCCGAGAGTTTCGAACAACTTGATAAAGTTGCAAACAAGCTTATTAAGTTAAACCTTGTTTCTGCATTTAGGGCAGGAGTATGGAAGCCACGAACCGATCCAAATTCTTTTGAGGGTAAAGGCATTACAGCATTAAAATGGTTAAAGGCAATTAAAGAAAAGTATAATATTCCTATTGCAACAGAAGTTCTTTCACCAGAACATGTTGTGTTATGCGAAAAATATAATGTAGATATAATATGGTTAGGAGCTCGTACGGTAACAAATCCGTATCTTGTAAAAGAAATATCAGATAATTTTAAGAATAAAAATTTTATTGTATTGCTTAAAAACCCTGTTCTTGTCGATATAAAATTATGGTTAGGAGCTTTAGAAAGAGTTTTAAATAGTGGAATTTCTAAAGTTGCACTAATACATCGTGGTTTTTTCCCCAACGAACTTTCAAAGTACCGAAACATTCCGCGATGGGAAGTAATTATTGATATTAAATGTAAGTATAAAGATCTTCTTATTTTTTGTGATCCAAGTCACATGGCTGGCAATAGAAAGTATATAAGAGAAATATTTGAAAAATCGGCCGATTTTTGTTACGATGGTTACATGGTAGAAGTGCACAATATGCCAAAAAAAGCTTTAAGCGATGCTGATCAACAAATAACACCTTTACAGCTAAAAAAAATTACAGAAAACATTAAATTTTGTTACAATAATAATTTAAGTCAAAATTTTCAGATAATTATGTTAAGAGAAAATATCGATTCTATTGATAGTCAATTGCTTGAATTGTTATCGAAAAGGATGAGTGTAGTTAAGGAACTTGCAAAAATTAAGAAACAAATTAATCAGCCTGCCTTTCAGCGAGAAAGATGGGAGCAGATTGTAAAGTCGAGAATAAAAGAAGGTGTAAGATTAAAGTTGAATAAAGATTTTCTTTTTAAATTGTTAAATCTTATTCATTTAGAATCGATAAGAATGCACAAAGAAAGTTAATAACTTTTTGAATGCTATTTAGAAGTTTTGCAAGTTACTTGAGAAACAAATATGGTACGAGGGTACAAAAGATATCTGTAAATGCAGGTTTTACTTGCCCAAATAGAGATGGAAAAAAGGGGCTTGGTGGATGCATTTATTGCAATAACGACTCTTTTACCCCAAGTTATGTTTCGGAAAGAAAATCGATAACCCAACAAATAGAAGAAGGAATAAATTATTTTTCAAGGAAGTACCCTACTCAAAAATATATTGTTTATTTTCAGAATTATACAAATACCTATGCTCCTATAAGTATTCTTAAAGAAAAATATCTTGAAGCTATAAACAACGATAATGTTGTTGGTATATCTATTGCTACACGTCCCGATTGCATATCGCGAGAAGTGTTAGAATTATTAAGTGAAATAAATCAGCAAAAAGAAGTTTTTATTGAAATTGGGGCCGAAACAACAAACGATTATGTATTAAATTTTATTAATCGTTGCCATACCTATGGCGATATTGTAAATGCTTGCAAGCTCACAGCTGAATATAAGTTATGGGTAACCTTACATTTAATAATTGGATTACCCTACGATAATTACTTTAATGTTGAAGAGAGAATAAATGTTATAAATAATCTACCTATTAATTGCATTAAATTTCATCAGTTACAAATTATTGAAGGGACTCGTTTGGCAGAATTATACAAAAGTAATGCTATACAAATAAATTTACTAAGTCTTAATGAATATATTGACCTTATTATAAAATACCTTTCATATTTGAGAAACGATATTTACCTAGAGCGATTTACAAGTGAAATTGATTCTAATAAGCTTATTGCTCCTAAATGGAATAGAATTAAAAATTATCAAATAACAGAGCTAATAAGGAAAAGAATGTGTCAGTTGGGTGTATATCAAGGTAAAAATTATAGACCTGAAGTATAGTATATTTTGTAATTTTCAAAAATAAAAACCAAAACCAAATTGGATTTCCCACGAATCTAAGTAATTTGTTAAATGATTTTCGTATTCTTGAATATTATTAAAAGCATCAGATGTGCGTGTATAATACCTTATGCTATGTTTTGTGGGTTGGATATTATTGTAAGCTATATTAACCAAAAATTTTTTCTTAAAGATAAAATTTATTCCTCCACTGTAACCATAATAGAATAAAGTGTTACCACGCGGACGATAAATGACTTCTACATATTTATTAAGTAATTCGTTATATGTTAAGTCGATTCTAGGAATATTGAAAGATCTAAATCCACTATTAAATTCTCCGTAAATACTTATGCAAAAAGTTTCTTTGTCTATTATTATAGGAATATTGATTCCACCATTTATTCCGTACCGTGTTGAATTAAAACCATCGCGTGCTTTGATAGTTTCTGCATTACTGTATTCTTTAAAAGCTTTATCGTTGAAGAACAAGTGATTATATTCAAGATTAAAACCAACAAATATACCATATTTAATTACATAATTAATATTAAAACCTATATTGTAGCCATTTTTTGCAAAAAAACCAGTTTCATCGGTTTTCTTTAAATCTTCATTAGGATAATGTGTACCTCCATATATATCAAGATTAGCTTTCTTATCGAGAAATGTTAAATGTGGTTGACATATTAGCAACTTCGATAAAATAAAGGTTGTTAAAAATGTTATTATTTTTCTTCTTCTTTTCATATCATTTATAATTAATAACTTATATATAAATCAATAAAAGTATCACCTTTGGGAGGAACGGTTTGAATGTTTATATATGAGCGCGGGTAAAAGTTATTTTTAATATCAACGGTAGCAAGTACAATTTCGTCGATAAAAGTTGGTTGATTTTCTGAGCCGTTATCTTGTAATATTACAAATTTAAATACTTCATTACTCGTAAATTGCACATTATCGTAATAAAAGTTTGTTTTGAAATCATAAGGCTTTTTAAATTTTATAGGAAAGTAACCCGATTTTGTGATGGTCCTGCCTACAAAAGTTGTGTTATGATAAAATTCAACATAAATATTTGTATTTCTATATTGTTTCGGTAACATAAGCGTTATGGAATCAATAAATATACGTGTTGGAGGTGGTGATATAAATATCTGTTGAGTGTATTCATCGTAGTTTCCATTTGAGCAAATACTTTTTAATTTAACTACATAGTTTCCACTGTTTTGAAAAATGTGAGTAGGGTTATAGTTATCTGTCTCGTTTCCGTCGCCAAAATACCAGTATGCTAAATTTGCACCTGTCGATTTATTAGTAAATATCACTTTGTTGGGGGCAAAATTATTGTTATTATAGTGAGAATAGGTAAAATTAGAAACAACAGGAATACTTGGCTGTGAAAGCTCAGGTAAATAAATATATTCTGTATCTGAACCAATTTCGTTCCATACAACAAACATTATTATATAATGACCAGTATCGTTATATATGTGCGAGGGGTACAAGTCGGTAGAAGTTTGACCATCTCCAAAATACCATTTGTAACGCATTGTGCCAAGAATGTTTTCTACTTCCTGATAAAATGATACGGGGTAGGGTGGAACACAGTTTCTAATAACTGCCCATACTTTTTTTATTTTTGGTGGTGGAGGCGAAGCAATATACGTTTTCCATCCCTGTATGTTATCTTTATTGCATGCAAAGAGTATTAAAAAAAATAAACAAATTAAATATTTTATAAAAGCATGCATTTTTATTTTTTTCAAAGATATATACTTTAAAAAAATCTGTAAAAATTTTTTTTAATAGAAAATTACTGTATAATTTTAAACATGCAATGTGGAAAAAATACTTTTAGGAAAAACTTATTTTAAAAATTTTTAGTTACATTTGCAAGCAAAGTGAAAAAATATTTAACTATAATATTACTTTTTATAAGATTATTTGCTAAACCGCAAGTTAATGTTTCTTTTAGTGTCGATTCAAATATTGTATGTACTGGATATCCTGTAAAGTTTTATGATAATAGTTATGGCGATACCATTGTTAAATGGTTATGGGATTTTGGCGATGGTACAACAGATACTGTTAAAAATCCTATTCATATTTATTCTGCTGCTGGAAAGTATAACGTTACGTTGAAGGTTTGGAATCAGAGTAATTTTTTTATTCTTACGAAATTCAATTTTATAATTGTTCGTGATACACCCGATGCAGATTTTTTTTGTACCGATACTTTGTTTTTACCTTCTTACATGGTTTTTTGTAAAGCCGAAATTAACAATAGAGATGGTGGAAAATATTGGTACTTTTGGAAATTCGATAACGATGGATATAAACAAAACGATTCATTACTAACATATTTATTCGACTCCGATGGTGAACATACTATTTCTCTTATAGTAAAAGCTGGGGCAGGTTGTTACGATACTGTTGAAAAAAAAATAGAACTAACAGATTTAATTGAAGCACCTAATATTTTTACACCTAATAATGATGGTTTAAATGATATTTTTTATGTAAAAACTAACGGTTATAATGAATTTGTAATTGAAATCTTCAATCGTTGGGGAGAGCTTATATATTCTAAGGTTGGTCGAAGAATAGAATGGGATGGATATTCTTCGGCTGGTGTTAAAATGCCAGCTGGTATTTATTATTATCATATAACTTCTTCCGAAGTTAAAGGCTATAATAAATCCGGTAAGATATTACTTATAAGGTAGTGAAATATAAACGTGTAATAATAAGTCGTACAGATAGTATTGGCGATGTTGTTTTAACGTTACCACTTGTTGGATACTTGAAAAAAAAAATAAATAATGTTGAGATAATTTTTTTAGGAAGTTCTTATACTCGTCCGCTTCTTGAATGTTGCGAAAATGTTGATAAAATAATCGAATGGGATAAAATTAAAGAATTACCTTTTAAAAGAAGAATAGTTTTTTTTAAAAATTTACATGCCAATGTAATAATTCACGTATATCCAAAATTTTCTATATCTTTAATTTCGATGATTGCTGGTATTAATTATCGTATTGGCACTTCGCATAGATGGTATCATTTACTTTTTTGCAATAAGCTAATTAATCTTGGAAGAAAAAATTCTACCTTACATGAAGCTCAATTAAATATTATGCTTGTTAAAAACATAATACCTGACTTCAGATTACCTGAATTGACAATTTTACCTGAATATTATGGCATTAAGGTAAAGAATAAATCGAATAATTCCATAAAGCAATATATTGATATTCATAAGTTTAACTTAATAATTCATCCTAAATCAAAAGGAAGTGCACGTGAATGGGGACTACATAATTATTCAAAACTTGTTAAATTACTTCCTGCAAATCTGTTTAATATTATTATTACCGGTACAGAAAAAGAAGCTTCTCAAATGGAATACTTTTTAAAGGTGAATTTTAATAAGGTAAAAGATACTACTGGAAAATTGAGTTTAACTGAATTAATCGAGTTAATTGGTTATAGCGATGCACTGCTTGCTTGTAGTACAGGTCCATTACATATTGCTGCAGCATTAGGAAAATTATCTATTGGATTATATTCACCTATAAAACCCCTTTATCCGCAAAGATGGGCTCCAATTGGAAAAAATACGAAAGTATATTGTAAAAATATTGAGTGTAATAAATGCAAAAATTCTGATTATTGTGAGTGTATTCAATCTATTGCCCCCGAAGAGATTGCCAATTTTCTAATTGAAGTAGCAACACAAAAATTGAAAAAAAATTTTGAAAAAAATTAAAAGCAATATAACTTTGTGAACTGGTTCCGTAGCTCAGCTGGATAGAGCAACAGCCTTCTAAGCTGTGGGTCGTGGGTTCGAATCCCGCCGGAATCACACCTATTTTAAAAGAAATAAAAAACTTAAAGCATTTAAGTAGTCTGAGGCTATCGTGGCATAATAAATTCTTAATTGTTTCTATAAAAAAGTTATCAAATCAATTAAAGTTATTAGTTTAAATTAAATGTAAAATTTTTGGACGTTAATGAGTAAAATTCAATTTTGAAATTATATTTCCATTATATATTTTTGAAAAAATGTAAATATGAGCATATTAGTTAATAAAAATACTCGTGTGGTTGTACAGGGTATAACGGGGAAGGAAGCAACTTTTCATACAACTCAAATGATAGAATACGGTACAAAGATTGTTGCAGGTGTATCGCCGGGTAAAGGAGGCATAAAACATATTAATATACCTGTATTCGATTCTGTTGAAGAAGCTGTAAAAAACGAAGAAATAGATGCGTCGATTATTTTTGTTCCTGCTCAACATGCTGCTGATGCAATACTTGAAGCTGCCGATGCTGGAATAAAATTGATTGTTGCAATTACCGAAGGAATTCCAATAAACGATATGATTAAAGTTAAGAAATTTGTAATGCAAAAAGGTAGCCGTTTAATTGGTCCAAATTGTCCGGGCATCATTACCCCCGGCGAATGTAAGTTAGGAATTATGCCTGGCTTTATACACAAAAAAGGATGTATAGGTATTATAAGCAAAAGTGGTACTCTTACTTACGAGGCTGTCAATCAAATTTCTGAATTAAATTTAGGACAGAGTACCTGCATTGGCATAGGAGGTGACCCAATTGTTGGCACTTCAATTCTCGATGCTGTTAAGTTATTCATGGAAGATGATGAAACAAAAGCAATTATTATTATTGGGGAAATAGGAGGCAAAATGGAAAACGAAGCTGCCGATTGGATAAAAGAAAATAATAAAAAGCCTGTCTTTGCTTATATTGCTGGCAAAACTGCTCCTAAAGGTAAACGAATGGGACATGCTGGTGCTATTATTGGTGGAAAAGACGATACTGCCATTGCTAAAATGGAATATATGAGAAAGTGTAATATAAACGTTATAGAAAATGTTGCTAATATAGGCAAAACTATAAAAGAATCTTTAAATTTATAAAATATGAAACTTTTAGAAAACAAGGTTGTAATAGTAACAGGTGCGGCTCGTGGTATTGGCAGATCTATCGCCAAAAAAATGGCCATTGAAGGTGCAAATGTCGCTTTCACCGATATTAAAGAAGATGATAATTTTTATTCGTTAATTTCAGAATTAGAAAAATATGGAGTAAAAGTAAAAGGTTATATTTCCGATGCTTCAAAGTATAATGAATGTCAATCAACTGTTGATGAAATTTATAATGTATTTGGTAGTATTGATGTTTTAGTTAATAATGCTGGTATTACACGTGATGCACTACTTTTACGAATGACCGAAGAACAATGGGATGTTGTTCTCTCTGTCAATCTTAAATCGGTTTTTAACATGACCAAGGCTGTTCAACGGTATATGTTAAAACAAAAAGAAGGAGCTATAATCAACATAACTTCTGTAGTTGGAATATCTGGAAATATAGGTCAAGCCAACTATGCTGCTTCAAAAGCAGGTATTATTGGATTCACTAAAACTGTTGCTAAAGAACTTGGAAGTCGCAACATACGTTGTAATGCAGTTGCCCCAGGCTTTATAGAAACAGACATGACAAAAGCCCTGCCCGATAATGTTGTTAAAAACTGGATTGAAAAAATACCAATGAAACGTCCAGGGTTGCCAGATGAAGTTTCTAATGTTGTTGTGTTCTTAGCAAGCAATTTGGCATCGTACATTAATGGGCAAGTTATAAGTGTTTGTGGTGGAATGTTATAAAAATTTTTCCTTATGAAGATTAGTGATTTGCAACCAAAAGAAGTATGGTATTTCTTTGAGCAAATACTTTCTATTCCACGCTGTTCTAAAAAAGAAGAAAAAATAATTGAGTATCTTAAAAATTTTGCTGTTCAGCATAATTTAGAATATAAAATTGATAAAGCTGGTAATATTTTAATAACTAAAAAAGCAACGAAAGGTTTTGAGAACAAAAAAACTATTGTTTTGCAAAGCCATGTTGATATGGTGTGCGAAAAAAATTCAGATTGTTTGCATAATTTTGATACCGACCCAATACAAGCATATATCGATGGCGATTGGATTAAAGCAAAAGGTACTACACTTGGTGCAGATAATGGAATTGGAGTTGCAATTCAATTAGCTATCTTAGCCGCTCACGATATTTCACATGGTCCTATTGAATGTTTATTTACAGTAGACGAAGAAACTGGATTAACTGGGGCTTCCAAATTAAAAGAAGGTTTTTTTAATGGTAAAATTCTCATTAATTTAGATTCAGAAGACGAAGGTGAAATATTTATTGGGTGTGCAGGTGGCATCGACACAACAGCTATTTTGAAATTTGATTTTCGAAGAGCCCCTAAAAAAATTAAACCTCTAAAAGTTACAGTTACGGGCTTGCATGGCGGCCATTCGGGCGATGATATTCATAAAGGTTTTGCAAACGCAATAAAAGTTCTTACTAGAATTTTATACTTGTTAGATGAAAGCTTTAGCATAAAGCTTGCATATATTGAAGGTGGAAATTTACGAAATGCAATACCACGCGAAGCTTTTGCTGTATTTTATGTTACTCATGAAAAGGTTAATAAGGTCAAAGAATTTACAAATAAATTAGCATTGGCTATAAAAGAAGAATTTGCCATAACTGAACCCGAAATGGTAATTAATATTTCCGAAACTGATAGGTATGAAAAAATAATTGATGATAGAACTAAAAAACGACTTATTTATGCTTTACATGCTTGCGACAATGGTGTTATTGAGTGGAGTAAAGAAATTCCAAATTTAGTTGAAACATCTTCTAACCTTGCATCGATTAGAATAAATAAAAGAAAAATAGTTATACAAACAAGTCAGAGAAGTGCTATTGATTCTGCTAAAAAATTTGCTGCTAATTCAATAGCTTCTGTTTTCAAGTTGGCTCGCGCTCGAGTTTCTCATAGCGATGGCTATCCCGGCTGGAAACCTAATGTAAATAGCGAAATTTTGAACATCGCAAAAGATGTTTACAAAAAAATGTTTAACTCAGAACCTAAAGTTAAGGCCATTCATGCTGGCTTAGAATGTGGTTTATTTTTAGAAAAATATCCTTACCTCGATATGATTTCCGTGGGGCCTACAATTAAAAACGTTCATAGCCCTAACGAACAACTTAGTATTTCAAGTACTATTAAATTCTGGAACTTCTTAACCGAATTATTAAAGGCTATACCTGATGAAAATTAATGTTTTTTTTTGCTTACTTTTTTGTATTAATATTTATTGTCAAACAATTAACAATATATACGAAGAAGGTGAAAAACATAAAAATAATGGCAATTGCTTAAAAGCTATAGAATGTTTCAGTAAGGTAATAGATAAAGATAAACATTATTATGATGCATGGATTAATAGAGCCGAATGTTATATTCAGTTAAAAAAAAATACTGAAGCTCTTAGTGATTTAACTACTTTAATTAATATTAAACCAAATCACATAAATGCAAGGATATTAAGAGCTAAGCTTTATATTAACATGAACAGATATGATGAAGCAATTTCTGATTTGAGTTATATAATAGCCCAAAAACCTGAATATGTCGAAGCTTACGAATTAAGAGGTTTAGCTTACTTAAAAGTTGCCGAAAAAAAATCACTTGCGTATTCCGATTTAGCTAAAGCTAAAGAAATGAAATCTAAAAATACGCTTATATATTATGAATTAAGTAAGTTAGAGTATGAAAAAAAACAAATTACAGAAGCAATTCAAACAGTAACAGAGGCGATTAATAATGATAATAAAGTTCTTGAATATTTATATTGGCGTGCTTTTCTTTATTCGCAAATAACCGACTATAAAAAAGCAATAGAGGATTTAAATATTTGCATTGGCAAAGGTTTAATTAGCGAAAAAGTTTATTCGTTAAGAGCTGAGTGTGCATACAATGCTAATTTATATGAAATTGCTTTGAACGATTTAACAGTTTTAATTGAAAATTTAAAAATAAAAAACCCGAAATATTATTTGATGAGAGGTACAATATTCTCAAGGTTAAATAAACCTCAAAATGCTATAAGTGATTTTTCAAAAGCTTTATTGATAGATAATAAGAATGAGGAGGCATATTTAAAACGGGCCATAGAATATTTAAAGATTGGCAAAACTAAAGAAAATTTAGCAGTTAAAGATTTAAACAAATTGATAGAACTAAATCCTCGTAATGCAGAAGCATATTTACGAAGGGGAATATATTTTTATAATAAAAAACGATACATCGATGCATTTGATGATCTTAATAAATCTATTAAAATTAAACCAAGTGGCGAAGCATATTATTACAGAGGAGCTTTATTTTACGAGCAAAATGATTTAAAAAATGCTTGTAACGATTTACGAAAAGCCGATGAATTAGGTTTTATACCAGCAAAAGAAAAATTAAATAAATTATGTCCAAAATAATTTTTTTTTTAAATATTTTAAGTTATATTTGCAAAAAAATTTTGCGGGAATAGCTCAGTTGGTAGAGCATAACCTTGCCAAGGTTAGGGTCGCGGGTTCGAGTCCCGTTTCCCGCTCAAAAATAAAATGTGAATAATTAAATATTAATTAATTTAGGTTCTAAGTAAATTTTAATAATTATTTATTCTAACCTTTTGCTGGTAGCCTTAGTGGTGGAAATGGTAGACACGCAGGACTTAAAATCCTGTGGCCTGAATAAGGCCGTGCCGGTTCGAGTCCGGCCTGAGGCACAAATATTAATTCTCGGGGTTACTTTTTACTTTGAATTATTCCTAAATTTAAATTTTAAAAGAGTTTTTAATCGTGTTGTATTTTTAGTTAAATTTAAGTAAATGTTCGACATATTATTTAATTTTTTGATGAAAGAATTTTTTAATATTAAAAATGTTTTTGTTTGTGTTAAAATATATTTATTTATTTGAAAAAATTTTATTGTATGAAAAGTATATGTTTTGTGGTTTTACTATTAGTTGGTAATATTGTTTGTTCACAAATTATGCAAATAAATGATCCTTATTTTCAAGGAGGTAGAATAGAAACTTACGCTAAAAATTCCAGTTGCATACTTGTTGGAACAAAAGGAGGTATTTTTAAAACTAATGATAACGGACAAAGTTGGATTAATGTAACTCCTAAACTTAATAATAAAACAAATAGTTGTGAAAAACTTATAAATGTGAATAACAAATTTTACGCATTATTACGATCTACTACATATTCTCCTCCTCAATTATATGTAAGTGAAAATAATGGCGAAACATGGTCTTTTGTAAATGGCCCTTTTTCTTTTGTCCAAAGTATTGGTTCAATTAACAACATTTTATATGTTATAGCTCAAACAACTAACCTTTATTTGTATTCTTCTACCGATGGTATTTACTGGCAACAAAAAGCAATGATTATGGAAGGTACTTGGATGGGAGGCAAATGCGAAATATTATCTTTAAATTCTAATAAACTTTTTATAGTGCTCAATAACTATGTATTATACACTACCGACGGAAATATTTTAGATACAATTAACTTTAATGGTTTTTCAAATATTGATTATGATAAATTGAGTTGCGATAGTTACGGTAACTTATATTATTGTGATAATGCTATATATAAATATGATTTTTCGTCTAATCAATGGAATAATATTTCTTCTCCTTATATTGACAGTAATTATTTTATAATAAGTTATTCGGTTACAGAAAATAATATTTTTGTATTTGCCATGAATCAAAGTTTTAATTTTAAGGTTTATAAGTCAAATTCCTCTGGTAACTTATTTACAGAAATTAACATAAATGTTCCTTATCCAAATTTTCCCTTTGTTGAAAATATTGTAGAAATCGATCAAAATACGTTTATTGGTAACTTAATTGATGGCAAAGTTGTTTATTCTACAGATGGTGGAATTAACTGGTCACTTAGCACAATTCAGTATGTTGCTATGTTTGCTGGAAATCTAGTTAAAAACGGAAATTCTTTATTCGTATGTAGAGAATTTAGTGGTGTTATTAAATCAAGCGATAATGGTTATAATTGGTTCGCTTCCAATAATAATTTACCTTCTTTTGTTTCTTTATATTTTTGTAACCAAATAGTTTCGATAAACAATGTGTTGTTTCTTAATTGTTTAGTGAATCCTTTTTCTGGACAATTTGCTTTTTATAAATCAACCGACGAAGCCCAAAATTGGCAGCTTTTAAATTTACCATATGAATACACCAACGGCACAGATTATTATTTTAGTGGTGTATGTGGTAATTACTTGTTCTTAAGTTATTTTGATTTCAGTAATAATGGATACAAGTTTATTGTTACAAACGATTATGGAAATTCGTGGAATAGCCCTTACTCACAGGTGTTTAATAACAAAATTTACTTTTATGGTACACAAAACAATATTTTTGCTTTTTATTCAACAGAAAGTGAAAGCAACGATTTCGATAATGTTTTTAAAGTTGAGAATTATGGTACTAATTTGATAGATATTAGTAATGGAATAATAAATCAACAAAATAGAATTAAAAGACTTTATATTAGCGGAAACTATGAAAAAGGCACTGCTTTAATGGATATAGACGAAGAAAATAATTATGCAATTTTTGTTATTGAGTGCTTTGAAGGGCCTAATAATGGAGAAAAATTATATAAATATAACCTAAGCAATAACTCATGGTCGCAAATAATAACTAATGGATTACCCAACGATTGCTTTATAAATTTAATAAAATATATTGGTAATAACACCTGGCTGCTTGCGACAAATTATGGAATATACAAAAGTAGCGATGGGGGAACTACATGGACAATAATTACAGATAGTACTCAATGGCTATTTGGTTTAATTGTTAATTCAATTGTATTTATTGACAACACTGCTATTTTAGGCACTTTAAATAATGGAATATGGATAGCTCACAATCTCTTAAATTCTAATACCGTTACTATCGAAAAAATCGATGTTTTCCCTAATCCTGCACATAGTTATGTTTATGTTAACTCAAAAATTAATTTCGATACCATAAAAATATGTAATATTAAAGGAGAATTATTAAAAGTTTATAATGGAAATAACATTATAAATATTTCAGAGTTTCCTTCAGGTAATTATGTATTAATACTTGAAAGCGAAGGGAAAAAAATTATAAAGTATTTTGTTAAAAACTAACTTCTATTTCTTTTTTTAATTAGCAGTATTTTTTGTGAGTAGAAGTATAAGTTAAAGTAATATTTTTAGAAAGGCCAAAACTTCTTATTAACTTTGTACTTGCGCAATGAAAGCTGTATCTTATCTATTTTTTTTATTTTCAATTATTTTCTTGAAATCGCAAGATACTGTTGTAAATTATTATGAGAATAAAGTTAAAGCAAGCGAAGGTATAATGTATAATGGTGCAGAATACGGGCGATGGAAATTTTACGATAAAAATGGAAATCTTGTTAATGAAATAGACTTTGTTAATGGGATAATTCATGGGAAAGTTATTTACTATTATAAAAACGGTAAGAAGCAAAGCGAAGGAACTATAATGTATGGCATGAAAAGAGATGAGTACACCGAGTGGTACGAAAATGGAAATATTAAGGTGAAAGGCTTTTATAAGTTAAATACAAAAGATAGCTTATGGCTTTATTATTACGATAACGGACAAATTAAATCGGAGAAAAAGTGTAAGTTCGATAGCTGTATTACCATTTCGTTTTGGCAAAAAGATGGTAAGCAAACACTAACTAATGGCAATGGTTATACTGTTGAATATTATCCTTCAGGTTTTATAAAAGAAAGGGTTGAATTTAAAAATGGTGTAGAGAATGGAAAAGCTGAAGAATGGTACGAGAATAAACAAAAAAAGTTAGAAGGTTGCTTTCGAAATGGGAAACCTTATGGTAAGTGGATAAGCTGGTATAGCGATGGTAAAATAAAATACGAACTTAATTATGATAATGGCTATAATGTTTCTTATTATCCTAACGGACAAAAAGAGTTTGAAGGCACAATAAAAGATAGCTTAAAACAAGGTTACTGGGTTTTTTAT
The DNA here is from genome assembly GCA_026416095.1 of Bacteroidales bacterium. Lineage (GTDB taxonomy): Bacteria > Bacteroidota > Bacteroidia > Bacteroidales > GWA2-32-17 > Ch61. The sequence goes on along the minus strand of JAOAFV010000028.1, from coordinate 91,455 downwards.
TATCAAAATGGGAACAAAAAAATGGAAGGTAATTTTATTGATGATAAAAGAGATGGAGTTCATATAAAATATTATGAAAATGGAAACATAGAAAGTAGTATTACTTTCAAAAACGGCTTAAAACATGGCTATGCTGTTTGGTACCATAAAGATGGGAAAAAAGATATGGAGGGTTATTTTGAAAATGATATTCAAAACGGACTGTGGACTTATTGGCGTACCGATGGTAATAAAGGCAACGAAGGAATATATCGTAATGGATTAATGGATAGTACATGGACATATTGGTATGCTAATGGACAAATATGGAAAATAGTTAATTATAAAGATGGTGTTAAGCATGGACCAATAGTTGTTTATTACGAAAACGGACAAAAACAAAGAGAAGGTCAATTCGTTGACGGTTGCGAAGAAGGCTATTGGCGTAGCTGGTACGAAAATGGCCAATTAGAAAAAGAGGGTTACTTCAAAAAAAGAATGATGACCGGAACATGGAAGGGTTATTACGAAAATGGGCAAATAAAATATATTATTCCCTATAAGGATAGTATTCCCGAAGGAAAAATAGTTTATTATTGGCAAAATGGAAAAATTATGTTAATAGAAAATAAAAAAGATAATAAATATCATGGAAAATACGAACGATATTACGAAAATGGTAAGCCTTCTATGCTTGGAGAATATGAAAATGGTAAAAAAATTGGTAAGTGGCTATATTATAGCGAAAAAGGCGAATTGCTGCGAGAAGAGCATTACAATAAAGATGGATTACCACATGGCACTTGGATAACTTATTATCCTATGGGAAATATAGAAAGTTACACCGAATATAAGAATGGGCAAAAACATGGCAGATGTGTTTATTATGAAAGAAATGGTACAGTTATTCTTGACGCATATTTTGAATATAATAAACTGATTAAAACAACACCAAGTAAAAATAAATAAACAAATAAAAACATCTTTGTAATTTAAGGTAAATTTCATTTTTAAAATCTCTTTTGTTCTGTATTTTTGTAATAAAAATGTATTTATGTTTGAAAATCTTACCGAAAAATTAGAGAGAGCTTTTAAAATACTCAAGGGCGAAGGTTATATTACCGAAGTAAATATTGCCGAAACATTAAAAGAAGTACGTAGAGCTTTAATCGATGCAGATGTTAATTATAAAATAGCAAAAGCGTTCACCGATAAAGTTAAAGAAAAAGCACTAGGTCAAAATGTTATTAAATCTGTACGCCCGGGTCAACTTTTTATTAAAATTGTTCATGATGAACTAGTTGAATTGTTGGGAAGCGAAAAATCTGAACTTAAGTTAAAACAAAATCCTTCTGTTATCCTACTTGCTGGTTTACAAGGTTCAGGAAAAACTACTTTTGCTGCAAAATTGGCGAATTACCTAAAAAATAAAAAGGCCAGAAGTGTTTTACTTGTTGCTTGCGATGTATACAGACCAGCTGCAATTGAACAACTTAAAATATTAGGTGGAAATATTCAAGTACCTGTTTTTGCCGACGAAACTAATCAAGATCCAATTAGTATAGCAAAAAAAGCAATTAGCGAAGCAAAATTGCGAGGTTACAATACAGTTATTATCGATACTGCTGGTCGTACAGCTGTCGACGAAGAAATGATGATTGAAATTGAAAATATAAAAAAAGCAATAAATCCCGAAGAAATATTATTTGTCGTCGATTCAATGACAGGACAAGATGCAGTAAATACTGCAAAAGCATTTAATGATCGTCTTGATTTTGATGGTGTTGTATTAACAAAATTAGATGGTGACGCTCGTGGTGGGGCTGCACTTTCTATTAAGAGTATAGTTAATAAACCAATAAAGTTTATTAGCACAGGCGAGAAACTCGATGCTATTGATATTTTTTACCCCGACCGAATGGCTGATCGTATTCTTGGAATGGGCGATATTGTTACTTTTGTAGAAAAAGCTCAAGAACAAATAACAGAAGAAGAAGCCCGTAGATTGCAGAAAAAAATTGCACAAAAAAAATTCGACTTAAACGATTTTCTTGCACAAATACAACAAATAAAAAAAATGGGTAATATTAAAGACCTTTTATCTTTGATACCTGGAGTAAATAAAGCAATAAAAAATATTGATATCGACGAAAAAAGTTTTAAACGCATAGAGGCTATTATACTTTCAATGACCCCTGAAGAACGTGCTAATCCTTCTATAATTGATGGCAGCCGTAGAAAGAGAATTGCTAACGGTAGCGGAACTTCGGTACAAGAGGTTAATAGATTGTTAAAACAGTTTGAAGATTTGAAAAAAACCATGTATAAAATAACTACTAATAAATTTACAAAATTAAAATAATTATGAATATTATCGATGGCAAGGCTGTTGCTGAAAAATTAAAGGTTGAATTAGTCAAAGAAATAGAAATATTAAAATTGAAAAACAAAATACCACATTTAGCTATTGTTTTGGTAGGAGAAGACTTGGTTAGCAAAACATATGTGAATAACAAAATTAATAAATGTAAAGAAGTTGGAATAAATACAACTCTTATTAATTTGCCATCATCAATTACCGAAGATGATTTGTTGTTTAATATAAAAAAACTAAACGAAGATAAAACTATTGATGGTTACATTATACAAATGCCCTTACCACCACATATTAATGAAATAAACGTTATTAATAAAATAAATCCTTTAAAAGATGTTGATTGCTTTAATCCTGTAAACTTAGGTAAATTGCTTACAGAAGATTATATGTTTATACCAGCAACTCCTTTAGGTATTATAGAATTAATTAAATTTTATAATATCGAAACAAAAGGTAAACACGTTGTTGTACTTGGCCGAAGTAACCTAGTTGGACGCCCAATAAGCATACTTCTTTCTCAAAAAAAATATCCAGGTAACGCAACAGTTACATTAGTACATTCGCAAACTGAAAATATTGAAAAATATACCCAAATGGCCGATATACTTATTTCGGCAATAGGCCAACCACGTTTTGTCAAGGAAAATATGGTAAAACAGGGGGCTGTTGTTATAGATGTTGGTACTACACGGGTTCCCGATAATACAAAAAAAGATGGCTCAAAAATTGTTGGTGATGTTGATTTCGAAAACGTTGCTCCAAAATGTTCTTTGATTACCCCTGTGCCCGGTGGAGTTGGTCCAATGACTGTAATTTCACTATTGAAAAATACAATTATTGCAGCAAAAAATAACTTATAAGTATGACATATTGTTTTAATTACAAAATACTAGAAGAAAAACTAAAAAATAAAACTGTTGGAATAGCAGGTTGTGGTGGTTTAGGATCAAATTGTGCTGTATCGCTTGCTCGATCTGGTGTCGGTAATTTTATAATTGCCGACTTTGATGTGGTTTCTAAAAGTAACCTTAACCGACAGTATTACTTTCTAGATCAAATTGGTCAAAAAAAATGTTTCGCATTAAAAGAAATTATTCTAAAAATAAATCCTAATTGTAGTGTAATTGCTTACGATGTAGTTTTAAATAAAGAAAAAATAATTGAAATATATAAAAATGTAGATGTATTAGTAGAAGCATTCGACGAAAGCTTTATGAAACAAGCAATATTGGAAACTAAATTAGAACACCTTCCGCATATCCCATTAGTAATGGGCAATGGTGTTGCTGGCATTTTCAATATTAATAACATAAAAGAAACAAGCTTCGACAATGTATATATATTTGGCGATGGTATTTCCGAAGTATCGGAAAATAATCCTTGCCTTGCTCCAAAGGTATCTATTGTTGCAAATATGCAAGCAAATAAAGTTATAGAATTATTATTAAACTTATAGCATATGAAAATAATTTTAAATAATTTACCAGAAATAATTGATAGAGATACTTTAACGGTAAGAGAATTACTTAATATTAAAAAGTTTACTTTTAAAATGCTTGTTGTAAGAGTAAATGGTAAACCAATTAAACAACAAGATTACGATACGACTTACATAAATGATGGAGATAAAGTAGATGTTATACATTTAATAAGTGGTGGATGATAAAAAAAATTTTACTCTTTATTAAAAACAATAAATATATAAACAATAAATATGTGATAGCCTTTATTGTGTTTGTTATTTTTACTTTTTTTCTTTCGCAATTTAATATTTTTAAATTTATTGCTAATAAGAAAATAAACAAAAATTTAAAAGAACAAAAAGAGTATTACATAAAACAAATAGATAGTGTAAAAACTAAATTACTTGAGTTGAAAACTAATAAATTCAAATTTGAAAAATTTATAAGAGAAGAATTTTTTATGAAAAAAACAGACGAAGATTTATTTATCATAATTGATTCTACACAGAATTGTAATAAAAAATAAATTATTTATATTTCAATATTATTATTATTTTTGAGCCAAATTTAGAGAGAAAATGAAAAATTATTTGGTCTTTATATTATTAATATTAAAACAAACATGTGCAATAACTCAAACTCTTGACGATATATTTACTAATACACATAAAGGTAGTTTAACTTTAAATTGTGAAGGTATTGATTGCAAAGAATTACTTACTAAACATATTGAATTGAATAAAAAAAACAATACAATAAATGGCTATAGAGTACAAGTTTTTTTTTCAGCAGGTAAAAACTCAAAAAAACAAGCGTTAGAAGTTAAAGCAGAAATCATGAAAAGTTATCCTAACTTAAAATGTTATGTTATTTACGAAGAACCATATTTTAAAGTAAGAGTAGGCGATTTTTACCGTAGAGCCGATGCATATTCTTTATTAATTGAAATGAAGAAAAATTACCCATCATCATTCATTGTCGAAGATAAAATAACTTACTAATTATGCTTTTAGACGAGTTAATAAGAATATCTTATGAAATAAGAAAGAGTGTTATAGAAATGTTGGCCGAAGCAGGCTCAGGTCATTTGGGTGGATCACTTGGGCTAGCTGATGTTTTTACTGCTCTTTATTTCAAAATAATGAAACATAATCCTGCTGACCCACAATGGGAGGGTAGAGACCGTTTAATACTTTCTAATGGCCATGTAGCTCCAGTATTGTATGCGTCTCTTGCTCATGCCGGTTATTTTCCAATAGCTGAGCTTAAAACATTAAGAAAAATTGGAAGCCGCCTACAAGGGCATCCAGGTAAAGATAAAGGGCTTCCTGGATTGGAAATATCGTCGGGAAGTCTAGGGCAAGGTTTATCTATTGCTACCGGACTTGCTTTGGGCTTAAAGCTTAATAACAACAATGCAAAAGTTTTTTGTATTTGTGGCGACGGGGAACTTCAAGAAGGTTCAATATGGGAAGCTGCAATGAGTGCAGCTCATTATAAACTCGATAATTTATTTTGCATTGTCGATAGAAATTTTGTCCAAATAGACGGCCCTACAAGCTCAGTAATGGAAATAGAGCCACTTAACCTAAAATGGGCTTCGTTTGGTTGGCATGTAGCTAGTTGTAATGGAAACAATATAAATGACTTTTTAATTACATTTTCAGAAATCGAAAATATTGTTTTAAAACCAAAAGTTATTATTGCTAATACTATTATGGGTAAAGGAGTAAAATCGATAGAAGGCGATTATAAATGGCATGGTAAAGCACCAACAAAGCAAGAATCTGAAAAATTTTTAGAAGAATTGAAAAAATATTATGAAACAATTGGAATGTAAAGAACTAATCGCAACCAGAATAGGGTTTGGACGAGGACTTCTTGAAGCCGGAAAGAAATATAAGGAAATAGTAGTTATAGGGAGCGATATTTCGTCGTCGGTTTGTGTAGATTTTTTTGCTAAGGAATTTCCGCATCGTTTTTTTTCGTTGGGTATTGCCGAACAAAATGCCATAACTTTTGCATGTGGTCTTTCACTAACAGGTAAAATTCCATTTGTTGCTTCTTATGCTACTTTTATTGTTATGCGAACTTTGGATCAAATTAGAGTTTCTGCTTGTTATAACGAAATGAACATAAAAATTGGTGGTGCTCATGCTGGTGTCTCGGTTGGTCCCGACGGCGCTACTCATCAAGCCCTGGAAGATATAGCCGCCTTACGTGCCTTACCTAATATCGTAATTTTATCGCCAGCCGACGCTAATCAAACATTTAACGCCGTATTTTCTGTAGTAGAACAAACAAAATTGCCTTCGTATATACGATTTGGAAGAGAACCAGTTCCATGTTTTACAGATATTAATTCCAAGATTGTAATAGGTAAATCTGAAGTATTAAACGAAGGTAAACATTGTACTATTATAGCAACTGGACATATGGTGTGGGAAGCATTGCAAGCAGCATATAGTTTAGAAAAAAAAGGTATTTTTTGTAATGTTGTTAATATGTATTCAATAAAACCCATCGATAAAGACATTATCATTCAAACTGCTCAAAACTCCGAATTAGTTGTGACAGTCGAAGAACATCAAATATATGGAGGGCTTGGTAGTGCAGTTGCTGAAATATTATCTCAAAATTGTCCTAAAAAAATGTTAATAATAGGAATGCCCGATTGTTTTGGTGAATCTGGAAAACCTGAAGAATTACTCGATAAATATAAGTTAACTTCGCACCACATTGCTAATAAAATAGAACAAGTACTCAAAGGAAATGAATAACTTTAATGAAAATTATAAAACTTCCATAACTTTTCATTACGATACAGGAATTATATTTTCGTTAATTATTACTTTGGTTTATGTTTTGTTATCACTTTTTATTTATTTGTTATTTTTTAAAACATTACACTCTTTTATAAAGTCTATAAGTTATATAATCGAAAATCCAGTAATTTTTATATTATTTGTTTATGTAGGTATAATATGTCAAGAATTCGTAAAATCGTTATTATTAAGAATAGTAGCAAACGTTAAATTTAAAGAACAAAAAATAGGATTTAACGTTAATTCGCTTATGCCTTACGTTGAAAGTAAGTACCCTATTAATATAATGGCGTATTTTAGTTTGCTTGTTTTACCGAATATTTTAATATTGGTGATTTTTATATTGGCACTAATATTGAACAATACATTGCTGATTATTTTAACATATGTTTGGGTATTTTTTTCAGGATACGATATACTTACCTTAATGAAATTAAAAAAATACTGGAAAAAAAATTATCTTGTTAGTGAAAATAGTAGTATGCCAGGTGTAAACTTGTATGAAAATCCTTTTAATATATAAGTAAAATGAAAACTATTGAATTGGGTAAATGTTTAGAACAAAATTTTGTTGTTGAAGAACAACACAGTGCTAAATCTTATGGTTCAGGGTTTGTAAATGTGTTGAGTACTCCTGCTTTGATAGGATTTATGGAAAAAGTATGTAATGAGTTGTTAATAGAATTTTTAGATGAAAACGAAGTATCGGTTGGAATAGAGGTAAATGTTAAGCACCTTAAAGCAACTAAGATTGGCGATAAAATAAAATGTACAGCAATAATTATCGAAACTGAGAAAAACAAGGTAACTTTTAAAGTAGAAGCATACGATTCAAACAATAAAATTGGAGAAGGAACACACAAAAGAGCCATAATTAGTAAAGAAAAAATTAAGTTTTAATTATACAAATTTTCCAGGTAAAAACTTTGTTGCTGCAGGATTAACACAAAGAACTGGTATTTTCATATTAAATTTTTCGGCTTTTAAAATGAACTTTTTAAAATCGTAAGACATAATAAAAATCATATCGGCATTTATTTCTTTTGCAAAGTCGTATATGGCTTCATTAAACTTTACACCACGTTTTGCAGTTCTAATACCATACACAATACCTCTTGAATCAAGCATATCTCTTATGAAAAGAATATTTTTTTTCATTTTATCATTAAGTGCATTGTCCGAAATAAATGGCTTAAAAATATTAATATTACAATGAAAATGGTTAAATAAAAAAATAGCCCAGTTTAATTGAACTCTTGCATCTTCTTTATAATCAAATGGAACAACCACATCTACAATGTTTTCTCTTCTTAATTGGTCTTGTACCACCAAAAAAGGTCGTGCTGAGCCTACTATTGTTTTCATTGCTCTTTTAGGGTTATGCAATCCCATAATTATCATTAAACCATCTATTTCTTTACAAAAATTTTTTATTCCTTTGAAAATGCTGCCTTTCCTTATGTATGTTTGTAATGTAACATTATATTTTTTTTCAATATTTTCTTTCCACTCATTAAGTTTATTTTTTGCTTCTTCAAGATATTTATCTTTCTTTATTATGTGTAATCCAACAATTGGCCTATTAAAAATTTTCGATAAAAACAATGCATGTTGTAAAGCGTATTCGCATTTTTCTGTGAAATCTACAGGTACAATAATAGCTTTGGTTACAATTTGTTCTTGAGATTCCATATTTTTTATTTTAAGACGATAATTTTTTAATAACGTTGCTATTTTAAAAATATTTTAACAAAAATAAAATAAAAGTTAACTTTGTACAAAAATGTTTTTTTTAATTTTATTAACTTTAATTGTTAATAAATTAAAATGTCACACTTACGAAGTAATTAGTAACGATTCAAATTTCCTAGCATTTTGCTATAATCAACATTACTTTTTTAAGAATAATGAGTATTTCAATAATTTATACGATGGAATTACTTTTATTGGTACAAATATTATTCCATATTTTTGTTATTCAAATAATAATGGAATAAAAATAAAGCTTGGAACTTATTTAAGAATTTTTAATGGCTCCGAGAAGTTTTATATAAGAGATATATATTATTGTGCCGATATTAAATTGTTAAGCGGAATTAAGTTATTATTTGGTAATATTAATGGACATAAAATGCACAATCTTTTAGAGCCAATGTATTGTGACGATAATGAATACTTGCAACGACCTGAATCGGGAATACAATTTCTAGTCGATTACAAAAAAATCAAATCTGACATATGGTTAAACTGGCAAAAATTTATTTTACCAGGCGATAATTTTAAGGAAGAATTTATAGCAGGAGCAAATACCTTCTTCTTACTTACAAAAAATATTAATTATAATATTGCATTACTTTTTAAACATAAAGGTGGTCAAGTTGAAACTAGTTCTGCGCCTATGCAAACTTTTTGTAATATAGGTAATGGTATTTCTTATCATTTACAAAATAATAAAACAGATATAATATTTTCGACGAATTATTTTCAATATTGCGATTTATCTCCTTATAAATTGTTACAGTATATTAATGGATATGGATTATATAATTTTATTAAGATTAATTATTCCAAAAAATTGACTTTTCAAGTTGGGTATTGGTATGGAAATTGTTATTATTCTGCAACAGGAGAGCCTTTATACCAATCGATTTCGAGAAAATATGTTTATTACGAAGAACCAGAAAAAAACATAATTACAATACGTTTTAATTATTCCCCTGTTGTAGCCTATAATGTTTTATCGTGTTACTTTCAGGTTTATTACGATTATAAAAGAAATTATAAGGATTATAATTTTGGTGTATTTTATGAATTTAATTTCACACAGAAGATTAACAGAATAAAATTAAGATAGAAAATAATTCGTTAAAATTTGTAACCCATATTAAGAAAAATCTGTAAAGTTTTTTCATTAATAACTCTAATGTTGTTAGAAATAAAAAGATTATGGTCTACTTGCCAGCTATAGCCTATAATAAGATTAGAATAATAATTTAATTTTCTTAAATTATCGTAGCGGCAAAAAACAACTAAATTGTCTTTTACCTTAAATTGAATAAAAGAACTTAAGCCTTTGTAATCGTGAGAATTAATAAATTTATCGTTGTATACCAGAGATCCTTCTACGCCTGCTTTAATTCTTTTACTTTCGTATCCGCTAAATAACGAAAATACTTTTCTTTCGAGATTATATTTTTGGTAATCTGTATAAAAATTGAGCAAAAATCTATTTTCTTTAAAAAATGCCGAAAAAGCAAACATTAAGATGCCTTCGGAATCTTGTTTATTAAAAGGCCCATCGCCATTTAAAATTGAAAAAGTAGTTTTTACTTTTTGTCTATCGTAACATAGTCGAATTCCGAAATCGGCAGGGTTACCGAATCTGTACATTTCTTGAAAAGTAAAACAAATATAACGTAAACCCCAAAACTTGTCTTGTATTGTTAAGTATTGTTCGGTTAATAATTGTCCACTACAAAGGTAAAAGTTTTTATAGAAATTGTATGCAACTTCGGCTTGTTTTAAGTATGCAGTAAAATCACTACCTTTTAAAAATGAAACAGTAAGAGGTTTATTAGCAGAGTCTTTTACTTCAATGTTACTAGTTGTTCTTGCAACATCGTAAATTAAGTAAAATTGAGTTTTATTAAAAAATTCTTTCTTAAAACCAATTAATGCAGTAGGCATATCCGATGAATAATAAGGCTTATGTTGCTTTTGGTAACTACCGGAAAAATAGCTAAAAATATTACCGTATATCTTTATTTTTAGTGAATCATTACCTGCTAAATAATATTTTGCATTGAGTGAAAAACCTACAAAGAATATTATGCACTTTTTCATAATAATTTTTCCTTAATTTTGCTGTGAAATAAGTAAATATATATGAATATGTCAAAGTTAAGGATAACAAAAGAATTTCGTCTTGAAATGGCCCATGCTTTATGGAATTATAAAGGTAAATGTGAAAGTATACATGGCCATAGTTACAAATTACAGGTAACTGTTATTGGCAATGTTGATCTTGATTCACGTAGCGATGAATATGGGATGGTTATTGATTTTAAAAATTTAGAAAAACTTATAGACGAGCACATTCTAAAAAAATTCGATCATTCTTTATTACTATATAATGACGAAAAAATTACAACAAATATAAACAACAAACCTCTTTTTGAAAGATGTTATTTTGTTGATTTTCAACCAACTTGCGAAAATATTGTTTTACATTTTGTAAATATATTAAAAAAGGTATTGCCTGAAAAAGTTGCGCTTTATTCTGTTAAATTATGGGAAACTGAAACATCAATGGTAGAATGGAACATTGAAAATAACATGTTAATATAATTTTTTTTGTATTTTTGTAACTTAACTCAATGAAATTCATAGTAAAAATAAAGTTTTTATTGTTGTTTTTTTATATATCTTCTTTTAGTCAATTAAAAGTTATAAAAGTTTTATCGTTTCCAAAAGCAATAATACAAACTGCTGTTAGTAATGATAATAAATATCTTGCTGTTTTGCACGCTGGCAAAGAAATAAATGTTTATAATCTTGAAGATTTTTCTTTGGTTAATGTTTTATCAGATAAAGGTGAAGGAGACATTGCTATAACATTTAGCCCAGATAATAATTACCTTTTGGCAGGAGGTTGGGACAAGATATTAAAATTATGGGATTTTAACACCAAAAGAATTGTTAATAGATATTATGGTCATTTGCAAGCACCACGCAATGTGGCATTTCATCCTAACGGAAAAATAATTGCAAGTGCAGGGTGGGACAATATTATAAGAATGTGGTTTACGCCAACGGCAATTAACATTAAAAATTTAGAAGGCCATACTCAGTGTATTAGAGCTATTGCATTTAGCCCCGACGGACGATATATTGCAAGCGGCGGCTATGATCAACATCTTAAATTGTGGGATTTAGGTAAAAATAAAGAAGTTTTTAGTGTAAAAACATCTGCTTTTCCTATAGAAACAATTGCTTATAGCCCTAAAGGTGATGTTATTGCTACAGCAGGTTTAGAAAATAACATAAAATTATGGGATGCTCGAAATGGAAATTTAATTGCTGTGCTAAAAGGCCATACCGATGCAATTTATTCGATTGCTTTTAGCCCCGATGGTGAATTTTTAGCTTCAGGCGGAAACGATAATTATGTAAGAATATGGAACTTAAAAACTAAAACTTGTATTAATAAATTTATTGCACACTCGCAAGGTATAAGGTCGATTGTATTTACTTCGAATTGTAAATATCTTATTACTGGTGCTGTTGATAAGCTTGTGAAAATATGGGATCTTAGCCCTCTTAATCTTAAACCTAAATATTTTCTCACTTCTAATACAGATGTATTATATAATTTCCCTGAAATTAAAGTTGTAACTCCAACTTCTATCAATCACTTATCTACCAAAAGAATATTACCATTAACTTTTGAGATAAATAAACCAGAGTATTCATTAGTTCAATTATTTTTAAATAAGTTCGAATATACACGTTTTTATAATAATGAAAAACAAGTAGTAAAGCCTCTTTCAGTAAGATATAAAAGTCAAACTCAAATAGAGGTAAATTACGAAATTTATTTAGATTACGATAAAAATATTATACAATTTATTGCCGTAAATCCTAATACACAAGATATTATTACTACTCCCGAGATTAAAGTAACTTATTTCGATATCGAAAATTTCAAAGAACGTGCAACTATGTATATTTTATATATCGATGGAAATAATTTTAAGGAAAAAAAATGGAAAAAAGAATTTATAAAAGATAATGCAGATGAAATGTTTAATGTTCTTAAGTCTCAGAAAAATAAATTGTTTAATAATGTAGTGTGTTATAACTTAAATGAAATGCATCAGGTAAGCGACATTTATAGCCTTTTTGATACTTTAATCGCAAAAACAAAATACTACGATGTGTTATTGTTGTATTTTAACACTTATTTTTTTGAAAAAAATAATAAAATAAATATAGTATTAAACAAAACCGATATTAAAAATATTGATAATACCACACTGTCGTTAGATTCTGTAATTAATCTACTAATTAAAACAAAAGCATATGCTGCATTATTTTTAAATTTTTCTCAAAATACTACTCATATACCTAAGGGTTATACAATAAAAGAATCAACATATTTAGATAATGAAATTGTTGAAAGTATAAATGTAAATAAAAATATTTCATACATATCTTTTAAGACAGATAAATCTGATCAAATTGGAAATATATTTAAACAATCTTTAAGTGGCCAAAATGATTTTGATTATAATAATTTAATTGATTTTAATGAATTTGCAAATGCTGTGCAAAAACAACAAAAAATTAATTTTTTTACGCGTGGTTTATATATTCCGTTGGTAAAAAAGTAGTAAGAATATGCTAAAAAACGAAATATTAAACGCAATTAAAGAGTTAACTTGGCATAATCCGTTTTCTATAATTATTGCCGATGAAAATGAGTATATATTATACTGTAACGAAGCATTTGTTAAGTTTCTTGGATATTCTTACAATGATATTGTAAATAAGAATTTAAGACAATTTACAAATCGTGAGGAATTTTCTACTTTTCAGGTAAACACTAAACTTCGTAAAAGAGGTTTTTCTAATGTCTATAAAAGCACCTTTATAGATAAAAATGGTAAACATAAAGATGTAATTATATCGGCTTCTCCAGCTTATCTTAATAATGAGTTTGTAGGTATTCTTGCTGTCATAATTGATTATAACGAATATTTTACTAATTTTTCTAAACTACAAAATTTGTATATGTGAAAGAAAATTCGAAAATTAAATTATCAAAAATATTGTTGCTTTTTTCGCCGCTACTCTTTTTTTTATTGATTTATTTTTCGGTAAAACTATATGATTATTATATTTTAGTTAAACATAAAAAAACTACAACTGGCGTTATAACTAAGGTTTCATTTTCGGGAATTAGAAATGAATTTGAGGTAAATAATGTTGAATATGAATATTTTGTGGGTAATATTAAATATAAGGGCTATACATCGTCGAAATTAAGTTATAATTACGTAATAAGCGATATCGGTATTCCTATTATTCCATCGCATGAGTATATAGTATACTATTCAGAAAAAAATCATACGCTGTCTAAGATAGATTTTACTAAACCTACCAAAAATACCATTGAAAAATTCATAGAAGAAACTTCCAGTATTTTGGCTAAATATAATAAATTTAAAAAATGTACAAATAATAATTTAAAGGAGTTGGTAAAGTCTTTAATAAATATATATGGTTTAAATGTTGTTGCCGATATATATTGTCATCAAGAACCACTAGTAGAAAACCTTCGTCACAATAAAAAAACATTTGAAAAATTGATTAACAACAAGAAAGTAGATAGTTTAATTAATGTATTGTGTTTAAAAAGCGATTAATAGCTTAATTAATTTATAAATATCTTAAATAGTTTATTAAAATCAAGAGATTTTATTTCGACAAAATAAATGCCAGTATTTAAAGAAGAGGTATTGATTGTTACATCGGTATTTGTTTTGTGTGAAATGTATTTTCTTCCAACGATATCGTATATGTTTATAAATATAGTGCCCTTTTTAGGGTTTTCGACAACTAGAAGATTATTTGAATATATTAAATTTATATTATCGTTTATAAATTCTTTTGTGCTAGTGTTATTGCAGTTTCTTTGGTAAGAATAGAAATTTGAGTTATTTATTATACTTAAAAATTGATTTAAAGCCTGAGTATTGTTTTTTAAGTAATATTGGATGTAAGGATATAATGCTTTAAATGTTCTCGATATTTGTTGTTCTCTAGTTATGGTTGGTTGAGGTGTAGTTGTCATCTCGCCAAAGCTACAGTTGAAATTGTAATTTGCAAAGTAACAATGACCACCCCCTTTTATTGTTATTAAAGTTTTACAATTGCTTGCACAAGAATTATACATAGGAATTTGATTTTCTGAAGGTGGTGTTACTCCATCGTTTTCGCCAGCAAAAATTAAGGTTGGTACATTTACATTCATTGCAGCTGAAATAGCACTGGGAGTTGTTTCGGCTGGAGCAAAGGTTATTAACGTAGTAAGATTATTATTATTGCTTGCAGCAAGAAAACTTGCTCCTCCTCCCATAGAATGTCCCATTATGGCAGAGTAATTAGATACGTGATTATAAAGAAATGAAACATTATTGTTATTTTCGTTTTTTATTTTATAGTTTAAAAATTTTAAATCCTTTCCAAACTCTTCATGATTTGGCAACATACCTCCTTCTGTGGTGGGAAATGCTATTATATATCCTAATGGAGTTAAAGAATCTTTTAACCATAAGTAAGAATCATAACCCATTAAAAAACCATGTCCAAAAACAATTAATGGAAATTGCCCATTTGCAATAGTCACATTTTCTCCAGCTATGTTAGATGGATAATATATGTGTGTAAGAATTTGACGATTATTTCTGCTCGAATCAACATATATTACCTGACGATGCCCAATTTGATAATTTTGACTTATTACAATAACTGGTATTAGTTTAAAAAACAATAAAATTTTTTTCATAAATTTGAACTTTTAAAACAAAATTATAAATATTCAAATTTCAAAAAAATGATTTTTGTCATGCTTTTAGTCTTGTTATTTTGAATGTTAAAATTTAATAAGTTTAATAAGTTTGTGTTTTCTTACAATTTACTTTCAATTGCATAAGTTATTATTTTGAATGTTAAAATTTAATACCTTTGAAGAAAAAATGAATAATTTGAGGTTCTTATTGTTACTCAAATCTATTGAAAATAAACCATTAGAAGTTGATTTAAATTACAATACTAAGGAAGAATATGCGAAATATGTTTTTACCGAAAATAAATTACGAAACTATTTAAAATTATCTTCGTACTGTAAACTACAAGAACTAAAGCAAAATAATTTGCCAATAACAAAAGACATTGCCGAAGATATTGCAATGGCCATGAAGAATTGGGCTATAGAAAATGGTGCAACACATTATACTCATTGGTTTCAACCTTTAAATGAAGCTAGTGCCGAAAAGCATGACAGTTTTTTTGACTTAACAGAAAATAAAGAGCCCATAGAAATTTTAAGTGCCGATAAGCTGGTACAGCAAGAACCAGATGCTTCGAGCTTTCCAAGTGGTAATATGCGTTCTACGTTTGAAGCCAGAGGTTATACAGCATGGGATCCCTCTTCTCCTGCGTTTATTTATGAAAAAACATTATGTATTCCTACGTTGTTCTTATCTTATAACGGTGAATCGTTAGATTACAAAACCCCTTTGTTAAAGTCGCTGAATGTTTTAAGGCAAGAAGTGAAAGAATTTTTAAAACTATTTGATGAAAATTTTAACGACGACATTGTTGTTACTTTTGGATGGGAACAAGAATACTTTTTAATTGATAGATATTTATTTGAGGGGCGTCCCGATTTAATAATGACAGGAAGAACACTTTTAGGCCATCCTCCTGCAAAAGGACAACAACTCGAAGATCACTATTTGGGGTCAATACCACAAAGAGTTAAATACTTTATGATGGAGTTAGAGTACGAAGCGTGGAGACTTGGTATACCGTTGAAAACACGTCATAACGAAGTTGCTCCTAATCAGTATGAATGTGCTTCTATTTTCGAGGATATTAATTTGTCGGTAGATCATAATATGTTGCTAATGGAATTAATGAAACGAATAGCATCTCGACATAATTTTAAAGTTCTTTTACACGAAAAACCCTTTGCTGGAATTAATGGCTCAGGAAAACATTCCAATTGGTCTATAATGACAGGTAAAGGTGTTAACTTGTTATCGTATGGAAACGATTCAATTTCGTTTTTGCGATTTTTAAGTTTAATGAGCATTATTATAAAAGCTATATACGAACATTCTTCTTTATTAAAATCGACTATTTCTTCTTTAAGTAATGAATTTAGACTTGGTGCATGTGAAGCCCCACCAAATATAATTAGTGTTTTTATTGGCGACACTCTTAAAGAAATTTTCGAAAAAATAAAAAATTCAGATTTTGCTAATATCGACTTCAAAGAAAAGAAAAATTTACCTGTTAATTTGCAAAATATTCCTGTTTTATCTGTTGATAATACCGATAGAAACAGAACATCGCCATTTGCTTTTACTGGTAATAGATTTGAATTCAGAGCTGTTGGATCGTCGGCTAATCCTTCGCCACCGCTTATTGTTTTAAATGTAGCAGTAGCTGAACAAATAATAGAATTCAGAAAAAAATTTAATCAGAATCTTAATAAATCTAATTCTTTCGAAGAAGCATTATTTAAAACTATACAAGAATTTTATATTTCATCAGAAAAAATTATTTTTAATGGAAACGGGTATTCAGAAGAATGGAAAAATGAAGCACAAAAAAGAGGCTTGTGTACTACGCCTTATGCGGTTGAAACATATAAAAATTATATTACTCCCAAAACAATAGATCTGTTTACTAAGTTTAAAATATTTTCTCCACACGAACTAAAAGCTCGTTACGAAATACGTTTGGACTATTATTGTAGGAAGCTTTTAATAGAATGCAGAGTTTTAAGAAATCTTGTAGATAATCATATCTTACCAGCCTCTATGAAATATTTAAATTTGTTATTAGATATTGTTAAAAAATCGAGTAATCTAAATAAAGAAATAAATTTTGCAACTCCCTTTCAACTTTTACAAAAACTGAATGATGGTATTAATAAGGTATTTAATTTAAAAAACGAAATGGATTGTTTAATTCGAGAAGCAGAATATATATCGAATATTGAAGAAAAAGCAGTATTTTTGACACATAGGGTAAAACCATATTTAGAAAAAATAAGAGTTGAGGTAGATTCTATTGAATATATTGTTGATAATGAATTGTGGCCTTTGCCAAAGTATAGAGAAATGTTATTCATTAAATAAATATTCTTGAAAATTAACGATTAATACTATAAAATTTCGAAAAAAATAGTGATTTTGTAAGTGTCTCTATTTTCAAGATTGAAAAATCATTTTTTTTAATTTTGTTCTTTATAAAAAGCAATTACCTTGTTGTTAAAAATGAAATTGATAACAAAATTCACAAAATTAACTTTCGACTGTGATGTTAGTAATTCTTACTAAGGCCCTTTTTCAATTGTTTTTTCTAATGTACACTATTGGTCAAAACACTTGACCTTAAAAACATATCTCTATATCCATTTCCTACATTTTTCTTTTACTATCGTAAAATTTTTTTGTTTAACTAACTCCTACGATCTTAAATTTTTATAATAACAAAATTCAACCTAAAACTAATTAACTTTCTTAACCTATAAAGAAATGTGCTAACGTAGTTGCTCTTTAAAGATTCTTATACCTTAATATTAAATTTATTTCGCTCAATAGCTTATTCTACCTTTACACAAAATTATAATCTTATAACCTTAAACTATATCATCATTTCAGTTACCTACTGAATTACATTATTTGTTAAATACCTGTTGTATAAATACATGAAGCCATATTTACTAAATATCTTATTTTTGCTCAATACTTTTTGTAATACCTTATTTTTAGGTTCTGGTACACTTCTCTTTTTAATAAATGTATGTAGCTGTAAAATTAATCTAACTTCGAATGTTTTATCTCTTTTAAATCGAAAGTAGTTATGTTCACATTTCCAATAATAAGAAATTTTTGTACTTGACACTTTATTTTGGTAATTAAATTTATTATACAATAAAATTTTTATAGCCGGTACAACACTGTATAGCAAGAAGAAAAAAGTAATAAAGGCTAAATTACATGCTTGGTGTCAAATATTTTTTATTTTTTTTAAGCTAAGAAGACTTCACTCCTAACAATCATACATATTCCAGAATGTACACATACCAAAAACACCTATCATTCATGTAACATACGCATAGGGATCTCTAAAAGGCACACTTATTACGTACTATATAACATTCATTAATTTAGTAAGATTTATTAAATATTATGCAAAATTTAAATTATTTTAAGAAAGTTTTTTTACAAAAAGATGCTATTATAAAACATTACATTAAATTACACATTAATCACAAAATCGCCGTTTAAACTGCAAATGAAATACTTAACATTTTTTCTTTGCAAATAAGGTAACATATTTTGTATTAAAGTTGGTTTGCAAGAGCTATCAAATACTATAACTTTTGGATTTATGTATCTTAAAACGTATTCTATGTTTCCATTATAACCATTTTGAACTATTATAACATCAACATTTAATTTTTTATGGTAAATATGGTTATTACTATTTTTATTTAAAATGTAAATAACTTGATTATAAAACCCAATAAAATTCTTCTTATAAAAGATATTAGGATTATCTAAAAGTATGTATGGTAATAAAAAATAAGAATTATTTAGCACGTTTATGTCGATAAATTTTCCTTTGGCAAAGCCTTGTTTAACCCATTTTGTTTGAATAGTTTTTTCTGAATATTTTTTTAGTTGATTAGTTAAAACTAAATTACTTTTACCATCAATAAAATTAATGGCAGAGTAATAGGGTAAATTATGAATAATAACTTTTCTATTCTCTAATTGTTTAAATTTATTATAAAAAGAAACAAAAGAAAATAAAAGAAAAATCGAGGCAGAAAACAAAAGATATTTTGACCTTTTGGTAATAAAAACTGTCGTTAATGAAATAATTAATAAGTACATTAATATTACTTGAACAAGATTTATACTAATACTATCAATAACACTACCTGGTAACTTTTCAATAAAAAATATAAAATTATTAAAGAAAGAAACTATAAATTCAACACCTTTTGCAAGGTAAAAATTTAAAGTTTCGTTCCAAAAAGTTATTACTGTTAAAAAATAACCATATATTACTAATGGCGATATTGGAACCAACACAATGCCTGATAAAATAAAGTATGTAGGAAATTGATTAAAGTAATAAATTGAAAAAGGAGCTGTAAACAACTGAGCTGCCAATGTAACACAAATTAATTCCCATATTTTATTTAAAAATTTATTTTTAAATAAAAGTAATGTTTTAAATTTAGGATAATAAAACACGATGCCAATAACAGCAAGGTACGATAATTGAAAACCAATATTAAATAATGTGAAAGGATTTATAAGAAGAATAATAAAAGCCGAAGCTGCAATTATATTATAAATGTTGGGCTCATATTTGAGAGCTTTCCCTATTGATATAAGAGAAAACATTAAAGTTGCTCTTGTTACCGAAGGACTCATACCAGTTAATAGAGCATATAACCATAAAAGTGTAATGATGAGTAAACTTTTAATTATTTTTATTTTAATGAATCTGAAAAACTGTAAAAATACTATGTATATAATACCCACATGCAATCCGCTTACAGCTAGTAAATGCGATGCTCCGGCATTGGAATAACTTTGCTTTATTTCGTAATCCATTTCGTGTTTGTATCCAATAGCAATTGCATTAGCTATGGCTTTAACACGCTCATCTTTAATGTGTTTCTCGAACGATGATCTAATAAAATTTTTTACATCATTCAAATACTTGCTAATCCCTTTTTGCTTAATGATGTGGTATTTTTTTGCTTTCAAAATATTTTGGGTATTTTGGTATAATAATAGGTTAACTACAGAATTAGTAGTAAAAACTGTTTTAGATATTTCAGAATTTTCTGGAACAAAAAATATTTCGTCGCCTATTTCAATTAAAAGTTTTTTTTCATGATTATTTGGTATAAACACAATGCATTTTTCATTTACTCCCTCCCATTTATTATTTATTTTAATTGCTGCAATCTCTACAGTTAACTTAATTGAAGATTTTTTAATCTCAGGTTGTTTAATTATTTTACCATAGATAAAAGTATTCTGTTTGGTATATTCCAATGTTTTATAATCTTTATATTTAAAACAGCAAATATTGTATCCAATCAGAACAAGAGTTACAAAAAAAATAGCACCCCAATATTTCAAGTGGTATGGCTTAAAGTTTTTATTAATGTAAATATGATATGAAAGTAAAACAATGAATAAAAGAATTATTATAACCTGCGAATAAGGAATTTTAGTAGGGAATAAGCTAAATAATAAAATACCACTTATAAAAGGAATAATAATTTTAACAAAAGGGTTTTCATTTAAATAGAATGCATGTCTCATTTATTAATTAGATACTTTAACAAATCCTGTGTATTCGACATTACTTTTATGTAAGGCTCTGTCGAATACGAAAAATTCGAAATTACATGTGTCGGCTGGTAAGGGCTGATAAAACGACATTGCAACCTTTATAGTACATTTTAAAGTTTTATTTATTCCTACTGGTTGGATATTTTTTATTCTATATTTAAAATCAATAGGTAATTTTTGAGGAGTACTGTCGGTTTTTTTGTATAGGTTAATATATAAATTATAATAATAAATGGAATTAGGTGAATAAGGGTCAACTGTGTCGTAGTCGTTTAAACCAATATCTCCGTCTCCATCTACTAAATAAAACGATAAAAGTGCTCTACGTATTTTATTATTCAGGTCGTCAACAGTATCTTTTAATTCTAACGATATATAATTAATTTCTGGAATTTCAGAAATTTTAACTGGTTTCTTACAAGAAAAAATGCTACTAAGAATAATAAACATTAACATAATTAAGATTTTATTGAGTTGTATTTTTTTTAGGGTGGTTATATTCATACCTTGTAATAGTTTAACAAAAATAAAATAATTTAAGCAACATTTTATTTTTTTCTAAAATGGACTTCTATAGGAACACCTTCGAAATTATATTGTTCTTGAAGTTTATTGATAATAAATCTAACATATTGTTGCTTAACATATTGAGGATAATTACAAAAAATAACAAAAGCTGGATATTCAACTGGCAATTGTGTTACGTATTTAGATTTTATGTGTTTACCTTTATATGCAGGAGGCGGATATTTTTCTAAGATGTCTAACAAATATTTATTTAACTCATGAGTACGTATTCGTTTTTTCTTATTTTCGTATACTTCCACTGCTTTTTTTAAAACTTTTAATAATCTTTGCTTTTGAAAAACCGATATAAAAAATATTGGAATATTTCTAAAAGGTTCTATTTCTTTGAGTATGTACATTTTATATTCTTCGAAAGTTTTAGAAGTTTTACTAATTAAATCCCATTTATTAACACATAAAACTATTCCTTTGTGTCTTCTAGCTGCTAAAGATAATATTGCTTTGTCTTGGTTGGTAAATCCTTCAGTTGCATCTACAAGCAATATACACACATCGGAATGTTCGATTGCGTTAATGGTTCGCAAAGTCGAATAATATTCTATATTATCGGTAATTTTGGCTTTTTTTCGAAGCCCAGCAGTGTCAACTAATATTAATTTAAAGTTAAATTTATCGAAAAGTGTATCAATAGAATCTCTTGTAGTTCCGGGTATTGGAGTTACTATGGAGCGTTCTTCGCCCAATAGTGTGTTAATGAACGAAGATTTTCCTACATTTGGTCTGCCTATAACGGCAATTCTAGGTAAGTTGCTATAATCTTCTCTAAAAGTGTCGTTGATTAAAGAAGTTATTTTATCGAGTAGTTCACCAGTTCCACTTCCGTTGAGTGCCGAAATAGGATATACATCGCTAAACCCAATTTTATAAAAATTATAAACGTTATATAAATGTTTACTATCATCTATTTTATTAACCACAAGTAAAACAGGAGTAGAAGTTTTTCTTAGGATTTCGGCCATTTGGTAATCGAGGTCAGTGATTTCTGATTGACCATCGACCATAAATAATATTACGCTTGCTTCTTGAATTGATATTTTTATTTGAGAAGTAATAGCTTTTTGAAAAATGTTTTCATCGTCTGGTAAGAAACCACCAGTATCTATAACAAAAAATTTTTTGCCATTCCATTCGGCAATGTCGTATATTCTGTCGCGTGTAACTCCAGGAGTTTCGTCGGTAATAGATTTTTTCCAGCCAATTAACCTATTAAACAATGTTGACTTTCCAACATTAGGTCTACCGACTATAGCTACAATTGCTGCCATTTAATTACTTTTTTATGTAACCTAATCGTTTTAGGTGATTTATATTGTTGCGCCAGTTTTCTAAGACTTTTACGTTTAAAGATAAAAATACCTTTGAACCAATGAAATTTTCAATATCTTTTCTTGCAGCAATACCAACTTGTTTTATCATACTTCCATCTTTGCCTATGATTATTTTCTTCTGGCTTTCTCTCATTACATATATTGTTACAAATATTTTAACAATATTTTCTTCTTCCTTATAATCGGTAACCACAACTTCGCAACAATATGGAATTTCTTCTTTATATAAAACAAAAATTTTTTCTCTTACAATTTCGGCAACAAAATAGCGCATTGATCTATCGGAAAGATCATCTGAATCAAAATATGGAGGATGTTCTGGTAATTTCTCTACTATTAGCTTTAACAAAACATCTAAGTTTAGTTTATGCAAAGCCGAGATAGTAATTACTTCACTATTAGGATAGTTTTTTTTATACCACTCAATTAAAAGATTAATTTTATTTTGATTTTTTTCAAGATCAATTTTATTAATTACGATTATTAAAGGTGATTTTATTTTCGAAAGAATTTTTGAAACATTTTCATCTTGAACGTTTTGGTAGGGTGTTGTTAAATACAATACTATATCGGCATCGTCGAGAGATTCTATTATTTCGTCGAGCATTATTTCATGTAACTTATAAGCTGGCTTAACAATACCTGGAGTATCAGAAAATATAATTTGATATTCGTCGGTAGTAAGAAAAGCTCTTAACCTTTGACGAGTTGTTTGAGCTTTTGGAGTAACTATAGCTAATTTTTCACCCACTAAAGCATTTAGTAAGGTTGATTTTCCAACATTTGGTTCTCCTATTATACTAACAAAGCCCGATTTATACATTAATACATAAATTTGATATATAGTTTTTTATTTTTTCCATGAGCCATAATGGTGTTGAGGTTGCACCTGTAATGCCAATGCTTTTAACATTTTTAAACCATTCAATCTTAATTTTTTTTTCATCTGTTATAAAATAAGTTCTATTGTTATTTTTTTTACATAATTTAAATAACGATTTCCCATTAGAACTATGCTTACTGCTCACAAAAATAATTAAATCATAACTTCTTGCAAAATTTACTAATGTTTTTTTTCGTTTTATTACTTCTTTACATATTGAATTTTTATATTTAAAAAAGACATTATTTTTTGCAGTTTCCTTTGAAATAATTTCGATAATTTGTTTATATTCATCGGGATCTTTTGTGGTTTGAGCAAAAAGGTATATTGGTCTATTAAAATCGATTTTTTTTAAATCAATAATGTTGTTAATAACAATTGCGGTATTATTTGTTTGTCCAACAAGTCCAATAACTTCAGGATGTCCTTCTCTACCAAAAATTACAATCTGTGCATTTTCATTTAAAGCCTTAAGGTAAGTATCTTTAATGTTTTTTTGTAATTTTAAAACAACAGGGCAAGTTGCATCTATCAGTTCTATATTATTTTCTTTAGCTTTTTGATAAGTTATAGGAGGTTCGCCATGTGCTCTTATTAGGATCATCAAATTTTTAAGATTTTCAAATTCATTGTGATCTATAATTTTGAGACCTTTGTTTTTTAATCTTTCTACTTCCATGGAATTATGAACAATTTCGCCGAGGCAATAAAGCGATTTATTTTTTTCAAGCAATTCTTCGGCTTTACTAATTGCTTTTATAACTCCGAAACAAAATCCACTGTTTTTATCAATTTCAATTTTCATAAGGAAAACGTTTCTTTAATTCGTTTACAGCCCATGAAAGTTGTTCTTCTTTTGTCATATATGAATTATCTAGCAAAATAGCATCGTTGGGTTTTTTGAGAGGAGCAATTTCACGATGCGAATCCATATAATCGCGCTCTTTGATATTCTTCAATACTTCTTCGTAAGACATATTAATACCCTTTTGTTGGAGTTCCAATAATCTTCTTTTAGCTCTAACATCTAACGAAGCAGTAACAAAAATTTTAAATTCGGCCTGGGGAAATACTACTGTTCCTATATCGCGTCCATCCATTACTATTCTTTTATTTTTGCCCATTTCGCGCTGAATCTCAAGTATAAAGTTTCTAACTTCTTTAAATTGACTAACTATGCTTGTTACTTCAGAAACATAAGGCTTACGAATCTCTTCGTCTACATTTTCATCGTTTAAGTAAATAATATTTAAATTATCGTTGTTTTTTTTAAAATATAGGTTAATAAACGACGATAATAAAGTAAATTTATTTGCATCAAAAAAATTATTAATAAGTATTTTATTTCTTATGCAGAATAAAGTTACAGCTCTGTACATAGCTCCAGAGTCAATATGAGTGTAGTTTAAAATATTAGCGAGAGCTCTGGCAAGGGTACTTTTACCAGCAGAACTGTAACCATCGATTGCTATTATGATATCAGTTAAAAGTTTCATTATTTGAAGAATTTTTCTTTTAAGAGCATAGCTATTTGAACAGCATTTGTTGCAGCTCCTTTGCGTAAGTTATCTGCAACAATCCATAAATTAAGAGCATTTGGCAGTGAAAAATCTCTTCGAATTCTACCAACAAACACTTCGTTTTTTCCATTTACAATTTTAGGAGTTGGGTATATATTTTGTTTAGGATCGTCCATAACTATCACTCCTGGGGTATTTTGAAGTATTTGATATATATCTGATAATTCATAGTTGTTGCAAAATTCAATATTTACGCTTTCTGAATGTCCGCCGATAACTGGTATTCTTACTACAGTAGCAGTTACTTGTATAGAATTATCGTTTAATATTTTTTTTGTTTCATTAGTTAATTTCATCTCTTCAGTTGTATAACCGTTATCAGTTATTGAACCAGCAAAGGGGAAGCAGTTCAAATCGATGGGATGAGGGTAAAAATTTTCAGCTTTTCTATTTTCTCTTTCAGCAAATAGTTGATTTACTGCCCTCATTCCTGAGCCCGTAACAGACTGATAAGTTGAAACAACAACTCTTTTTATCTTAAACTTTTTATGTAAAGGGTTTAATACCACAACTAATTGAATTGTAGAACAGTTAGGGTTTGAAATAATTTTAGTGTTTATAGTAATTTCGTCGCTGTTGATTTCGGGTACTACTAAAGGTACTCTTTCATATAATCGCCATTGTGAAGAGTTGTCGATAACAAAAGTTCCATTTTGAGCAAATAAAGGGGCATAAATTTTAGAGATTTCGCTTCCTGCTGAAAAGAGGGCAATATGTACTTTTTCTTTCAAAACTTCATCGATTGTTTTTACTTCTAATTCGGTATTTTTTAATTTAATTTTTTTGCCTTTAGATTGTTGCGAAGCAGCCAAAAAACATTTATCGAATTCAAAATTAAATTCTTCTATAACCTTAATCATTTCGCGGCCTACAAGACCAGTTGCTCCAATTATTGCAATATTCATATTTAATTAAATTTAATTTTATTTATTATTTTACCATCGAAAGAAGAATCAATTTTTTCTTTTACTTTTCCATTTTCTTGAAAAACTAGCCATGTGATAATTTTACTATCATGATTATAATATTTCCACCTACCTTTTCTTATTCCCCTATGATAATATTGTTCGCTAATAATAATTCCAGAAGTGTCGGACATTAAAATTTTCCCGTGAAGAGAATCGTTATAGAAATTGCCTTCTAAATTTTTTTTGCCATTTGGATGGTAAGTAATAAAATGTCCATTTTTTTTATTATTAACAAAATTAATGTACGACATTATTTTACCGTTAGGATAATAAACAAAGGCTGGACCATTAAATATATTATCCTTTATGGTGTATATTGAATGTATAGAACCATCTTCATTATATTTATACAATAAAAATTTATTACTATTAATTTTTACAAGTTTTTCTTTTATTTTACCATTGATATAAAACATTTTATATCCATCTGTTTTTTTATTGTTATGATACTTTGCAATGTATGAAAACCTAGAATTTTTATAAAAAGATAAGACATAGCCATTTAACTTTCCATTTTTAACCGATTTAACTCTTTTTGGTAAACCGTTTTTATAATTATCTCTGATAATACCTGAAAAAACAGAAGAATCTCTTTTTAAATAAAATATACCATTATCAACAAAGACGTCGTTAGTTGTTACAATTTTTGAGCATGAAAATATAAGTAAAACGTTAATTAGAAACATTAACATTTTTACCATGGCAATGTTTAAATTTTTTTCCACTACCGCATGGGCATGGGTCATTGCGTCCAACTTTTTTTTCTGTTCTAATGGGCTCTGTTACAGTTGATTGTTGAGGTCCTTCAGAAGTTACGAAATTATCGTCTCTGCTTGTTTTTAATTTATTCATGTCCATTTTTTGCACTTGTGGAGCTTCTTTTACTTCATCTGGACTTTGTTGAGGAATAAAACCTTTCATTAAATAGGAAATAATTTTTTTGTTAGCTTCAGTAAGCATTTGATTAAACAATTCAGTTGCTTCGTATTTATAGACAAGTAGTGGGTCTTTTTGTTCATAAACAGCACTTTGCACAGAGTGTTTTAAATCGTCTAATTCTCTCAAATGATCTTTCCAAGCCTCGTCGATAACATGCAAAATTACAGTTTTTTCAAATGCTTTTATTAACTCTTTACCTTTTGTCTCAACACATTTTTTCAGGTTAACTATTACAGGAAACTCAACTGTTCCTGTACTTATTGGAATTGCTATATTTTGATAAAAATGGCCTTTTGTTTCATAAACATATTTAATAATTGGGAGGGCAGTGTTAATAAGATTGGAACATTTATAACGGTATTGTTCGTTTACTTTATTAACTAAAATATCTATCATTTCTTTTTCTGTAAGCTGCACGTACATTTTAGAATCAATAGGAGGTTGTATGCCAAGTATTTTAATAATTTCTAACATGAAATTGTTGTAGTTATCGGTACCATAGTAATTAGTTACAATATTTTCGCATACTGCTTTTATTGTATTGTTAATATCAATACTAAGTTTTTCTCCTTTTAGGGCATTATTACGACGTGTGTAGATTATATTTCTTTGAACGTTCATTACATCGTCGTATTCAAGTAATCTTTTTCGAATTCCGAAATTATTTTCTTCTACTTTACGTTGAGCTCTTTCAATAGATTTTGAGATAAATTTGTGTTGAATTACTTCGCCTTCTTTAATGCCCATTTTATCCATGATTCTAGCAATTCTTTCGCTACCAAACAGACGCATAAGGTCGTCTTCAAGAGAGATGTAGAATTGCGAAGTACCAGGGTCGCCCTGTCTTCCTGCACGTCCTCTTAATTGTCGGTCTATGCGACGTGCCTCATGACGCTCTGAACCAATAATAGCTAAGCCTCCAGCTTTCCTAACCTCATCACTAAGTTTAATATCGGTACCCCTCCCAGCCATATTTGTTGCTATAGTAACAGTACTAGTTTGACCTGCTTGAGCAATAATTTCGGCTTCGCGTTGATGGTGTTTAGCGTTAAGCACATTGTGTTTTATACCTCGCAAGCTTAGCATTCTACTTAACAATTCACTTACTTCAACAGATGTTGTACCAACAAGTACAGGTCTTTTTTGTTTAGTTATGTTAATAATATCTTCAATTATAGCATTATATTTTTCGCGTTTTGTTTTATATACTTTATCTTCATAGTCAATTCTAATGCAAGGCACATTGGTAGGAATTACAACAACATCGAGTTTGTAAATATTCCAGAATTCTGTTGCTTCAGTTTCTGCTGTACCTGTCATACCTGCAAGTTTATTATACATTCTAAAGTAATTTTGTAAGGTTATAGTAGCAAACGTTTGCGACGATGCTTGCACTCTAACATTTTCTTTAGCTTCTATTGCTTGATGTAAACCTTCTGAATATCTTCTTCCTTCAAGAATTCGACCTGTATTTTCATCTACAATTTTAATTTCATTATTTATTACAACATAATCAACTTCTCTTTCGAACAGTGTGTAAGCTTTAAGTAGTTGATTTATAACATGAATTCTTTCGGCTTTAATGCTGTATTCTCTCATCAAATCGTCCTTTAGTTTTATTTTTTCTTCTGGTAAAAGTGAATCGTCTTTTTCAATTTCGGCAATTCTAGAGCCTATATCTGGAAGTACAAACATTTGTGGATCTTCCGAGGAAGATGTAATTAGATCTATTCCTTTTTCTGTTAGTTCAACCGAATTATTTTTTTCATCTATTACAAAATATAATTCGTCGGTAATTTCGGGCATACGTTTTGCATTGTCTTGTAAAAAAATATTTTCTGTTTTATGCAAAATAGATTTAATGCCTTCTTCGCTTAAGTATTTAATTAAAGCCTTATTTTTAGGTAAACCTTTATGAGCCCTAAGTAATAGCTTACCTCCTTCTTCTGTTTTACCTTCGGAAATTAATTTTTTAGCTTTACTAATCAATTCAGTCACTAAGGCTTTTTGAGCATTAACAAGTTTTTCTACTCTAGGTTTTAGTTCAATATAAAGTTTATCTTCTTCTTTTGGTACAGGTCCGCTAATAATGAGAGGAGTTCTTGCGTCGTCTATTAATACAGAATCTACCTCGTCTATTATGGCATAATGATGACCTCTTTGTACTATTTCGTCGGGCGAAAATACCATATTATCGCGAAGGTAATCGAAACCATATTCGTTATTTGTGCCATATGTGATATCGCAAAGATAAGCATTACGTCTGCCTATACTGTGTGGTTGATATTTATCTATGCAATCTACCGATAAGCCATGGAATTCGTATATGGGACCCATCCATTCACAATCGCGCTTAGAAAGATAGTCGTTAACAGTAACAATATGAACACCTTTACCAGCTAAGGCATTTAAAAAAGCTGGTAATGTAGCTACTAATGTTTTTCCTTCGCCTGTTGCCATTTCAGCAATTTTCCCTTGATGAAGAACTACACCACCTATTAATTGCACATCAAAATGAACCATATCCCACACTATTTCATTACCTCCTGCTATCCATCTGTTTTTCCATATTGCCTTATCGCCTTCAATTTTAACATACGACTTTTTTGTTGATAAATCTCTATCGAAATTGGTGGCAGTAACAATAAGTTCGCTATTCTCTTTAAATCTTCGAGCGGTTTCTTTTACAATAGCAAAGGTTTCTGGCAATACTTCCCACAGAACTTCTTCTATTTTTTTATTAACTTCTTTTTTTAATTTTTCAATTTTTCTATGAATCTCTTCTTTTTCCGAAATTGACAACTCGTCGTTTTCGGCCTCATTTCTTAATCTTTCTATTTCTAATTCTTCTTTTTCAAAATATTTTCGAACCTTTTCTTTTAAAAAAGAAGTTTTTGCCCTTAATTCATCATTTGATAAATTTTTTAGACTATCATATATTGTGTTTATTTTCTCAACAATAGGCCATATTTGAGATATATCTCTTTCCGATTTTGTCTTAATTCCTAGAATTTTACGTAAACTTGAAAAAAATCCCATATTTTATAAACTTTTAGCAAAGATACTTATTTTTTATTGTTTTAAAGAAGGGGAAAATTTATAAATTTAAAACTCCAAGAACTTTTTTTAATTTATTAACATTCTCTTCCCATAATAATTCATTGTCTTCTTCTTCGCCAGGCTCAATAAAGTCTGTTATCTTTAATACACAAGCTTCAATGTTTTCGGCATAAGTAAGATTAAACTCTACATAATATTTATTGTTGGAATTTATATCTTCTAGCCAAGCAAACTTAAATACTTTCGGAAATTTAGAATACAATATCTTTGCTTCTTGTTTTTCTTTTCCCCATTCAAAAATAATTTTATCGCCAACAATACTTACTTTATCGGCAAACCATTTAGATAAGCCATCATCTGTAGAAATGTAATTGTAAATTAATTTTTGCGATGATTTAATAATAAATTCTATTTCTATTTTTTTTCTAATGCTGAATAAATTTTTTACAAAAATACAACTAAAAAATTAAAACAAAAAATTTTTATTTATAAAATAAAAATTATAAATTTGCAAAAACTTTTATAAGAAGGAAATATTTTTTACAAATTTAAACGTAGTAGTAAATTATTAGGTTTGAATATAATAAGTAAGTAATGGTCTCTTGGCCGAGTGGTTAGGCAGCGGTCTGCAAAACCGTATACAGCGGTTCGAATCCGCTAGAGACCTCAGATAAAGGCCCATGGTTGTTTAGTTCTTTAGTTTTTGTCTTGAAAAATTTTTTCAGTAAATTGAATTTAGTGTTTTAAGTTGTTATTTTTAATAGTTGTGCTTAGAATAGAAAGTATTTTATTGTGTTTTTATTTTTTTACCGATAAGAAAAAAATTTTAACAACGATAATAAAATTTTTTCCAGATCGCAATTGTTAATTTAAAAATGAAATATTAATATCTTTTTCTAGGTGTGTATGTAACATGTAATAATTCGTGACTTTTATGCCCCAAGGGTTTGTGAAGGAATTCATTATAAAGAGCTATAACATCTGGATTTTCGTGAGATTTTCGTAAAGGCATATTTTCATCTTCCTCATAAATTGCTTTTACACGACTTTTTCTGATTTCAGTATTAACAGGAATAGGTTGACCACCACCACCAAGACAACCACCTGGGCATGCCATTATTTCTACAAAATGATAATTTACTTGGCCACTAAGTATTTTTTCTATTAATCTTTTTGCATTTGCTAAGCCGTGCGCTATTGCTACTCTTAGTTCCATTCCTTCAAGAAAATCCCACTCAGGTAAAGTCCCATCTATTTTAATTGTAACTTCTCTTACGCCTTCTAATCCACGCACAGGAATAATGTTCAATTTAGGAAATGGAATTTCTTTACCTGTAATTATTTCATATGCTGTACGTAGGGCTGCTTCTGCCACTCCACCTGTTACGCCAAAAATTACTCCTGCCCCTGTTGATTTACCCATTATGTTATCATAGTTAGTTTCTGATAATTTAGAGAAATTGATACCTGCTTGTTTAATCATTAATGCTAATTCTCGAGTTGTAAGTACATAATCAACATCTCGATAACCACTGCTTTTCATTTCTGGGCGATTTGCTTCGAATTTTTTTGCAGTACAAGGCATTATAGACACACTAACAATTTTCTTAGGATCAATGCCTATTTTTTTAGCATAATAAGTTTTAACAAGGGCTCCAAACATTTGTTGAGGCGATTTGCATGTAGATAAATGAGGTAGTAATTCAGGATACATGTGTTCTGCAAATTTTATCCATCCTGGCGAACATGAAGTAAACATGGGTAAGTATGCCTTTTGTTTTTCTTTGATAGCCTTTTTTAATCTTTCTAACAATTCATTACTTTCTTCTATTATTGTAAGGTCGGCAGAAAAATTTGTATCTAATACAGAATCAAAGCCCAGTAGCTTTAATGCAGTTACCATTTTACCAGTAACTCTTTCACCAGGCTCATAACCAAACAACTCTCCAAGTGCTACACGAACAGCAGGTGCAGTTTGAACTACGACATGCTTATCAGGATCGTTAATTGCCTCCCATACTTCATCAATGTATGTTCTTTCAATTAAAGCACCTGTTGGACAATGTAATACACACTGGCCACAATTTGTGCACACGATTTCAAACATTGGATTTTCAAAAAAAGTAGATATTTTCATATGTTCGCCTCTGTATGCTACTGTAAGAGCTGAAACAGCTTGAAGTTCTTCGCATGTTCTTACACAGCGCTGACAGCGAATGCAACGACTATCATCCTTTATTATAGAAGGTGAGCTGTAATCTTTTTCATAATTCTTAAGAGGTATTAAATCAATAAACAGATGTTGACTAACACCGTATTCATATGCCAATCTTTGCAATTCACAGTTGTTATTTCTATAACATTCTGTGCAATCGGCATTATGTTCCGATAATAGTAATTCAATGATATGTTTTCTTGCCTGGCGAACAAGGTTACTATTTGTAAATACTTCGATACCTTCAGATACAGGGAAAACACAAGCAGGCTGTAATAAGCGACTATTTTTAACTTCAACAATACAAACTCTACAATTACCAGCAACACTTAAATCGTTGTGATAACACAATGTTGGTAACTCAATGTTTAATTTTTTTGCAGCTTGTAATATTGTTGATCCTTCAGGAACACAGACTTCGATATTATTTATTTTTAACTTTACTTCTTTTATCATAATTGTCTAACCTTTTATTAATAAATCATTTCTTCTTTGAAATTATCGACAATTGAAATAAATGGGTTTGCTGCCGATTGCCCTAATCCACACTTTGACGAAACTTTCATTGTAAGAGCAAGCTTTTTCAATTCTTCTAAGTAAGAAGCTGGTCTTTCGCCTTTTTTAACAGCTTCAATACCTTTTAATAATTGCTGATAGCCAACTCTACATGGCGTACATTGACCACACGACTCTTCGCAAAAAAATTCAAGAAAGTTATGTAAAACGTTATACATGGAACGTGAGCTATTAAAAAGCATCATAGAGCCGCCTGTAGGTATTCCTTCAAAACCTATTATTGTAGTAGCAAAATCCTTACGAGGAACACATTTACCAGAACAACCACCAATTTGTACGGCTTTTGTGTCACCATCGCCAAATTCTTTTACAAAATCTTCAACAGTCATTCCAAGCTCAAGCTCGTAAATTCCAGGCTTGGGAGTGTCGCCAGAAATCGAAAAGACTTTTGAGCCACGAGAATCTTTTGTGCCATACTTTTTGAATTCATTAGGTCCAATATCGGTTATAATATAAGCATAAACTAAAGTTTCAACATTATTAATTACTGTTGGTTTATTCAAAAAACCTACAGATGTTGGGAAAGGTGGTTTGTTACGGGGTTCACCACGTTTGCCTTCTAAGCTTTCAAACAATGCAGTTTCTTCTCCACACACATATGCTCCACTGCCAAGGTATAATTGTATTTCAAAATCTAATCCAATTGTTTTAAGTTTTTGATTAAAATTCTCAATAATTTCTTCAAGTTTATTAGCAAGAAAAAAGTATTCACCACGTAAATATATATAACCTTTTTTAGCTCCGATGCAATAAGCACAAATTGCCATACCAGCCAATACTTTTTGAGGTACCACATCTAAAATTTCTCTGTCTTTAAAAGTTCCTGGTTCTCCTTCATCGGCATTGCATATTACATATTTTACTGTAGAGTTTTGTTCGTAGGCGAGTTTCCATTTTAAACCAGTTGGAAAACCTGCTCCACCTCGCCCCCTTAAACCAGAATCAATAATATTATTGATTATATCTATAGGTTTTTTTTCTAAAACTCGTTTAATAACACTAATTTCGTCGCTCTCTGATTTTCGAAATATTAAATCAACTTTATTTATGACTTTATCACTTTTCATACACTTTTGTTAACTTATTTATTTTTGTAAAATTCAATTATTTCTGCAACTTTTTCTGGAGTTAAATCGTAGTAAACATCTTCATTTATCAGCATTGCTGGTCCTTTATGACACCATCCAAGACAATTAGTAGTTAATAATGAGAATTTATTATCTTTGGTTGTTTCGTTTAAGTTTATTTTAAGCATCTTTTTAATGCTTTCTATAATTTCTTTCGAACCCTTCATTTCACAACTAATTGTTTTACAAATTCTAATCACATATTTACCACGAGGCTTTATATCAAGAAACGAATAAAATGAAGCAACACCATAAACTTCGGCACTTGATAAATCAAATAATTTAGCAACTTCAACAATGTCTTCATCGCTTAAAAAACGTTTTTTTCTTATTATAGACTGCAACACAGGAATAAGTGCTGTTCGGCTTTTACCGTATTTTTTAAACATTTCTTTTACTATATTTTCAATCTCATTCATAATGCTTCATTCATAATGAGTAATTAATTATTTACAAAATAATTTAAGAACCAAATTTAATATGTTGATTAAAATCATTTAAATATTTGTTTTAAAGCAATTTTGTAGTGAAAATAAATAAAATTATTTTAATTCTCCTTTAAAACCAATTAAAAACCACCGTTTAGGTCCGGCTACACCTGAATATTCAAAATATTTTGTGTTTAAAACGTTAATTATCGTTATATAAATAGAAATTTTATCATAAATTGAATAACCTAAATATGAATCTATGGTTAAATAATTAGCATAATTTTTTTGTGTTCCTGTAAATGGATCAACATACTGACCTTGACGGTCAATATAATTGGAAGTGATATTAAAAGTAACCTTCTTTATTGGCATAAAATCCATAGAAAAACTTAATTTGTTTCGAGGTATATCACAAATATACTTTGAATAATGATACGAAGTATAAGATTTGATTTTATTGTAAATGTATCCAATATTAACTTTTTTACAAATCCCACTTAACGAATAATTAAAATCTATACATAATCCAGAACGAATTAATTTTAAAATGTTTTCGGTATGCCATTTTTCATTTAAGTTGTTTTTAACCCAATCTATGGAATTTTCAGACTTATTATAAAAGAAAAACAAATTAAATTCGACTTGTGTGTATATCGATTTTAACCCTAATTCAATGTTATTGCTATTCTCGGGTTTTAAATGACTGTTACCATAATGAGACGGGTCAATATAATATAGCTCAGTATAGGTTGGTAACCTATACGAATATGAATAATTAAAACAAACTTTTGTGTTTGGTGTAATCTTATAGGATAAATCGGCCGAAGGGTAAATTTTTAACTTATTCATTAAATAAATGAAAATTAAACCCGAACCTACTTCAATTTTTTTTGTAAAATATTGAAAACTACTGCTTAGAGTGTAATGAGTTCTTTTAGCTCTTTTGTTATAAAAAGCATCCTTATCAAGGAAAGAATATAAAGTGTCGTTAATGAAAGAACCTAATACATTACTAAATAAAATGTTGTTGTAATAATTAAACGAATTTTTTAGTTCACCTACTTTAAATTTATAATTCAACAACATATTAAAATTAGAGGAGTGAGATTGATGAAAATTATGGTTTTTATAAAAAGAAGGAATAACAATGTTAGAGAAATTTTCTCTAAATAATTCAAATCTATCTTGTGAGAACCTGTAGTTTATAGATGTCGATAAATTTACTTTATTTACTATATAATTACAAGCTATTTTAGAGAATAATGTATATAACTTTTCGAATTGATAAGGATACTTATAAGTATAATAATTAAAAGCTCCAAACTCTTTATTTTCGAAAGAATTTAACATAGAAATTGAATAATTATTTTTTATGTAATTTTGTTTCCAATAAAACTGTTTTATTGTAAAATCGGTATTTTTATAACAGCCGTTTGACTTCTTATAATTAAGACTTATATTTTCAATAAGGTTTTTATATCTATAATTAACATTAACAAATTGTTTTAAGTATTTATAATCGCCTGCTTCGGTGTTAAAATAAAAAGAATTTTTTATAATATTCTTTGTAACTATGTTAATTACTGCTGCATAAGCCGAATTACCATATAAATATGCTGAACTGCCACTAAATATTTCAATATACTCAATATTTTCAAGAGGTATAGGAATATTAGCATTATGATGACCTGTTTGTGCATCGTTGACAGGAGAACCATCTATTAATATTAATATTTGCTCATAACTACTACCCCTATAGCTAATGTCGGCCTGTACACCATTTATACCACGCTGACGTACATCAATGCTACTTATATGCTCAATAATTTCATTTATGCTATTATAAGGTAAATTATTTATTTCATTACTTGTAATTATCCGATAATATGAATTTATAGATAAAATTTTTTCTTTAATTTTTGAAGAAATTATACTTATTTCTTGTAGTTTTATGGTGTCGTTTTGAGAAAACAAATTATTATAAAACCAAATTAACACGAAAGCTGCCTTCTTCATTATTCATGATATGATATTAAGTACAAATTTATAAAATTAAAAACTTAAAAAATAAAACCATTATATTTGTATTTGCTATTTATTGGTTTAGAATGAAAAAAATTGGTTTATTATTTGGTAGTTTCAATCCTGTGCATTATGGGCACTTAATGATAGCTAACTATATTAAAGAGTTTTCATGCTTAGATGAAATATGGTTTATTATAACCCCTCATAATCCGCATAAAGATTATTTAGAATTATGTAGCGAATATCACAGACTAAATATGGTAAAACTTGCTATCGAAAACATACCTTTTATAAAAGAAAGTGATGTTGAATTTGAACTTCCAAAACCTTCATATACAATTAACACCATAAATAAATTACAAGAATTATACATATATAATGAATTCTTTATTATTATGGGTAGTGATAATTACTTAAACTTTGATAAATGGTACAAGTATAACGAAATAGTGGATAAATGTAGAATACTTGTATATCCTCGCGTTAATTATAATGTAAGTATAACGCATAGAAATGTAGAGCTGCTTAATGCTCCAAAAATAGAAATATCTTCATCGTTCATTAGAAATGCTTTAAAACAGGGTAAAAACTTAATATGCTTTTTACCTGATGCTGTTTATAGTTATATAAAAGAACACAATTTATATTCTTTTTAGTTTAATTATTAGATTTCTCTTTTATTTTTTTTAGCACTCTATAAATTTCATTTTCAACTCCTTCGCTATAAGTAGTATGCTGATAAACTATATTACCATTACCATCAATTATAAACAAATGAGGAATATTAATAACGTTCATAATTCTTTTAAAATCGCCATTTGTATCGTACAAAACTGTAAAATTCCAGCCTTTAGATTTAACAAAAGGTAATACTCTTCCAACACTTTTACTATCGTCGACCGAAACTGCAATTAATTCAACATTAAACTCCTTTTTCCATTCTTCATATACTTCTGAAATGGCATTTAATTCCAGTATACAAGGCTTACACCAGGTAGCCCAAAAATCAAGAATTACTATTTTATTATATTTATTAATAAGTGCTACATTAAAAACTTTTCCGTCAATTGTTTTTAGTTCTAAGTCGGGTATTGCAACTTTATTCTGTGAATATAAAAGAAAATTAATTTTAAAGAAAAACAGAATAGCCACTTGAAGTATCTTCATCATTTTTTTTTTGCAAAACTAGGGTGATTATTTATAATTAAAAATAAAATTGTTATTTTTTTTTCAAAAAACACCTATTATATTTGAAAAAAATTTTATGATACTTGAAGTAAAAGATAATAACATTGAAAGTATTTTAAAAAATGAAAACAAATTAATAATTTTAGATTTCTGGGCAGAATGGTGTAATCCGTGCAAAATATTAACAAAAGTAATAGAAGAAATAGCAGCGAGTATTGAAAATGATGTAATAATAGGTAAGGTTAATGTAGACGAAGAACCAGAACTTATTAAAAAATATGGAATAAGAAATATACCCACCCTTATTTTTATAAAAGATAACCAAGTAATAGATAAACAAGTTGGAGCCATATCAAAAAATGATTTATTGGAAAAAATTAAAAAACATATATAGTTATGTCGGTATTAATGGAATTTGCAATGTTCCCAACCGATAAAGGTGAAAGTGTATCTGAATATGTAAGTAGAATTATTAAGCTAATAAGAGAAAATAAGTATGATTATAAACTAACTGCAATGGGAACAATAGTGGAAACCGAAACAATAGATGAAGCTCTTAAAATAGTTTCTGAAGCTTATAAAACTCTTTCTACCGATTGTAATAGGGTTTATTGTAATATAAAATTTGATATAAGAAAAAACAAAAATAAACGTCTCGAAGGTAAAATTGCTTCAATTAAAAATAAAATAGGTGACATAAATTGTTAAAGTTAGTTTTAAAAATTATAATCTTTTTTTCCTTATTGATCTTTTTTGAGGGTATTAACTATTCACAATGTTATTACAAAAATAAAGTTTTCAAAAGCAAAGAAAGGTTTGAATATGTGGTTACTTATAAACTTGGTTTTATAACCATAAATGCAGGTTATGTAACATTTTCGGTCGATTGTATTATTATTAATAACATACCCTATTATAAATACGAGAGCACAGGTTCCAGTAACCCTTCTTATGATTGGATTTTTAAGGTTCGCGAAAATTATGTTGCTTATTCTCATTGTAATCCTTTAATACCAGTATATTATAAAAGAAATTCAATAGAAGGGAGTTATTTTGCTAAAGAAGAATATAAATTCATTCATAATAAAAACAAAGTTTATTCGATTATACATAACTCAAACAAAAAATTAACTTATGATACTATTACATTGCATAAGTGTGGATATGATCTCTTAACAGCAATATATGCTTTTAGAAATATTTCGTTCGATAGTCTCAAAGAAAACCAAATAATTCCTATTACAGTAATAATCGACAATAAATGGGAAAATCTTTATGTTCGATTTCTTAGAAAAGAGCAAATTAAAGTTAAGGAAAAAGAATATTCTACTTACCATCTAAAGGTAAAAGTAGTTGAAGGTACAATATTCAAAGGAGGCGAAGCTGCCGACGTATATGTATTAACAAATAATCAGAGAATTCCCATTTACGTCGAGGCAGAAATCTTAGTAGGGAAGGTAATATTATATTTTCAAAATTATTATAGCCCTTAATGAACAAAATTTTATTTTTAAACGTATAAAGAATTGAAAATGAAAAAACACATATTCATAATAGTTTTTTTAAGTTGTATTATTTTTTCAAGTGCTCAGATTAAAACAAATAAAGAATATTTAAATTTATTATATAATGCTGAGTATTTAATAGAAAAAGGAAATTTTAAAGAAGCTATTTCATTATACGAAAATTTACTTAAAGATGACCCCGATAATGCAAATATTAATTTTAAAATTGGATATTGCTATTTACAATTACCGCCATACGAAAAAGTTAAAGCAATTAAACATCTTGAAAAAGCAAAGAAAAACATCAACTATTTTAGCGATGGTGGAAATATAGTTTCAAAAGAAGCACCAATTGAAACTTACTATTATCTTTCTTATGCATATCATTTAAATTATGAACCTCAAAAAGCGTTAGCATATCTCGATACATTCGAAACTTTAATTAAAAAATATAATATAGAAATAAATGAAAATATTCAAACTCTTAGAGAAAATTGTCTTCATATACAAAAGATACTTGAAAATGCAAATAAAGTTGAAATTATAAACATTGGGAACAATGTTAACTCAAAATACGACGAACATAGTCCTGTAGTTTCTGCCGATCAGAAAGTATTGTTATTCACGTCGAACCGTCCCAACGAAAAAGGTAAAATAAAATACGAAAAAGTTTATTTATGTGAACGCGATAAAAATAATAACTGGTCTAAACCAACTATTTTAGAATGGAAAAATTTTAAGAAAAAAAATATTGCAACAATAGGGTTATCTGCCGACGGAACAGAGCTTTTTCTCTATGTTGATGATAGTAACATCTTAAAACCAAAAAATGGAAACATATACGTAAGTCGCTATATTAACAATACATGGACAATGCCCGAACCTTTACCAATTAATACAAAATACAACGAAAATCATGTTAGTATTTCGTACGATGGCAAAGAATTATATTTCACAAGTAATAGGCCTGGCGGTTATGGTAAGCTTGATATCTATATTTCAAGAAAAGATGAAAAAGGTAGATGGGGCCAACCAATAAACTTAGGTCCTATAATAAATACTCCAGAAGACGAAGCAGGACCTTTTATATATTACGATAATAAAACTCTTTATTTTAGCAGTAAAGCCCATAATAGTATTGGTGGATACGATATATTTTTTTCAACACGCGATAGCACAGGAAACTGGTCGACCCCAGTAAATCTAGGGTATCCTTTTAACACTCCTGGTGATGATATTTTTATAAACTTTGCCCCAGATGGTAAAAGTGGATATTATTCAACAGATCATCCCGATGGTGTTGGTGGTAGCGATATTTACTATTTTAAATTACCCGATAAAACTGAAAAGAACGTTGCTGTAATTTCGGGTACTATAACACTAAAGGATTATACTATACCTTCAAATGTAAAAATTTCTGTTTATGATTACTATTCACACGAATTAGTATCGCAGTATACGCCATATCCTAAAAGTGGTAAGTATTTACTTCTACTCGAAACAGGTAAGAAATATTTTATTGTGTACGAAGGAAATGAATTTATACCTCAAACTGAAATTATCGACTTAACATCATCGGTAGGTTACGTTAATATTGATAAATATACTTTCCTTGAAACACAAGCCGAAACTTACGAAACTGATTTGAAAGAAATAACATTAAATGAAAATAAGTTAAACACTTACGATAGTTTAGTAGTGTTTAAAAATGAAAATAAAAGCATAGAAATAGAAAAATCTATTTCTTTATCTTCAATTGAAACAATAAATACTCAAAATAATTTTTATATTAAGTTTAAAAGTAATTCTATTGAATTAACACAAGATGAGTACAGAAAACTAATGTACGCATGCAATCTAATTAATAAAGATACAGTAAAGAATGTTCAAATTGTAACTGAAGATGTAAATAATAATGTATATAATGAAATAAGATGCAATATTATTAAAGACATTATATACCAAAAGACGGCAAAAAATGTATTATGTACAAAAAATACTATAGACACATTGAACAATAATTATATTAACATAATCATAACAAAAGCAGACGATGTAATTAATAAATACGAGTATAATTATTCCTTACTTGCAAAAACAAAAGAAAGTGTAAGGTTTTCAAAACGAGATACTTTTATAGAGAAGATTATTTACCCTGTATATTTCGATTTTAACAGGTACACAGCAGAATTCAATTTAACTAACTTACTTAACATTGTTGAAATAATGGAGAAAAATAAAGATGCTATTCTTGAACTTACAGGTCATACCGATAGTATTGGAACATATAAGTATAATAAAATGTTAAGCTTAAAGAGAGCAAAATTTGTGAAAGACCAACTTGTTAAATTAGGTATTAACTCAAAGAGAATAAAAATAAATGGTGTTGCCTTTGAACAACCAGTATCTGACAACTCGACATTCGAGGGCAGAAAATTAAATCGCCGTGTAAGTATAAAAATTTACAATTGTAAGGACTATAACTTTAAAATTCTCGAAAAGATAACTTATTAACTACTTAATTATAAAATCATAACACAATATTTCATTTGGAAATATAATTGTATTTATCTTTGCGAAATCAAAAGAATTGTATATGTTTAATTCATTACCATGTGTAGCAAACACTAAACCTTTCAAAGAAAAATATTTAACATTGCTTAATTGTTCATCTTTTATTTTTATAAACGAAGAAAAACTATTATTATATACATACAAAGAATTATCTAAACTTAAATAAATTTCGTTGTTAATATTTATGCTTCCATGATATGTTAAATATGTAGTCTCATTAAGTTTGCGGAAATTATTGTATAATTTGTTATATAAATAAACATTTACATTTGAATTATAGTTGTTGTTAGTTACTATTAAATATTCATTATTACTAAATAGAATAACATCTAAAAGTTTTTCGTTAGTACTATGTTGAATTTTTAACAAAGGTAGTTCAATAAAAAAATTGTTAATACTGTTATTATTTTTACTAAAAACTATTAATTCACTTTCAATCCATTTAAAAAAATATGGTTCATACAAAGTTGCATAGCTTTCAGAAATATTATACCCATAATTAATACCATATATAAACCTATTTGCATTATTAACATATATACATGGGTACTTATAATTAATTTTGCCATTGTAAATACTACCAGGTTTATTTAAATTTGATATACTACATATGTTATTAAATGAAGTATCGGTAAAAATTAAATTACCATATTTATCCAAAATTACAAAATTATTATTTAACGGATAATAAGCAACATCAACCAAATTATAATATACTTTCCTCAACGAAAAGTTATATAAAGAATCTGAAACATATAGCTTAAAGTCATTATTATCTTGAACTACAACAAGTAAGCCAGCTAAAATGGGAGCTTTAGTTGCAATATGTATTTCTTTAAATCCTCTGCCCGATGAGTATTTATTGCTTGCAATAATAACAAGATAATAAGTACCAGTGGGTAGCCAACGTTCTTTAATTGGATGTTTAATTCTAACCCTTTCACCTTGCCTAATATTATTAACAATAGTAACATCCGATACAGGTGTAAAATTGTTGTTGCCAATAAAAATTCTTGCTTTAACAATATCATCATCGCTGTCAAAAATACTGAATTCTACCATTATTGTATCGGTCGAAACAAACGACGATATTGATGGTTCGTAAATTACTACCTTAGGCTGATTAATTTCAGGATTTTTTTTGCAAGAAAAAACAATGACAATAATAATTAACAAAAAAAAATTCATAAAAGATTTTATTAACAAAAATAGAAATTTTTTAACAACGACTCAATTTTGGTTAATAAATTTTTCTAAAAAAATTACCAAAATGCTTGTTAGCAATGGTATAACAAGATAATTTTGAAAAAAATTAAAATTATGCCAAGAGCCATAAAAAATAAAAAGTTAATCGAACAAATTACAGAAGATATTACAGGAAAAATACCTCCTCAAGATACTGATATTGAAGAAGCTATATTAGGTGCAATTATGCTTGATAAAGAAGCATGTCACTTAATAATCGATAATCTAAGACCTGAGCATTTTTATAAAGAACAACACCAAAAGATTTATGAAGCAATATTATCTTTATATAACAAAATGGAACAAGTGGACATTTTAACCGTAAAAGATGAATTACAAAAAAGAAAAGAACTTGAAGAAGTAGGAGGGCTAACTTATTTATCTAAGCTTACCAACAAAATTGCTTCGACTGCTCATGTTGAACTGCATTCAAAAATTCTTATT
This sequence comes from Bacteroidales bacterium, assembly GCA_026416095.1. Classification (GTDB taxonomy): domain Bacteria; phylum Bacteroidota; class Bacteroidia; order Bacteroidales; family GWA2-32-17; genus Ch61. The sequence continues at coordinate 47,949 of JAOAFV010000028.1, read as the reverse complement.
CAAAAATATTTATTAAGAGAATTAATTAGAATAGCAAACGAAATTCAAAGAAAAGCGTATAATGACGAAGAAGATGTTTACGACTTAATTGATTATAGCCAAAACGAAATTTTTAATCTTACAACAGGCAACATTAAACGTGATGCAATGCCTTTATCAGAATTAATTGGCGATGCAGTAACACAAATAAAAGAAGCAAGTAAACATGAAACAAAACTAAGTGGTATTCCTTCTGGCTTTATAGATATTGATAGAATTACAGGTGGATGGCAAAATTCAGATTTAATAATTGTTGCTGCACGACCAAGTATGGGTAAAACATCTTTTGTAATTTCAATGGCAAGGAATATGGCATTAGAACATAACATAGCTGTGGGTATTTTTAGCCTCGAAATGTCGTCCATCCAGCTAGTGCATAGGCTCCTTTCAATGGAAACTGAGATACCTTCTTCAAAAATAAGAAATGGCGACTTAAATAATGATGAGTGGGAACGCATTTTAAATAAGATTAATATACTTGAAAAGGCAAAAATTTTTATTGACGATACTCCAGCCATCTCTATTGCAACTTTAAGGGCAAAATCACGTAGACTAGTATCCCAACAAAACGTAAAATTAATTATTATAGATTACCTTCAATTAATGACAGTTGGAGGTAGTGAAAAATCTAATATGACTAGAGAACAAGAAGTAAGCACAATTTCACGATCATTAAAAGCTTTAGCTCGCGATTTAAATATACCTGTTATTGCTTTATCTCAGTTAAACAGAGCTGTTGAAACAAGAGGTGGCTTAAACAAAAAACCTCAATTAAGCGACTTAAGAGATTCTGGTGCCATAGAACAAGATGCCGATTTAGTAATATTTATACATCGTCCTGAAAAATATATTGATCAAACAGAAGATGGCTTGCCAACAAAAGGACTTGCTCAAATAATTATAGCTAAGCACAGAAATGGTCCCACTGCCGAAGTTAATCTCAAGTTTATTGAAAGCTATGCTAAATTTGTAGATTTTCAGAACATTAATACCGACCACGAGATAATTACTTTACAATCTAGGATGAATAATAGTAACGATAATTCTTCATTCTGAAATTAATTTAAGATGATTTTTGATTACTTAGTGATTGGATCAGGTATTGCCGGATTATGTTTTGCATTAAAAGCAGCCGAAAAAAGTAAAGTTTGTATAGTCACAAAAAAATCTATTAGTGAAAGCAATACCTATTTTGCACAAGGAGGAATAGCTTCAGTAATAAGATTTCCCGATAATTTTAATAAGCATATTGAAGATACAATAAAAATTGGTTGTGGGCTTAACCGACGCGAAATAGTTGAAATGGTAATTAAACAAGCTCCTGAAAGAATAAATGACTTAATAAACTGGGGTGTTTGCTTCGATAAAGATGAAAAAGGTAATTTCGACTTAAATAAAGAAGGTGGTCATAGCGAACCTCGTGTGCTTCATTATAAAGATAAAACAGGTTATTATATTCAAAACGTTTTAACAGAAAGAGTTAAAAATAATCCTAATATAACAATTTTGGAATACCATTTTGCTATAGAAGTTATTACTCAACATCATTTAGGATACAAAGTAAAAAGAGGGATGCCTGACATTGAATGTTACGGTGCTTATGTGCACGATGTTTTAAACAATAAAATTATTAAAATATTAGCTAAAATTACTGTGATTGCCACGGGGGGAATAGGTAATATTTATTATGTTACTACAAATCCTGAAATTGCAACCGGCGACGGAATAGCAATGTGTTATCGTGCAAAAGCTGAATGCGCCGACATGGAATTTATACAATTTCATCCTACAACTTTATACAACCCTGTTAAAAGACCTGCTTTCCTTATTTCTGAGGCATTACGTGGCGCAGGTGCTAAACTTAAAACTATTGATGGTTATTATTTTATGAAAGATTACGATAGTCGCGAAGAACTCGCCCCTCGCGATATTGTGGCAAGAGCAATAGACTCTGTACTCAAAAAAACAGGTGATGAATATGTTTTGTTAGATGCTACACACATCGATGAAAGGTTAATTAAAAGTAAATTCCCTAATATTTTTAAAGAATGCCTAAAAGCAGGTTATAATATTACCAAAGAACCAATACCTGTTGTCCCAGCTGCTCATTATATATGCGGTGGAATTAAAACCGACGAGCATGGTAAAACCACAATTAATAACCTTTATGCCATAGGCGAATGTGCATGTACTGGGTTACATGGTGCTAATCGTTTAGCTTCAAATTCTCTATTAGAAGCAATTGTTTTTGCTCATAATGCCTTCATCCATTCAATTTCTTATATCGATAAAATAAAAATAAATTATAAAATACCCGACTGGAACGAAGAAGGTACATCATTCCCTAAAGAAATGATTATTATAAAAAATTATTTTAAGGAACTTCAAATGATAATGAGTAATTATGTGGGAATTATTAGATCTAATGAACGCCTTAATCTGTCACTAAATAAAGTAAACGAATTATATATAAAAACTGAAGAAATATACAAAAAAACCAAAATTTCACCGCATTTGTGCGAACTAAGAAATGCTATTAATGTGGCATATCTAATTATCAAATTTGCTTTGAACAGAAAAGAAAACATTGGTTTACATTATAATATAGATAATGTAAAAAATTAAGGGTTACTGATAGAATAAGCTCAAAATCTTTAAATGTGAATTTTTGACCTAAACCATTAAACAAACAATAACTTTTTTTCGTTGCTTATATCTCTTACTACTTCTAAGTAATAGAAGAAAATTTATAAAGCCTTTCAGATCTATCGTTAAAATTAATGAGATAAGTACCTTATTTAGCCTCATATTAACAACAGATTTAAGTTTTATTCTTTATATCTAAATTTTAGTCCTTGCAATAAAACTATACAACTTTCATAATTTTTTAGGTTAATACATACAAATAAAATTAGTTGCTATATGCATTTAGTTTATTACTTGAAATATTTACTGACTAATAAAAATTGTAAATGAATACGCGTTATCATTTAGTGTCAAAAAAATTATTTTTTGTGCTAAACTTTTATTTGTATTAATTTTTTACAAGTTTTGAAACTTTAGCAAAACCTTTTTTTAAGAAAAACTTACAACTACAAGTAAAAGCTTTTTGTTTTCAGAAAATTTTTATTTTATACCATAAAAATGAAGTTTTTATAGTTTTTTAAGTGGTTTTTGTGGGTTGAAATAGTTGTGCAAATTTTTTATATTGTTCGTAACGCCAGCGGGCATGTTCTTCAGCTTCTTTCAACAGTTGCTCTGCTTCGGTTGGAGCTGTCTTTTTTAAAGATGCGAACCTTATTTCGCCTCTTAAGAAAGACTGGAATTTACTCCAATCGGGCTCTTTGCTATCTAATTGAAAAGGATTTTGACCTTGTTTTTCGAGCAATGGATTATACCTATACAATGTCCAATATCCACATTCAACAGCCAATTTTGCTTCTTGTTGAGCAAATTCCATTCCCTGATATATTCCGTGATTAATACATGGACTATAAGCAATAATCATTGAAGGGCCAGGATATTCTTCTGCTTCTCTTACTGCTTTTAAATATTGCGATTGACTTGCACCCATTGCTACCTGAGCAACATAAATATAACCATAAGTAATAGCAAGTAACCCAAGATCTTTTTTACGAAACCTTTTTCCTGATGCAGCAAATTTAGCTACTGCTCCAAAAGGCGATGCTTTTGAAGATTGTCCACCAGTATTAGAATAAACTTCAGTGTCTAAGACAAGTAAATTAATATCGTCTCCCATTGCAAGTACATGATCTAAACCACCGTACCCAATATCGTATGCCCAACCATCGCCTCCTATAACCCATACGCTTGGTTTTATAAAATATTGTTCATATTCTAATACTTCTTTACAAAGTGGATGACTTTCTTTTTTTAATAAATTAATTAAAATAGGTGATATTTCTTTAGATTTTTCTCCATTGGAAAAGTTACTGAGCCATAATTGAATTTGTTGTTTTGTTTCGGCAGAAATATCTTCATTTAGTAAAACATTTAAAATTCTTGCTATTCTTTCTCTAATTTTTTTATAACCTTGAGCAATGCCAAAACCAAATTCAGCATTATCTTCGAATAAACTATTTGCCCACGCAACACCTTTGCCATTCTTGTTAAAACAATAAGGTGTAGATGGTGCAGAACCTCCATATATAGAACTGCATCCTGTTGCATTTGCGACTATCATTCTATCGCCATAAAGTTGAGTAATTAGCTTTATATAAGGTGTTTCACCGCATCCTGCACATGCACCAGAAAATTCAAACAAAGGTTGTGAAAACTGACTTGCTCTAACCGATTTTGATGGAGGTTCAATAATTTTTACCGATACTTTTTCGAACATATAATTCCATCTTTCTGCTTCAGCCATTTGAGTATCGAGTAATTGAAATTCTAAGGCTTTTTTCTTTGCTGGGCAAGTATTAATACAATTGCCACAACCTGTACAATCAAGTACGCTAACTTGTATTCTGAAATGTAAACCTGCATATTCTTTACCATTTGCTTTAATAACAGCTGTTCCCTGAGGTGCTTTTGCCAATTCTTCGTCGTTAAGTAAGAAAGGTCGTATGGCAGCATGAGGACATACAAAAGCACATTGATTGCACTGAATGCAATTTTCAGGTATCCATGTTGGCACTTTAATTGCTATACCTCTTTTTTCATATCGAGTTGTACCAGCCGGGAAAGTACCATCTTCTTTGTTGTAGAAGGCGCTTACGGGTAAATTATCTCCTTCGAGCCGATTTATTGGTATCATTACTTTCCTAATAAATTCAGGTAATTCATTGTTTTCAGTTTCTTCCTTTATTTCAATATTTTTCCATTCGGCGGGTATTTCAACTTTTACTACTTTTTCTCCTGCTTCAATGGCTTTTATATTGCTGTTAACTATGTCTTCTCCTTTACGACCGTAAGTTTTTATTACAGCATCTTTCATTTCTTCGACGGCAAGATTGTAATCAATAACATTTGATACCTTAAAGAATGCCGATTGCATAATTGTGTTAGTTCTACCAGGTATACCAATCTCTTCGGCAATTTTAGAAGCATTGATTATATAAAAGTTTACGTTTTTTTCTGCAATTATTTTTTTCATTTTATCGGGTAATCGTCTTTTTGTTTCTTCTACATCCCATATGCTATTCAGTAAAAATGTGCCATTTTGTTTTATGCCTTTTAGCATGTCGTATTTGTCGATATAAGAAGGTACATGACAAGCAACGAAATCGGGGTTAGATACATAATAAGGAGCTCGAATTACATTGTCAGAAAATCGTAAATGAGAAACTGTAAGACCACCTGATTTTTTACTGTCGTAAGCAAAATAAGCTTGAACATATTTATTTGTGGTTTCACCAATAATTTTAATTGTATTTTTGTTAGCTCCAACTGTACCATCGCTGCCTATACCGTAAAATTTAGCTTCGTAAACATTAGAATTTTTCAAATAAAATTCTTTTACCACTAGAGAAGTATAAGTAACATCGTCAATTATTCCTATTGTAAATTTGTTTTTGGGTTCGTTAGCGTATAAGTTATCGAATACGGCATTAATCATTGCAGGTGTTGTATCTTTAGAACTTAGGCCGTACCGACCACCAACTATTAGTGGTTTATTTTTTTCTTCATAAAAAACTTTAACAACATCGAGGTAGAGTGGTTCACCTATTGAACCAGGTTCTTTGGTTCGATCGAGTACTGCAATTCTTTTTACTGTAGGAGGTAACACTTTGAGGAAATATTTTTTAGAAAAAGGTCTGTACAAGTGTACGGCAATTAAGCCAACTTTTTCATTGTTTTTTATTTTAAAATCAACTACTTCTTTAATAGTGTCGGTAACTGAGCCCATTGCCACAATTATATATTCTGCCTCGGGATGACCATAATAATCGAAAGGATGGTATTCTCGACCAGTTAATTTGTAAATTTCTTGCATGTAATATTCAACTATATCGGGTACAGATTCATAGAATCTGTTACATGCTTCTCTGGCCTGAAAGAATATATCTGGATTTTGGGCTGTTCCACGGGTTACTGGATGTTGAGGATTTAATGCTCTTTGTCTAAATTTGTTAAGTTCTTCCCAATCTACTAGATTTTTTACATCGTCTACATCTAAGTATTCAACTTTTTGAATTTCGTGAGAGGTTCTAAATCCGTCGAAGAAGTGTAAAAAAGGCACTCTAGATTTAATAGCAGCAAGATGAGCAATAGGGGCAAGATCCATAATTTCTTGAACAGAACCTGTAGCCAGTAGAGCAAAACCTGTATTTCGAGTTGCCATTACATCGCTATGATCGCCAAATATAGAGAGTGCATGGGTAGCAACGGTTCTGGCACTTACATGAAAAACGCCTGGTAATAGCTCTCCTGCAATTTTAAACATATCAGGTATCATTAGTAATAAGCCTTGAGCAGCAGTAAAAGTAGTGCATAATGTACCGGCCTGAAGTGCACCATGAACTGCACCAGCTGCTCCAGCTTCGGATTGCATTTCAATTACTCGTACTGTTTCGCCAAATATGTTTTTTTTACCCTCTACGGCCCACTCGTCAACATTTTCTGCCATGTTTGAAGAAGGAGTTATAGGATAAATACATGCCAACTCACTAAACAAATAAGCACAGTGCGAGGCAGCATAGTTACCATCACAAACAACAAATTTTTTATTTTTCATAATAGAGAATTTATTTTAATAATTTTACTGCAAATTTATAGGGTTTATTATTTAATAAAAAAAATAAATAACAAAAAAATAAAAAAATTAATAAGAATTACTCATTGAAACTAAAAATTCTTCGTTAGATGAGACTTTAGATAGTTTTTCTTTAACAAATTCCATTGCTTCAACTGGATTCATTTCGCTAAGGTAATTTCTCAAGATCCAAATTCTGTTGAGCATTTCTTGAGGGTGTAGAAGTTCTTCGCGTCTTGTACCAGAAGCTAACAAGTCGACTGCTGGGAATATTCTTTTGTTTGCAAGTTTTCTGTCTAGTTGAAGTTCCATATTTCCAGTACCTTTAAATTCTTCGAAAATTACATCGTCCATGCGGGAACCTGTGTCGATTAATGCTGTTGCTATAATAGTAAGGGAACCACCATTTTCAATTTTTCGGGCTGACCCAAAAAAGCGTTTGGGTTTATGTAATGCATTAGAATCGATACCACCCGATAATACTTTACCCGAAGCAGGTTGAACGGTGTTGTAAGCACGAGCCATACGAGTAATTGAGTCTACAAGAATAACAACATCATGCCCACATTCTACAAGTCGCTTAGCTCTTTCGAGAACAAGGTTTGTTATTTTTACATGTCTTTCTGCTGGTTCGTCGAATGTAGAGCTTATTACTTCTGCTTTTACATTGCGAGCCATGTCGGTTACTTCTTCTGGTCTTTCATCGATGAGTAAAATCATTAAGTAAACTTCTGGATGGTTATAGGCAATAGCATTTGCAATTTCTTTAAGTAAAACTGTTTTACCTGTTTTAGGCTGTGCAACAATCAATCCGCGTTGCCCTTTACCTATTGGTGCAAACATATCTACAATACGTGTTGATATTGTAGCTTTTGGGCCCTTTGCAAGTTCGAATTTTTCGTATGGAAAAAGTGGTGTAAGATATTCAAAAGGTACTCTTTCCCTTATTAACTCTGGAGCTAATCCGTTTACTTCTTCAATTTTAACTAAAGGAAAATATTTTTCACCTTCGCGCGGAAGTCTTATAGTACCTTTTATTGTGTCGCCGGTTTTTAATCCATACATTTTTATCTGATTTGGCGAAACGTATACATCGTCGGGTGAACTAAGATAATTATAATCACTTGAACGTAAAAACCCATAACCACCTTCAGGTATAACTTCTAATACACCTATTGTAGAAATTATTCCTTCAAAATCTTTGTATTTAATTAATAATAGTTTTTCTTGACTTTCTTCTTTATCGGTAGAGGTTTGTTCTTTCGGGGGTTCTTTAGTTTCGGTACCGGTTAATGTTTTTTCTTCTGAATCTTCGTTTATTTTGTCTTCTGCAGTTTTTGATTCGTCTGTTTTTGTATTTTTTACATCAAAAGTTTCGCTATGCTCTTTAATTACATAAGGTTCTTCGGTTTTTTCTATAATTTCGGTAGTGTCGAAATTTTTATCAATAGATGCTGCAACCATGTTTTGGGTATTTGAACTAAATACTTTTTCAGTTTTAGTAATCCTTATTCTTTTTCTTTCTGTTTTTTTGTTTTCATTGCTTTGTGCTACATTTTCGGTTGTTTCAGCTTCTTTATTTGCAGAAACTTCTAAAATTTTTTCAATTAATATGTCTTTTGTAAATTCTTCTGGTCTTTTAATACCAATTTTTCTTGCAATTTGCCTTAATTCCATTACTTTTTTTAATAACAAATCATTCTTTGAGTACATTATATTTCCTCCCTTAATATTTTCCTTACAATATTAGGCTAAGAAAAAATTTCAAAAAAAATGCAGAAAACCCATACAAAATTATTATAAACTTTTGATATTTCCTATTTTTTTTATTATATTGTATTGAAATAAAGTAACAAATTTTTTAATTTAAAATTAATTTATATTTATTGGATAATAATTCTGGAAGTTTATCTTTTTCATGAATTTCTTCTACACATAAAACAAGATTTTTATCTTTGTAATAGGGATAAATATTATCGTTTTCAACAAAAACAAGAGCATCGTTTGTAATTTTGTAACCCGATTTTGTGATTATTTGATCTAAACATAATTCACAATACAATTCTTTTGCTAAGTATTTTCCCTTTTCAATGTTTATTGGCTTATAGTTATTCCATAAAACTTTACCCTTAATTCCATTGTAGGTATAATATATTTTCTTCAGAAGCTTATTGATGTCAATATTGTCTGGTTTATATAAAATATTATTCAATTCTAAATTAGTTGATACAAAATTTTCGAAGCTGATTTGTTCAGTACTAAAACCATTTTTTAACGAATTACTTCTTATATATGGAACACAGCACAATTCATTATTGCGGAATATTTTTTTTAAATAATTATAAACTATTTTGTTACTCTCATTACATTCAGTGTTACAATGAAATATACAAGTTAGGTAAATTTTATTACTCTGCTTTTCAGTAATAATCGAGCTTCTATATAATAATATGTTTTTTTCTTTATGAAGTGTACAATGTATTTGATGGAGTAAATTCTTTAACTCTTCATATGTAATTTTATCAAATAATTCGGTTGCACTCAATATTTGTTTTGTATTCATATTAACAATAAAAATTTTCTTAACTTACACAAAAGTAAATAAATATTTAATATGTTGTATCATCATTAATCAAAATTTTTTAACAGCTTATTAACAATTTATTAAATAATGTTTGCTTTATTTTTGGTAACAAGATTATTTTTTCTTAAGAATTTTAAAAAAATTTTCCAAAAGTTTTGTTTCAATTTATTTATTGTATAATTTTGCAACGAATATGTAAATTTTTTTTATGACCAAGTTAGATATAATTAATGAAATTTCAAGTAAAACTGGCATAGAAAAAACAATTGTAGAAGAAACTGTTAATGCCTTTCTAGAAACTGTTAAAAAAGCCATGACACAGGGTAATAATATATATTTTAGGGGTTTTGGTAGCTTTATACTTAAAAAGAGAGCAAAAAAAATTGCAAGAAATATTTCCCAAAATACTACTATAACTGTACCTGAACATTATATTCCTTTTTTTAAACCTTGTAAGGAGTTTAAAGATGCTGTTAAGAAAATAAAGATTTAAAAAAAATAAAGTTATGCCTTGTGGAAGAAAAAGGAAAAGACATAAGATGGCAGTTCATAAAAGGAAAAAAAGATTAAGAAAAAATAGGCACAAGAAAAAAAGACGTTAAGTATTTAAAATTTTCTCTTAGAACATGTGAAGCGTGAACTTTTTATTCAAACAAAAGACGATTTAACTCAAATTGCACTTGTTGAAGAGGGGTTGCTTGTAGAGTTTTATGAATATAAACGGTATAGTAATTTTAACACTGGCGATATTTTCTTAGGTAAAGTAAAAAAATTAATGCCTGGACTAAATGCAGCCTTTGTTGATATTGGACATAAAAAAGATGCTTTTTTACATTTTTCAGATTTGGGAGAAAACTTCTTTTCTTTGCAAAATTATGTGAATGTTGTGCTTAAAAACAAAAATGTTAAAGACGTTAGCATTAGCAATTTTACATTCAAAGATAAAATACCTACCGAAGGTAAAATTGAAAAATATTTAAAAAGTAATCAAATAATTTTAGTACAAATAGCCAAGGAAGCAATTCTAAATAAAGGTCCACGACTAACGTGCGAAATTACATTATCTGGAAGATATTTAATACTAATTCCCTTCTCAAATAAAATAGGCATTTCAAAAAAAATTAAAAATCTTTCAGAAAGGGAAAGGTTAATTAAAATTTTTAATAAAAACATCTTTAAGAATTTTGGAATAATAATCAGAACTGCTGCCGAAGGTAAGTCGGAAACCGATTTACTTAGGGAAGCAGAAATGTTAATAAAGAAATGGGAGAATTCTTTCAACGAAATTCATAAACTGATTCCGCCTGTTAAAGTGATTGGCGAAATTGAAAGAACAAATACTATTTTAAGAGACTTACTAAACGATTCTTTCGAAAATATATACACAGATTCGGTCGAGATATCAAATGAAATGAAAGAATACCTAAAAACATTTGATACTAATAAACTAAAGATCATTAAAACTTACAAAGGAACCGAACCCCTTTTCGATAAATTCGGTATTACTAAACAATTAAAAAAATCGCTTGGTAAAGTAGTTTACCTGAAACATGGTGTGTACCTAATTATTGAAAGCACCGAAGCACTTCATGTTATAGATGTTAATAGTGGCTCGCTCCAATATAAAGACGAAACTCCTGAACAAAATGCTTTTAAAATAAATTTACTTGCAACCGACGAAATAGCTCGGCAAATAAGGTTAAGAAATCTTGGTGGAATTATAATTATTGATTTTGTCGACATGTATAATAATGAATATAAAAAAATAATTTACGAACGAATAAAAGAATTATTATCTAAAGATAGAGCTAAATACGACATATTACCATTAAGCAAATTTGGAATAATGCAAATTACAAGACAAAGGCTACGTCAGGAAGTTAATTTTAATGTAGAAGAAACATGCCCCCTATGTCTTGGTACTGGTAAAATTTCCGATTCAATGAGTGTGATAGATAATATAGAAGATTGTTTAAGAAGTATAAAAGATAAAATTAAATTTAGAGCAGTTAAAATAATAGCTCATCCGTTCATTGAATCTTTTTTAAAAAAAGGCTTTTTAAGCATACGAAAAAAATGGTGTTTCAAATATAAAAGTTATATTAAAGTAACTTCCAATCTTAATCTTTCTCTTAATAAGTTTAAAATATTAATTTCGAATAAAGAACTAAACTTTAACAATTATGAAAAGAACTAAGATTAAAGAAATACTTACAAACCCAATAATTAATGAAGAATATTTAGTAAAAGGTTGGATAAGGACTCACAGAAATGTAAAACAAATACATTTTATTGCTTTGAACGATGGTTCGACTGTTAAAAATTTACAAATAGTAATAGATGAGAAAGATTTTGATTCTAAGTTTTTGAAAAGACTAACCACCGGTGCAAGTATTGGAGTAAGAGGTACACTTGTTGAATCTTTAGGGAAAGAGCAATCTGTAGAATTAAAAGCTATTAATGTTGAGTTATACGGTGAGTGTGACGCTGAAACATATCCTTTACAAAAAAAAGGACATAGTTTAGAATTTCTTAGAACAATAGCACATTTAAGGCCTCGTACAAATACATTCGGGTGCATATTTAGAATAAGACATGCTGCAGCCTTTGCTATTCATTACTACTTTAATCAGCGTGGTTTTATTTACCTCCACACTCCCATAATTACAGGTAGTGACTGCGAAGGTGCAGGTAAAATGTTTAAAGTAACAACCTTAGATTTGTATAACCTACCTTACACACCTGATGGTAAAATTGATTTTTCGCAAGACTTTTTTGGGCGCGAAACAAATTTAACAGTGTCCGGACAATTAGAAGGTGAACTTGGAGCTTTAGCACTTGGCGAAATCTATACTTTTGGCCCAACTTTTAGAGCCGAAAATTCAAACACACCTCGTCATCTTGCAGAATTTTGGATGATTGAACCTGAAATGGCTTTTTACGATATTAACGATAATATGGATTTAGCCGAAGACTTTATAAAATATATTATTAAATATGTACTAGATAATTGTCCAGACGACTTACAGTTTTTAAATGATAGGTACGACAATGAACTTATTGACCGATTGCATTGGGTACTTAAAGAAAAATTTGCTCGTATTACCTACACCGACGCAATAGAAGTTTTGTTAAAATCGAACGAAAATTTCGAATTCCCTGTTTATTGGGGTGCAGATTTACAAGCTGAACATGAACGCTATCTTGTTGAAAAATATTATAAAAAACCGATAATAATTACCGATTATCCTAAAGAAATTAAAGCATTTTACATGAAACTAAACGATGATGGCAAAACTGTTAGAGCAATGGACGTATTATTCCCTAAAATCGGTGAAATAATTGGTGGCTCTCAAAGAGAAGATGACTATGATAAACTACTTAAAAGGGTCAAAGAACTAAATATTCCTGAAAAAGATGTATGGTGGTATTTAGAAACTCGTAAATTCGGAACAGCACCTCATAGCGGTTTTGGATTAGGTTTCGAACGACTTATGTTGTTTTTGACAGGCATGTCTAATATACGCGACGTAATCCCTTTCCCTAGAACACCTAAAAATGCTGAATTTTAAGTTTTTTTAAGTTGTACAAATATTAAATTTTTAACGAGTATTATTATGCTATTAGCAAAGTAAGCTAGCCTGCTATTAAAATTTTTCAGTTTTTTAAGCATTAATTATACTAAAGTCTAAAAAAGATTTTAAAAATTTGTTTATAAAAATTCTGAATGTAAATAACTTATTTTGACAAATTAGTAAAAATAATTTTGCAGTATGCCTGTAATATATAACATTTGAGTTATATCAAAAGATATTAATTTATCAAAAAGCCAATAGTTGTTGTAATATTTCTAAATAGCAAGTTTTATTTAAATGTAATTTTTATTACATTCGTAGCAAAATTAGATTTTATGATTTTAAAAACTTTGCCAGTGATTTTCATTCTTATTCTTACCATAGTTTTTACTGCTTGCAACGAAAAGAGTGAGTTATTACCAAATTCTACCGGTAAAAGAGGTGAAGTATTACTTGTTGCCGAAGAGAGCTTTTGGAACAGTATTCCATATTTTATTTTAAAAGATTTACTAACCCAAGATTACCCTGCTTTACCACAAGATGAAGAAATTTTTAAAATATTCCCTTTGAAATCAAGCAATATTAGCGAAGCATTCAAGTTGTCACGGAATATAATTAAAATAACCTACAATAAAAATGTTGCAACCACAGTACTTTATTATAAGCGAAACCTTTGGGCAAAACCTCAGCTTTACTTAGAAATTATATCACCAAACGACGATAGTTTAAAGTTTTTCCTCGAAAGAAAAGGCCCTGAAATAGTCGATTTCTTTATAAATGAAGAAATAAACAGATTAAAGTTTATTTACCATAAGTACAAAAACAAAGAACTTACTGTGCCACTTAATAAATTTAACATAAACATTTCGTTCCCGAAAGGCTATAGGTTAAATGTTGATACAACAAATTTTTTATGGATTTCGTACGAAACTATTAATACTAGTCAAGGCTTTTTTATTTATTCTTATCCTTATAGGGATACTTCTTTATTTAACTTAAAGAAATTAATTGCAATCAAAGATTCTGTTTTACAAAAAAATGTGCCAGGGCCAACTCATGGCTCATATATGACAACTGAAAAATTATTTACTCCTATTGAAAGACGATTTTTTTTAAATAATACTTTTATACATGAAATAAGAGGACTATGGAAAATAGAAAACGATTTTATGGGTGGCCCTTTTGTTACTTATGTTGTGCCTATAAAAGATAAAGTAGTTTTTATTGATGGCTATGTTTATGCTCCAAAATACGATAAAAAAAATTATGTATGGGAAATTGAAGCAATATTAAAAACTTTAACAATTAAGTTAGCAAATAATTGTACTACAATATGAACTCATATTTGATACCTAACGTATAAAATATAAAATGAAAAATTCGTACAAAATATTTTTAATATTTTTTTTCCTACTCAATGTTTACTTAAAATCGCAAGATTGTAATATTTCTTCGAAAGCAAATGATATGTTACCCGATAAATTATGTGCTCCTGTTACTGTTACGTGGACTGTTATTTATCGGGGCGTAAATGACGCAGGTACTTCTGTTGAAATAGCTTTTGATTGGAACGATGGGAATCCAATGCAAATAGTACCTGCAACTAATACTAATCCCATATTAAAAGAATGGAGAGCTACTGCTATACACATCTATCCTCAAGGAGGTAACCGCTGTAATTATAGACCAGCTGCTTACTTAAGAGTAAACGGAGTTTTATGTACTAGTAGCATTCAGGTGCAAAATGTAACTGTTTGGGATATGGATAATTATAATGGTGGACAATTGCAAATTGCACCTCAAATATATCCAGTATGTGTGGGTAACGAAGCAACTGTTATTTTTCAAGATGTAAGTACATGGAATTGCGAACCTCCTATTGAAATGGATAATCCTAACACATATCGAAGATGGACGCAGTGGATATATGGCACTAATTATACTATAAATAACGTATTAATTAATGGAAATTCTTATGTTTTTCCGTATAGTGGCCCAATAATTCAAACTAACGAGCCTGTATATGGTCCACTACCACCAAATAATGTAAGCTTACCAATTTATGTCCCTAACACAGCACTTGTTGGCCAGATTTTCGAAGTAATGCTAAGAAATTGGAATTATTGTAATCCTTACGATGATCCTAATATACCAGGGCCACCTAACGACCCAATAAATGGCGACCATCCTCCAATCGTTACCACTGCATATATAATAATTGTACCTAAACCAGATGCAACAATAACACCTGTTGGTCCTTTTTGCTCTAATGCTTCAGCAGTAAATTTACAAGCCGCTACATCAGGTGGCACATGGAGTGGTCAGGGTATAACAAATTCAACAACTGGTACTTTTAATCCTTCTATAGCAGGACCAGGTTTACACCTTATTACATATTCAGTTACCGACGCAAATGGTTGTTCTAACTGGGATACTATCCAAATAAAAGTTTGGGCAAGACCAATAATAAATATACTACCAGGCAATAATTTAACAATTTGTCCTGGCGACACATTACAGCTAAATGGTAATCCAACGCCAGGTAGTGCTCCTATTACTACACATCAATGGACAGGCAGTGGTTCACCTTTTTTAAATGCAACAAACATTCAAACTCCTTATTTTACTTGCAATGTTCCTGGCACATATAGCTTAACTTATAAAGTTATTGACGCAAATGGATGTTCTCGTCAAGCCAATGTTACAATAAAAGTTGCCTCAATTTCTGCAAATATATTACCTAATCCGGCTTTTGGATGCGTTGGTATGCCACTCCAACTTTTCGGAAATCCAAGCGGCGGTACTGGTAATTATGTTATACATCAGTGGAGTGGAGCAGATTCTTTATTAAATAATTCTCATATTATAAATCCTATTTTTATGTCAAACGATAGTGGCTCTTTTTACCTTTCGTATTATGTACAAGACAACTTAGGTTGTTCGACCACTGCTTCTATAACAATTAAAATTTTTAGTGTACCAAAAGCCAATGCAGGGGTGAACGATATTGTATGTGGTACAAACTATCAATTAAATGCAATACCAAGTATTGGAACTGGTATTTGGTCTAAAATTAGCGGCCCCGGTACAGTAATGTTTTCTAATTTAAATTCTCCAAGTTCTAATATAACTGTTAGCAATGAAGGTAGTTATGTGTTTCAATGGCAAGAAACATATGGACCAGGCTGTACCGATAAAGATTGCGTAATGATAACATTTATTAAAATTCCTACCCCAAATGCAGGCAACGATGCTAATGTGTGTGGCCTAAGCTATACACTTAACGCATTGCCGTCGGTAGGAACAGGAATTTGGTCGTACTTTGCCGATACAGGTAGTGCTACTATAGCTAATCCTAACAATAATGAAACCCAAGTTAATGTTGACAATTATGGTAGCTACTATTTTATCTGGTCCGAGAACAATAATGGTTGTGTAAACAACGATACAATAAAATTAACTTTTTACCCTTTTCCTCAATCTAATGCTGGAATTGATACTAATGTCTGTGGGCTTTTATATACTTTAAATGCTATTCAAAGCATAGGTACAGGTACATGGTCAAAGATAAGCGGACCTGGTAATGTGTTCTTTGCTGATTATAATGATCCTTATTCGAGCATTCAAGTGGCAGAGTATGGCAAATATATTTTACAATGGCAAGAAACTTTTGGACCAGGCTGTATTTCAAAAGATTGTGTTATCGTTAACTTTATTCAAATACCCATTGCTAATGCGGGAGTCGATACAAGCATTTGTGGTAAAGAATATACTTTACATGCTATGCCTAGTATAGGTGTTGGTCATTGGCAATTTCTTAGTGGCCCCGGCAATTGCACAATTTTATATCCTTATTCGAATACAACATTAATTTTAGCAGACACCTTTGGTACGTACTATTTTGTATGGACCGAAAATAATAGTAATTGTATAAATACCGATACAATAAAGATAAATTTTAACATTGTTCCAGTAGCATCGTTTGTCGCTAATCCTATTAGTGGTTGCTCACCATTAACAGTCAGCTTTCAAAACACAAGTTTATTTTCAACATTTGCAAAATGGTTGTTTTCTGATGGTTACACAACTAATGACAATAATATAATGCATACGTTTGTAAATAATACATTAAACAATAGCTATTATTATGTTAGCTTAAAGGTTTATTCTCAGTTTGGTTGTACCGATAGCATAATTGATACAATAATTGTTTACCCTAAACCAGTTGCACAATTTACTCACAATGCAATTCCTTCTTGTAGCCCTTTGGAAGTTAATTTTACCAATACTTCTCTGAATGCTGTAAGCTACCAATGGGACTTCGGCGATAATCAAACAAGCTTCGAAATAAATCCTTTTCATATTTTTTATAACAACACTGGTATAATTTATTATTACCCTGTTAAATTAATTGCAGCAAGTAGTTATAATTGCTTCGATACTGTATTAAATTACATTACAATATTTCCTACCCCTCAACATACTATAAATATTTTTCCCGATTCAGTTTGTACCTCTGCATATGTAAATATGACTACCGAACCTTTATCGCAATTATACATATGGCATTTTGGTGATAGTTCTCAACAAACTGGAACAAACCAAATGTTTCACTATTATTTTAATTTTGTCGACACACCAATAACTTACCTTGTTACACTTTATACCTCAAACTCTTTTGGCTGCAAAGATACTGCTTATTCTAATGTTACAATATTACCCAAACCTAAAGCATTATTAGCTTATGAATTGTTTAATTACTGTAGCCCTGCAACAATAAAATTTTTCAATTTATCTGAAAATGCAACTCATTTTATAATAGATTTTGGAGATAATACAATTATTAGTGGAAATTTTCAATCGATTGAGCATACTTATTACAACAATACTAATTCGGCGCAAACTTATAATGTTAAGTTTATTGCGTATAATGAATATATGTGTTCCGATACCTTTACTTTAACAATTACAATATATCCTAAAGTTGAAGCAAGTTTTACTTGTACTACACAAGGTTGTAGCCCGCTTTGTATACTATTTGATAATAATACAATAAACGGGCAGCAATACATATGGAACTTCGGAAATGGAGATTCTTCTACTATAGAAAACCCTCAATATATATTCTACAATAATACAGACAGTTCGATGGTTTACAATGTATCATTAATAGCTATTTCAGAATATTTATGTTCCGATACTTTTTCAACTACAATAACTGTATTTCCTTCTCCTGATGCACAATTAAGTATTCCTGTAAATTATGGCTGTGCTCCCGCGAGTATTCTAATGTACAATAATTCAACTAATGCAAGCACTTCTCTTATATATTATGGCGATGGAACATTCGAAGAAAACAATAATAATCTAATAATACATAACTATGATAACATTACAAATAATCCTATAAATTATACTATCACACTTAGCGTAGTAAATAATTATGGTTGCAACGATTCTACAACTCAATCTGTATTAATATATCCTAGGGTAAACGCTTTTTTTAACTGTGATACTGTGGGTTGTTCACCAATGACTGTAAATTTTTATAATTTCTCTATGAATTCTAACAATTATCTTTGGAATTTTGGCGATGGTATTACTTCTACCAATATAAATCCCATTCATACTTTTGTAAATAATACAACCGATGTTGTATATTTTAATGTAGTGCTTTCTGCAATATCGCAATATAACTGCATTGATACTGCCATAAGAATTATTAAAGTTTATCCAACACCCAATGCTAGCTTTATAATAGATTCAGTAACAATTCATTATCCTAACACTACAATTAATATTGTAAATACCACTCAAGGAGTTTGGCATTACTTATGGTATTTTGGAGATGGAACAACAAGTAATGAATTTCAACCCTTAAATCATACTTATAGCAATTGGGGTAATTATAACATTTGTCTTATATCATATTCAGATTACTGTCGTGATACGTTTTGCACAACTATTAACATAATTCCACCTAAGCCAATAGCCATGTATGAGCCATCGGAATTCAAAGGTTGTTCACCACTTACAATAGAATTGTATAATCTAAGTCAGTTTGCTAATTCATATCTTTGGCAATTTGGAGATGGTAACATTTCAACTCAAGTTAATCCTGTATACACATACTCTACTCCTGGTAATTATGTTATAACATTAACTGCATTTGGCGATGGTGGCCAAGCTCAATACACTGCTGGCACAGTAACTGTTTATAATTCTGCAAGTGCATATTTTGTTGTAACACCTACCATTGTGTATGTACCTAATCAACCAATAACTTGTATAAATCTTTCGCAAAATGCAACATCATACTTGTGGAATTTTGGCGATGGAACAACTTCAACCGATATTTCACCGCAACATTACTATACTTTCGAAGGACAATACAATATTACTTTAATAGCAAATAATGAATATAATTGTCCCGATACATTTACAATAATAAGAGCTGTAACTGCCGAAGCAACAGGCGATATAATATTCCCAAGTGCATTTACTCCAAATCCAAATGGTCCAAATGGTGGTAAATATAACCAAGGCGACCTAACAAACGATGTGTTTCATCCAATATTTATTGGAGTAAGTGAGTATAACTTGCAAATTTTCACAAGGTGGGGAGAGCTTATTTTTGAAACTAATGATATTTATACAGGTTGGGACGGTTATTATAAGAACGAACTTTGCAAGCAAGATGTTTATATTTGGAAAGCAAAAGGAAAATTTTTAAACGGGCAAACTTTCGATAAAATTGGAACGGTAACTTTAATTAGATAAAATATGAGAAATATATTTTTATTAATTGTATTTAGCATTCAGATAATACAAATTCTATGTGGGCAAAAAAAGAGTAGACAATATTATACTAAACTTGAAAAAGCAAATTATGAGTTCAACAATGAAAATTATCACCTTGCTTTACCCATTTTTTCAGAGCTTTATACATACGATACTACTAATATAGAAGTATGTTATAAACTTGGGAAGTGTATTTTTATCGTGAGAAGGGAATCGCAAGAGTCGTTTAATTACTTTTATAAGGCAAAAAATAAATTTCCAGCCGCTAACTTTTATTTGGGCAGATTATATCATTTACAGCAAAAATTCGATAAAGCTTTGGAAGCATATAACGAAGCTCTAAATTCACCCGAAAATATAGAAATCTCGAAAGAAGAAATATATTATTACATGCAAAAAACTTATGTTGCTAAAGAGTTAGTTTTAACTAAATCGAATGCGAGAATACAGAACTTAGTTGAATTAAATACACCTTTTCCAGAATATGCACCTTTGTTAAACCCAGAAGAGAATAGAATATATTTTACAAGCCGCAGAAAAGGTTCTACTGGCAATAAATTAGATAATCACTTTGAGTACTTTGAAGACATTTACGTAGCATATCGCGAACAAAACAAAATTATAAAAATAGAAAATGTTGGATACCCACTAAATACCGAATTACACGATGCTACAGTAACAATTTCGAAGGATGGTAAACAATTGTATATTTTTCGCACATCACCAGGGTTAACCAAAGGTCGAATACTTGTTTCAGAATTCTCAGATAATAAATGGAGTGACCCAATAGTTTGCGATTTGCCATTTGGCAACGGTACAGTGACTTCTATGAGTATTTCGCCCGATTTGAATACTATTTATTTTGCCAGCGATATGCCTGGTGGGTATGGACAGAAAGATATTTATAGAATAACCAAAATGCCCGACGGTAGTTGGAGCAAACCCATGAATTTAGGTCCTTCTATAAATACTCCTTACGACGAAGATGCTCCATTTATTCATCCTGATGGAGTATCATTATTCTTTTCTTCTAAAGGACATCAAAACATGGGTGGGTACGATATTTTTGTGTCATATTTAAACGATGATGGATCATGGTCAACACCACAAAATTTGGCCCCTCCTATTAATTCAGTATATGACGATATATATTTTATTGCTACTTTTGATGGTAAAACTATATATTTTTCTTCTAACCGTGAAGAAGGAAACGGAAGTTTAGATATTTATAAAGGCGAAATAATTGACCCTGAAAAAAACAGAATTATCTTTAAAGGTACTATAATAACAACCGAACCTGAATATAAACCTGTTAAATCTACAATAACTGTACTCGATTTCGATACAAAAGAAGTACAAGGAGTATACAGGACAAATAATAATGGTAAGTATATTTTAGTTTTGTTACCAAGAAAAAAATACAAATTAATTGTTGAAGCCGAGAACTATTATCCGTATTCTACGGAAATAGATATAAAAGAAAAAATTCAACTTGAAGATATGTTTAAAACTATTATTCTTACTCCAATTGTAAAAGAAGAAATAATTGTTTCACCTACTGAAAATCAAATAAATGAACAAATTAATGAAAATGAAAACATGAAAAAAAACAACGACAATAATGATAAAAATAAATAAATATTTTATTACATTTTTGCTGAATACATTAATATTACATGGTCAAGATACTCACTTTTCTCAATTTTATATTAATTCAATTTATTTATCGCCATCGTTTACAGGTAGTACAAATGGTACTAGAGTAACTAATATTTTTAGGAATCAATGGCCAGGTATACCTAAATCGTATATTTCTTATGCTATATCGTTAGATCATTTCTTACAAAAATTTAATAGTGGCTGTGGTTTTTTATTATTAAACGATGTAGCGGGCGAAGGTAAATTAGGAACCACATTAATTGGTTTTAATTATACTTATCAACTAAATGTGAGTTATAGGTATAAATTACGTCCTGGTATACAAATATATAGGTTTACACGAAAAATCGATTTTTATCGTCTTACTTTTGGCGACCAGCTTAATTTTAGTGGCAACAACCCTACGTCGGTCGAAGTACCTACCCTCAATAATACGTCAAATATCGATGCAACCTTATCGTTGTTATTTTATACTAAAAAATATTGGATAGGCTTTACAACCGACCATATTCTGGCACCAAATGAATCGTTAAAAGATGGTTATAGTAAAGTACCTCTAAAAGTTAACATATTTAGTGGTTGTAAACATAACATTACACATAAAACAGGTTCATATAACGAACAAAGTTTAAATTTTTGGGTACTATATTACTTTCAACAAAAATTTGATCAACTACAAATTGGTGCTTATTTAAACAAATATCCGTATATACTGGGCTTTTGGTATCGAGGTATGATGGTAATTAAAAAATATGCATCACAACTATTAAATAATGATGCTCTAATATTTCAGGTAGGGTATGTGTTAAATAATAATTTGAAAATTAATTATAGTTACGATTTAACAATTTCAAGATTAGGTCCTGCTACATTAGGTGCTCATGAAATTTCTTTAGTTTTCGAGTTTAATCAAGAGCAAAAATATGAACAGAAAATAAAAAAGGAAATTATACCATGTCCTAAATACTGAAATGGTATGAAAATAGCTGTTGATTTTGATGGTACTATTGTCGAAAATGCTTATCCTAAAATTGGCAAAGAGAAACCTTTTGCTATTGAAACATTAAAAAAACTGCAAGAAAAAGGTCATTTAATAATATTATGGACTTATAGAACAGGTAAAGAATTAGACGAAGCCGTTGAATTTTGTAGAGAAAAAGGCTTAGAATTTTACGCAGTAAATAAAAATTACCCCGAAGAAAAACCAGAAGATAATTTACCACGCAAAATAGATGCCGATGTTTATATCGACGATAAAAACTTAGGTGGTTTTATAGAATGGGGGAGAGCTTGGCAGTTATTAACAGGTGATTCCATCGAAGCCCTCGAACAAAATTTTCGTAAAAAAAATAAATCTTTTATAAGAAAAATTTTAGGCATTTAAATGTTTTTCAAAGAACTCGAAATAATAAACTTAAAGAATATTTTAAATGAAAAATTTATATTTAATAAGAAAGTAAATATTTTTTGTGGAAAAAATGGAGCTGGCAAAACCTCAGTGTTAGAGGCTATTCATTATATAGCTATGACGAAAAGTTTTTTAACAGGAATTGATTATGAAAATATAAATGAATTTAGCGACTTTTTTATAATAAAATCTATAATATTTCGCAATGAAGTATCAGATGAATTTTTTTTAAGGGTTACAAGAAAAGATAATAAAACCATGAAACACAATGGCAAAGAATATAATAAACTTTCTGACCATATTGGAAAAATACCTGTTGTAGTTATTTCTCCACTCGACTTTTTTCTTATTCACAATGGTAGCGAAAATCGTCGAAAATTAATGGATTTGATAATATCTCAGTATAATAATTTTTATTTGAACACATTAATAAAGTACAATAAAGTCTTGAAACAACGAAATATGCTTCTGAAAAATGAAATAATCGATTATAACTTACTAGAAGTATACAACACCCAGTTATGTGAACTTGGTAATTACATTTTTAATGAAAGAAAAAAATTCTTAAGCCTAATGAATAATTATGTTTTTAATATTTTTAATAACATTACGAGCTCTAAATTGGAGCATATTTCTTTTGAATATAAATCGCAATTACACGAGAAAAATTTTGAAACTCTTTTAAGTGAAAATATAAATAAAGATAAAGAATTTCAAACAACTACATGTGGCGTTCATAAAGACGATTTGATTTTTATGGTTAATAATAAAAACATTAAATATTCATCGCAAGGACAGCAAAAAACATTTCTTATTTCCTTAAAAATATCAATCACAATCGTATTAAAAGAAATACTAAGTATTACTCCTTTTATTCTTGTAGACGATACTTTTGAAAAGCTTGATAATGAAAGAATTGAAAATTTATTTAAATTCATTTTGGGTTTAAATTCACAAGTATTTCTTACTCATACCAATAAAGATGAAATACTATCAGTGGTTGTTAAATATACAAAAGATTTTACTATTTTTGTTTTAAATAATGGAAAAATAGAGGAAATTTATGACCCATAATTTTAAAAAGAGAGAAACCACCCGACATATAAGCGAAATTATTAAAGAAATGTTAAATGGTTATAAACTTAACAATAAATTTATGTCGGTTAAAGTTATTGCAGCATATAAAAAAGTTGTGGGTGACTATATATATAAAAATACAGAAGAAGCTTATGTTTATGAAAATAAATTATACCTTAAAATAGCCTCATCAATAATAAAAGCTGAACTTTCTGCAAATGAACATTTGATAATAAAAAGCATTAATGAAGAAGTAGGAGATACATGTATTCAAAAAATTATTTTTTATTAACTTTTTACTTATTTTGAATAATTATTTGGTTATAAAATTCTGACTTTTGAAGATGTTTCACTAACTATTGTTAAAATTTCATAGCAAAATATCATTAACTTTGACAATTTGCTAATAAGTTAAAAAGAATTCGTTTAGTTTTTAAATTGCTTAAAACAAAAAATTTAATATTAATGTTAAAATTAAATATTCGAAATTATATTATTTTCGATATAATATTTCCAATGATTATTTGAATTATTTTATATATGTGTGTTTTTTCTTTATAATGAAAAGGTAATTCAATCTTTATTGTTAGAAAAAAAAATTGTTTAATTTAAAAATCGTTTATAACAAAAAATAAATAAAAAATACAAGTTGAAAATTATTGATATTATATTTTGAAATGTAATTACGAGCAAAACAATTTGTTAGGTATAACGAGTAAATTTAAGTATTTTTTATTTTGAAAATTTTATTGATCGAAAATTTTGTTTTTATTTTCAATCATCACTAAAGCTGCTTCAGCGCATTCGCTACCTTTATTTCCAAATTTTCCTCCTGCTCTTTCTATTGCCTGTTGTTTATTGTAAGTGGTTAATATTCCAAAAATAAAGGGAATATCGAAGGTAAGATTTAATTGAGTTAAACCTTGTGTTACTATATCACAAACATAATCAAAATGTTTTGTTTCGCCTTGTATAACACAACCTAAACAGATAATAGCATCGTATTTTTTTGTTTGAGCGAGCCATTTTGCAGTACTTACAATTTCTACACTACCTGGTACCTTTATTACAGTTATGTTATCTTCTTTTACAGAATATCTTCTCAAAGTTTCTAATGCTCCTTTTAACAATTTTTCCGATACATCGAAATGCCATTCAGCTACAACAATGCCAATTCTATATTTGCTACCATCTATGTTTCTTGTTTCTGGATTATTTATATAACTTATCATAGTGTTACAAATCTTTTCTATTTAGCATTAATTTTGCTTTGGTTATGAATTTTTCAATTTTTCTTCCTTCTGGTGTTTTAGTGTATTGTTTTTCAATAAACTCATACACCTCTAATGCTTTATCCCACTTATTCATTTGTTCGTAAATAAATCCTAATTTCATCAAATAAAATGGTGAAGTAAGAGTGTTAGGATATTTGTAAGCTGCTTCTTTATAGTATTTTTCTGCTTGTTCCTTATTGCCAAGCTCAAGATATGCATCGCCCATTGCTCCTTTAGAAACTGAGTATAACATAGGATCGTCTGTTGAAAACTTTTTTAAATACTTTATTGCACTTTCAAAATCACCTAAGTGTAAATAACATATTCCTGCATAATATAAAGCAAGTTTACCTGCTTTTGTTGAAGAATAATCTTCTATAATCTGAAGAAAGCCAGGATATTGTCCATCGCCGTTTAATGCAAGCTTAAAAGAGTCTTTTGAAAAATATATTTCTGCCATAAACATTTCCTGATGAGCTTGTTCTTCTAGTGGTGCCAAATAATTCCTTCGATAAATAAAATATAATAACACAATAATTATTATTCCTCCAAATATGTAAGTTATTATTTTTTTGTTTTTATCGATAAACTTCTCGAACGAAGTTAAGCTGCTTTCTGTTTCGTTTATTTCTTTATTTTTAGTACCTTGTTCGTTAAATGTATTTTTTTCTTTTTCTTCCATATTTACTATTTATAATTAGAAATTTTCACAAAAATACAATATTTTTTAAAAAAAAAATTATTCACTACAATTTGTTTGTCTGTTGTTTATTAAAAAGTTGGCCACTTGAATTTGAGTGAGTGTATACTCGGTCATAATATCTTTTATTTTTAAAATATTATTTTCGGTAATTTCAAAATTTTTTAATTTTTTTATTTTACTTTTTCCGAATTTGTTAATGATAACCTGAAAGCTATCATTTTGGCAAATTAGAGTATTATCTTCTGAATAATACACAAACCTTCTTTTATTGGTAAATAAATCTATACCAAAAGTGTTATTTAAATAATCGCATTTTAAGATATTCATTATCATAGGATACACATCTGTTTGCATGCCTAAATTGTTTGAAATGAAAGTTGTCTTTAATATGAAAGGGTTGTAAAAAATTAAAGGTATGTTGTGAAGGCATAGAGGCACAAAAGCACTGTCGGGTTTTACCATAAATCCATGATCGGAAATTAGTACAAATAATGTATTTTTAAACCACTCATAATTGTAACATTGTTTAATAAACTTTCCGATTGCCCAACTTGAGTATTCAATTATTTTTTTTGAAATGTTATTATTTTTAGCTACAAATTCAATATTTTCTGGCACTACATAAGGTGTATGATTACTTGTAGTTAAGAAGCACAAGAATAAAGGTTTATTATGATTGTTTATATAGTTGTTTATAAACTTTAAACCATAATCAAACATAACGTGATCGGGAACACCATACATGCTTATTATTTCTTCTTTTTTATAGTGTTCAATTCCAATTATAGTATCAAAATGATTTTGTGGTAAAAATTCTTGAAGATTATCGAAACTAAGCGATTGAGTTGTCATAAAGACATTATAATATCCTAATTGTTTTAAGGTACCAGGAAGCCCACAATATTTTGTTTTTTCAAAACTATTTGTAGGCCTTCGGCTCCATATTGTGGGGTACGAATAGAGAACAGAATATATTCCGCTTGAAGTATGTTTGCCCGAAGACCATATATTTGTAAAAGTAATTCCGTTTTTAGCTATTGTGTCTAATTCATATGTTAAGTTATTATTTTTAAAGCTTGTATTATATAATGTCATTCCTTCCATAATAATTAATACAATATTATATTTTTTGCATGTATCCTTAAAGCATATCCATCTTTCTATATGTCTGCCTGGAGATTTAACGTTTAGAATTTTTTTAACAGAGTTAAAAGCATAATCAATGTCATAAAAATTAATATTATAATAAAAGCTTTTAAAAAAAGTGAAAGCACCATTTAATGCTAACTGGTTAATATAGGAACTTGATGAAATGCAAGCATCGCCTTCTTTTAAAGGAGCACTTATCCTACCTCGTGAAATTAAAAAGTTAAGCCCTAAAAAAATTATAAAAAAAATTAAATTTTTAATTGTAGAAAGCCTAATATTAATTTTTACATTAAATATTATTTTCTTAATTAAGAGAATATATAAAAAAGTGAAAATAATAAAAACTACCAAAAAACTAACAAAATACGATTCACTTAATATTTGTTTAATCATCATAAATGGTGTATCGATCCAGTGGAATATTGCGTTCGTTATGTGAGAATAGAAAAAATTAAAGTATGGTATGTCGGCAAATAATAGGAGATAAATAATGGTATAACTAATAGAGTAATAAACAAATATGATGTTAAGTATAATATTTTTTTGTAAGTAATTAATAAGAAAAACAGCTAAAATTGGTAAAAAGTTAACATAACCAATAATAACACCATCAAATTGTAAACCCTTTAAAAATGCCTTTATTAAAATATGTGTGTTTAATGCATCGGTACACAAATGATTTGTAAATATTATAAAAAATATTCGTACAATCGAAAAAATTAAATAGTTTATTATTGTTAAGATTAGTAACTTTTTATATGGTTCAGGAATTTTTTTCAGGAAACTTTGCTATTTATTTGTTTCAAAAATAATATTTTTTTATTAAACTTAAGTAACTATTTTAGCAAAAAAATTGAAACTATTTGAAGCCATCAAATAATATATTATTTTTAGAGTGCATACCCAAAAAAGAAGATAAAAAAGAAACATTAATTTTATGTGAATTTCTGAAAACTCATTTTAGCAAATTCTTTGTTTTGAAAAATGTAAAGAGAGAAAAACAGTTTAAAAAGTGGTTGAAATATTATAATTTTAAATATGTTCATATATCGGCTCATGGAGAATATAGTTCGCAATTAGACAGGTATTGCATTCGATTACCCAAAGGATCAATATTTGCAGAAGATTTCGAAAATAATACATTCAGAAACAGAATATATTTTATTTCAGCATGTGAATTAGGTAAAAAAAAGTTTATTGAAGAACTCTTTAAATGTGCCGACCCAAAAATTGTAATATCACCTCAAAGAGAAATAAATTTTATTGATTCTGCTATGTTTTGGATTTTATTATATTATAATCATTTTTATCTGAAAAAATCTTTGACATGGAGTTTTAACAATGCCGAAAGTTACTTGAGTAAATTAGGCTATAAAGGTGCTATGCAGTTTTATAAAAAGTAATTTTTAATATCTTTTATGAATTATGTTTTTTTTTATTTTAAATATATCATATACATTTGACATTGTAAACATATAAAAATGTTGTTTTATGAGAAAAGGTTTTATTATGTTTCTGTTATTTGTAGGTTTAAATGTATTTTCGCAGCAAATTATTAATAACGATTTTGAAGAATGGTACGAAAAGTTTTATTATAACGAACCAGAAGGAGGCTATTATACCTCTAATTTAATGGCATACGTAAATGCAGGTATGGGAAATGTAATAAAAACAACCGATGCTGTTAATGGTTCTTATGCATTGCGTTTAGAAACAATAATTTCGCCATCGGGGCCAATACAAGGTATGGCATTCATTGGCCAGCCTGGTAATAATGGAATAAGTGGAGGAATGCCTTATACAGATAAGCCAGATTCGTTAGTAGCTTTTATTAAGTATAACATTCAACCAAACGATACAGCTTTAATAGGGGTTTTATTAAAAAATAATGGACAAGTTGTTGGCGTAGTTTCTCAAAAAATAACTGGTGTTCAAACCCAATATATTAGATTTTCTGCTCCATTTACCTACATGAGCCCACTTAATCCAGATTCTATCATTGTTGTCTTTATGTCTTCTCTTCCAGGAGGTACACCAGTACAAGGTTCATATATTGTTATTGATAATGTTCAGCTCATTAATGCTAATGCTCAATTACCAAATAATAGTTTTGAAAATTGGTTCGAAATTAAAACAGAAGAAGCAATAGGTTGGGAAAGCCTAAATTTTTTATGTAAGACTATACCATCTGTTACAAAAACCACCGATTCATATTCGGGGCAGTATGCAATGAAAATTGAAAATGTTGAACTAATGATGGGTGATACTGCTGGTATTATAACTAATGGCTATTTTACATATAATAACCAGTTTATTGGCGGGGGCTTAAAAATAAATGCAAACCCTAAAAAATTATCATTTTACTACAAATACTTTCCTGAAACTCAAAACGATTTCGGCCTTGTAGCAGTTAGCTTATTTAATCAGGGTATAATTGATACCACAATATTTGGTATATTAACTGCTTCATATGAATACACTTATTATGAAATACTTTTTCACGATTCTATTAGTAATTACGACACTTTAAATATTACTCTTTTAGCTGGCATGTATGGAGAACAATCTTCTTCGCTTGGTAATATATTAATCGTAGATAATTTTAACATTGAATATTATTCTTCTTCTTCAACTAATGAATTATCGAAAGCTGTTCAAAATATCATTGCTTATCCTAATCCTTTTGATTCAGAAATATCTATTTTTATCAATAATGATTTTAGTAATAAATTTTATGTGTATGTTTATGATTACACCGGTAAAAAAGTTTATGAAAAATTTCAAACAGATAATTTAATAAAAATAACAAATAAAGAAGTTTATGTTGCTGGGCTTTATAAAGTGGTTATAATTTCAAAAAATAACCTTTATAAGGCAACTATAATAAAAAAGTAACTTAAATAATAAAATAAAATAAAATTATAGCCAAATAGCTTTAAACAAAATTATTGTGCAATTAGATTAAGTTATATTATTCGATATTATTAAAAAATATACATAAACTTGTAATTAGACTTTCAATGCAACACAACTGAAAGTAACTAAATGATTTGAACAAACTGCAATTGTACGATTTAAAAAAATACTTTTACAAAACATACATAAAAACCTTTGCAAAAATTTTTGTAAAGGTCTTATACAATTTTGGAAAATATTAATTTTCAATTATATTTATTGTAAAAAAATTATTTTGAGGTGGTTTTGCAAAAGTTTCACATAATTGAAATAACAATTTTTTTAATGTTTGATAGGTATTTTTTTTTATTATAAATTTGCAAAAAAGATAAACGAAATGATAAAGAATTATATATTAGTTCTAATTATTATAAGTAATTGCTTTTTGATTAAAGCTCAGAACTTTAAACCAATCATAGCCGACGAACTGATACTACAAAAAAAAGTAGCAGAAAATCCTGATATAATTAACAAGTATATCGAGTACGAAAACAGATTTAAACTACTTATTGAGAAGAGACAATTCGACGAAATAATCAATAAAACCGACACATTAATAAACGGTAAAAGAATAATACCTACGGTTGTTCATGTAATTCATACTTATGGTATTGATAACATATCGGACGAGCAAGTAAAAGATGCAATAGAAAAGATTAATATAGATTTATCAAAACAGAATGCTGATACTGCATTAACATATCCTTTATTTAAACCACGAGCAGCCAATTGTGCTATTGAATTAAGATTAGCAAAAATAGATCCTAATGGAAATTGCACTAATGGTATTGAGCATATTTTTGATTATAGAACAAACTGGGCATACTTTCCTTTGATGAAACAATACCATTGGCCCACCGATAAGTATCTAAATGTATTTGCAGTTAATTTTATTTACCCAGAAGGAATTGCTTTACCCGAAGGAGCATTTATTGGTGGCATGAGTCCATTCCCACCAGATAATCCTCTTTCACAAGCATTAACTGGTGGCGACCCCGACATTGATGGCGTACTTATTCGTTCAGATTGTTTAGGAACTATTGGTACAGCTACAAACACCGGTAATATGGGTATTAATTTAGTTAATAGAACTTTTACTCATGAAATAGGCCATTATTTTAATCTTTATCACACTTTTCAGAATCTAATGCTTGGACTTATTCCTGCTTCCAGTGGTTGTCCTTCTATACTTGCTCCTTATGGCGATGAAGTAAGTGATACACCCCCTGTTAACGCTGCTACTCAAAATACATCTTTAGAATGTTATACTCCTGGCTCTATTAACACATGTAACGAAAATCCAGATGAACCAGACATGATTGAAAATTATATGGATTATCAATGGGGATATTGCCAGAATATTTTTACAAATGGACAAAAAGCACGAATGGATGCTGTGCTGTCTGGTATTAGGAAAAATTTATGGTCGTACGAAAATTTAGTAGCAACAGGTGTTCTTGATACACAAAATGTTATATGTGCCCCTGTACCTGATTTTCATTCTAATTATAGTGTTATTTGTCCAGGTGATAATGTGACATTTTATAATGATTCGTACAATGGACCTGTTGAAAATATTTTATGGAATTTTCCTGGTGGTAACCCTGAAACCTCTACTTCTCCTACGCCAGTAGTTGTGTATAATCAGCCTGGAATTTATTCAGTAACTTTAACTGTTAGTAATAGTGCTGGTTCAAATTCTATAACAAAACAAAACTTTATTAAAGTTGTTGATCCTTCTACTATTCAAATGGCACCATATTACGAAAGTTTTGAAAATGGCTTAAATAATGCTTATAACTTTATAAATCATGGAGGTAATGGGTGGCAGATAACCGATACTGCAGCCGCAACAGGAACTAAATCGTTAAGAGTTTTAAATTTTAATGGGAATCCGCCAAATAGTATCGATGCATTTATTAGTTATGGCATAAATTTAACTTCTTTGACAACCACTTCGGTTCCTTTAAAATTGAAATTCAAATATGCTTATGCTGGTAAAATTATTCCTGGCACATTCTTTACAGATGCCGATACCTCGTACGATGCTCTTAAGATATATGTTTCAACAAATTGTGGAAAATCATGGATTGTAAAATGGAATAAATCGGGCCAAAATTTACAAACAGCTAATCCTACTCAAGGAAGCTTTCGGCCAACTCCTTCAGATTGGAAACAAGATTCTATTAATATTCAAGTTTATTTAACACAGCAACAAACAAATTTTCAGTTTAAATTTGAATTTAAAAGTAATAGTGGAAATAACATCTATATCGACGATATCGTAATAGATAATGGTAGTTATACAAGTATAAGTAGCTATATATCCGATAAATTCGATTTTTCAATATTTCCAAATCCAGCCAGTAACCAAGCAATTATTTCGTTGACATTATTTGAAAACTGTAATGTTGAAGCTGATATTGTAAATTTAATGGGTCGGAGCGTTGCAAGTATTATTAAAAATCAATCGTTTAATATTGGTACATATAAGTTTGAAATAAATAAAAATAGCCTCCTTGGTAGTGGGTTCTATTTTATAAGGTTAAAGTGCGATGGAATAAATTATTTTAAACCTTTAATTTTTGAATAAGAATATTGGAAAAACTTTATTACTTTTGCAAATAATTTCTGAGATTAACTGAATGGCCAACTTAATGAGAGTTTACATATTGTTATTTATTACCTTAATAAGCAACAATAATGTTATATACTCTCAATCAAAAGAAGAAAAGAATAAAGTTAAAGGAATAGTAATAAGCCAAAAAGAAAAGAAACCTGTTGCGCTAGCTAATGTTCGTATAAAAGATACTCCTTTTGGAACAAGTACCGATGATAAAGGAAAATTTGAATTTTCTTTTCCTAATAGACATTTAAAAGATACTTTATTAATCACTTGTTTAGGTTATAAAGATGAATACATACCTATTTCGTCTTTAAATTTAAAAGAAGTTATTTATGTAGAACTTGAAGATTCATTAATTTTATTATCGGAAATAGACGCTCTTGCCTACGATTACATTGATTTATTAAAATGGAGAACAAAAAAAAGCGAACATAGTCAATTATATCTGACTTTTGCTACGCGTGATATTCAAAATGCAGTTAATTTTATTAACATTTTAAAAGAACATTTTGGTAAAGATTATAAAATAAAATCAAATTATATTAGTTGGAAAAAATTAAATATAAACGATTTACCTCCTAAATCAGAAGTATGGGTGTCGTGGTTTAGATGTCCTTATTGTTCTTTCCCTGAAAATATAACAGTTATAATAGATGTTCTGGATAAGAAAGGAAACAGTTTGTGCGAAAATACTATGTTTCAAAACAATTTAAAAAAATACTTTCAGCGTTTACTCGACAAAACTTTTGCCCAGGGAGTAGATCATAAACAATTAGTAATAAAAGATTCTTTAGCATATCTGCAAGGTGATGAGCAACCATACACTGGTCAATGTTTTGGCTACTTCGAAAATGGACAAAAAGGGTTAAAGGGCTATTATAAAAATGGCAAAAAAGATGGCTATTGGGAATATTGGTATAGCAATGGTAATAAAAAAATAGAAGGGTATTATGTCAATGGAAAAAAGCAAGGAACTTGGATATATTATTATTCTAATGGGAATATTAGAATTAAAGCAAACTATGTAAACGATGAAATGGATGGAATAAATGTTTGGTATTACGAAAATGGAAAGAAAAAAAAAGAAGTTTTGTTCAGAGAGGGTGTTTATTTAGAAAAGACAGAATGGGACGAAAATGGAAATGTAATAGAAAAACGTACTTTTAGTAAATAATTTGGCCCCATAGTTCAACGGATAGAACGGAAGTTTCCTAAACTTCAAATCCAGGTTCAATTCCTGGTGGGGCCACTAAATTTTTTTAGTCATTTATTTTTGTTTTTTTGTCAAAAAAAAATTACCTTTAAACCAAAATTTTTAAAGTCTTGTCAAAATTAAAAAGATATTTATGTTATTGAATGTAGTAATAGGTTGTTGCTTTTTTATATCACAAGCTTTTGGCTTTAATATCGATACATTAAATTATAAAACCTTTATTGAAAACTTAGAAAAAAGAAACTTTGAAGACGTTGAAAAAACTATATTAATCGCCAAAGAAGTTGAACGTAAATTAATAGCTGAAAAAGATTCTGAATATTTAATGATGTTATATGAAATACTTTCAGACTTATTTATTGAACAATCAGATTATAGAAATTCAATGCCATATCTCAATATACTACGTAACTATTATGCTAAAAAGCTTAATTACGATGGCTTAGCAAGAGTTTTATGTAAAATTGGTTTCATTTATACAAAGTTAAATATTTACCTGGAAGCATTGAATTATTATGAAAAGGCATACTATTATTCTCAAAAGTCAAAAAACGATGCTACAATTGCTTTTGTCAATTTTCATTTTGGAATATTAAATAAAGAGCAAGGATATTATACACAAGCTTATAATTATTTCGACAAAGCTTATCATTATTATAAAAGCAAAAACGATTATAATAAAATTGTTGGTACTCTATTAAAAATGTCGGATGTGCTAATTTCTGTGAAAAATTATAAAAAAGCAATTGGCATTTTAAAAGAAAGTGAAGATTTTCTTACTAATATTCAAGATAATAAAACTAAGGGAGATTATTTTTTTTACATTTCTAAGTGTTTTTATTTTTTAAAAGACTACAACAAATGTTTAAATTATCTTAATAAAGCTATTAATTTTTATAAGGCTCACAATATAACTGAAGGTTTAATAGATGTAAAAATACTATTGGGTTACGTGTATTTAGCTAATAATAGCTTGAGCGAAGTTAATAAAATTATAAGTGAGTGTAAAGAAATGATAAATAAAGTAAATAATCAGAAATTAAAATTAAAATTGTATAAATTAGAATCAGAATTTCTTGAAAAAAAAGGAGAATATCAGAATGTTGTTACACTTTTTAAGAAAATGTATGCTCTTGAAGATAGTATATGGACAGCCGATAAGGTAAAAAAGATGTATGATCTTGAATATATTGTTAATACAAAACAATTAGAAAGAGAAGTTGAAAAGATGCGTCTCGAAAATCAAATAATATTGAAAAAATACAAAAGTGAAATTGTAAGAAGATATGTCTTTATTTTAATTATCATTATTCTTTTATTTGTTTTTACAGTTCTTATATTAAGGTATAAATCTGTAAAAAGAGAAAAAATACTAATAGAAGAAAAAAATAAACAAATTGAAAAAGCAGGCGAAGAAATATTAATGCTTAATAATGAACTTGAAAATAAGGTAAAAGAAAGAACACTAACTCTTCAAAAAGAATTAGAAGAAAAAGAAAAGAAAATAAAAACTATTGAAGAAATAAAAAGAAGTCTTGAACAAGCCAATTCTTATAAAGAAGCTTTTTTAATGAATATTAATCACGAAATACGAACACCACTGAGCGCAATACTAGGCATGAACGAATTATTAAAAGAAAAATTTAAGGATAATAAAGATGTCGAAATACTTATAAACGGTATTCACTATAATGCTAATAAGCTATTAAATATACTAAATAATGCAATAGATTTTAAAAGAGCTGAAAGTAAAGAAATAAATGTTAACATTGACGAAGTTAATGTTAGTGAAATAATAGAAAATGTTATAGATATTTTTAAATATAAGATATACGAAAAGAATTTAGAAATTAACCTTGATGTAGATAAAAATATAATAATTAAAACAGATAAAAATATTTTAACAAAAATTTTTTATGAATTGTTAGATAATTCAATAAAACATACAACAAAAGGATATATAAAAATATCGACCTTAATGCTTCAGTCAAATAACAAAATAAAAATTATTATTGAAGACAGTGGCGAAGGTATAGACGAAGAATTATTACCTAATATTTTCGATAGTTTTAATGTTAATAAAGTAGATATAAGTAAATTTCAGCGAGGTATAGGAATAGGATTGCCATTGGTTAAAAGATATTTGGAATTATTAAAAGGTGTTATAGAAATTTATAGCAAAAAAAATGTTGGTACTAAGGTTTCAATATATCTTCCAATCGATACCTATAATGAAAAAGAGCAAAGCTTATTATCTTACGAAGAAATAGCTGATGAAATAGAGATATTAATAATTGAAGATGATTATTTTAATGGCTTGTTTTTAAAAGAGGTTTTACAAACTATAGGAAAAGTTGAACTAGCAAGCAATGCTTTTGAGGCACTAGAAAAAATACGAATTAAATCGAAACCATTTGATGTTGTTATTATCGATATTAACCTCCCCGATAAATGGGATGGAATAACCTTATTAAATAATATAAATGAAAAATTCCCTCAGTATCATAATAGTATTTTTATAGCTCAAACTGCTTATGTTAATTATCAAAATAAAGATTATTATCTAGAAAATGGATTTTCTGCTTTTTTTTCGAAACCAATAATAACTTCCGATTTAATTAAAACAATAAAAATACTACTATTAAAGAAAAAGAAAATAAAGAAATAAAAACAATTTAATTACAGTAATTGCTTCTTTATTCCATCAATTTATTTAACCTTTCTTGTATGCCTGAAATCGATGATGAAATTTTATTGTGAATTTCCGTAAAATGTTTTTTAATTTCCTTTTTGTTTTTTGAAGGTACATGATTAATCTTGTATACTAAATCCTTTTCAATAATAGTAAGCTCACTTAAAATGTCATTAATTTCATTTTTCACTTTTTCGCCCTTTATTTGTTGTACCATTAAAGCATCCAATGCTAAGGTAGATATAGTTTTTTTCAAAGCCTTTTTTAAGTCTCTTACACTGGCCATAATATTTGTATTTTTTGCAAATTTATTCATTAATTTTGTATTGTTCAATAAATCATACTTTGTTAATTTTTTTGATAATATTAATAATTGAAATTGCCTCGTTTTTTACATTTTATGGATTCTTCAATTATTATAAAAAAGGTTTAGTAGCAGTTTTTTGGTTACTGCCATATTTATTTTTTTTCTCTTTTATTTTTTTAACTAATTTATACTTTCCCCCGGAAAAGAGGTATATAAAATATTCTTTAGGTTATTATTTATTTACTCTATTGTTGTTTTTTTTCCTGCTTAAGATAATTACGGGGGCTTTTAGTATTTTCCTTTTATTTAAAAAATTTGTGTTTTTTAAATATTTTAAAATAATGTATTTATTTTTTCTATTTTTCATTTTTTTCGTTTATGCTTATGGAATTGTTTATGGATACAAAAAAATTACAATTAACAAGGTAAACCTAAGAGTAAATAATTTCCCTTATTCCTTAAAAGGTTTAAAAATATTACATATTTCAGATCTTCATCTTGGCACTTATTTAGGACGTACTAAATTTATTTCTAAAGTTAAAGACACATGTAACAGTTTAGATGCCGACATTATAGTAATTTCAGGCGACATAATAAATAACTTTTACGAAGAAATTTTAAATTATAAAGTCATATTGTCTGAACTTAAAGCAAAATATGGTAAGTATGCTGTTTTAGGGAACCACGACTTTGGAGAATATGTTAAATGGAAAAGTCAAAATGAGAAAAAAGCTAATATTGAAAAACTTGTTAAGAATTTAAAAGAATGTGGTTTTACTGTGTTGCGAAATGAATACATTACTTTTGGTAAATCAGATACTATATATATTGCGGGAGTTGATAATATAGGCAAGAAACCTTTTAAAAAATATGGTGATGTAAGTAAAATTATAAAAGAAATAAATTTAGAAAAGTTTATTATTTTTATTTCTCATGACCCAACTCACTGGGACACTGAGTTAAAAAACTTATTAAAAAATTCGTTAACTTTGTCGGGGCACACCCATGGTTTTCAGTTTAGTATTGGTAATTGGAGTCCCGTTAAGTATAGGTATAATCAATGGCACGGTTTGTATCGACACAATAATAACTTTATTTACGTTAATAATGGTATTGGAATGATTGGATACGTTGGCAGAATAGGTTCTTTCCCCGAAATAACATTAATAAGTATTAATCCAACTAATGACTGATATTTTCAATATATTATGGTCGGGTTGGAAAGTATTATTGGTAATACTTGTAATTGTTACTATTTTATTTATTATCTTTCAGAAGGGCGATCCTTCTAAAACTATAGCATGGATTTCCATTATCATAATGGTCCCTTTTATAGGAATTTTATTATTTATAATATTTGGTCGTGTATATAAAAGAAAAAGAAAATTTTGGAATAAAGAAGTAAAAGATGCAGTTAAATTACAACAATATTATAAAGAATTATACTTAAAACCAGCAAGTAAATATACTTCTGAAATATCGTCGCTTGCTGAACACAAGTCAATAATAAATTTACTGAAAAACAATAGTAAGTCGTTACTTGGTATTTATAACGATATTAAAATTTTTCATAGCGGGAAAGATAAATTTGAATATCTTTTGGTTGATCTTGGAAATGCCAAACATCATATTCATTTAGACTATTACATAATAGAAGAAGGAGAAATTTTTAACAAAATAATAGATGTATTAATAAAAAAAGTTAAAGAAGGAGTAAAGGTAAGAATTATTTATGATGATGTTGGTTCATGGGGATTGTCAAATGCTTTAATTAAGAAATTAATAAAAAATAATATTGAAATATATCCGTTTTTGCCTGTGAGATTTCCTCGGTTTGCTCAAAGATTATTATTTAGAAATCATAGAAAAATTGTTGTGATTGATGGTAAAATTGGGTATACTGGGGGCATGAATATTGCCGATAGGTATATTTATGGAAGAAAAGACAGTGGAATTTGGCGCGATACACATATACGTATCGAAGGAGAATCTGTTAATTCTCTTCAGGTCATATTTTTAACCGATTGGTTTTTTGTCTCAAAGAAAAATTTAAATAACGAAGAATATTTTAATAACATACAAGATGGTAAAATATGTCCTATTCAAATTGTAGCAAGTGGCCCCGATAATGACTGGAATTCTATTATGCAAACATATTTCTATCTTATAAGCAATGCTAAAGAATATATTTACATTACTTCACCTTATTTTATACCAAATGAAAGTATACTTACAGCTATTAAAACCGCGGCTTTAAGTGGAGTAGATGTAAAAATTATTTTACCAGGTATTTCCGATTCATGGATCATGTTTTATGGAAGCTATTCTTATTTCCCCGAATTACTTGAAGCAGGTGTTAAAATTTTCCTTTATAAAAAAGGTTTTATTCATAGCAAAGTTTTACTTGTCGACGATAAAATATCTTCTGTAGGTACTGCAAATATGGATCTCCGAAGCTTTGATCAGAATTTTGAAGTAAATGCCTTAATTTATGATAAAGAAACTACCTTAAAACTTAAAGATATTTTTAACGAAGATATTCAAGATTGTAAGTCGGTAAGTATAGAAGAATACTGGGGTAAACCATTTACACACCATTTTGCTCAGGGAATTGCTCGTCTTCTTTCGCCTATATTGTAATTTTAAATTTATTCTTTCTATTTGTATGCTAAATTTTATCGTTTCTTAACAAATAGTTTGCAAGTTTTTATGTTGTATAATCTCACATTTTTTTTTAATTTTCATTATCCTCTGTTGTTTGCTCTTATAATTTATTCCAAATTTTTTATTTTAAAAAAAAATTAAGTCTATTTTTTTAACGTGTGTGTTGAAACTTTACAAATTGTGTTTTTAAAAACAATTATATTTTTTAAATTTGCAAATTGTGTCGATTATAATTACACATACTGGATACATTAAAAAAATTACACCTAATAAAATAATCGTAGGAGTAAAAAATATTGAAGCATGTTCTACTTGTAACGTTGCATATAATTGCACTTTAAATGAAAACCCTAAGG
Organism: Bacteroidales bacterium; assembly: GCA_026416095.1. Lineage (GTDB taxonomy): Bacteria > Bacteroidota > Bacteroidia > Bacteroidales > GWA2-32-17 > Ch61. The sequence continues at coordinate 8,152 of JAOAFV010000028.1, read as the reverse complement.
AAAGAGAAATTGAAATTTACGATAAAAATATTAGCGATTTTAAAGTAAATGATAAAGTGATTATAAAGATATATCAAAAAAATGCATGGCAAGCAATGTTGTTAGTTTACATAGTTCCCATAATATTTTTTGTAAGTACTTATTTTATAGTTTTAAATATAACAGGTAACGATTTAATATCAGGTTTTTTTTCTTTTTTATTTTTAATAATTTATTTTTTTTGTATATATGCTTTCAGGAGAAAAATAAATAAAAAAATAACTTTCGAAATTAAAAAGATATGAAAAACAAATTCATAACATTTGGAATATTTTTATTTTTTATTGAAGTTTATTCACAGATTGCCGAATGGCCTTTAACTACAAATGGCTTGCCCAATGTTAACTCTCAATATATTAGTGCAGGTATATTTAAAGGGGGGAGCGGTATTGGGGCAATAACTTTTGGTAGTAATGGTGCTTATGCTTCGGGATGGACAGTGAACACAAGCATAGATACTTCCGATTATTATCAAATTTCTATATCACCCCACCAAGGATATAAACTAATTTTAGAAAAAATTGAATATAGCGAAAGGCGTTCACTTTCAGGAATTAGAAGTTATGAATTAAGAATATCAAAAGATGTAACTTTTTCGACTTATCAAACTATTGCTAATGTTAATGTGCCTGATAACGATTTAGAAAGAGATACCGCTATTTCAGGCCTTTCTATAATAGTAAATCAAAACGAAACGCTTTACTTAAGATGGTATGGTTATTCAGCTGAAAGTGGTAGCGGAACTTGGCGTTTTAATGATAATAAACTCAAATTATATGGTACAATAAATATAATTAATCCTAATGATAACACCACTATAGCTAAAGATCCTGTACAGCAAGTTCCAGGCGATACCATATCGTCGACACGTGTTACACCTTCGCTTGCAAAAAAAATTTTTAGTTTTGTTATTAAAGATTCAACTGTGTCAGATAATTATCCTACCAACGTTTCTTACATTATCTTTAAGAATGCTTATTCTAATAATTGGCAACATTATATAAAAGGTGCTTTTTTAAAAAAACAAGATACATACGTTACAGCTATCGATACAATAATTGAACCTTCTTCCATTAAGTTTTTGTTTTCAGATGGTACACTTTCAATACCTAAAAATAGCGAAGTACAGCTCGATCTATATATCTATTTACAAGAAGGTACTCTAAAAGATAACGATTCTTTGAAATTTTATGTCGACTACAGCTCATTTGATTCGTACTTAACAGGTTCGGCTTTTAGTAATAATTTTCAACCTGTATTTTCAAACAAACATATAATTAGTGTTGTCGCCAAAAAAATAAACATAATTCAAGAACCTTTGTTTATAATACCTAATAATTACTTTTCATTAAAAGCAAATGTTACCGATATTTACAATAACATAGATGTAGATTATAATAACAGCCTACATTTATCGGTTGAAGTTGGAAATTATACTTTAAGCCCACCAGATTCAACTGTTAAAATCCCAACAAATGGTTATTGCATTTTTAACGTTATGTATCCTGCCGAAGACATTATAGCTATTAAAATTACCGATGTTGCTAATAATTTGCAGCAAGCAATAACAGATTTTATTTATTCTTATTTGCCACCTATTAGTGTAGAAGATCATTTTGATGATGGCGAAATTGCAAATAACCCTCCGTGGTTTGGAAATAAAAACCACTTTATTGTGACCCCCGATGGTAAGTTAAACTTGTTTACTACAACAACTTCGAGTTCTAATTATTCATTTCTATCAACTCCACTGAAATCTAATCCTGATAGCATGGAATGGCAAATACTTATAAATTTAAATTTATCACCATCTAATAATAATAATGTCTCATTTTATTTAATTTCAAATAATGCAAATTTAACTAAACCATTAAAAGGTTACTATATTAAAATTGGCGAAGATGGCTCTGCCGATGCAATAAAGTTATATTATCAAGATAGCTTAACAAGTACTTTGTTAACAAGCTGTACTGCAGGTGCCGTGGCTTCAAATCCTAATGTGAGAATTAAAGTAATTAGAAACAATTCGGGAATGTGGAAAATTTATACTGATTACAATGGTACAACTGTTTTTAATAACGAAACTAATACAACTCATAATAATTTTTTCGACACTTTAATTTACACCGGAATTGTATGCAAATATACAAGCTCAAATGCTCAAAATAAATTTTTCTTTGACGATATTTATGCGGGGCCTGTTATTGTCGATACAATTCCACCTCAAATACTTGATGTTGTTGCCGAAGATTCAGTAAAAATAAGAATTGTTTTTAACGAAGCTATTAATTCATTTACTGCTCAAAATGTAAACAATTACATAATCGACAATGGTATAGGTAATCCGCAGCTTGCCATTTTAAATCCTAACAATCCTTCGGTGGTGAATTTGTTTTTATCGACTTCGCTAATAAAAGGTAAATTGTATAGTATTGCAGTTTCAAACATTACCGATCAGTATAATAATGTTATGCCTAATACTATAAAAGAGTTTGTTTGGTATGAGCCTCAACAATTCGATGTTATATTTAACGAAATAATGGCCGATCCAACACCTATTGTGCAGCTACCTGAATGCGAATATATTGAATTATACAACCGTAGCCAATTTACCATTGATATTAAAGATTGGCAGTTAGTAATTAACAATAATGTTATTAGTTTACCTTCTTATAAGATTAATCCTAATTCTTATTTACTTTTATCGCACCCTTCATCGTATAATTTGTTATCTACATATGGTCCTGTGTTACCTGTATTTACATCAACTACAATATTAACAAATGCTGGTGCTACATTACAATTGAAAGATAGTAAAAATAATACAATTCATTTTGTTGCTTATAATGATTCTTGGTATAAAAGTTCGGCAAAAAAGGAAGGTGGCTGGAGTTTAGAGCTTATAGACCCTCAAAATCCGTGCGGCGAAGAGAATAATTGGAGCGCATCTAAAGATCCCAAAGGTGGAACACCGGGCAAAAAGAATTCTATATATAGTAATAATAAAGATAATTTATCGCCCGATTTAATGAGAGCTGTATTAGTTGAACCAGATACCCTGTTATTGTATTTTTCGGAATCTGTTTTACCCGAAATTATAGATACTGCAAATTTTGTGGTTGATAATAACATTGGCCATCCTGTGTTTGTAAATTTTGCTGATCCTTTACAAAAAATATGCAAGTGCCTATTTAATGCTTCTTTTAATAAAAACCAAATATATAAAGTAACTGTTTTAACTCCTCTAAAAGATTGTGCTGGCAATATATCGCAGAATAATCTTTATGCATTTTTCGGAATTGCCGATACTATAAAAAGTGGTGATGTATTAATAAATGAAGTACTTACTTACCCTCAAACAGGCGGAAGCGATTATATTGAATTGTTTAATAACACAAATAAATTGTTTAACTTAAAAGATTTATATCTTTTAGAATATAATTCAGTAGGAGAAGTTGAAAAAAAGTATACAATTTCTCAATATGGTTTTTACTTATTTCCACAAGATTACGTTGTATTAACTAACAAATTAAAAGGAGTCACTGAATTTTATTATACTCCATACCCCAAAAAAATTGTAGAAATGTCGTCATTCCCTTCGTTAAGTTCAACTTCTTGTACAATAACATTAGCAAATAAAAATTTAGAAGTTATTGATCAATTGCATTATTCTGAAGATATGCATTACGCTTTACTAACTACCACAAAAGGAGTAGCATTAGAGCGTATTAATCCAAATCTTTCTACAAACGATAAATCTAATTGGCATTCTGCATCTGAACAAGTAGGATATGGCACTCCTACTTATAAAAATTCGCAATATTACGATTTAACCGAGTTAGATAATGAAATTTCAATTGAGCCAGAAATATTTAGCCCCGATATGGATGGGTATAATGATGTGTTATTTATTAAATATAAATTCAGTGAACCAGGCTATACACTTAATATAACTTTATTCGATACTAAAGGAAGAGTTGTTAAAAAATTAGTTAAAAATTCTTTATGTGGTACCGAAGGTTATTATACATGGGATGGTATTACAGATTATAACACTAAGGCCCCAATTGGTATTTATGTTATATATATTGAAATATTTAACCTCGAAGGCAAACTAAAATCGTATAAAAAAACTTGCGTAGTAGCAAATAAGCTTAGATGATAGAAAAACAAAACATTCGTGCACTTAATGAAGAAGAACTAATTAAGTGGTTGGCCAATTATGGTGAAAAAAAGTATAGGGCTAATCAAATATTAAGGTGGTTGTGGGTAAAAGGCGAAACTTCTTTTAACAAAATGACCGATATCCCTAAAACCTTAATACGTAAACTTGAAGAAAGTTTTTTTATTGATTGCATAACAATTGAAAAGTATATTCAATCTTACGATTCTACTGTAAAAGCTCTTTTTAAAACATACGATAATTTTTTTTTTGAAGGGGTTGTAATTCCCGATGAAAAAAGAGCTACAGCATGTATTTCAACTCAAATAGGATGCCCAATTAAATGTAAATTTTGTGCAACTGGGCAATTAAAATTTCAAAGAAATCTTACTGTTGGTGAAATATTTCAGCAGGTAGTAGAACTAAATAATTTGTCGGTTTTGTTATTTAATAAGGTAATTACAAACGTTGTTGTAATGGGAATGGGAGAACCTTTGCTTAACTTAACCAATACAATAGGTGCTCTTGAGAAAATCAAAATGTATGATAAAATAAATATAACAGATAGAAAAATAACCATAAGCACTATAGGCTTACCCGATAAGATATTAGAACTAAGTCGTATTAACAATAACATTAAAATAGCATGGTCGTTACATTCGCCATTTCAAACGATTAGAGAATCTTTAATACCTATAGCAAAAAAATATTCGATTCAAGATATAATTCAGGCATTTAAAGTAAGTAAATTTAAACAACCAATTACTATCGAATATGTTTTGATTGAGAATGTTAACGATAGCGAAAATGATGTAAAGGAATTAATTAAAATAGCATCTCAATTCAGATGTAAAATAAACTTAATACCTTTTAATAAAATAGAAAATTGCGATTTTACATCGCCTTCATTATTAAAAATAAAAACTTTTCAACAAAAATTGGTTGAAAAAAATTTTATAGCAATAATACGTAAAAGCAAGGGTACTGATATAAATGGTTCGTGTGGGCAGCTTGCTAATAAATTTTACTGAGATTATTGTTTTTTAAAAAAAAAATATATATTTGTGCGTTTGAATTAATTTTGTTTTTATGGGAAAGCTATTAATAGTATTAATAGTTTTAATTGGTTTTATAAATATTCATTATGGTCAAACTTTAGAAGTCGACTGGGGAAAGCCTTTCCCAATTCAGAAAGGAACATGGTACCTGAAAATAGTGGGATCTGATAAAGATGGAATTTTTTTATTGAAAAGCGATTCACCTATTGAACCTTCACCTGAAAATACTTACTTAGATTACTATAATGTTTATTCTCATTCAATAGAAAGTTCTAATCAGTTAATTTTACCAAGTATTAATGGCTATCCATCTAATTTTTATGATTTATTTTATATAGAGAATAAATTAATATTATTAACCACTGCAAATATAGGAAATAATAAAGAGTTATATATTCAATATTTAAACCGAGATGCAACATTAAAAAATATACCAAAAAAAATTGGCAGCATTCCAATAACAAATTATGAAAAAGATAATTTTAAAATGATCTTTTATAATAATAAATTTTATTTTTTATATTACAATAGTTTTGTAGCGTATAATAAGGAAAACATTAATATTAAAATAGTGAATTCAGATTTACTTGAAGAAGCTGCATATAATATAGTTTTACCATTAATAGGCGAGAGTTTTGAAATAGAACAGTATACTGTTGGAAAAAGTGGTTTTATATACTTTTTACTAAAACATTACCTGAAAGAGAAAAAGAGTAAACCTCAACAAAATAACGTAGAGGAGAAATATGAATATGTACTTGTAACTTATAATCCAAAGAGAAAAGAAGTAAATAAGTATGAAATTAAGCCTGGGGGTGGAAAGTATAATGCTGTTAATGCTATAATTGGGCTTGATAGTGAAGAAAGGGTAGTAGTAACAGGCTTTATAGCTAATAAGAGTGTTAAAGTGGCAAAAGAGTTTATTGGTGCATATTATATTATTATCAATCCACGAACCCAAAAAATAGAAAGCACCGATATGAAGAAAACAATACGAATATTTTCGAAAGATTTCATAGCTCAAAATGCCGAAGAAAGGAATGGTGCAACGCCAGAATTATATAATAATTATAAGCTTAGAAGTATTTTTTTCTTTGAAGAAGGTGGATTTGCTGTTATTTCTGAAAATTCTTATGTAATAGGTGATGATATTGTCGATCCTGCAACCAAGAAAGTTACTCATATAGATTATTATGTGCATAACGATTTAATTTTATATGGTGTTAATAAAGAAGGGGTTTTATCTTGGAATTTCAGAATTCCAAAAAATCAAGTTAGCACCGATGATAAAGGGTATTATAATTCATACCTTGCTTTGTACGAAAATAATAAAATTAAAATATTTTTTAATGACCAAAAAGCTAATATGAATAATAAAGTGTCGGCCAAAACAAAGGTATTAAAAAATTTTCCCACTCTTCCGCCCAAAGGATATGGTGTCTTATACTCAGTTTTTGCCGATGGAAGTTACGAAAAATACCCTGCATTCAAACCCGAAGATGAAAAATGGGTTATTATGCCTAATCTTATATCATATTTCAACAGAAGATATGTCTTATTTGTTCAAGAAGGGAGAACAATAAAATCAGGTACTTTTATTATCGAGTAAAAACTCAGTTCGCTTATAAATTTCGTTTTCTGTAATTACATAGTCCATTTTAATGTCATTTTCAGTAAAAGGAATATTATTAAAAAGTTGAAACTCGAAACATACACCTATTTTAATTGCATTAAATTCTCTTAAAAAATTGTCGTAATAAGCTTTACCTCTTCCAAGTCTATTGCAGTTTTTATCGAAGGCAATACCTGGCACTATTACAATTTTTATTTTATTATAATCGTTAAAAGGTTCTCCTATAGGTTCGTATATATTGAACGGAGGCATAGGTATCATGTTTTCTTTACCTTTATAAATTTTTAAGATTATTTTTTTTCCATCTATACTCGGTAGTAATATTGTCTTTCCTAATTTGTATTTTTTATGATTCCATTCATGTGTATGAACTTCATCGGGCAAAGACCAATATGACATAATGTAATTTGTTTCTTTTACCATGTCGAGTGTATCAACGTTGTTAAATATAATTCTCGAAATATTAATAAAATATTCTTCACTATAACCTTTTTTTAAAGTTTTTATGTATTTTCTTAGTTTATTTTTTTCTTCGTCTATTGTCATGGCTTAAAAGAATCAGGAAGTTTTATTTCGATCACTTTGTTTTTGTCGTCAATATTTAATATAAATTCTTTTCTGAAAGGAATTAAAAGTAACTTGCCCTCAGAATCAATTTCAGCAATAGGATTATTTTTAATGTTTATAATTTGTTTTATAATTCCTTTAAAATTTATATTAATGTCTATAATAGAATAGTTAGTATAATCGTCGACAATATAAGTAAAATTATTTTTATTAATTATCTCTTTTGGTAGATGAAATTTACATTTAATAAACTTTTGAGCGTATTCGATACTATTAAAATAGCTTAAACTAATATTAAAAGCATATTCATTAAGAATGTTATATTTTAATATTTTAAATGGTATTAAAATTCCCTCTTTTTCTATAAAGGCCCATTCACCTAAATAGAATTCTTTAGGTAACGGAAAATCGGTTGAAACAACAACATCCCCTTTAAGTCCTTTTGTTTTTACGATAATACCTACCTTTACAGTATTAAACATTATGTGAAATCATACTGTACTTTCGTCGTTTGTTTTTTCTTCTTCTTGTTTTTCTCTTTCCTTTCTTAATTTTTCTTGTATTTTTTGTTGTCGTTTTTCGTTTATTATTTTTTCAGCTTCAATTCTTTTCTTTTCTAATTCGCTTAACTCTTTATTTCTTTTTCTTATTTTTTCTTCTTGTTTTTTTGCTTTCTCTTTTAACCATTCTTCA
>JAOAFV010000054.1 GCA_026416095.1 Bacteroidales bacterium | reverse complement strand
CATTGCTAGAATTTAAATATAAAAGTTGCTTATTAAAAAAAATAAAATAACAAAAAAAATTAAGTAGCATAAATTTTTGTTTGAAAGAAGTCAATGCAATAGCACTAATAATTAAAGCAAAAATACCTATGTTAACAACATATTCATAAATTTACATCTTACACATTTAATAATTCTTAGTTATACCTTTAAAAAGAGAATTTTTTAAAGATCTATAATTTTTCAATTTCAAAATAGCATTAAATTATTGCTTGTTGATAAAATATTTTTTAATGTTAATAACAGTCAATAATATTTAACAATTTCTACGCTCTTTAAAATAATCATCGATTAAAAAAAATTTTTTTATAAAAATTTAATAACATAATTAGTAACATTTTTTCGTTCAAAACAAGTTATTTTCACTCTAAAAAAACTGTTAATTAAAAGAAATTAACACATGTTAAAAACTATAATAATTATTTGAAATTCATAAACCTTACTTTTTATTAAAAAGTTGATAGAAATTTAAATTTTAAAAAAGCAAAACATTTTGATAATATTTTCTTAACAAATTAACAACCTTAAAAATACACTGTTATTTTGTTTAAAAAAAAATTAATTTTGTAATTTAGTTATGATTAATACATGGATTTAAAAAAGGAAATATTAGATTTAAAGAAAGAAAAAAAAGCTGTTATTCTTGCACATTTTTATCAAATTCCTGAAGTTCAAGATATAGCAGATTTTATAGGTGACAGCTTGCAGCTTGCTCAAAAGACAATGCAATTAAAAGAAGATTTAATAATATTTGCAGGTGTTTATTTTATGGCCGAAACAGTAAAAATTTTAAATCCTAACAAAAGAATAATAATTCCAGATAAAAATGCAGGTTGTTCTCTTGTAGATGATGTAGACATAAATAAAGTTAAAGAGTTAATAAGTCGATACCCCGATCATGTTGTAGTTACTTATGTAAATTCGTCGGCTATTTTAAAAACTATGTCATATATAATATGCACATCGTCAAACGCATTTAAAATAATTAATAGTATACCAAAAGATAAAGGTATTATATTTTTACCAGACAAAAATCTAGGTAAATATTTAAGTAGTGTTACAGGAAGAAATATGGTAATTTATGAAGGTTCATGTATAGTGCATGAACAGTTTTCGCTTGAAAAGATAATCATGTTAAAAGATAAACATAGAAATGCAAAAATAATAGCACATCCAGAATGTGAAGATGTTATATTAAAAATTGCCGATTTTATTGGTTCTACGTCTGCCCTCCTCGATTTTGTAAGTAAAGATACATCGAACGAATATATTGTTGCAACTGAACCTGGAATTATACATCAAATGAGAAAAAAGTGTGAAAATAAAGTTTTTATTCCTGCTCCTCCTAATGACTCAACTTGTGCATGTAATGAATGTAGGTATATGAAAATGATAACGTTAGATAAGATATTACATTCACTAGAGAAAGAAGAATATGAAGTTACGCTTTCGAGTGAAATATTAGAAAAAGCAAAAGTACCTTTACTAAGAATGATGGAGATAAGCTAATGATAAAAGTTTTCTTATATTTTGTAACTCTACTACCGAGTATTTTTTCTTTTTCACAAATGAAAGAATACAAAAAATTTTATTATGAAAATGGAAATATTTCGAGCGAAGGTTATATTGTAAATGGTAAACCCGATGGATATTGGAAGTCATATTATCGAAATGGTAAACTAAGGTCAGAAGGTAATAGAAAGAACTTTAAGCTAGATAGTGTATGGGTTTTTTACAACGATAAAGGCGATACCATCAAGGTAATAAATTATAGAGATAACAAAAAGAATGGCTTAACTATTACTTACGATTGGAAATACGATAAAAATGGGAATAAAATAAAAGGTGGCATTGTTGCAAAAGAAATATATATAGACGACAAAAAAGAAGGAATCGCTTACTACTATGAAGATAACGTTTTAGTAAGGACAATACCATATAAAAACGACAAAAAATGGGGAATAGCCAAAGAATATGATAAAGAAGGAAACGTGATTGCAATAATAGAATATGTTAATAATTTTGTGGTAAGTAGAGAAAAAATTAACAGAAGAGACTCTCTTGGCAGAAAAACTGGAATATGGAAAACATTTCACCCTAATGGTAAGATAAAAACAGAAGCCTATTATATTAGAGACACTTTATGTGGGTACTACAAGGAATTTGATATGATGGGTAATCTTATTTATAAAGGCAAAGTTGTTAATGGAGTATTAGTAAAAGATACGGTAAACAATGACAACAGCTATAATCTGAGGTATGTCGAGGATTATTATGAGAATGGAAAAATAAAGTCGGAAGGTTTATTTAAAAACGATTTGCCAATAGGTTTACATAAAGAATATGATAAAGACACAGAGAATATAATTGGAAAAATTTACGATGAAGAAGGAAGACTAATAGCAGAAGGCCCACTAGATCGTAAAGGAAGAATGCAGGGCAAATGGAAAGAGTATTTTGACGAAAATAAAATTAAAGCTAGTGGTGAATATAAAGATGGTTTAAAAGAAGGCGCATGGCTTTACTATTACGAAGATGGTAAGCTTGAACAAAAAGGGCATTTTAGAAAGGGTAAAGCTCAAGGGGTTTGGACATGGTACACCCAAGAAGGAAGAGTAAAAAGAATAGAAAACTATGTTGATGGTAAAATGGAAGGCGATTATATAGAATACGATGATTCTGGTAGAGTTGTCGTAAAAGGAAAGTATTTTGATGGTGAAAAGACAGGTATATGGGAATTTTATTTAGGCGATGTAATGGAATATGGAAAATTCACCGAAAATGAAAAAGATAGTGTTTGGATAATAAAATACAGTAATGGAAATATAGCTGAAATAAGTAATTATGTTAGAGGCGTACTTGATGGTAAATATAAGGAATATTACGATAACGGAAGAATAAAGACAGAAGGTTTTTACGATATGGGAAAAAAAAAGAAAAAATGGTACTTTTTTGATAAAAACGGGATTTTATATTTAACCATACAATATAGAAACGATAAAGAATATAAGATAAATGGAGTTAAAGTAAAGTTACCACGAGGCTCTTTTGAATAGGTTTTTTTATTTTATTCTAAGTACACAAAGATTTTCGGTATGCGAAGTAAAAGGAAACATATCGAAGGGTTGAACATAAATTACATCGTATAATTCTTTTAAGAATTTTAGATCTCTTGCTTGAGTTGATGTATTACAGCTAAGATATATTATATAACGTGGTTTTACTTCCTTTAAAAAAAACAATACATTTTTGTGCATACCAGAACGTGGCGGATCGGTTATTACCATTTCTGGTCTATTGTTTTTACTTAATAATACTTGATTGAAAAATTTTGAAAGATCTTCTAAAAAAAATTCAGCATTATTAATTGAATTTAAATAAGCATTTTCTGTGGCATCTTTTATAGCCATTTCTGAATTATCAATTCCAATTACTTTGTTGACATGCTTTGCAATGGCTAAAGAAATAGTGCCTACACCACAATATAAATCGTAAACAATATTACCACCCAAATCTTTTACAAATTGAGTAATTACATTGTGAATAATTTTAAATTGGTCGACATTAGTCTGAAAAAAAGAAAGAGGTCTAATTTTAAATTCTATTCCATTAATGTTTTCTTTAAGAAATTCTGAACCATAAACAAATACAGGTGTTGTTTTTTCGAGAGAACTATTGAGCTTATTGTTTATAATAACATAAAAGGACTTAATTTCATTAAACTTTTCAAAAAGAATTGGAGCAAGTTCGGTAATTTTCTTATGGTATTCACTTACAACAATAATGACCATAAAATCGTTTGTAGAATTATTCCGGATTATTAAATTCCGTAGCAACCCTCGATGAGTCTTAGAGTTGTAATATGTAATTTCATTTTTATTTACCCACTTTCTTATAAAATTCCTAATTTTGTTTGAAGGTTCAGGTTGTAAATAACAATTTTCAATATCAATAACCTTATCGAAGCATTTTGAGACATGAAAACCAAGGGCTTTGTTTTCTGTGTTATTTTCGTTATTATGATTAAAAGTAAATTCTAATTTGTTTCTATAAAACAATGTTTTAGGTGAGGGATTAATTTTTGTTCTATTGTCGATTTTAATCGTACCTATGCGATCAAGTTGGTCGTAAACTTGTTTTTCTTTATATTCTAAAAGTTGTTCGTATTTAAAATGAAGCCATTTACATCCACCACAAATTCCAAAATGCTTACAAATAGGAGCTTGACGATATGGCGAACTTTCTATAATGTCTAAAATTACAGCTTTGTAAAAATTTTTCTTTTTTGAAGTAATTTTTACTTTAACATAATCTTTTGGTATAGCTTTTTCAATAAAAATTACTATATTATTGTACTTTGAAATACCATTTCCATCGTCGGTAATATCTTCAACTCTTAAGGTAAGTTCATCATTAATTTTCATTTTTAAAATTGCTTAATATATATAAAAGCTCATTAATAATCATTGCTGTTGCTCCCCATATTATTAAGTTGTTTACTACAAAAGCAGGTACAGTTTTTAAACTATTACCGATCTTTATGTTTACTTGCTTTTTGTTTTTAAAAAGGTCTGAGATACTAACAAAATAAACAATTCTAACCTCTTTTTTGTTTAATTTAATCTTAGGGTTTCCATTACAAAAAAATACTACAGGAATTACTTTATACTTACTTTTAGGTATATAAACAGTACTTAGCGTAGTAATGTATTCTAATTGTGTTTTCTTTATATTAATTTCTTCTTTTATTTCGCGAAATGCAGTTTCAAGTAGGTTTGTGTCGTACTTTTCTCTTCTTCCCCCAGGAAAGGCTATTTGTCCACTATGATAAGAATTGTCTTCGGCCCTTTGTATTAAAAGTAGTTTTAATTCCTTATCGTATAATAATATTACTCCAACACTTGCTTCCTTATAAGTAATTTTCGTGTAACATTTTCGAAATTTTGGAAGAAATTCAATATGTGCTTTTATGCCTGGAAGTTCACAATTATTAAAATGGAATTTTAATAAAGAAATTAATTTTTCGGAGCCGATGTTTTTTACACTCATTTTGTATTTATGCCCTGTTTTCTACTTTTAATGTATTATTTTCTCCATAAGCAGGGCACTTTTCGCTACTTTTACATGACCATAAGTATGCAAGTGCAAAAGTAATGAATATTATCACCAATAAACGCCTCATTTTTAAATTTTTTACAAAGTTAAAATAAAAGATTAAAAAAAACAAGAATTTTTTTAATAGGATGCTTCTTTATTTAATTTGGTAAAAAATAAAATAACTTAACGAGTAAAAAAAATAATCAAAGTAAAATTAATATCACAAACAAAAGATACTAAGAATAATAATATTACACTTTGTAGAAGTTATACAAAAAATATATGAGGCACAAAATAAAATGTTGAAGAATTTAAACTTTATAAAGTTAAAGGTTTAATTGTAGGTGCAGAATTTCTGTATTTGCTGGTTTTGGTTTGTTTACCTATGTGATATGCAAATTTTTAAAAGAAATTTTTACAAATTTTTTTTTGTAAAAAAAAAATTCATATAACTTTGTAAAATAATAAAACAAATTTGGAAGGTATTTTAAAATATTTGTTAGGACAAAAAACAATGTGTGTTTGTGGTTCTTGTATATCAAGCATTGCAAAAGATATACCTTCTGAAACCCGCATAGTTGTAGGGAGAGAGAGAGAGAAGGTTTTCTAAGCAACGAGAAAAAAATTTTTGTAAAAAAATTTTTGGTTGGCGGCCTGCCATGGGCTATTGCTTGTATTTATTATTCCATTTCAAAGCCAATTTGCCGGGATTTACATTTTATTCGATTTAACAAATTCCAAAATTATTTAAGAAATGCAAAACGTTTGTAAAAATAGAATACTTATTGCACATAACAGCAATGTAAAGATAGTAGATGTAGGAGTAGTAGAATACATAAAATCGGATGGTTGCTATAGCGAAATACATTTGGTGAGTGGCGAGGTATACAAGGTGAGCAAGGGGCTAGGGTATTACGAGAAATTATTAGGTGGTTATGGATTTATGCGTGTGCATAATGGGTATTTAGTGAACATGGAGTTAGTAACTGAGATAATAGGAGGCGCAAGGTTAAGGGTAAGGACAATAAGCGGAGAGGAGTTACCTGTTACAAGGCATAATAAAAAAGAGGTAATGAGGTTTTTTATGTAATTAAAAAAATAATATGAAAAAAAACAATAAAAAAAAGGGATATGAAGCGAGTATTTTTAGTAGTAATATTAATTCAGTTTATTTTAAGTAGTAGAATAGTCAAGATGTTGTATGGTCAGATTAGTATAACCGAAGGCGGGAGTGATCCACATTCGAGTGCAATGTTACATGTAGAAGCGGATCAGAATAAAAACAAGGGTGTATTAATACCGCGGTTAACGAATGTACAAAGGAATTCACTAAACAATCCTGCGGTTGGTTTGCTAATATATAACAGCGACAGTAAACGGTTAAACTATTGGGATGGGAGCAAATGGGTAGAGATAACGAGTGTAGAGGTTAGTGTAAGTCAGGCGAGTGGGAGTGGTGTAGTTACAGGAATAGGAATAACGAATGATGGTAGTGATCCACATCATTCGGCGATGTTAGAGGTAAAGGGTACGACGGGTGGCATATTAATACCTCGTATGACGACGACACAAAGGAATTTGATAAGTAGTCCAGCCGATGGGTTATTGATATACAACACGGAGACGAATAGGTTTAACTATTATAATGGCACAAGTTGGTTAGAGTTATGTGGCACGAATGTTGGGAGTAGCACAGGTAGTGTTCAGGCGGGCTTTGGGGTATCGATAAGCTTAGATGGTAGTGATCCGCATAGTAGTGCAATACTGGAAGTAAAGAGTACCACAGGAGGGTTATTGATACCGCGATTAACTAATTCTCAACGTAACAACATACCATCGCCAGCAGAAGGGTTATGGATATATAATATAGATAGTAAGACATTTCAGGTATACAAGGGCAGTGGGGTATGGGTAGACATTGGAGCAAATACGATACCAGCGCCTACAGCAAGTAGTGCCACCAACGTTCAGCAGACGAGTTTTACTGCGAATTGGACGGCGAGCAGTGGGGCTACAGGGTATTATTTAGATGTAGCCACATGTAGTGGTTTTACGGGGTGTTACGTAAGTGGGTATCAGAATTTGAATATTGGCAATGTAACGAGTTATAATGTAACTGGCTTAGCGTGCAACACAACGTATTATTATCGTGTGCGTGCATATAACAGTTGTGGTACGAGTGGCAATAGCAATACGATAACGGTAACAACCTCGTCTTGTCCTCCTGCTTGTGGCAGTCAGGTATTTATGCTCGCGAATATGGATGTAGGGACGATGGTGAGCGATCATAGCACAGGTAGCGATCATAGTCATCAGACGAATGATAGCCAAATAGAGAAATATTGTTATAATAATAATTCGGCTAGTTGTGCTACATATGGTGGTTTGTATGAATGGGCCGAAGCGATGCAAATACCAAATACATATAATTGGAATGATTATCCAACCGATTACACCTGCGATCCATGCGGTAGTAGTGGTCGTCAGGGGATATGTCCATCGGGGTATCATATCTGTCTCTTATACACATCT
>JAOAFV010000014.1 GCA_026416095.1 Bacteroidales bacterium | reverse complement strand
GGTATTGGTGGAGAAGATCCGCAACCTAATACCGCGTTTGGAGTAGCCATTGCCGACATAGATAACGATGGCGATGGCGATATAGCTTTTCATGCGGCTTACGAAAATACTTACATTTACAAGAATAATAATGGCACTTTTCAGCTTCATCAAACTATAACATACTCAAATTCTTACGACCAATGGCAGTATGGGCTTAACTTTGCCGATATTGATGGCGACGGCGATAAAGATTTAATTACTACTCCATTTTGGTCTTATGCTAAAATGTTTATATATAAAAATAATGGAAATGGAACATTTAGTGTATGGCAGCAAATTTCTGATGGAATAAGCGCTTATAATAAAGCTGTTGGCGACATTGATGGTGATAATGATGTTGATATTGTAATACCTACTACTTCTGGTGGTAATCCTTTAAGAGTATATAAAAACAATGGAAACGGAGTGTTTTCTTTTTATAACTCATTTGCAGGTGAAGGCGGAAGAACAGTAGCCCTTGGTGATATCGATAATGATAACGATATAGATGCTGTCGTTGCCACAATGTATTATGGTTCAGGTGTAAGAATTTACCGAAATAATGGTTCAGGAAACTTTACTATGGATAATCAAGTAATTGCTTTAGACAACGAAGACTATCATTCCGTAGCATTGGCCGATATAAATAACGATAATAAGCTAGATATTATTGCGGGAACTGGAAGTTACGATATTAATATTTTTAAAAATTTAGGTAATGGATATTTTACACATGTTCGTACTCTTACTTGGGAAGTTGGCTGGCAAAGTTATATGATGCAAGTTAGGGTGGCCGATATGAATAGCGATGGGAAACTCGATATAATATCTAGTGCTTATAGTGGTGGAGTTGCGGTGTGGCTTGCTTCTAATGTAAATACATTTGAATATCAAGCATGCTTTCGTTCAACACTTGCCGACTATGGCCACGGTATGGATATAGGTTATATAGATAATAATAATACAATAGATATTGTTGGAAGTTGTGCTAATGAATATTTAGGTTATGTATTTTTAAATCAAGGTACAACAACAGGCACACCACCTAAAGCAATGAACGACAGCCCTGAATGCGAAGGAGGAACAGTTCACTTGTATGGTTTACCAGCTAATGCTACATACGAATGGAGTGGGCCAAATGATTTTACTAGCCACCAGCAAAATCCTGTAATCAATAATGTATCTGTTGCAAACGATGGATTATATACTTTAATTGCAGGAAACTCATATTGCTATGGAATAGCAACTACTTATGTTACAATATACGATGCACCTAATGTTTTTATTGGAAACGATACAGCTGTTATAGCTGGCACTACAGTTCAATTTAACCCTATAATAAGCGGCGGGTCGGGTAATTATTCTTACCAATGGCAACCTTCGGGGTTGTTAAACAATGCAAATATATCTAATCCAATATCGATTCCATTATATCAATCTACCTTGTTTGTTTTAAATGTTACCGATAACACATATGGTTGTTCGTCGTCCGATACAATACTTGTAACAGTTACTGGTAGTAACTTGACGGTTACAATACACACACATGGCAACTATGTTTGCGAAGGGCAATCTGTTCAACTCATGGCACTTCCTTCTGGGGGTAGTGGTAATTATATTTACTTGTGGAATTCGAATCCACCAGGTATTTCAGATACTAGTCAAACAATAATAGTATATCCCCAACAGTCAACTACATATTACGTAACTGTTTATGATGGAATAAGTACAGCGTTTGATTCAATAACCATAAATGTAATACCTTTACCAATAATAAACGCTTGGACAAATGGGCCATATTGTCCTTACGATACAGTTCAATTATTTGTTAATAGTGCATATTCTTATCAATGGTATGGTAATAACTTTTCGAGTACCCAACAAAACCCAATTGTTGGGTTATTACCAGCAGGTACGTATTATTATTATGTAACAATATATAATGCTTATGGTTGCTCAAAAAGTTCTTATGTTACTGTAGTTGTAAATCCACAGCCACAAGCATTGGGAGTAATTCAACCCGACTCGTTAGACTTAAGTTTATCTTCGCAAGCAGAGTTTTATGGTATAAATACTGGAGGAATTACTTCTTATCAATGGATTATTGAGAATCATATTATTAATTCTCAAAATACTCAGTATATCTTTTCTCAAACTGGCCAGTATCCTATATTCCTTATTGTTTCTAACAATTATAATTGTTACGACACCACAAGTTTCTTATATACAGTTTATAACAGTGTTTCTATTAAAATAAATAATTCAGATTGCCATGTATTTGTGGCACCTAATCCTACAAATGATTATGTTTTTATAACTTCGAATAAAATTGTTAAAAGTTTAGAAATAATCGACATTGATGGAAAAATTGTGGACAGAAAAAATTTTAAAGAAAATCAAATCAAATATAATTTGAAAGATTTTGATAGTGGGGTTTATTTTATAAAAATATGTACCAACGATGGATTTAGCATAACAAGGTTAATTAAAAAATACTAACAATGCGACTATTATCTATTAGGAAATAAAAAAAGCTTGAATAAAGAGCAGGTAAATAATAGTGGTAAAATAAAAAAACTTATAGTATCAAATTCTAGTTATGCTTGCTTGTTAAATATTGCTGAAATAGAATTTTTAACTTCAAAAGGGTGCTACACAGATTTTTATGTAAATGGAAAATTTAAAGTAACTTCGAGTAAGCCTTTTAAATACTACGAGAATTTATTAAAACCATATAATTTTTTAAGAATACATCAAAAATACATTATTAATCTTGAATATGTAAGTGAAGTATATAAAGGGTATCCTTTAAAAATAAAATTAACGTCAGGCACTATATTGCCTGTTTCGAAACTTAGAAAATATGAACTATTTGAATATTATTTATTTTAAAAAAATAATAAATGAAGAGAATAATTTTATTATTGTGTTTTACGATTGCTTTAAAAATTTATAGTCAAGATACAATTTTTTTTGACGATTTTGAAAATGGTTTAAATAACTGGATTACAACTGGTCAATGGGGGCTAACTACTTTGCAATCGCATAGCCCTACGCATTCACTTACCGAAAGTCCTAATGGCAATTATGGAAATAATTGGAATACTTATTGTGTAATGAAAAATGGTTTGAATTTGGTTCATTATCCAAACGCAACACTTTCGTTTTGGGCAACATTTAAAATAGAAACAGGTTTTGATTATATGTATGTAGAGGTTTCGAAAGATAATTTTCAGACATACGAAATAATTGCTACCTTTAATGGCGAACAAGGTTCTTTACCTCCTTTCCAGCAATATACCTTCAGTTTAGGAGCTTTTTGTGGTTTCAACAATGTAAAAATAAGATTTCGTTTTTGCAGTGATCAAGGATACGTAACCGACGGAATGTATATTGACGACTTTCTAATAACATATAGTTTAGAAGACAATATAGGTCCGTTAATTTCGCATCAGCCACTACCATTTATGCAAGGTTCTCTTTATGATCATAATGTTGTAGCTACAATTCTCGATTATAGTGGCATTAATCAGAATGCAGTTAAGTGCTTTTATTCTGTTGATAATTCACAGTATCAATTCACCAGTGGCACATATATTGGTAATAGTAAATACTCTTTTACAATTCCTGCACAGCAACCTGGAGCATTGGTAAAATATTATTTTTATGCTGAAGATAATTCGCCTAATCATAATACTGCTTATTCCGATACCTTCGCGTATATTGCAGGTAACCATATAATACAAGATAACGGACAAGTTGATTATTTTATGCGTTTGCAAGCTGGGCAAGGTGCTGCCGTTAGAATAACGCTAAATAATACAAGCTTAGTTGGAATGCTTATTAGAAATTATGTTGATATAAATAACCCGAACGACAGTATGCTTGTTCATGTGTGGAACGATAACAATGGTGCACCAGGTACAGATGTTATTACTCCAATAAAAGTTTATCCTGCTGCAACATTAGTAAACACTTCTCCTATGACATGGATAGATTTGCGGCCTTATTCAAGTGAGTTAAGTAATTTAAATGGTACATATTATATTGGATTTACAGTACCACAAGGTTTTGTTAATATTACTATCACTCAACCAGGATTATTTAATTCTTCGTTTTTCTATAATGGTTCTACATGGCAAACAAGTTCTGGTTTAAATGGGTCAAACGATCATCACTTTAGAGCAATAACCTCTGAAGTTCCAGATACCGAAGGCCCAATAATAATAAATCAAACGGTACCTGTTCATTATGAAGCATCTCCAGATGCTCAACAAATAACAGCATTGATCACCGATATTTCAGGAGTAGCAAGTTCAACTTTATACTATCAAGTTGATAATTTATCGGTTAACTCAATTAATGGAGTTAACGTTGGTTCTAATTACTGGCAGTACATAATTCCACCGCAACCTGCTGGCAGTTGGGTAAAATATTGGATTCAAGCTACCGATATGGCCCAAAACCCTCATACTTCTCAAACCGATACATTCACGTATGTTAGTGGTAAATATGTAAAACACGATAACGGAACTCCTAATGTATATATACCTGTTGGTAGTATGTATAATACTTTTGCTGCAATTGCTCTAAAGCTTGATTTTGACACTATACCCACAACACTAACAACACTCTTAATAAGAAATTATTACAGTGTTAATTATCCTTCAAATACACCTAACGATCCTATGAGAATTCACGTTTGGACAAATAATAACGGAATGCCAGGTGATGATATAATACCACCATTTATAGTTAATTCTGAAGCTGGTCCTAATTCGCCTCTTGCTTTTACCCGTGTAGACCTCAGAAATTATTCATCTCAATTATCAAACTTAACTGGTACTATATATGTTGGCTTTACTGTCGACAATGGTATGTGTGCCGTTCTTGGTGATACTAATGGATATTATAATAGAACTTTTATACACGATTGGAGCACTTGGCAAACCTACGGGACCGATGCTTTTATAAGAGCTGTAGTAGGAACTAATCAAACATCTGAAAAAACTAACTTGCAAAATTATTATTTTATATATCCTAATCCTATTAGTGATTATCTTGTTCTTAATACAAATAGTAATAATGTTAACATTTCAATATACGATATATATGGGAAAGAATTATTAGCAAAGGAAAAAGTTTCTGGTAATCGTATAATTAACGTAAGTAATTTACCGAAAGGACTATTTTTTGTTAAAATAAAAGATGGAACAAATATAATTGTTAAAAAAATTGTAAAAAAATAGATAATGATTGTTTATTTTTTTATTTAAGCATTGTTGCCTAAAATAAATTAAAAGATAGAAAAAATAAGGCGAATAAAATTCTATGCTTTTATGTTTTTGTTGAAAACTCAGAACTAATTTCTGTATTAAGATTAATAAGCTTTGTAATATTATCAAAAAATATTTTCTAAATTTTCAGTTTCTTTGACAGCTTGTATTTCTTATTGACAAGACAATATAGTACAAATTGTTCAGGTATCTGAATTTGATAAGTATTACAAAAAGTTTTAATCAAAAGATCATATTTTAATTATGATGATAGCCGTAATTACCTGTGTGTAGTCAATTCATGAACTTTGTGCTATGTTTTGTGCTCATTGCTCTATTATTTATCATTTTGAGACATACACACTCTTAAAAGAAGTACTTTAAGTTATGTAAATAAAAATGACATTATTCTGCCTTCGAAAAAATTTATCATTATATTACCAAAGCTATCGTTGCGGTAATTTGGACAGTACAAGATGTCACCGATAGTAAGTGTGAAGAAAAGAATAGCTATAAAATAGCACTATTGTAGAGTTAGTAGATAGTTTGATTAGGGATGTGGGTAATTAATAGTATAGAAGTTAAGGAGAAAGGAGTAATAGATCTATATTACACATTAAAATAAGGTGATTGTATTCATCAGGTTAGGCCATTGAATGTGATTGAGTGGATAGCAACAGATGAGTTTACAGAAAAGTGGTATTTTTTAGAAGAAAATGAAAATGCAATAAAAATACAGATATAGTGTGGTTTGATAGCGAATTTACAGAGAAGGGTATTAAACACTAATTATAAAGTAGCGAAAAAAAAGATTGTATTTAGCAGTGTAGTAAGTTTTATTTGTGGTGATATGTATACTTATGTGTCGTTATTAAAGTTTACGATAAGCGAGAAAAAAAGATAGAGAGGTAAAGTATAAGAGACCGATACAATGAAGTGCAATTAAGATTGTGGAAAGAAATAAAAAGTGTAAGCTGTAAGGAGTAAAAATTATGAAAATTTAATCAATTGAATATAAACTATTTACTACTATGAAAAAATATTTTTGACAATTAAGTAATGGTATAATAAAAATTTTTGGGTAAAAATTTTTTAATAAAAAATAAAGTAGATAACTTTGAATGTTAATTTTCGGTTTTGGTTATTAATATTTCTTGTTAATCGGTAATATTAAATAATCATTCTGAAAATTAACACGGATAAAGTAAATCTATTAAATTATGGTTTTATTTGTTGCAAATTTAAATTTTAAAATTAGCGATCAAGACTTGAAGAAGGTTTTTGAAAAATTTGGCCCAGTAATTAGTGCAAAGGTTGTTCGTGATCGCAAAACACATCGTTCAAAAGGATACGGTTTTGTTGATATGGAAAACGACGAAGATGCCCAACATGCAATCAAAAAACTTAATGGTAAAGAAATAATGGGTAGGCCTGTAATTGTTAAAGAAGCCAAAGATAAATCACAATAAATAGCGAGTTACATCGCCACATGTAATTTCGTAAGGTTGTTGTTTATACTTAAATATTCGGGCAGTTTTGTTACCGAATAGGTAAATTATATTATCTATAACTTTAAGCCAACATCCTTCACGTAGACCTATTACTGTAGAATGAGGATTTATAGCTAAAAATTCTTTTATTCTTTGTTCGCGTGTTTCGCCAGCATACCCTTCAGGTACAAAATCAGTATAATGAGGATTTATTTGAAAGCTAACAAATCCGAACGATTTTAAAGAAGGGGGGTGTATTATGGGCATATCATTTGTAGTGCAAATGGTAGGACAAGCAACGTTACTCCCTGCACTCCATCCTATATAAAGTGCCCCATTTGTAACTTTTTCTTTAATTACATCGTATAGATTTTTAATATAAATTTGATACAAAAGATGAAAAGTGTTGCCCCCGCCCACAACAATTGTATCGCAATTTTTGATTTCGTTAATAGGATCGTTTGAATTATGTATAGAAACTATTGAATAGCCTATTTCTTTAAATCTATCACTAACCTTTTTTTCATACTCATCGTACGAAAAAGACACAGCAGCATAGGGTATAAAAACAATTTTTTTAGAATTAAATTCAATCAAAAATTCTTTAATAGGTTGTAATGGATATTTTAAATACTCTTCACCATAATTTGTTGAATTACTAAACAATAACAGCTTCATAGTTAAAAAGTATTTGATTTAAAATTTTTTACATATTCTTCCCAGCTTTGTTTATGATAGGCTTCTTCGTTAAAAAAGTGTATAAGAATTTCGAACATTTTATGAGGAAAATAGCCTGGGACAAGGGAGATTAATTGATTAGTTTCGGAAAGAAAAACTAGTTGAGGTAAATTAATATTACCATTTGTCAAAGCTAAAGCAAGTTGATGAAAAGGTACACCTTTTTGTGTTGCGTATTTTAAACCATTAAATGTTATTGTATCGGTACTAGTAATGTCGAAAATTACACAATCGAAATATTTATTTAAATAAGCAGAAATAGTGTCGTGTTGTATGATAGTTTTTAACATTATGTTACACTCTATGCATTCTTTGTGATATAAGAAAATAATTTTTTTCTTATTAGAAACTGAAAGTTTTTTGAAGTTGATGAATTTTACATTATTTTTAATGTTCATTGTATCTTTAAAAGTGCTTAAGAAGTCTTTTTTAAAATTATCGAAAGGATAGATTTTATAAATATTTCTTGCAAAAAATATAAGAATTGGTTCTATATCGGCAGGTGTCATATAACCTGGCACAGCACTTAATAAGTTTAATTCTTCGTCGAGATATACAATAGTTGGGTAAGAGGCCCTATTGTTCATAAGTTTAAGCGCCAAACTATGTGGTGTGCGAGGAATAATGCTAGTATTTACATATTTTTCACCTTTGAATTCTATTGTGTCGCGGGTTTCTGCATTGAACTTTACAGGATAAAAGTGTTCTCTAATGTACCGGGCTATTGCTGGGTGTTGAAAGGTTTCGCGTTCCATTTTTTTACACCATCCACACCAATCGGTGTACATGTCGATTAATATTTTTTTTGGTTGTTTTTTATTTAGCTCTATTGCTTCTTTTAGAGAATACCATTTAAGATTTTCCTGACAAACAAGAGTAACTGTATAAAAAATAAATACTATGAATTTAATGTTTTTCATAATCACAAATAATTTTAATAACTTCTTCTATTTCTAAAGTTTGTTGATTACCAGAATACATATCTTTAAGTGTTACAGCATTGTTTTTATATTCATTTTCTCCAATTAATAGCACATATTTATACCCTTTGTTATTTGCAAAAGATAATTGTTTCTTTAGTTTTACATCGATGTCGGGGTAAACTTCAACTGGTATATTTAAGTTTCTGAGTTTAGATGCTATTGTTAATGAGTATTTGATAAACTTTTGGTCCATGCATATTACAAGCACTTTTAGTGAATTCATTATATTATTAGGGAATTTGTTTAAATGTTCCATAATGTCATAAATTCTATCGGCACCAAAAGAAATACCGACACCCGACATACCAGGCAATCCAAAAATTTCTGTAAGATTATCGTAGCGGCCACCTCCACATAAGCTACCTATGTTATATTCTGTACTTTTAATCTCAAATATTGTACCAGTGTAATAAGACAAACCTCGTGCAAGTGATATTTCAAATCTTATATTGTTTGTTAAATTCAGCTCTTTAGTGTTTTCTAGAATAAATTCAATATCGTTAATTCCACTTGCCATTTCGGTATTTTTAAAATTATCTTTAAGGAACATAATTTTTTCGCTATTGTTTTTATTTTCAATAATGTTTAACAGTTCAATTATTCTCTTATAATCTAATGTTATTTCTTTTAGAGATTCAATAAATTTTTCTTGGTCTATTTTTCCGAGTTTATCAAGAATAGTTGTGAATTTTATAAAATTATTCTCGATATTAAATTCTTTTGCTATACCGTAAAGTATATTTCTATGATTAATAAGAATAATAACAGGAATATTGAGTATTGAAAATACCTCGTCGCTTATTTGTATTATTTCTATTTCATTTAGTAACGATTTAGAACCAATTACATCTATATCGCACTGATAAAATTCGCGGTATCGTCCTTTTTGGGGTTTATCGGCTCTCCAAACAGGCTGTATTTGATAACGTTTAAAGGGAAAAGTAATTTGGTTATGATGCATTACAACATAACGTGCAAAAGGCACTGTTAAATCGTAACGTAACCCTTTTTCGCAAATTAACGATAATAAATAGGAATAATTTTCTTTTTTTATTAAATCGTCGCTAATGTTTTCGAAAAAATTACCTGAATTAATAATTCTGAATATTAATTTATCTCCTTCCTCGCCATATTTCCCTAATAATGTTGACAATGTTTCCATGGCGGGTGTTTCTATAGGTAAATAACCATATTTTGTAAATACATCTTTTAATACATTAAAAATATACTGACGCTTAATAACTTGTTGAGGTGTAAAATCTCTTGTACCTTTTGGAATACTTACATTATGTTTCATAGACTATAAGCTACTATTTTTTTTATTTGTTCTTCTAGCACTTTAGCAGGCTTATTTTTAGTATGGTGAAAATCGGTAAAGTATAAAGTTCCATCGCATACATCTAAAACATAGATGTAAAATCTATATGTTGAGTTTTTTGGTGGTGAAACAGTATGAATAAATGCAGTATTTTTTTCGCAATTTTCGATTGCATTTTCTATGTTTTCAGCTGTTGTAATTTCAAATTTATAAGGGTATTTTTTCTGAAAGTACTCATTATTTTGTAGTTTGTTTTCGAGAATATTTTTATCGATTAGTAATGTTTTATGTTTAAGTAATTTAGAGTTTTTATTATAAAACGATGATATTGTTATTTTTTTAAGTTCAGGATTTTCTGCAATATTTTTTATATGTTTTTGAGTAAAAAGAATAAGGGGTTTTAACTTATAGGCATAATCTTCATCGTCTTCGTTTTCAGCGGCAATTGGAAATGAAAAAATAATTTTAGAATCATTAAATTTATCTTTAAAGCCGCCTAAACTAATTATAAGCATTTTATAAGTAGAATTTTCTTTTTTTTCATATTGAACTTCTTCGATAGAAATAAAAGACATAGAGGTATCGTTTTTTAGTTGTTCATATTCTGAAATATTAATAATTCTTGTTTTATTAATTTGCCAAAAATTTAATACAACTTCTTTAAGTGTTTTGTCGGCTAAACTCATAGGGTTTACAATTACGTTAAGAGTAGTATTAAGAAAATTATTAACCAATTCTCGTGGTGGAGTTTCTAATTGTGTATAACAATTTGTTATTAAAATAATAAACAGAAAAGAAAACAATATAATTCTCATAATTTTAAAGGATGTTTTTCATTGTATTTTCTTATATATAAAAACATTAATTGTTTCTTTTTTCGTTTTTTTAACGAGTTATACTCATTAAATATTTCTTTATCATCTGCGAACAAAGATAATAATATTTCTGGAGATAATGTATAGATGTTGCCTGTCTTAAAATCAAGTACCATATTTAAAACATGGGTGGTTTCGTATGTTCGGTTGTATGGGTAATAAAAATCGTAATAATAGTCGTATGGTGTTATGTAATTTTGGGTTTTATACATAATTATAAAGGTTGATATAGTACCTATATGCAGAATTCTGTGAAATTTTCCATTGTAGTTAATGAATAGTGAATTATTGTCGACATACCCCCATATTTTATTTGTTTCTTGCGATCTAACGAATCCAGTGCTATCTAAATAATAAAAAGTTTTTTGATTAAATATTTCACTGAATGTTTTATTGTTAGTCATTTCAATATTTTCTTTAGAAATAGCTTTTTGCAATAAGAAATCTTTAAAAGTAAAATATACACCACTTTTTAAAACAATTGAAGAAGAGTCAGGTTGAGTATAAATATTGACAAATAGCAGTAGAAAAGCCAGTTTTATTAACAATCTCATTTTACAACCTGATACCAATAATTAAAACATCATCGACTTGTTCTTGATTGCCTTTCCAGTTTTCAAAAGTTTCTTCTACAATTTCTAATTGTTTATCGACACTCAACGCATGTATAGACAATAACAGATGTCGGAATCTGTGATATTTAAATTTTTTATTAAAAGGACCACCAAATTGATCGATAAAACCGTCGGTAAACAAATATATCATGTCGTTTTGAAAAAATTCGATAGTGTGACGGTCGAAAGTGAGGTGTGCTTCGCTTCGTGTACCTATAGAATATCTGTTTCCATTAATTTCTAAGAGTTTTTTATCTCTAATCAAATACATATCGCTCAAAGCACCTGCAAAGTGTAGAAGTTTTGCAGTTTTGTCGATAACTAAAATAGCTATATCCATTCCATCTTTGATATCTGTTTCGTCGATTTGTTTACTAAAAGTATTTAATAAATTAAGATTAAGATAATAAAGAATTTCTTCTGGATTTTCAATTTTTTGGATATGAATAATGTTTTTCAATAAATCTAAACCAATAATACTCATAAGTGCTCCGGGTACACCATGTCCGGTACAATCTGATACTGAAAGAATTATTTTGTCTTCTTTTTCGGTTATATAGTAAAAATCGCCGCTCACAATTTCTTTTGGATAGTAAAAAATGAATGAATCGGATAGTAACTTTTTTAAAAGGAAAGAAGACGGTAATAATGACTGTTGTATTCGCTTTGCATAATTTAAGCTATCGGTTATATTTTTATTCTTTATAGCTAGTTCTTCTTTTTGCTTTGCTATTTCAAGTGAAGCTAATTGTTTTTCTTGTAATAATTGATTAGCAACTTCTAACTTATGAATTCTTGATCGTATGTAGAGGTACATAATTATAAAAGCAAATAGAATGTATAATAAAATTGCCCATGTAGTTTTGTAAAAAGGAGGATAAACAATAATTTTTAAAGAAGCAAATTGTTCGCTCCATAATAGGTCGTTATTGCTTGCTTTTACTTTTAAAGTATATTCGCCGGGAGGAATGTTACTAAATGAAATGAAATTTCTATTTCCTATGTTTATCCAGTTTTCGTTAAGACCTTCTACAAAGTACATAAATCGGTTTTTATGAGGTGTAGTAAATTCAAGAGCAGAGAAATAAAAGACAATGGTATTGTCGTTGTGATTAATTACTAATGTATCTATTCCAATTAAGCTATTTTGATGAAATTTACCTTGAGCATCTATTTTTTCGTATTTTGTAATAAGGACATTTGGAGGGAATGGATTACTTGGTAATTCTTCAGGATTAAAATAATTAATTCCATTAACCCCACCAAAATACATTATTTTATTATTGTAATAAAAAGATGCACCATTATTAAACTCAAGTCCTTGTAAGCCATCAAAAATATCGTAGCTTGATATTTTTTTTGATAGAGGATCGTAGCGAGCTAAACCACGATTGGTGCTCATCCATATATAGCCTTTTGTGTCTTGTATTACTTCGTAGATTGTGCCGTTTGGAAGGCCATCGGCGGTTGTAATATATTCAAAAACTCCTGTTTTTTTATTATATTTATTTAATCCAGATGCAGTGCCAATCCATAGAATATTATTGGTAAAGCGATCTTGAGCTAGATGGTAAATATATTCGTTGCTTGGTGAGTAAAATTGCTTTAACTTGTTATCTTTTATTTTGTGTGCACCAATTCTTTTGAAAGATCCTGTTGTATAATCGTAAAGATTTAAACCATTTTTTGTGCCAATCCATATTAAATTCTCGTTTTCTATATCGCATAGAATGCATAGAATAGTATTGTCTGATATAGAATTTTCAGATAAAGGGTCGGAAAAAAAAGAATTATAAGTTTTTAAGTCCCAATTAATTCGATATAATCCATTACTAGTAGCTACCCATACGTTTCCTTTATAATCTTCTTTTATTTCGTATATTCTTATGCCATCAATTTTTGTGTTAAGGTCGAAGTTAAAGTACTTATCAATACTAACAAATTCTCTGGTTTTTCTGTTAAATAAAGTTATCCCATTTCTTGTTCCTATAATTAAAAAACCTTTTTTGTCGGGATAAATTACATGAACATTGTTTCCGGCAATTGATGGGTTAGTTTTTTTTGTTAAAACAGTAACCTTTTTAGTATTTAGGTTAGCAATATTTAGTCCTTTTTCCCATGTACCAATCCACAAAATTGAATCGTTTTCTTGAAAAATAGAGCCAATTACTTCTTGAGTTATAGGTAAATTAATATTAGCATTTGATTTTCTAATAAGATCAAACTTTAATGGTTTTAAATTTGCTTTATTAATTCCATTAGCATCGAAACCAATCCATAGGTTTAAAGAGTTATCTTCGTAAACAGATAAAACATAATCGTAAAATAATGAATAATCGTCATTTTCTTTGTGAGTATAATAGTAGAAAGTGTTAGCTTGCGGGTCGTAATAATTCAGTCCACCTCCAAACGTGCCAATCCATAAAATATTTTTTCTACTCCAATATAGGCTACTTATTACGTTAACATTTAACCCTTTTTGAGTGAGTGTATCTTCGAAATATCTTGTAAATATTTCTTTCTTCTTGTTAAACTTGTTTAATCCGTTTTTAGTACCTATCCACAAGTTGTTTTTATTATCAAAAGCAAGACTAGTGACAAAGTTATTTGAAATGCTATTAGGGTTGTCGGGAATGTTTACAAATGTTTTAAAGACCTCGTATTTTTTAATAAAACATAATAAACCGTTTGCAGAGCCTATCCATATACAGTTTTCATCTTCTAAAATAGGGAAACCATAATCTGATTTGTTTGAAGTAAAGTAATCGATTGGATGTTCAAAGTATTTATGCTTATTTGTTTTAGGATCGTATTTGTGTAAAGCATTTACGGTTTTAAACCATATTTCACCGTTTTTGCCACAAAGAACAGCAAATACATCTTCTTTTGTGAAGTGGTAGTGAGTAAACTTTTCGGTTTTAATATCTAGTTTGTTTAGTCCATTTTGGGTACCAACCCATAAATTACCTTCATGATCTTCTGTTATTGAATATACCCACTTCGAAGAAAGTGAAAAACTATCTAAAGGATTATGTTGGTAAATAACAAAAGAATTTCCATCGTATCTGTTTAGTCCGTCTTGGGTACCAAACCATAAAAAGCCGCGTGAATCTTGAAAAATGCAATTTATTGTTCCCTGCGATAAGCCATGAGTAAGATCGAAATGTTCGAATCTTAAATTTAATTGAGCATCTAGTGGCTTATAGGTAAAAGTTATTAAGATTAATATAAAAAATAATTTTATCAACACAAAAATTTTTATATATTTTGGATTTAAAGTTATTATATTTTTGTTTAATCAACAAAATAGTTGTTGCCATAAAATATATTCTTAAACTCTTTTGAAGGTGAGGGTATTATAGGAATGTTTGGAAATATTTTATGCCATTTTTTATTAATTAATTCAATAGTTTCTTCGTTCATTATAACAGGATTTGGTGTTTTTTTTCTTTTGAATTTTGGTATGCCATTAAGTATAATAAATTTTTTATTTTCGTTTGGTAATACTATACAATCGCTTACCGGGTCGAAATTCGATAAGAAATGCCAAATTATTATTCTATAATCTTTACTTTTTAAATTTTTATCTTTGATAAAGATTATAACTTCCGGATTTACAATTTTAATATTTTCAATGGCTTTAATGAAAGAATTTACGTCAAACGATAAAGCATCTACATTAATTACATAGGCTTTATTATTTAAAGCATAATATTCATACATATTTTCAAAAAATTTTTTTAATTGATATTCGTCTGGTATATTTTGAATGTTATTGCTAAGTTTTGTTGCATCGATCAGAAGTTTACCTCCCTTTAAATTTTCTTCCGATGCGTGTTCTAAAACATCTGAAGGTCCGTAAGAAATAAATATTCTTTTTTCGATATTAGTTTGTAAAAGAATATTAGAAAAAAGTTCTTTTTCGTTTTTGATATTTATATCGGTTACTATAATAACTTTAGTAAACATTAACTGTCCATTGCCCCATATAAAGTGAGCGATTTTATTTGAATGGGCCGGATAGTTATCTTTTATTTGGACTAAAAGTAAATTATGAGCAACGCCATAAAATGGCATTTTAATATCAATAATTTCAGGTAATAAGAGTTTTATAATGGGTTTAAAAATTGCTTCGGTTGCTTTAATAAAATAATAATCTTCTTGAGGTGGAATTCCAACTATTATTGCTGGGTATATAGCGTTTTTTCTATGAGTTATTGCAGTAACATGCATTATTGGATAATAATCGGGTAACGAATAAAATCCTGTATGGTCGCCAAAAGGGCCTTCTAAATGTAGTTTTTCGTTAGGATCTATGTAACCTTCTATTACAATATCAGCATCGTCGGGTACATATATTTCTTGTGTTAAACATTTAACGAAGTTAATTTGTTTATTTAGCAAGAAAGAAGCAAGAAAATACTCGCTGATTTGCGAAGGGAGAGGTGCTGTGGCACAGTAAGTATAAATTGGATTACCACCCAACACTATTGCTACAGGAATTTTTATTTTTTGTTCCTTATAATAAGTGTAATTGTGTGCGCCATCTTTATGTATGTGCCAGTGAATTATTAGGGTATTTTCATTTAATACTTGCAATCTATATACGCCTGCGTTTACTTGCTTGGTTTGTGGGTTAAGTGTATGTACTATAGGAAGAGTTATAAATTTACCCCCATCGAAAGGCCAGCATTTTAGAATTGGCAAAAGGTTTAAGTTAGGATTTTTGTAAATTATTTCTTGACATTTCCCCTTTTTTCTTTTAATATGATGCCTTGTATATTTATATGCTTTATAAAATTCCGCTATTTTTTTAAAGAGTGAATAATTACGAGTTAACAAGTTAAAAAAATTACCGATGCGATTAATTAGTTCATCCCACGAAGAAGAATTTAACGCTAATAGTATTCTTTTATCATTTCCGAAAGCGTTTATTAAGATTGGAAAAATTGTTCCATTGTTATTGAAAAGCAAAGCTTTATTGTAATTATCAGATTTAGAAATTCTATCGACTATTTCGGTAATTTCAAGTTCTGGATTAATAAATTCATTGATTATAACAAGTTGATTTTCTTTGTCTAATTTGTGAATAAAATCAATAAGTGCCATAGTTACAGCTCTCGTGAATATCTAAAAAATTCTCCATGATATAATGCTGATGATCCCAAAATTTCTTCGATTCTTAGAATTTGATTGTATTTATTTATTCTTTCTAAACGGCAAGGTGCTCCGGCACGTAATATACCTGCATTTGTTGCTACACAAAGTTCCGAAATAAAAACATCTTCTGTTTCTCCACTTCTATGGCTTATAACTGGATAATAATTATAGCTCATAGCAAATTGAATTGTAGCTAATGTTTCGGTAACTGTACCAACCTGATTTGGTTTTATAGACACACCACTAGCAATGTTATTATATATTCCTTTTGCTAGAAGGTTTGTATTTGTAACAAACAAATCGTCGCCAACTAACAATATTTTATCTCCTAGTATTTCTGTAATTTTTTGCCAGTTTTCCCAATCCTGTTCTTCAAGTGGGTCTTCAATTACTACTATAGGATATTTTTTTACCAGATCGACAACGTAATTTATCCATTCATTGCATGAATATTCGTTGCCGTTTTTAAGAATATATTTTTTCTTTTCGTCGTTGTAAATGTATCCACCAGCAAAGTCGAGCCCAAGCAAAATTTCTTTTTCGGGAGAATAACCGCTTTGTTTTATTGCTTCTATTACTAATTCAATTGCTTCTTCATTAGTATTAATATTAGGGGCAAGGCCTCCTTCGGCCGAGAGTTGTAAAAAATACCCTTTCTCTTTTAAAAGAGATTGCAAGTTGTAAAATACTTCACAACACTGACGATATGCGTCGGAGAAAGTTTTTGCTCTTAGTGGCAAAATCATTATATCCTGAATATCGATTTTATTGACTGCATTAATACCGCCTGTTATCATATTCATCATTGGAATGGGCAAAACATGGGCATTAACTCCACCCAGATATCTGTAAAGTGCCTGACCTGTAGTAGCGGCACCTGCTTTTGCTACAGCAATTGATACAGCAAGTATAGCATTTGCTCCAAGGTTCGACTTATTATCTGTACCATCTAATTGTGTCATAAGTGAATCTATACCTACCTGATCGGTAACTAATTTGCCTCTTAATTCTTGATTAAGAACTTTATTAACATTGTAAATAGCCTTGGTAACTCCTTTTCCTAAAAAACGACCAGGATCGTTATCGCGTAATTCGTAGGCTTCTAATTTGCTGGAGCTACTCCCGCTTGGCACACTGGCTCTGCTAAAGACTCCTCTATCGGTAAAAAGATCAACCTCTATTGTTGGAATACCCCTTGAATCAAGAATTTGCCTAGCTTTAAGTTGTAAAATTGCTCCCATATTTTTCTGTAAAAATAATTAGTTTTATTAAAATAGTGAAATAATTTTTTTTTTCTGGTTATAATTAAATAAGATCGAAAGCTTATTCTAAAAAGTGTAGAACCAATGCTTTCGGTAGGAGTAAATAAATTTGGTAATAAAAATACCGGAAAAAATGATAATTAATAAAAGACTTATAAAGAAATTGTGATAATTGAAAAAATAAATTAATTACACTGTTTTAATTTTTATTTTAAAATCTTACAATCAAAGTAAAATACTCTCTAAAAGCTTTTGTAAGGAGTATTAGAATTTATTTTTGTTTATTTTTTAGATTTTTTTCTTGTAATATTTTTTGTAATAGTATTTCAGCTGGTTCATCGTTTGGGTCGGGTTCGGCAAGTTCTCCGCGGAATGCTTTGGCAAGAATTGCCTGCTCGAGTTTTTCAACTCGCTCCATTGCTTTTTTGTAATGTTCTTCAATTTTATCGGCAATTGCGAATAACTTCTCTACTCGACGTACGATTTCTTCTTGTTCGGGTTTTGTAGGAAGTGTGATAACAATATTAGATAATTTTGTTGCATTACAATTTGGTTGGATTGTACCTGTTATTTTTTCTAAAATTTGTTTCCAATATAAATCTGTTTGAAAATATAAATAAGCATATTCATTAAGAATTAATTCTTCATTAAATCTAATTCTAATAAGGTATGAAGCAAAAACTGAAAGAGGACATTCATTTATTAAAAATGATTTTCCAGTACTACCAGTTCTTGCAACAACAATATCACCTTTTTTTAATAGAAAATCTTTTACTTTATTTGGGTTAATTTCACAATATGGAACTTTTTCCCAATTAACAATTTTGTCTTGAATATCAGTTATTCGCAAGTATTTTACATTTCCAGATGCTTGAGCTTTTGCTGTATAGCCATATTTAATTTCATTTTTAACTTGATTTATTTTTTTTATTTTCCATCCTTCAGGAAGCTCATCTAAAACAAAGGGTAAGTTGATGGTATCGGGTGATTGCTCGTCTCGACTACGCTCGACGAGCATATTATCTCGCTCGCTGAGCGAAGGTGAAGCGAGCGATTGTTTGCACTGCTCATTTCGACTTCGCTCAATGAGCAGTGGATTATTCTCTACGAGCATATCATCCCGCTCTCTGAGCGAAGTCGAAGCGAGCGATTGTTTGCACTGCTCATTTCGACTACGCTCAATGAGCAG